>CAWHLQ010000054.1:0-21482 GCA_963830195.1 uncultured Actinomycetota bacterium | reverse complement strand
CTGCACTCTACTCGTTCGGTTGCCTATACCTAGGCCGGAGCCGGCCCCGGGATGCGCGAGATGCTGGCGGTCACCGGCGCGATGAAGGGCGCCGGCCGGGGGGCGGACTGCGCACTCGTGACCGACGGACGCTTCAGCGGGGGGACGCACGGATTCTGCGTGGGTCACGTGGCGCCCGAAGCGCTCGACGGCGGGCCCATTGGACTGGTCGCCGACGGGGATCGCGTCGTGATCGATGTCGCGAGTCACCGGATCGACGTGCTGGTCGACGACGACGTGCTCGCACAACGCGCCGCACGCGTCGTGCATCCCGCGCCGCGCTACACCACCGGTGTGCTGGAGAAATTCGCCCGTCTGGTCCAAGGCGCCGAGACCGGAGCCGTCGCGTCGGCGTAGCTCTTGCGCGCGCGGGCGACCTATGAAAGACTGAGCCCGTGCGCTTGGTCGTCTCTCTTCTCGTAGTAGGTATCAGCCGACGGTAGGCGCGACGCTGCGCGTATACCGGAGGCCTCCCGATTGCGGGAGGCCTTTTTTTGTTATCTCGTGAACAAAGGATCAATCGTGGAACTCACCGGAGCCCAAGCCCTGATCAAGAGCCTCGAGCGCCAGGGCGTCGACGTGGTGTTCGGCCTGCCCGGCGGCGCGATCCTGCCTGTCTACGACCCGCTCATCGACTCGACGATCCGACACATCCTCGTGCGCCACGAGCAAGGTGCGGGACACATGGCCGAGGGATACGCGCTCGCGACCGGTCGGCCGGGAGTAGCGATCGTGACCCAGCGGCCCCGGCGCCACGAACATCGTCACGCCGATCGCCAACGCCCACATGGACTCGACACCACTGGTGGTCATCACGGGTCAGGTGGCGACCGGTTTCCATCGGCACGGACGCCTTCCAGGAGTGTGACATCACCGGCATTACGTCCGGCATCACCAAGCACAACTTCCTCGTCCAGTCGGCCGCGGGCTTCCGCGCGTCATCGCGTCCGCGTTCCACCTCGCGACAACGGGTCGCCCCGGTCCCGTCCTCGTCGACGTCCCGAAGGACGTCAGCCAATCCACGATGGAGTGGTGGTGGCCGGCGTCCCTCGAGGAGCTCGACCTGCCCGGCTATCGACCCGACGTCCTCCTCGACGAGAACGCCGTGGCGCGCGCGGCCGCGCTGATTGAACACGCGCAGCGACCGGTTCTCTACGTGGGTGGCGGCACGCTCAAAGCGAGGGCGTCGGCAGAACTGCTGGCGTTCGCGGAGCGCACCAACATTCCCGTCGTGACGACGTTGATGGCCCGGGGGGCGTTTCCCGACTCGCGCCCCCAACACCTCGGGATGCCCGGCATGCACGGTTTCTACACCGCGGTGACGGCGATGCAACGCAGCGACCTCCTGATTACTCTCGGTGCCCGGTTTGATGACCGGGTGACGGGTCGACTCGATGGTTTCGCCCCCGACGCGAAGGTCATCCACGTCGACGTCGACCGGGCGGAGTTCAACAAGGTGCGCCACGCCGACGTCGCGATCCACGGCGACGTCGCTGTCGTGACGGCGGCGCTTGACGCCGCGGTCACCACGACGCCGCGATCTGTCGCCGTGGTGGCGCCAACTGCGAGCGTGGCAAGCGGAGTACCCGCTGACCTATGACGAGCCCACCGCGGACGGCCCCCTTCGTCCTCAGGCGGTCATCGAGGCGATCGCGGAGCGCGCGGCTCCCGGCACCATCGTGGCCGCCGGCGTCGGTCAACACCAGATGTGGGCGGCCCAACACTGGCGCTACGAGGAGCCGGGCACCTGGATCAACTCCGGGGGAGCCGGCACCATGGGATTCGGCGTTCCGGCCGCTATTGGCGCCAAGGTCGGCCGACCCGACCGTACGGTGTGGTGCGTTGACGGCGACGGCTGTTTTCAGATGACCGCGCAAGAGCTCGTGACGGCGCGGGCCGAGGGCATTCCCATCAAAGTGGCGATCCTCAACAACGCGTACCTCGGCATGGTCCGTCAGTGGCAGGAGATGTTCTACGACGAGCGCTACAGCGAGGTGTATCTGTCGCCCGACCTCCCGGACTACGTCAAGTGGGCCGAGGCGATGGGGTGCGTGGGACTGCGTGCGACCAACCCCGGGGAGATGAAGCGGGTGATCGACGAGGCAAATGGCATCACGGACGTGCCCGTCGTGATCGACTTTCGCACGGACTCACGCGAGAAGGTCTTTCCGATGGTGCCCACGGGCAAGACGAACGACGACGTCATGGTGCACCCGTCCCAACGAGGAGGTCAGTCGTGAGCGCCGTTCCCGAACCGTATCTGGGTCCCTCGGCGACGTCGCCCGTCTCCCACCACATCTTGTCGGTTCTCGTGGAGAACAAGGCCGGTGTCCTCGCACGCATCGCGGGGCTCTTCGCCCGGCGGGGCTTCAACATCTACTCCTTGGCGGTCGCGCCCGCGGAAGGACACGCAAAGTTCTCCCGCATCACCATCGTCGTCGACGCGGAGTCCACGCCCCTGGAGCAGATCGTGGGTCAGCTCGACAAGCTCATCAACGTGGTGGCCATCACGGATCTGGCGCCGCGAGACGCCCTCGAACGGGAGCTGCTCCTCGCGTCCGTTCGTGTGGATGACACCAGTCGGCCCGCGGTGCTCGACGCCGTCGCCAGCGCCGGCGCCTCGATCGTCGACGTCGATGCGGGCGCGGTCACCATCATGCTCGCGGGTACTCCGGGTGCCTGCGACCAGTTCGAGCGTCGACTGGAGTCGTTCGCCGATGTGGAGTTGCACCGTACGGGTCGGGTGGCGCTTTCGCGACTGGGCCGCTCCAGCAACTAAAACGTACCAAGACAAAGGAGCCCCATGACCACCATGTACTACGAGAAGGACGCCAACCCGGCACTCCTCAAGGACAAGAAGATTGCCATTTTGGGCTACGGGTCCCAGGGGCACGCCCACGCACTCAACCTTCTGAACAGTGGGTACGACGTTCGCGTGGGGCTGCGGGAGGACTCGTCGTCGATCTCCAAGGCGGAAGACGCGGGTCTTCGCGTGACGTCGATCGCCAGCGCGGCTGACGAGGCGGATGTCATCATGATGCTGCTCCCGGACACGGAACAGAAGTTCGTGTACGAGACCGAGGTGGCGCCCCACCTCTCCGCGGGCAAGCTGCTCCTGTTCGCGCACGGCTTCAACATTCGTTTCGACCTCATCACGCCGCCGGCCGACGTTGACGTGGCCATGGTGGCCCCGAAGGGGCCGGGCCACCTCGTGCGGCGAACCTACGTCGAAGGCGGCGGCGTCCCGGCGCTGATTGCGGTGCATCAGGACGCGACCGGCCACGCGAAGGAGCTGGCGCTGGCGTACGCCGACGGTCTCGGCGCCACGCGAGCGGGCGTCCTCGAGACCACGTTCACTGAAGAGACCGAGACCGACCTGTTCGGTGAGCAGGCCGTGTTGTGTGGGGGAGTGAGCGCACTGGTGCGCGCGGGATACGAGACGCTGGTTGAGGCCGGCTACCAACCCGAGAGCGCCTACTTCGAGTGTCTGCACGAACTCAAGTTGATCGTCGACTTGATGTATGAGCAGGGCATCACCGGAATGCGGTTCTCCATTTCGGACACTGCGGAGTACGGTGACTTGACCCGGGGGTCACGGATCATCAATGACGCCGTGAAGGCCGAGATGAAAGAAGTCCTGAAGGAGATCCAGGACGGACGCTTCGCCGCCGAGTGGATTCGCGAGAACGAGATTGGTCGCCCCCGCTACCGCGAACTGAAGGAAGCGGGTCGCGTCCACCCGATCGAGAAGGTCGGGAGCCAGCTCCGCGAGATGATGCCGTTTGTCTCCGCGGGTAAGCAGAAGGTGGAAGACGCGTCGGGCGGTGGAGAGTAGTCAGCCGGCGCTCTCGACTCGCGCGACGACGCTCACAGTTCGCCGAGTTGCGCCGGAGGCGACAGTGAGGTCGTGTACACGAAACCCCCGTCCGCACTCACTGAGAGGCGGCGGACGGGGGTTGTCGCGACGAGGACCTAGCCGGAGACCTTGACGGTTGTGGACTTGCTCTGCGAACTTCCGAGGACGCCCGACGCGTTATAGAGCGCCACGAGCGAGTACGAGCCCGCCTTCAACTGCGAAGGTGACAGCGTGCACGACCCCCGGTAGGCGACGGCCTTGGAGCCCGGAACCGGGTGGAGCGTCGCCGTGCACAGATCGGTCGAGCCGTGCAGGATCGTCGCAGAGCCGGCGGGCTTCATTCCCTTGACCGACGGCGTGACCGTGATCGTGAAACTCTCCGCCTGTTCGTGGCCCTTGGTGATCTTGGTCTTGGACGCGCTCACCGTGGTAGTGGTCTTTTCCACGAAGATGGCGCCGATGTCACAGGGCTGACCGCTCGCGACCGCGACGCCCCGTTGGTCCGTCACCGGACACGCAGATCCACCGTTACCCATGGCCGGTGAATCCGACAAGGGCGAGATGGTCTCGGTCGGTCCACCGTTGTTGGCGAGCACGCCGAGGTCAGGTGTCGAACGGTTGACGAGATCACCGGTACCCGTCAGGCCGCAGGTGTTGTCGGAATCGAGGTTGTCGCCGCCCGAACTCCAGAACTCAGTCCCTCCACATTGACCGTGGACGTTGTCTGCCCAGATTGATCCGGTCGTGAAGAACGCCGTGTCATTGTTGTACATTCCGCCGCCGTAACCGCTCGAATAGGGGACGGAGTTGTACGCGATGGTCGAATAGTTGACCGAGATGTACGAGCCATTCCCGTAGAGTCCGCCGCCGTATTCCGCCTGGTTGTTGCTGATGGTGTCGTTGTTGAAGTCACCCGTCGACTGTTCGTTGGTACCGTCGGCGTAGATCGCGACTCCTCCGCCCCAACCCTCACTCCCGAGCGCCTTGTTGAACGCGATCGTGCTGTTGTTCACTTGCGCGGTACTGCCGTACTCCGCCGAGATGCCGCCGCCCCAGTAGTACGTCGAGTCGTTCGAGTCGATGGTGCTGTTGTTCACGATCAAGTAGCTGGCGTCATCGATCGTGATTCCTCCGCCCCACTCGGCAGAGTTCCCCGAGATGGTGGCGTTGTCGACGTTGATGTAGCCGTCTTCGTAGGAGTAGATGGCGCCTCCGGCGTAGTAGGCCTTCGCGTCCGTGATCGAACCACCCGTGAACGTCAATTCACAGTCGTAGCAGAAGATTCCTCCCCCACCTTCGGAACTCGTGAGCGCGGTCGTTGCCTTGATCGTGACGTTGGTCAAGTTCGCGAGCGCGTCATTGAGGTAGATGGCGCCACCTCCGTCTTCTGACCCCGCACCGTGAGCGGAGGATCCCGTGAGCGTGTCGTTGGCCATCGTCAGGGCGTATCCGCTGTTGACATAGATGGAACCGCCGTTGGTCTGGGCGCTGCTCTTCGAGAACGTGGAGTTCGAAATCGAGGCGTCGTCGTCGTCGAAGATATCGCCGCCACTGGCCGCGGTGCTATTACTGCTGAAGTCGTCATCCGCGTACGTTCCCGCTTCGTTGTCATAGATCGCACCGCCGCCATCGGACGCCGTATTTCCCGTGAGCTTGCTGTTGGTGAGCGTGAGACTGTTGCTGGCGAAAATCGCACCGCCGTAGTAGTCATTCGAGTGGTTGTCCGTGAACGTGTCGTACGAAAATACACCGTTGCCATCGACGAAGATGGCTCCGCCGTCACCGGCGGTGCCGTTGTAGCTGAACGTTGAGTGATCCACTTCGACGTCACCGGAGGTGTACACGGCTCCTCCGTCGTACTCGCCGGACGACTCGGTCACGGTGTTATTGGAGAACGTGTCGTTCGACAAAGTGAGCTGCTCGGTGGTGTCGTCGTAAATTGCACCACCGTCGTAGTACGCCGAGTCTCCCGAGAAGGTCGACGACGTTGCCGTGAAGGCAGAGTAGGCGTAGACGTACACCGCACCACCGTCGTAGGTCGCGTCACTGTTGAGAAAGGAGCAGTTCGACGTCGTGAGCGAGTCGTACTCCCATTCGTAGATGTCGCCGCCGTAGTCCGCGTACCCACCCTTGAACGTCAAGCCATTGAGTTGCACCGTGTCGTAGTAATCGTCGATCACGAGCAACTCTCGGTCGAAGCTCAGTGACGATCCGTCTATGACGGTCTTGCCCGGACCGGCTCCGTCGATCGTCAGGTCCTCGTACTCGGCGCCGAGGTAGGGGGAGCTACCGCTGACGGAGGGATCCAACTTGTAGTCGCCCGCGGGCACCTTCACAACATCCCAGATTCCGGACGAACCGGAGTCGTTGTTCGCAACCTGCACGGCGGCGCGAAACGAGCAACGGAGATGGTTGGTCGTGTCCTCACACTTGTGCGCGGGGGCACCCGACCACAAGGTGTCGTCCGATGTTGTGTTGACGGTGTACGTGTGTGTCACGAATCCCGTCGTTCTCGGGTGGAGAGCGTGCCCGGCAACACTCTGGGACGCGCCGCGAGCGACGTGAGTATCCGCGGCTCCGGCCGGTACCGAGCCAACAAGGGCGACGGTGCTGAGGACGCCCGTGGCGACGGCCAGAGTCAGGAATCGATGACTTTTCACGACGTTCTCCCTTGAATTTCGTGGCTACTTCACGAGCAACAGTAGACAAACGATGACGCCGACACGTCCAAAAGGGGCGAGGATCCACAAATTCAGCGGTCCGGGCCGAAAATCCCCGCATGGGGCCGCGATTGTGGATGCAGGACGATCCCAATCACCAACGAAAGGACCACTCGAGACGGACGCGACACCGCCCGATGCCGTCGTCTCGTCGCTCTCCATCGCGTCGGACCGACCGTCGTCGCCGGGCTGTGCGATGCTCGTCGCTCACGCACCGTGTCCTGGCGCGTGAGCGAGCCCCAAGGAGAGTCAGCGTGCAGAGTGTTCCGATCGTCAACGGTCCCTTCGAGTTCGTCGGCGCGCTCGATGTTGCCGCGACGGGAAGTGGGTACGTGCCTCGCCGCTTGCCAAGCTGGACCAAACCGCAACTTCCCGATATCGCCATGGACCTCGTGGTTCAGATGCCGTCGGGCGTGCGGATGCGCTGTCGGACCGACGCGCGCACGATCGAAGTCGACGTGCAACTCACGCTCCTGCGGATTCTGCCCCAGGAACTTCGGGCTGCGGCGTTTGATCTCGTGGAAGACAACACCGTCACGATGCGCACCACGTCGACCGTCGGCACCGTGATTACGTTGACGGGACCTCGTCCCGAGGATGTGAGCATTGCGCCGGGACCCGCAACCACGATTCGATTTGACGGACTCACGCCCGGGATGAAAACGGTCGAAATCTGGCTTCCGACGGCGTCCGTCGTCGAGATCCGAGACGTGCGCGTGACCGACGACGCCGTGTGCGAACCCGCGCCGCGTGACCCGCGACGTCGATGGGTGCACTACGGCAGTTCCATCAGCCACTGCGCCGAAGCCAGTTCGCCCACGACGACGTGGCCGGCGATCGCCGCACGGGACGCCGACGTTCACCTCCTGAGCCTCGGGTTGGCGGGTCAATGCATGCTCGACCCCTTCGTCGCGCGGACCATCCGCGATCTCGACGTCGACGTGATCAGCCTCAAGGTTGGCATCAATGTTGTCAACGGCGACACCATGAGAACGCGAACATTCACACCCGCCCTGCACGGCTTCCTCGACACCATCCGCGAGTCACATCCGCACACGCCCCTCCTCCTCGTGTCGCCGATCTTCTGTCCGTCGGCCGAGGATCGGCCCGGGCCGACTCTGTTGGGATCAGACGGTCGCTACTACACCGTGAACGACGCGGCCGAGATTCGATCCACCTGTTTGACACTCACGCAGATCCGCTCGACGATCGCGTCACTGGTCACCCAGCGCCGTGAGGCGGGGGACGACCACCTCTACTATCTCGACGGATTGGAACTTTTTGGTCCCGATGACGCTGGTGACCTACCCGATGACCTCCATCCAAACGCGGACGGGTACGTGCGAATGGGACAGCGCTTCGCACAGAAGGCGTTCGGGCCCGGTGGGCCACTGTCTCGCTGACCGACGAACGGGAGAGTCCGACGGACTGCGTGGATCGAGTGCTCTACGATTCACTCCATGACCGCACGTGAGATTCTCGCTTTGGCGCGAGCCGACTTCGATTCCCGACTGGTTCAAATTCGCGACGACCAGTGGGACAGCCCGACGTCCGACGGAGAGTGGACCGTCCGCGATCTCGTGGCGCACGTCGTGGCGGGTAACCGCATGGGAGCCCTCTTGATCCAAGGTGGCAGCGCCGCGGAGGCGAGCGCCGTCATCAACAATCCGGCGCTCGGCGACGATCCGATCGCGGATTTCCGCCAGAGCGCCGACGAGAGGGACGCCGCCTTTGCGAACGACGACGTCTTGGAGCGCACATGTCACCACCCGATGCTGGATCTCTCGGGCGCACAACTGTTGGGACTCGGAACGGGCGAACTGGGTCTGCACGCCTGGGACCTGGCCCGCGCCCTGGACGTCGACGACACGCTGAATGATGACGTCGTGGCGGCGTTGTGGGACACTTTCAGTCCCTTGGAACCGTTCATCGGGACACTCGGTGTCTACGGGGAAGGGCCGAGTGGGCGTGTGAGCGCCGACGCCCCCTTGCAAACACGACTGCTGGACCTGGTGGGTCGACGGCCCTAGTTCGACAGTGCGCCCACGACGTGGTTGATGCACGCGCACAGCGACGCGATGTCGTCGGGATCGATACTGGGGAACATTGCGATGCGCAGCTGGTTGCGACCGAGCTTTCGGTAGGGCTCGGTGTCGACCACTCCGTTGGCCCGCAGCACGGCGGCAACCTGCATGGCGTCCACGGCCTCGACAAAGTCGATGGTTCCCACGACGTGACTTCGTTGGCTCGGCGTCGTGACAAAGGGTGTGGCGAAATCGGACGCATCGGCCCAGGTGTAGAGAGTCTCCGCGGACGCGTCACAACGACCTGCACTGAACGCCATGCCGCCGTTGTCGTTGAACCAGGCGATCTGTGACGCGAGGAGGTGGATGGTGGCGAGGGCCGGAGTGTTGTAGGTCTGGTTGAGGCGTGAATTGTCCAGCGCCACCTTGAGGTCAAAGAACGCCGGCGTCCACCGCGACGACGCGGCGAGTCGCTCGATTCTCTCCACGGCCGTAGGGGAGCACAACGAGAGCCACAGGCCGCCATCACTCGCGAAGGACTTCTGTGGCGCAAAGTAGTAGCAGTCAAACTGGGTGGGATCGACGCGGAGTCCTCCCGCCGCCGACGTGGCGTCGACGGCGACAATGCCGTCGGCGCCCGCGGGACGAGAGATCGTCATGGCCACGCCCGTGGAGGTTTCGTTGTGCGTCAGTGCGTACAGGTCGACGGACGGATCGGCCACCGCGACGGGATGAGTTCCCGGGCTCGCGGTGATGATGTGCGGACTCTTGAGGTGGGGTGCTGTTTCGACGCACGTCGCGAACTTCGACGAGAATTCACCGAAACTCAAGTGCTGGCTCTGTTGATCGACGAGATGAAACGTCGCCGCGTCCCAGAACGCCGTGGTACCACCGTTGCCGAGCAAAACTTCGTAGCCGTCCGGCAGTGCGAAGAGTTCGCGCAACCCGTCTCGAACCTCTCCCACCTTGTTGCGCACGGTCGACTGGCGATGCGACGTGCCGAGGTACGAGGCGCTGTCCGCGGCGAGTGCCTCGATCTGGGCGGGTCGGATCTTCGAGGGACCACAACCGAACCGTCCGTCACGGGGGAGAAGCTCGGCGGGAATCTTGATGTCGGGGGTTGAACTCATAGACTTATTCTTACTGCTGGAAGGAACGGTTCGAACATGTCGACGCGGGTGAGCGATCTACTGGCCGGCCTCGCTCCGTCCGCGACGCTCGCGGTCGACGCGAAAGCCAAGGCCCTGAAGGCGGCGGGTGAGCCCGTCATTGGCTACGGAGCGGGAGAACCCGACTTTTCCACCCCGGAACACATCGTTGAAGCGGCGGCGCGTGCCTGTTATGAGCCGAGCAATTACAAGTACACCCCAACCGCGGGACTCCCCGACCTGCGCGACGCGGTCGTCGCGAAGTCGCAGCGCGATTCGGGCCTCGTCACGACGTCCAGCCAGGTTCTGATCACCAACGGGGGAAAGCACGCGGTCGCGACGACCTTGCAGACGCTGCTCGATCCGGGTGACGAGGTTCTCATCCCCTCGCCGTACTGGACGACCTATCCCGAAGCGGTCTACCTCGCTCGCGGCGTGCCGGTCGCGGTGCGCACCACGGAGTCACACGGATTTCGGATCACGGTCGAGGAGTTGGAGCGCGCCCGCACGCCGCGTACCAAGCTCCTCATCTTCGTGTCGCCCTCCAACCCGACCGGAGCGGTCGTCGCACCCGAGGAGGTGGCCCAGATCGGACGGTGGGCGGCCGAGCACGGACTGTGGGTCATGTGCGACGAGATCTATGAGCACCTCACCTACGGTTCCGCCCAGCACGTCTCGATGCCGGTTGTCGCTCCCGAGATCGCCGATCGTTGTGTCGTGGTGAACGGCGTCGCCAAGACGTACGCGATGACGGGGTGGCGGATCGGGTGGATGATCGGGCCGCCCGACGTCATGAACGCGGCGATCAACTATCAGAGTCAGACGACGTCGAACATCTCGAACATCTCGCAGCGAGCGGCCGTGGCGGCTCTCACGGGTGACCTGGTTGCCGTCGCCGAGATGCGAGCGGCCTTCGACCAACGACGTCAGACGATGACGTCGATGTTGAACGCAATCGACGGCGTGACGTGCACCGAGCCCGACGGCGCCTTCTACTGCTTTCCGAACGTGACCGGTCTGCTCGATCGGCCCTTCGGCGGCGTCGTCGCCAAGAGTTCGGCTGACTTGGCCGAACTGCTTCTCGAGACGATCAAGATCGCCGTGGTCCCGGGTGAGGCGTTCGACGCCCGGGGATACTTCCGGCTCAGCTACGCACTGGGTGACGCGGACCTCGTGGAGGGGCTGAACCGACTGGCGGCGTTCGTCGCCGCGGGCTGATCGAGCGCGCACGCTCATCCCGTAGCCTTGGGGGACTGAACGAAAGGTTGGCCGTGGCTCGAGTGCTGGTAACCGAAGAGATCGCCGAGTCCGGCCTGAACCAGTTGCGCGAGGCCGGCCACGATGTCGACGTGCGCTTGGGACTCACGCCGGAGGAGCTGCTGGACGTCATTGTGGGAGCGCAGGCCATCATCATTGGTCCGCGACCAAGGTCGACGCGGCGACACTGGCCGCCGGCAAGGATCTTGTCGTCGTCGGCCGCGCGGGCATCGGCCTCGACAACGTCGACGTCGCCGCAGCGACCGAACTCGGCGTCATGGTCGTGAACGCCCCTCAGTCGAACATCCTGTCGGCCGCCGAGCAGACCATGGCGCTCCTGCTGGCCCAGGCGCGCAATGTGCCGCAGGCCCACAGTGCGTTGAAGGCGGGCAAGTGGGAACGGTCGAAATGGGAAGGCGTCGAGCTGCACGGCAAGACATTGGGCGTCGTGGGCCTCGGCAAGATCGGAGCACTCGTGGCCCAACGCGCGTCGGCGTTCGGAATGCGACTCGTGGCGTATGACCCCTTCATCTCCGAGGAGCGCGCCCGCCACATGGGAGTCGAGCTCATGAGCCTCGACGACCTTCTCGCCCAGAGTGACTTCATCACGATTCACCTGCCCAAGAACAAGGAGACGACGGGCCTGCTCGACGCCAAGGCCCTCGCCAAGACCAAGGTCGGCGTGCGCATCATCAACGTGGCCCGCGGCGGCATCGTCGTGGAGGCCGACCTCGCCGAGGCCATTCGCAACGGACACGTCCAGGGGGCGGCGCTCGACGTGTTCGAAAAGGAACCGTGCACCGAGTCCCCGCTCTTTGAGCTGCCGTCGGTCGTGGTCGCCCCGCACCTCGGCGCCTCGACCGCCGAGGCTCAGGACAAGGCGGGCGTCACCATCGCCGAACAGGTGCAGCTGGCACTGGCGGGTGACTTCGTTCCCTTTGCGGTCAACGTCTCCGCGGGAGAGGTGTCCGACGTTGTGCGCCCCTTCATGGGTCTCGCCGAGCTGCTCGGTCGATTCATCGGTGGCCTCCTCGACGGTGAGCCCGGTGACCTCGAAGTGCTGTACCAAGGTGAACTCGCCGGAGCGGGAACGAAGATCCTGACGTTGTGTGCCTTAAAGGGCCTGTTCGTGTCAACGGGACACGAGGGTGTGTCCTTCGTGAACGCACCGGCGTTGGCGAGCGAGCACTCCGTTGCGTTCAGCGAGTCATCGACCGTCGTGTCGCAGGAGTACGTGAACCTCATCACGGTGCGTTCGGGCGGCCACGAGGTCTCGGGCACCCTGGCCGAGGTGGGGACGCGCATCGAACCACGGGTCGTCACGGTCGACGCCCACAGCGTGGAGATCCCGCCGGCGGCTCACATGCTCGTCGTGCGTAACGACGACCGTCCGGGAATGATCGGCCTCGTGGGCGTCGCCCTCGGCGAAGCGGAGATTTCGATCTCGTCGATGGCGGTCGGACCGAGCCCCGCGTCGGGCACGGCCATGATGGTGCTGTCGACCAGCGTCGCGACCCCGACGGTCGTGCTGGACACACTGCGCGCGACGCCGGGAATCTCCGACATTCACGTGATCTCCCTCTATTGACGCGGGGCGCCGCGGGGCGTCTAGAAGAAGCTGATGAGGTCGATCCGGTCAAGAATGTCGGGGGTGAGCAGCGGCAGGGCCTTGAGCGCCTGCATATTCTCGCGAACCTGCTCGGGGGTTGAGGCCCCCGTGATGACGGTCGACACGTGCGGGTTCTTGGCGCACCACCCAATGGAGAGCTCGCTCAAGGTCAGACCCAACTCATCGGCGATCACCTTGAGTTCGGCCACCTTGGCGTTTCTCGACTCGTCCGTGAGCGCGGTCTTGAGCCACTCGTAGCCCGGGAGCGTCGCGCGACTTCCCTCGGGGATGCCGTTCAAGTACTTACCGGTGAGAAGCCCCGAGGACAAGGGGGACCACGTCGTCAGCCCCAGACCGATGTCCTCGTAGAGCCGCTTGTACTCCTTTTCAACGCGATCGCGCCACAGGATGTTGTACTGCGGCTGGTCCATGACGGGCTTGTGCAAGTGGTGTCGATCGGCGATGTTCCACGCGGTGCGGATCTCGTCGGCGCTCCACTCGCTCGTTCCCCAGTAGAGCGCCTTACCGGCGGTGATCATGTCGCTCATCGCCCACACTGTCTCCTCGATGGGCGTATGGGCGTCGGGTCGGTGACAAAAGACCAGATCGACGAAGTCGAGACCGAAGCGGGTGAGGGACCCGTCAATCGCTTGACTGAGGTACTTCCGGTTGAGCGTGTTGCGCATGTTGACATCGGGGTACAGGCCCCAGAACAGCTTGGTGGACACGACGTACTCGTGTCGCTGCCACCCGAGTTTGCGAATCGCCTCGCCCATGATCCGTTCGGACTCACCGGCCGCGTACCCTTCCGCGTTGTCAAAGAAGTTCACGCCCGCGTCGCGGGCGGCCTTCAGGCACTCCGCGGCGAAGCTGACGTCGAGCTGGCTACCGAAGGTGACCCACGAACCAAACGAGAGAACGCTGACGCGCAAGCCCGATCGACCGAGATTCCGATATTGCATGTCCATGATGTTCTCCTTGGGTCAGTAATGAGCGACGACGAGGGCGCTCGAGGGTCTAGGACGCGTCTGGATTCGTCGGAACGTCGGGCCACTGGTCGTAGGTGACCGGTGTCGACGAGGAATCCGACCCCTTGATCAGGGCCACGACGCCACTCACGGCGGCGCCGACGATCGCCACGATGGTCAATCGGACCAGGACTCGCACGAGGGCCTTCACGGGACGCATCACGGAAGGTTAGCGCCCTCCTCGCACGTCGCCTCCGGGGTCACGCGTCGTGCGCGAGTAGGTGTCGGGGTTCGTACAGTCCCACGGACCCACCCCCGGGGAGGGGGATCGACGTGAGAGTGCCCCATCGTTCCTCGCTCGTCGGTCCGCACGTGACCCCCTTATTCGCGAGGTCCGCGATGTCCTGGTCGAGATCGTTGCTCATGAAATACATCTGGTGCGACGGTGACGTGCCGGGGTGGACAGCGAGCTCACTGGGCGGCAGAGCGAACAACAGCCAACCGCCGCCGGCGTCCACGTGCGAGAAGTGGAGGACATCGCGCAGAAACGCTCGGTCGGCGTCAGCGTCGGCGCTGAACAAAATGGTGTGGGTGCCGATGATCATCGATGCCTCCCGTGGCCGGCCGACGGGGGATCCGTTGGTGCCGCTGGTCACGGACGCTAGTGGGGCAGTAGACTGCTGTCGTGAAGGTGAGCAATCGCAACGGTCTCCTGCTTCGATAGGGCGAGCGCACCGCGCTCGCCCGTTTCCTCCCGCTCCTGCGGGAGGTTTTTCGTTTCTGGAGCCCTCGACTGAGAAAGTGGGACCATCGTGGCCCGAAGTGACCAGCAGCCCAGTTCGATGCCGTTTACGAAGTACCGCGCCACCGTGCCCGTCGACCTCCCCGACCGCACCTGGCCGAACAACCGGCTCACCCGCGCCCCCCTCTGGTGCAGCGTGGACCTGCGCGACGGCAACCAGGCGCTCATCGATCCCATGGACCCCGAGCGCAAGCTCGCGATGTTCGAGCAGTTGGTCGCCATGGGATTCAAGGAGATCGAGGTGGGTTTTCCGTCCGCGTCCCAGCCGGACTTCGACTTCGTCCGCACGATCATTGAGGAGGGACTGATCCCCGATGACGTCACCATTCAGGTCCTCACGCAGTGTCGCGACGACCTGATTCACCGCACCTACGAATCAGTCAAGGGTGCCCGGCGGGCCATCGTGCACTTCTACAACTCGACCTCGACGTTGCAGCGTCGAGTCGTCTTCGGTCTCGATCAGGCGGGCATCACGGCCATTGCGGTGCACGCCGCCACACTGTGCCGGTCCCTCGAACCGACCTCGCCCACGACGGAGTTCCTCTATGAGTACTCACCGGAGAGCTTCACGGGAACCGAACTCGACTACGCGGTCGCGATCTGTGACGCCGTGATCGAGGTCATCGAGCCCACGCGCGAGCGTCCGTTGATCCTGAATCTTCCCGCGACCGTCGAAATGTACACGCCGAATCTCTACGCGGACGCGATCGAGTGGTTTCTGCGACACGTCTCGCACCGCGACGCCGTCGTGTTGTCGCTGCACCCCCACAACGATCGTGGCACGGCCGTGGCGGCGGCCGAGCTGGGCGTGCTCGCGGGTGCCGACCGCGTGGAGGGGACCCTCTTTGGCAACGGTGAGCGCACCGGGAACGTCGACGTGGTGACGCTGGCACTCAATCTCTTTGCCCAGGGCGTCGACCCGGAGCTCAATCTGAGCGACATCGACAAGGTGCGTCACGTGGCCGAGTTCGCGAATCGGCTCCCCATCCACCCGCGCCACCCCTACGTCGGCGAACTCGTCTACACGGCGTTTTCGGGATCGCACCAGGACGCCATCAAGAAGGGCATGTCGGCCATCGGCGACAACTACGCACTCTGGGAGGTGCCCTATCTCCCCATTGATCCGAAGCACACCGGTCGCACCTACGAGGCGATCATTCGGGTGAACTCCCAGTCCGGCAAGGGCGGGGTGGCCTATCTGCTGTCCGCCGAGCACGGCCTGGATCTGCCACGAGCGATGCAGGTGGAGTTCTCCCGACAGGTCCAAGAGATCACCGAGGCGTCGGGTACGGAGATCTCACCGGTGGCGATCTGGGACGTCTTCACGTCGACCTATCTGCCCGAGAACCCCGCGATCCAGCTCTATTCGAGCGAGGTGGCCGCCGACAGCACCCGCACCGCCATCTTCGCCCAGCTGATCGTTGACGGCGCGCACGTGACGGTGAAGGGCGAAGGCAACGGCCCCATCGACGCCCTGATGGCGGGACTTCGCGAGGAGCTCGGCGTCGACTTCGCGATTCGCGACTATCACGAGCACGCCCTGACGTCGGGTTCGGGGGCGTCCGCGGTCGCGTACGTCGAAGCCGCCCTCGCCGACGGAACCTCGTGGTGGGGCGTGGGGATGAGTTCATCAATTCTCGACGCGTCCCTCGAAGCAGTCATCTCGGCGGCCAATCGTCGTCGCTGAGGTCGACGACGACGAGAATCTGGGTGTCGTGCACGCAAACTGAGGGTGTCGCTCTCGTAGAATTTGTGGCGTGCCGTTCGTCTCCGTCGATCAACTGATCGGCCTGACGGGTGTGGCGCTCAGTTTCGCGGCGACGTGGTGTCAGTTTCAGCGGGCGCGCCGGGTCAGTGTCGACGGCGTCTCACTGACGACGTGGTACCAGTTCGTCCTGCTCGGAATCTTCTGGATTGCCTACGGAATCGCCGTGCACTCTCGCATCGTCATCCTCGGGTCAGCGGTCTGCGCGCCCCTCCAGATTGCGATCGTCGCGCGACTCGAGCCCTTCCGCCACCTCGCGACCGTGGCGCGCGCGAGCGCGTTCATCGTCTGTTGTTGCGTGCTCCCGACGATTCTCTTTGGATGGGCTGCGGGCGCGATCGGCACGGGCGTGGCCATGGCCGCGAATCGGCTGCCCCAGATCATCGAGCTCCTGCGGCACCCCGGCGACCTTGGCGTCTCGGTCTCCTCGTGGACCGTTGGCGCCGTGTGCAGCGTGGTGTGGATGGGTTACTACGTGAGCCACGACCTGACGTCGGCGCTCATCGCGACCATGGCCGGTTTCGTGGGCAACGTGATGATTGCGACGTTGGCGACCTGGCGTCACCACCAGGCGAGTGCAAGGTCTCCGGAGGGCTCAGTACGGCCACTCGCCGGTACTGCCGAGCACCATGGCCACCCGCTTCAGGTGCAGGCTTAGAAGCACCTTGTACAGGACGTTGAGCGCGAAGTAGGGCAGCTGGGCGAGTTGACCCGCGAGCGAGCGCACGCGCTCGGCGCGCGTGTTGGGTCCCTTGCGAAACTGCGTCATCGACTGGCTGCGCCCCTCGTAGGTCCAGTGGCGCGACCAGAACGTCGTGGCCGACAACGCGAGCGTCACGCCGATGGACGAAAACGAGTCGTGAACCAGTAGATGACCCCCGGGAGCCACCTTGGCGCCCCACATCTTGATGTCGTTGGACGCGGGGACGAATCGGTGCGCGCCGTCGACGTACAGCAGATCGACCATCCCGGGCACGTCATCGAGCGCCTTGTCGGAGAACTTGCGCAGGTGCGTGACGCGATCGCGAACGCCGGCGGTGGTGAGGTTGTCGAGGAAGATCTGGTGGTCGCTCTCGGCCTCTTCGACGTACCCCTCGATCTCCTGGGGGCCACGGTCGTTGCCGCCGTGCGGGTCGATCGCGAACAGTTCGACGCCCGCCGTCGCGGCACTCGCGAGGACGACCATCGAGCGACCTTGGAACGAGCCAATCTCTACGACTCTCTGATCGGGTCCGAGTTCCCGTGCGCGATCCCACAGACGGTGCGCCTGATCCTCCGTCATCCACCCGTTGACGTCACGGAGCGATTCGAATACGACTTGAAACTCGGCCATGGCCGTCCTTCCCTCAGGGGGTCGATTCTACGACACGCCCGTCGCGGTCGAAGAGTCCCCGCAGCGAGGGCGATCGTCGATCGTGCGCCAACTCGAACGCCGTGATCTCTCCTTCGTGGCGCAACGTGAGACCAATGTCGTCCCACCCGTTGAGAAGTCGTTCGCGGGTCTCGTCACTCAGGGTGAAGTCGCGGTGCCAGTCAGCCGCGGCCACCTCCAGGGAGCGACGGTCGACGTCGATGGTGACGATGACCTGCGGATCGTGGCGCACCAGCGCGATGAGCTCCGCCAGACTCGCCGGATCCAGTTGGACGGTCACGAATCCCTGCTTGGCGGAGTTGGTCTTGAAGATGTCTCCGAACGACGACGCGACGACCGCGGCGAAGCCGTAATCCATCAGGGCCCACACCGCGTGTTCGCGCGACGAACCCGTACCGAATCGCTCGCCGGCGAGCAAAATGCGCGCGCCCAGGTACTCGGGTTGGTTGAGCACGAACGAGGGCTCGTCACGCCACTCGGAAAACAGACCTCGACCGAAGCCCGTGCGCTCGACGCGCTTGAGCCAGTCGGACGGGATGATCTGGTCGGTGTCGACGTCGGAACGATCGAGCGGCACCGCGCGACCCTCGATAATGCGGACCGGGTTCACCGGGCCACCTCGCGGGGGAGTCCGAAACGGCCGAGAATCGCGGTCGCGGCGGCGACGGCGGGTGAGACGAGGTGGGTGCGACCTCCGCGTCCCTGTCGACCTTCGAAATTGCGATTGGACGTCGACGCACTGCGCTGACCGGGAGCGAGCTGATCGGGGTTCATCCCGAGACACATGGAACAACCTGGTTCGCGCCACTCGAAGCCCGCCGCGCGGAACACGTCGTCGAGTCCCTCGGCTTCGGCCTCGGCCTTCACGCGGTGACTGCCCGGCACCACCAACGCCCGAACCGACGGTGCGACGTGGTTCCCCGTCGCCACCGCGGCGGCGGCTCGCAGGTCCTCGATGCGCGCGTTCGTGCACGACCCGATGAACACCACGTCCACCGGCACCTCCGAGAGAACGTCACCGGCAGCCAGTCCCATGTACTGCAGGGCTCGTTCGTCGGCGCCGTCACGGGGAGCGGGCACGGAGCCCGTGACCGGGACGACCTGTGAGGGGTTCGTGCCCCAGGTCATGAACGGCGAGAGGCTCGCGGCGTCAATCGTGAGGTCGTCATCGAAGACGGCCCCCGGATCACTGGCGAAGTCGCGCCACCGCGTGGACGCCTCGTCGAACGCCTCGCCCGTCGGTACTCCGGGGCGACCGCGCAGGTAGTCGATCGTCGTCTGGTCCACCCCGACCAGACCGGCGCGCGCTCCGGCCTCAATGCTCATGTTGCAGATCGTCATGCGTCCCTCCATCGAGAGAGCTTCGATGGCGGATCCGCGGTACTCCAGCACGTAGCCCGCGCCACCTCCGGTGCCGAGCGCGAGAATGATCGCGAGGGCCACGTCCTTCGCGCTGACGTCGTCGGGCACGACTCCCTCGACGGTGACGGACATGGTCTTGGGTCGTGACTGGGGGATGGTCTGCGTCGCGAGCACGTGTTCGACCTCACTGGTGCCGATCCCGAAGGCGAGCGAGCCGAAGGCGCCGTGGGTCGATGTATGGCTGTCGCCGCACACGATGACCATGCCGGGTTGGGTGACACCGAGTTCTGGACCGATGACGTGGACAATGCCCTGATTCTCGTGGCCGCGGGGAAACAAGGTGATCCCGTACTCCTCGCAGTTCTCCGCGAGCACCTCGAGCTGGCGCTGGGATACGGGATCGAGAACGGGGACGCTCAGGGGTTCGGTGGGCACATTGTGATCCGCCGTCGCCAGCGTCCGGTCGGGTCGGCGCACCGTGCGATGCGCGAGCCGCAGTCCGTCAAAGGCTTGCGGACTCGTCACCTCGTGAATCAAGTGGAGATCGACGTAGAGAAGTGTCGACTCGCCCGGTGGGCTCGCCACCACGTGGGACGTCCAGAGCTTCTCGAGGAGAGTTCGGGCCGTCATGACCTATCGCAGGCCGACGATCGTGACCTGCAGTTGACCCGAGGGTGCGTCGTACACGACGACGTCGCCGACTTTGCGGCCGAGCAGCGCGGCTCCCAACGGCGAGGTGGGCGACGCCACGAGCACATCGTCGGGTCTCTCCTCGATCGAACCCACGAAAAACTCCTGGGCCTCGTCATCGGCGTCACCGTCATAGAGCACCGCCACGACCGACGCGTGCCCGACGACGTCCGCGTCGTCCACCCGCGCGATGATCTCGTGATTGCGGAGAATCTGGTCGATCTGGCGAATCCGCGCCTCCATTTTTCCCTGGGCGTCCTTCGCCGCGTGGTAGTCACCGTTCTCGCTCAGGTCACCGAGCAACCGCGCCGCCTCAATGACCCGGGCGATCTCCACGCGTCCTACCGTCGTGAGCTCGTCGTACTCCGCCTGGAGCTTGTCCAGCGTCTCTTGGGTAATCCGGTGGTGATCGTCGGGCACGGGTGAACCTCGCTCGGTGGGAACAACGATTCTACCTTTCGGCGTCGTCGAATCATCTCCGAGTTTGCCTTTCGCGGCGCGGGCCAACGAAACTGAGCCCATGAGAGGCGGTGCAGCGTGAGTTCGAGTCACACCCATCGTGTTGCGGTCATCGGGGGAGACGGGATCGGACCGAAGTTGTCGCGGAGGCCCTTCGCGTCATTTCCGCGACCGGAGTCCATGTGGCGACGACCGAGTTCGACCTCGGCGCCGCGCGATACCTGCGCGACGGCTTCGTTCTCGACGACGACACGCTGGAGGATCTGCGGGGATTCGACGCGATCCTCCTCGGCGCGATCGGGCCGGCCATTGGTGACGCGCGCATACCCGGCGGCACGCTCGAACGGGGCCTCCTGTTGCGGATGCGTTTCGGTCTCGACCTCTATATCAACTACCGACCGTTTCGCGCGGTGGAGGGATCCATTGCGGGACTCGCTCGGTTCGCGATCGTGCGCGAGAACACCGAGGGCCCGTACGCCGGAGAGGGCGGCGTCCTTCGCCGGGGCACGGCCCACGAGATCGCGACCCAGGGTTCGGTCAACACGCGCTTCGGGGTCGAACGATGTGTTCGGTACGCCTTTGAGCGCGCGACGCTCCTCGACGACCCCCGGGTCACGCTCGTGCACAAGACCAATGTGTTGACGTTCGCCGGCGACCTCTGGCAACGAGTGACCGATCTCGTGGCGCAGGAGTACCCCACCGTGCGCGTCGACTACCAGCACGTCGACGCGGCGTGCATTTACCTCGTGGAGGACGCGGCGCGCTACGGCGTGATCGTGACCGACAATCTCTTCGGCGACATCCTGAGCGATCTCGCTGGAGCCGTCACTGGGGGCATTGGCTTCGCCGCCAGCGGCAACCTGAATCCCGACCGCACGGGACCGTCGCTGTTCGAGCCGGTCCACGGGGCGGCCCACGACATTGCGGGTACGAACCGGGCCAATCCGCTCGCGGCGATCTCGTCGGCGGCACTCCTGCTCGAGCACCTCGGAGAAACGAACGCGGCACGCCGGGTCAGCGTGGCAGTGGCAGACTTCAACGGTGACCCGCGGTCCCTCGGGACCCGCGGCGTGACGGACGAAATACTAGGAAGGTTGTAGATGCCCATCACTCCGACGTCGAAGATTTGGATGGACGGCGAATTCGTCGACTGGGAGAAGGCGACAATTCACGCCCTGACACACGGACTCCATTACGGAACCGGTGCCTTGAGGGGATTACGCCTACCACACCGCCAGTGGTCCGGCAGTGTTTCGGTTGCGCGAACACATCAGTCGTCCTGTTGAACAGCTGCAAGATCCTGATGATCGATGTGCCGTTCTTGCTCGATCAGTTGCTGGACGCCTCTGTCGAGGTGGTCCGTCGAGTTCCGCTGCCCGATGGTTGCTACCTGCGACCGATTGTCTATCTC
>CAWHLQ010000053.1:0-20694 GCA_963830195.1 uncultured Actinomycetota bacterium | reverse complement strand
ATCGAGATCCTCTTCGACGACGCGATAGACCTTCGCCGGACGTCCGACGCCACTGCGGCGCACTTCGTCGCTGGTGACGTAACCCGCGGCCATCAATCGCTCGAGATGGTGGCGAATTACGTTGGCGTGGACGCCACAGTGCAAGGCCAGGTCGTTGGCCGTGATGCAGGGATTCTCACGAAGGTAGAGATAGAGATTCCGGCGAGTCGGGTCACCGAACGACGACACCAAGCCGGTCACTTTTGCGGTGAACGATTCCGCGTCAAGGTCCTCGGGATTCTTCACACTCACCACAACCTGAGTGTATGGGTTCGACGAGGGGGTCCACCGGTAGCCTCTGACTACCCGTCAACAAGGAAGTGGCCGTGGCCGTGAGTCCTCACCTGCGCGAGCAGATCAACGCGATCGTCGAGCCCCAACTGGTGCGCCCGCTGGGCGATCTGGGGTTTGTCGGCGACCTCTCCGAGCACGGGGGCGTTCTGCACGTCCAATTGGTCCTTCCGGTCCTCGACTGGCCCCATCTGGATCTGGTGACGTCGGCCGTGACCGCGATCGCTCCGGGAGCGGACGTCACGGTGCGCTCGATGAACGACGACGAACGTCTGGCGTTGCGCCACTTCTTGCGCGTCGCCATGGCGGACGAGCCGGGACCGGGACATCATGATCACGGCGACGCGCCACCGCGGTTCTTGGGCAAGTCGAGTCGAACTCGCGTCCTCGGGATCTCCTCGGGCAAAGGCGGCGTCGGCAAGTCCTCGGTCACGGTGAATCTCGCCATCGCGCTCGCCCGTCGAGGCTTCGACGTGGGAGTGCTGGACGCGGACGTCTACGGCTTCTCACTGCCCAAGATGCTCGGGGCCGCGCACGATCCCATCATCCTCGGCGATACCGTCATCCCGACGCTGAGCCACGGTGTGCGGTGTCTCTCGATGGGCTACTTCGTGCCCGACGAACAGCCCGTCATTTGGCGGGGGCCGATGTTGCACAAGGCCATCGAGCCACTTGTGACCGAGGCGTGGTGGGACGAGCCCGACTTCCTGCTCATCGACATGCCGCCGGGGACCGGCGACGTCGCTCTCACGTTGTCCGAGGTGTTGCCGCGCATCGAGATGTACGTCGTCACGACGCCGCAACCCGCGGCGCAGCGCGTCGCGCAACGCTCGGCGTACGCCGCGCGAAAGCTGAAGTTGTCGGTGCGCGGGGTGATCGAGAATATGAGCTGGTTCACCGGCAACGACGGGACCCGATACGAAATCTTCGGGGCCGGCGGTGGGCAGCGATTGGGTGAGGAGCTGGGTATTGCGCTCCTCGCGCAGATCCCCCTTGACGCGACTCTGCGCGAGGGAGGCGACGTGGGCGCGCCCATTATGGCCAGTCACCCCGAGAGCGAGATCGGTCGCGCCTTCGATCAACTCGCTGAACGGATTGTGGCGCAGGGACCCGCGCGGGTCTATCGCCAGGAGCTGAAGCTCGTCTAGCGATCTGTCAGTATGGTTCCCTTCAGACACGAGGGGGATACGACATGGAGATTGAGGGCAAGACAGCGGTCATCACCGGCGGCGCGAGCGGTATCGGCCTCGCGACCGCACGTCAGTTCGCCAGCTCGGGCGCCAACGTGGTGCTCGGTGACATTGAACAGGGTCCCCTCGACAACGCCGTCGGTCAACTGCGCGACAGCGGCGCCAAGGTGATCGGTGTTCGTTGCGACGTGAGCGTGGAAGAGGACGTCCTCGCCTTGCGTGACGCGGCGTTGGCTGAGTTTGGCGCCGCGCACATGATCTTCAACAACGCGGGTGTGGGCGCCGGCCCGACGATTGGCACGCCCAAGAAGGTGTGGGACTGGGTCATGGCCGTGAACGTTGACGGGGTCGTCAACGGCATCAACGCGTTCGTGCCGCTGTTCCTCGAGCAGAACGAAGGACACGTGGTGAGCACGGCGTCGCTCGCCGGACTGGGCGGTGTGCCCGGAATGGGTGCGTACTGCGCCAGCAAGTTCGCCGTCGTCGGAATCTCGGAATCGCTGTTCCATGAATTGCGTAACCGTGAGTCACAGGTGGGTGTGTCGGTGCTGTGCCCCGGCTTCGTGAAGACTCGAATCGCCGAGAGTCAGCGCAACATGCCTGCGGAACTGCGCGCGGTGACCGAGTCGCGAGAAGCCAAGGCGGTCTCGACCATCGCCGCGGAAGTCGTGAGCCATGGCATTGACCCGTCGATTGTCGGAGCCGCGGTCGAAGACGCCGTGCGGACCAATAGCTTCTGGATTTTCACGCACGAAAAGGCCGCGATCCGCACCACCGAACAGCGGTTGGAGTGGATGCGTGGGGGGCGAGCGAACATGATCAACCTCGAAGCCGCGACCAAGTAGGACCCGTCAGCGATCGATACCTCGCGGGAGTTGGTCGATGGGCCAGTCGAGCAAAGTGACCGCTCGTCGACAGGCGAAACGGTCCGTCATGCCCGCGACGTAGGCGACCGCGTCGTGCAGAGGGTCCGCATCGCGACCGGTTCTCGCTCGCGCGTCCATGGGCAATAGCTCGGGGGACGACGCGTATGCCTCCACCAGCGCTCGCAGCATGCCCACGACGGCCCCGGCCTGTTCTCGCGACGCGTCGCGGAGGTAGATGGATTTGTAGTTGAAGGCGCGAAACGACGCGAGCGCCGCGGCGTGGTGGGCGTCCATGCCGACGAAGCCGGTCTCGTGGATCGTTGTGATGAGTGCCCGGATGAAGGTGCCGAGCTGCCGGCTTCGCGTTGTGCCGCACAGTTCGCGCACGTCGGTGGGCAGGTCGTCCTCGCGCACGATGCCGGCGGTGACGGCGTCTTCAAAGTCGTGACAGACGTACGCCACGCGGTCGGCCCACGACACAACCTCACCTTCGGCCGTTGATGGTGCCGGACGTGACCAGGAGTGGTTTCGGATCCCGTCGAGCGTTTCGGCGCACAAGTTCAACTCGGCCAACGCCACGTCGGCTCCCCAGAGGGCGTGGTTGAATCCTCCGTCCACGAATGGTTCGAAGGCATCCTCACTGGCGTGCCCGCCGGGGCCGTGCCCGCAGTCGTGACCAATGGCGATCGCCTCGGTCAGTGCGACGTTGAGGCCCACGCTGCGCGCGACGCTCGTGGCGACTTGGGCCACCTCCAGTGCATGGGTCAGTCGCGTGCGTTGGTGGTCCTCAGGAAAGATGAACACCTGCGTCTTGCCGGCGAGCCGTCGGAAAGAGCTGGAGTGCAGGATGCGGTCGCGATCTCGCTCGAAGCACGTGCGAAATTCGTCAGGTTCCTCCTCGCGCAGCCGGCGGCCCGAGGCCGTGCCGCGTGCGGCGCCGGGGGCGAGGACTTCGTCGAGGAACTGTTCACGGCGACCTCGCGACAGGGGTTCGGGCCCGGGAGGACCGCCCGGCGATCCCACCCGGGCGTGAGAGTCCTCGTGCGCGACGGTGAGCAACGACCCATCCCCCTCGAAGCCCTCCATCGTGGACGCCCACTGGCGGTTTCGATCCGTCACGAACTCACCCTTCATGCCTGCCATCATGCCCGAGGCCCGTAACATGGGTTGGTTTCGCAAACGCTGGAGGAGTCACCGTGGATATCCGAATTGGAATTGTGCAGTCGATGAAGGAGTTGGAGGTCGAACTGGCCGACGACGCCGATCGCGACGCGGTGATGAGTCAAGTGGAGTCGGCGTTGGCCTCCGAGTCGGTGTTGTGGCTCACCGACCGCAAGGGCCGCCGCGTGGGGATCCCGGCGGGTCGGGTCGCCTACGTGGAGTTCGGCGTGCCGGCGAGCGAGCGGCGCGTCGGTTTCGGCGCCGCGTAGCGCGTGTCGCCGCTCCCCCTGCGGCAACGCAAACTGATTTTCGTCACCGGCAAGGGTGGAGTCGGGAAGACGACCGTCGCGGCGGGCCTGGCGCGTTCGATGGCCGACGAAGGTCGAACGGTTCTGTTGTGCAGTGTCGACGAACGGACGGATCTCGCCAACGCGTTCGAGTTGCGCCAGCTCCGATTTGAGCCAACGAAAGTCGATGACCACCTCAGTGTGATGGCGATGGACACCGAGGCGTCGCTGCGTGAGTATCTCAAGATCTTTCTGAAGCTGCCCGTGGTCGGTCGTATCGGGCCCATCGCCGCCGCGTTTGACTTCGTGGCGGCCGCGGCGCCGGGGGTGAAGGAAATACTGACGATCGGCAAGCTCTGCTACGAGGTTCGAGAGCGCCACTACGACTGTGTCGTCGTGGACGCACCCGCGACTGGCCACATCACGGGCTACCTCGCCGCGCCTCAAGCGCTGCAGCAACTCGTTCGTGTCGGGCTCATCCGCACTCAGACTGACTGGATGTTGCGGATGTTGTCCGACGAAGAGACGACGGGGGTGCTGGTCGTGACGACCGCGGAAGAGATGCCGGTGAACGAGACGCTGCAATTGCTCGGCTCCATCGGCAGCGAGACGACCACGCACGCCGGGGCGGTCGTCGTGAACCGCGTCCTGGCGGACCTGTTCATTCCTCGCGACGTGGCCCTCGTGGAATCTCTCAACCTTCGGCGTGTCGCACCGTTCGACGACAGCGGACTTGACGGTATGTTTGACGCGGCGATCCTCGCGACGAGTCGCCGCGCGGTGGCCAACGAACATCTGGCGGTTCTGCGCGACGGCGTGGGCAACGACCTGCCCATCGTGATCCAACCCTTCCTGTTCGACGTCGCCTCGCCGCCGCGTGTCGTCGCCGCCGTCGCGCGGTCGCTGAGCGAGGAACTGCGATGACGTCGATGAGTGACGTGATGGGCACGTCGAAGGTCGTCATCACCTGTGGCCCGGGAGGCATCGGCAAGACCACCTGCGCCGCGGCGCTCGGTGTGGCCGTGGCGCGGTCGTCCGCGCGCAAGGTTCTCGTCGTCACCGTCGATCCGGCACGCCGATTGGCCGACGCTCTCGGTCTCAGCGGCATCGGCAATGACGTCACGAGGGTGAAGAATTTTGACGGTCCCGGCGAGCTGCACGTGGCGATGCTGGACACCAAGGCGTCCTGGGACGCCCTCATCCGGCGCCACGCCCCCGACGCGGCCACGGCCCAGCGGATTCTGGACAACATGCTGTACCAGAACATCACGGGTCGTTTCATCCAGAGTCACGACTACATCGCCATGGAACGTCTGCACGAGCTCGTGGGACTGGGTCTCTACGACCTGATCGTCGTGGATACGCCGCCGACGCGTAACGCGCTCGACTTCCTTGATGCACCGAGTCGAATGGCGGACTTCTTCTCCTCGCGTCTCTTGCGCTGGCTCATCGCTCCCGCCCGCGGGGGCGTCGTCGGCTTCGCGGCGAGGCCGTTCTCGCAGATCGCCGACCGCATCCTCGGGGGACAGTTCGTGGGTGACATCACCGAGTTCTTCTTGTTGCTCAACACCATGTACGCCGGCTTCGTCGAGCGCGCACGCGAGGTCGAGGCGCTCCTAGCGGTACCCACGACCTCGTTTCTCGTTGTCTCGACGCTCGAAGCGGTACCGGTCGGGGAGGCGCAGTTCTTTGTGGACGAACTCTCGCGTCGGAAGTTGCACGTGCGTGGTTGGATTCTGAACCGAGTTCTGCCCCTGACGCTGGTGGACCCCGCACTTGACGCGTCGATGGACGACCTGGCGAGCAAGGATCTTGCCGACGCGGCAGCGGCGTGCGACGTGGACGTGGCCACACTCGCACGCGTGCGCGCGGGACTGATCGAGAATGCGCGCAGTTGGCGTGTCGTGGCCGAGCAGGAACGCCAGCAGGTCGCCCGCCTCACCCGCCGTGACGTCCCCCTGTTCAGTGCACCGTCGCTCGAGGGCGAGATCAACGAACTACGAGGTCTGACGCAGCTGGGTGACATCCTGATGGCGTCATCGGGTGTCGTAGAGTCCTGAGGCACGACGAGGGAGCTCTGTGATCGACTACCACTTGCACCTGTGGCCGCACTCGGAGAGTTCGGTGTGGTTTCGTCTTGACCAGATCGCCGAGTACTGCGAGCGCGCCCGTAACGAAGGCGTCAGTGAGTTGGCTCTGACGGAGCACGCACACCGGTTCCGAGACGTTCGTGCGGTCGTGGGGGACTTCTGGGCTCGGCACGAACACGAGCCGACGAGTGTCGCGATGGCCGAGTACTTCGACTTTCACGCTCGCAACTCACTGGAGGAGTACGTCACGCTCGCACAGGCCGCCAAGGACAACGGGCTTCCGGTTCGCGTCGGACTCGAAGTTGACTACTGCCGAGGTCAGATGGATGACGTCAGTGCGTTGCTCGCCCAATATCCCTTTGACGTGCTGATCGGCAGTGTGCACTGGCTCGGGACCTGGCAATTCGACGACATCCACAACGACGTCCAGATGGTCGAGTGGACCACCCGCGACGTCGACGACTGCTGGCGGCTCTACGCCGAGTCGCTGGGCGAACTCGCCGAGTGCGCGGCCGTGGACGTGCTCGCGCACCCGGACCTCATCAAGGTCGCGGGATTTCAACCCGCCTCCCGCGATGAGTTCTGGGAGCACATGGCCGACGCTGCGGCGCGCGCGGACATCTCAGTCGAGTGTTCGTCCGCGGGGTGGTTCAAGCCCGTCAACGAGGCGTACCCGGCACCGGGATTCTTGGACCGTCTCGTGTCCAAGGGCGTGACCTTCACGACCGCGAGCGACGCGCACCACCGTGAACGCGTGTCGACCCGAGTGGGCGAGCTCGCCACGATGCTCGAAGAGCGCGGCGTCCATGAACTCGCCGCCTACGACCAGCGCCGTCGGCGCATGGTCCCGCTGAGGTCTGCCTAGTGGCGACGTTGGCCGAACTCGCGTCGCTGCGCACGTCGCTCACGATGCCCGAGACCGATCACCTGATGCGGCTCGTCGCATCGTGGTCGTTGCTGTCCGACCTCTCGTTTTCGGACATGCTGCTCATGGCGGCGTGTTCGGACGGATTCAGTCGCGAACCGGATCTCGTCGTTCTCGGGCAAGTGCGACCGAACAATCGGGCGACGTTGCTCGGCGACGACCTGGTCGGCACGACCCAGTTGGCGGCGAACTGGCCCCTCGTGCGCGAGGCCATGTCGAGCGGGAGCCGTGTGGAGGGCAGCGCAGCCGTTGACGGGGTCGAGGGACTCGTACCGGCGTGGTTCGTCCCCGTGCGATTCGGCGGTCATGTCATCGCGATTCTCGTGCGTCTCCAAGCGCCGCTGCGCGGGCCGGCGTCGCTCTACGAAACCGCCTACTTGGATCTCTTCGAGCGTCTCTGCGACATGGTCTCTGAGGCCTCGTTTCCGTTCCGCGAAGCCGAAGTTGCCGGACCGGGGATGCCGCGCGTGGGCGACGGGATCATCCTCATTGACGGACGGGGTCTCGTCGAGTTCGCCACGCCGAACGCCGCCAACGCGATGCACCGCCTGGGTCTCTACAGCGCGATGGAGGGGCGCGCGCTGCGCGACCTCGGACTTCGCGTGCGCGTGGTGGAGCGGGCGCTCGAATTCGGGATACCGGCAATTGAGGAGGTGGATCGCGGTAGTGACGTCGCGATTCTCTTCCACTGCGTGCCCTTGGTCGCCGCGGGAGAGGTCAGCGGCGTGATCGTTCTGTTGCGGGACGTGTCGGACTTGCGGCGACTGAACCGGCTCGTGCTGAACAAGGACCAAGCCATTAAGGAGGTCCACCACCGGATCAAGAACAATCTGCAGACCATCTCGTCGCTGTTACGACTTCAAGCTCGCCGGAGTGATGACGTGCACAGTCGCACCGCATTGCTCGAGGCCGAGCGACGCGTTCGGTCCATCGCGGTCGTCCACGAAGTCCTCTCCCGCGAGCCCGGCGAGGAGGTCGTCTTCGATGAGATTGTGCGTTCACTGGTGGCGATGGTGGAGGACTCGGTCTTGTCGCTGCACCCGGTCGAGATCACTGTCAACGGCGACCTCGGCACGTTGTCGACGGACATTGCCACCCCGTTGGCGGTTGTGTTGGCCGAGCTGTTGACCAACGCCGTCGAGCACGCGTTCGTGGATTTCGGGGGGCCTCACAATGAGGACGTCGGCGTCGTGGTGCTCAACTTGTCGAGCGACCACGGCTCGGCCGTCGCCGAAATTCGCGACAACGGACGGGGGCTCGACGAGTTGTTCTCCCTCGAGGTTCCCACCAGTCTCGGACTCTCCATCGTGCGCGACCTCGTGCGCAGTCAGTTGGGCGGGACCATCGAGATGCACTCAATCAACACCACGGAAGGTGGTGGTACCTACGTGCGCGTGGAGATTCCCACGGGCGAGCGGCGTTAGAGGTTCATGCTCCGACGACGAGCGGCCAGCCACTGCTTGCGCAGCTTGCGGCGCTCCTCTTCGGTCGTACCGCCCCAGACGCCGGACTCCTGATTGGTCGCCAGGGCGAACTCCAAACAGGCCTTCGACGCGTCACACGCGTTGCACACTCGCTTGGCGGACTCGATCTGATCGAGCGCGGGGCCCGTGGTGCCGATGGGAAAGAACAGGTCGGGCTCGGTGTCGCGACAGGCGGCCTCGGTGCGCCAGTCGGCCTCGTCCCAGGCGTGAGTGCGGTTCCAGATCAATGACATGGTGCTTCCTTGGTACGACTAGGGGCGGATCACCGGTGCCTCAACTGGTCCAACAATCCGATGCGAAGAGTAAATATTACTCGTCAGTAAGGCGTACAACAAGGGCAACATCGAAAATTTATTTGCCGCCTGATCAGGGTGATTCCTGTGGGACGCGCTGCAACGTCGACGCTCTGTCAAGATGCCTCGGTGACCGAGATCTTCGCGCACCGCGGGCTGCACTCGGTCGAGATGGAGAACACGGTCGCCGCGTTCCTGGAGGCCCGCATCGCGGGTGCGGACGGGGTCGAACTGGACGTGCGTCGCACTCGCGACGGCGCACTGGTAGTGCACCACGACCTCGTCATCGACGGCGTCGGTGCGATCAACGACCTCGAGTGCCGTGAACTTCCGGGCTCGATCCCCACGCTCGAAGAGGCGCTCACCGCGTGTCTCGGTCTTCGCGTGAACGTCGAAATCAAGAATCACCCGAGTGAAGCCGTGTACGACGCCTCCGGAGCCCTCGCGCACCAGGTCGTGGCCTCTCTCAGTGAACTGGGGTGGTTGAACGGTGTGATCATCTCGTGTTTCGACCTCGACACGTGTGCGGCCGTGCGCTTCGCTGACGCGACGGTACCCGTGGGATGGCTACTCGACTGGAGAGTCGATCCCGCTCCGTCGATTCCGCAGGTGGCGGAGAGGGGCCTCAACGCCATCCACCCCTTCTTCAATGGGGTGACCGCTGACCTGGTTGCGCACGCTCACGATGTGGGGCTCGACGTGAACGTCTGGACGGTCAATGCGGCCGAGGAGATGGAACGCCAATTTGATCTGGGGGTGGACGCCGTGATCACCGATGATCCCCGACTGGCACTCGCGACGTTGGCCACTAGAGACCAACGACCCTGACGAAGGGGTCGTCGAAATCCCCTAGATTGGCCACCATGAACGTTGTCGTGTGCGTAAAGCAGATCCCCGACCCGGCGGCTCCACAGTCGCTTGAGGCCGCCACCCACAACCTCGATCGATCGGGCAAGCTGATCCTCGACGAGGCAGACACTTACGGCGTCGAGATGGGTCTCCAACTCGTCGACAAGGCCGGCGAGGGCGAGGTCACCGTGGTCTCGATGGGCTCGTCCGCCGACGTCTCCGGTCTGCGCAATGCGTTGGCCATGGGTGCCGCGAAGGCGATCATCGTGAGTGACGAGTCGCTGCGCGGCACGGACGCGCTCGGCACGGCCAAGGTCCTCGCCGCCGTCATCCGTCGCGTCAACCCCGATCTCGTTCTCGCCGCCACGGAGTCGTCCGATGGGTACACCGGAACGACGCCGGTGCAAGTCGCCGAGTTGCTCGGCCTGCCGTCAATCACCTTCGCGAAGTCCGTCACTGTCGACGGTGCCATGGTGACGGTGAATCGTCAGACGGAGGAGGGCTTCGATGAAGTCTCCTCGCCACTGCCCGCCGTCGTGACGGTGACCGCAGGTGTCGTCGAGCCTCGTTACGCGTCGTTCAAGGGGATCATGGCTGCGAAGTCCAAGCCGGTCGAGGAGTTGACCGTCGCAGACCTGGATCTCGGCGGACAGGTTGGACCCGCCGGTGCGCGCCAGGAGATCGTGGCGGTGGTCGCCGCTGAGTCCCGCGGCTCGGGTGAGATCGTCGTCGATGACGGCGACGGTGCCGACCGCATTGTGTCGTACCTCGATTCGATCAAAGTCCTTTAGGAGATTTCGTCATGGCACTCACCAACATCTGGGTCGTTGTCGAGCCGGGCGGAGACGGACTCACGTCGACGTCGCTCGAACTGCTGACACACGCCCGCACCCTCGGTGGCACCGTTGCGGCGATCACCTGGGGCTCGAACACCGCGGCCCTCGCGGCGATCGCCGGCGACTACGGCGCCACCACTCTGTACGACGTCGGCGACCTGTCGGGCGCGTTGCCGGGCGTGCCCGTCGCCGCGGCGATCGCGGGTTTGGTGGCGAGTGCCGGCGCTCCGGACGTCATCCTCATCCCGACGAGCTACGACGGTCGCGATGTTGCGGGTCGTCTGTCGGCTCGTCTCGACCGACCCGTGCTGACCAACGTCACGGGCCTGACGGACGAGGGCGGACTCGTGACCGAGCACCCGGTTTTCGGCGGCTCACAGATCGTGAAGGCGCGCTTCACCGGTGAGGCGCCGGGGATCATCGTCGTGCGCGCAAAGTCGTTCGTCGCCGAGCCAGCCGGGGGCGCTCCCGCCGCCGTGCAACCTCTCGCGGCAGGTGACCTCGGATCGACCGCGGGAGCCACCATTGTTGTCTCCCACGTCGAGGAGCGAACGGGTCCGAAGCTCGAGGACGCGGCGGTCGTCGTGTCGGGTGGACGTGGCCTCGGCGAGGCGGGCAACTACGCACTCATCGAGACCATCGCGAAGCTGCTGAATGGCGCCGCCGGCGCCAGTCGCGCCATCGTCGACGCCGGTTGGGTTCCGTATTCGCACCAGGTGGGTCAGACGGGTAAGACCGTGAAGCCCACCGTCTACATCGCGTGTGGCATTTCGGGTGCGACCCAGCACATGGTCGGCATGAAGGGATCGAAGAACATCGTCGCCATCAACAAGGATCCCGACGCTCCGATCTTCCAAATCGCTGATCTCGGGATCGTCGGTGACGTCCATAAGGTTCTGCCCGCGTTGATCGAGGCGCTCCAGAACAAGGGGTAACAGCCCCGCTCGCGTCGACGCCCCGGCCGCCTGGCCGGGGCGTTGTGCTGTCACCATCACGCTAGGTTGGACCAGATTTCGCGCTCGAACGGGAGGAACGACGTGACGTCAGCAACTCCGTCGACTCGTCGGCGCGGACTGCTGCTATCTCTGGGCGTCGCCGAACTGCTGGTGGTGATGAACGTCACACTGTTCTTTCCGGCCTTCGACGGGGCGCGCGCATCGTTCGGACCGGCCAACGTCGACCGCTTCTGGTTTGTCACGACGTTCACGCTCGTCTTCGGCTCCTTGCTGTTGGTCGGGGGTCGACTCGTCGACCGGCTCGGTCAACGCACCTCGCTGATCGTCGGCTTTACCGGGTTTGCGGCGGCGTCGACGGTGGGTGGCGTGGCGTCGAGTTTCTCGATGCTGCTCGCCGCTCGGGCCAGCCAGGGTGCGTGCGGCGCGCTGCTCGCGCCCGCGACCGTGGCCACGCTGTCGCGAACATTCACCGTAGCCACGACGCGGGCACGCGCGTTTTCGCTGCTGGGAGCGCTGACCGGCTCCGGTGCCGCGCTCGGACTGCTCGCGGGCGCCCTGCTCACCCACTGGCTGTCGTGGCGCTGGTGCTTACTCGCGAGCGTCGTTCTGGCTGCGGTCGGCCTGGCGGGTGTCGTGCGGTATCTACGCGCGCGCGACGACGTTCGTCGGACCCCACTCGACGTCCCTGGGGCCCTCCTGGCGACCGCGGGTCTGTTCTGTCTGTTCTACGGCTGCGCGCGAGCGATTCGTTCACTCTCGGTCCCGTGGCGCCACGAGGACGTGTGGGTCAGTCTTGGACTCGGCATCGTGCTTCTCGTCGGATACGGGTGGTGGCAGATGCGCGTTGCGGCGCCGCTCGTGCCCCGTCAACTTCTGCGAAGCCGCAATCGAGTTGGTTCGATCGTCGCGCTGTTTGCGGCAAACTTCGCCGGTTTCATCGCCGTCTTGTTCCTCGCCCACTACCTCGAAGCACAGCTCGGCCTCTCGGCGGTCGCGACGGGAGTGGCCTTTCTTCCCCTGGTCGGCGCGATCGCGGTGTCGGCCAGTATCGCGAGCGCCCGATTGCTGCCCGTGACGGGTCCTCGCGCACTCGTCCCCTCCGGGATGCTTCTCGGCGTGATGGGCATGGTCTTGATGACTCGTCTTCCCGTGACTAATCAATACTTCACTCACGTCATGCCGGGTCTCATCGTGACGGGACTCGGCGTGGGCCTCATCGTCGCACCGGCAACATCGACGTTGATGAGCGGAGCGCGTCTCGGAGACGGTGGCGTGGCCGGTGGCGTGGCCGGCACCTCACAGCAGGTGGGTGCCATCAGCGGCGCCACGATCCTCTCGGCGGTGGCCCTGCTCGCGTCATCGGACACCGACTCCCTCCACGTGGCTGCGCCCGCACCGAGCGCCGTCGGCCTTTCCGCGAGCGTGTCCCTCTCGGGCGTCACTGCGGCCTTCTGGTGGGCCGCGGTGGTCTTTGCGGCCGGGACCGTCGTGACCGCGATCCTCTTAGAATCGGGCGTGCCGGCCTACGGCGACGACCTCGACGTCGCCGTGGCGTAAAGGAGAACCTATGCCAGTGCATCGACTCAACCATGTGGTGCTCTACGTGCGCGACGTGAACGCGACGAAGACCTTCTATCAGGAGGTCCTGGGCTTCCGCGAGGTGATGGGAGTCGAAGGTCGTGCGTCGTTTCTGCAGGCACCGGGCTCGACGAACGATCACGATCTCGGGCTCTTTGCGATCGGTCCCAACGCGGGTGACTCGGCGGCCGGTCGTGACACGGTCGGCATGTACCACATCGCGTGGGAAGTGAGCACGCTCAATGAGTTGGCGGCGATTCGCGATGACCTCAGTCGGCGTGGCCACTTGGTCGGGGCGTCGAATCACGGGACGACCAAGGCTCTCTACGGTGTCGATCCCGACGGCCTCGAGTTCGAAGTCTCGTGGATTGTGCCGGCGTCGTTACTGGACGACGCGGTGCTGGAGGAACGACTGCATACGCGCCCGCTGCATCTCGAGACCGAGATCGAGCGATTCGGCGGCGAGACCCGAGGTGGCCTCGGCATCTCGATCCCGCTGGACGTCCACGCCTAGACCAAGGGCCACGGATACGGCGGCCAGTCGCGGTCTTCGTCGGGTGCGGGCAACACCCCGCGCGCAACGAGCTCGCTGGCGCGCAGTTGGGTGAAGGCCAACTCGTCGGGACGCAGCCACGCTCCGAGTGCGCCGATCTCACCGTCGGCGAATCGGGCGAGGTGCTCGAGGAGGTCATCGTCGAGGGGCTCATCGGTGTAATCCCACACCACGGTGCGCAACTTGTCGTCCTCGTGAAAGCACAGCCCGTTGTCAATCGCCCAACAACGCTCACCGTCGTAGATCACGTGTCCGCTCTTTCGATCCGCGTTGTTCGCCACGACGTCGAAGGCACCTAAACGGATCAACCAACTCTGGAGTTCCGCACGTTCCCGGAGGGTGAAGTAGTGATCTACCCCGTTGTCCTCGACCCACCACTGCAGGGATCCCGGACCGAAGGGCGCGTCATCGCGAGCCACCGTGGGTGGCACCAATCCCGTTCCCAGAACGACGTCGAGCTCGTAGGCAGCGATCTCGCGACGCCACAGTCCATCGGGAAAGTCCCACAGGCGACGCTCGCCCACTTCGGATTTGTAGCAGGCGTGAGCGCGGCGGTCACCCAGAGAGAGTTCAACCAGTAACGCTTGATTCGACGATCCGGCCACCCGACCGACGACCTCAATCGTGCCGCGCTCGAGGAGCTCGACCATTTCGGTTGTCGTCATCGCAGGGGCGGTAGGTGCCCGTTCGTACGCGGACAGTCGTGACCACGGGGATCGAGCGGCAAGCCGCACAGGGGGCACGGAGGCCGCCCGGCGTCGACCAAGGTGGTGACCGCGATGGCGAGCGCCGCCGCCCACTCCTTGTTCAGTGTCACTTCGAGCGTCGACTCGTCGTCGTCTGACGTCATGATCAGGTCGAGCACCTGATTCTCCTCGTCGAGTCCGACCGTGATCTCACCGACGGTGAAGTCTGGTTCATACTCCGGCTCGAGCGACAGGTCGTCCGGGAGGTGTCCGGGCCGGCCGAGATTGTCGATAACCGCAGCGATCCACGTGGCCAGAGCCGACAACTGCTGCTTCTCGCACTTGACGATCACGAGGCGTCGACCCTCGCGGACTTGGAACAGGAACAGTCGGCTGCCGACCTCGCCGCGCGTGCCGACCATCAACTTGTCGGGCGCACCGAAGACGTAATTCACGAGGGCGCCACTTCCTGGAGCGAGCCCACGGAGTTGACCCCGAGGACCACTGGTGCACCGTCCGTCAACGCAATCGTCGAGATCGAGCAGGTCGAGATGACGGTTCGCTGGAAGAGATCGAGCGGCACGCCCTGCGCGTAGGTCACGACCGCCTTGATGGGATCAGGCCAATCACGTTCTACAAAATCATGACTTTGTCTTGAGCTTCCAACCTGCCCCACTGCTATTCGATCTGGTTTGTGGGTTGCCGCCGCCGCATTCGTGGGATTTTCACAGACCGAGCGCACGGCTTCGCGCTTCGTTGGTTCTGATTAACCAGGTCCGCCAAAGGCTTCTGCTGGAGCGGCAGAAGACAAATTAACGCTCAATGACAAAATGCATCGGCTTGAAGCTGTCACCATCCTTCACGGTAAGCAAGCCGTTGGCGAATGACCACCCTTGCGGCGAATGTGCCAGCGCACCCGCGTTCAAATGCGGCAATAAAACCCTGTCAGCGGCCACGTCACCGGTTTGCTTGAAGATATTTTCAGGTTCATGGCCGGCCCACGTCTCCAGAACCAAATCGCGCGCAGCGGGACGATAGGTCCCTTCCGGCCCGGACACGTCAACGACCATTTTCCGATCGTTGCGGCTTTGATGAAACCGGCGTTTCATAAAGGCGCCTTTGCGATAATCCAGCGTTTCGCCATTGTCCTCGTAGAGTGAGGATTCAGACTCGCTCGCCGGAGCGATGAGGACGCGAAGCGGTTTTCCCGGCATCTCGCCAGTGTTCTGGATGACGGGTTGACGGAAGATAAACCCACCGCCGCGCACGAACATGGGTATCGAATCGAGCGTGACCGGCAGTTTGGTCTGGCCTCCCGGCATACCGACGACCGGTCCAGTAATCGAACCATTCCCCTTGGGGCAGGTAAACGTCGCGTTCGTTCTCGCCTTCAAATAGAACCGGCGCCACGAGCAGGTCGTCGCCAAAAAGAAACTCATCATCCAGCCCGGCGACCTTTTCATCAGCGGGATATTCGAGAAACAACGGCCGCAGGGCCGGCACACCGGTTTGGCTGGCCTGTCGCATCGCATTGTAAATGGAGGGCAGCAATTGATAGCGCAGTTCGATTGCGTGTCGATTGATGATCTCAGGTTGTAACCGAACGACCACGGCTCCTTGTCGGGCGAACCCAACGTGGAATGCGACCGCATGAACGGATAAAAAACACCGACTTGCAGCCAGCGGCTGTAAAGTTCGCCGGACGGGAATCATCAAAGCCGCCAATGTCGCAACCCACAAAGGAAAATCCAGACAGTCCCATGCCCAGCAGGGTGGAAATGGACTGCCGCAGCGAAGACCAATCGGAGGTGTTGTCGCCCGTCCAGACGGCAGCGTAGCGTTGGCCGCCCGCGAAACTGGCCCGCGTGAGCACAAAGGGACGCTCGTTGGGACGCAAGCGTGACAACCCTTCAAAAGTCGCGCGGGTCAGCAACTGGCCATATACATTGTGCATTTCGCGATGCGTGGCCGGCTGACCTTCGTTGTCGAAAACCACATCCAGAGGCATGGTCCCGCCGAGGTTATTGAAAACCGCCGGTTCGTCCATGTCGTTCCAAATGCCCGCCACGCCGTTGTCCAGGAAACTCTTGTAAAGCGACCCCCACCATTCGCGTGCCGCCGGATTGCTGAAATCCGGGAACGCGCTCGGGCCGGGATCTTTATCCGCCATGCGACGGCCAAACCGGCGCTTCATACAGCGAGCCGTCGGGACTTTTCACAAAGTAATTTCCCGCGATGCCCTCGTCGTAAGGCGCATAACCCTTTTCAACCTTCGGATGCGCGTCGACGATGCACACGACGTGGAAACCCTGCGCCGCGGAGATCCGCGATCATCTTCTTCGGATCAGGAAACCGCTCATGATTCCAGGTGAAAGGCTTGTAGTTGTCCTGAAAATGAATGTCCAGCCAGATGACATCGGCGGGGATTTCCTTTTGGCGGAACGTGTCCGCAATCAGCGCACCTTCGATTCGGGATAATAGCTGTATCGGCACTGATGGTAGCCGAGCGACCACAGCGGCGGCAACGGCATCCGCCCGGTCAGCGCGGTGTACCGTTCGATGACTTTTTTCGGGATCCGGGCCATTGATGAAATAATAATCCAGTTCGCCGCCTTCCGCGCCGAAGGTCAACAGGTCCTGCCGTTCGCGGCCGATGTCGAAATTGCTGCGCCAGGTGTTATCCAGAAAAATTCCGTGCGCCTGCCCGTGCCGCAAACCAGGTAGAACGGCACGGAAACATAAATCGGATCCGTGCTCGGAATCGTAGGCGTAAGTGTCTGAGTTCCACATGACATAATTGTAGCCGCCTAGTTTCCAACCGCGCTTGTCGAGCTGGCCATTCTTTTCGCCGAAGCCATAAACGTGCTCGTCATCCGCGCAATTGTTTGGCGACGCGGAACGCCGGGCCGCGAAAGCGATCCGCGTCCCGGATCATCGGCGTCCAGAATCTCACCGGCGGAATTCGCAAAAGAAATCCGCAGCGGATACTGTTGCACGATCACTTTAATCGAAGCCGGTGCCAGCGTGGTGGAATTGGAACCGGTCTCAACTTTTGCCGACGCCGTGCCCCAATCGTGATTGACGACGGCGTAGGAATGATCCCGGCCAAAGGATTTTGCAGTTGTGAAACGGACGCGGATGACGTCGTCGGAAAAGGCGTAATAGCGAGCGTGCCTTGGCCGCCCTGAAACAACAACACTTTGCCATCCCAGGTCGGAGCAGGCATCGCACCGAGCGACGACCAACCACCATTGCCACCATCACTCGGAATCGAAACCGGCGGCAGCGGGTCCACGGCCTGCACCACCAAACCAGTCAGGTGCAGGCAAAGACCAAATACGATTGCCAAAACAATTTTATTTCTCACTTGGATTTTAATAATCAATTTTATGCCAGGGCACGATTTCAATTTTGTAAAATGTTTGCGGCACCCGCGGTCTGGAACGATAAGCTGTAAGACGCAAACAGGGTTTTACCCGCGGCCGCGTCAAATGCCGTGTTGGTCAGATTTACTGTGATATTGGTTAAACCCGGCAGACCCGCGCCACCGGCGGTGAACGTCATCCTGTCGTTCGCGGGCGACCAACTGAACGCGCCGCCGACCGTTGGCCTGATGCTGAAGGCGTTTTGAACGCTGTTCGTATCCATCGGCTTGCTGAATTGGAGCACGATGGGTGAAAAAGTCGGCACATTGGTTGTCCGGTGCGCAGGTGAGTTGCTCATCACCACCGGGTCCAGCGGCTGCCACTGCGATTGCGCGATAAAGATTTTTGCGGCGGTGCCGGGCACGGTGATGGCCGGAGTTTGCGAGCCTGCGGTCAGAGTGTAGGTTTCGTTCGGTATTCAGTAAATTCACCAGCACGGTGCCCGCCGGATAAGTCAGCGTGCTCGCGGGCAATGTTTGGCTGGAACTGGCGGTGTTGAAAACCACAAACACTTCCTGCGTGTTCAGCACGCGGGAATAGGCAAACAATCCCGGGCCGCTGGAGTTGTTGGCCCGATTGACGTATGAACCGAGCGTGAGCGCCGGATACAACCGGCGAAAATTGTTCAACTGGGCCACCCACTGGAACAGCGGATGCGTCATGTTGAAGTTGTCAACGCCCGGCGAACTGAGCTGTGAAACCGTGCCCCCCGGACCGTTCTTGAATTCCCCGGCAAACATATCCTCGCGGTCATTCGGGTCGGTCGTGCCATCAAAACCCTGTTCCGTGCCGTAATACAGACACGGAATGCCGGGCGCGGTGTAAAGAAATGCCAGTGCCACTTCCAGCCGATTGGTGTTGTTATTCGCCTCGCTGGTGCTCAAGAAACGGGGATTATCGTGGTTGTCAAGGAAGGTGACCAACTGCATCTGCGCGGCGGGATCATAATTGGCCGCCACCGCGTTGTAATGATTTTGAATCAATGACGTCGCTCCGCTGGCCCTGGCAAATACGCTGTTGACCGCGAAATAAAGCGGATAATCCAAAACGGAATCAAACTTGAATGGACCCCCGCCTTCGGTCCCGGTATAAGAGCCAACCGTGGTTTCAGAACCGCTAAACGCCTCGCCAAACATGAAGAAATTGGTATTGCCGTTGGTCGCCGCGCAGGCATGGATCGCCGGACAGAAAGTTTGCCAGCATCCCTGGTCCACTTCCAATGCCGTATCCACCCGGAATCCGTCAAAGCCAATCTGATTGATCCAATATTCGTAAATGGCGGCCATGTTCGAGCGGACGTAGGGCGTTTCCGTCCGGAAATCGTTCAGCCCGGACAGCCAGCCCAATACGGCTTGGGTGGTATCGTTGAAATTCGGGATGTTGCCGTAGTTGTGGAAGATATTCGTTAGGGCTGGATTTGTCGCTGTCAGGTTGAACGGGGCCGGATAGGTTTTATTGCTGTTCGCGTAACCAAAGTATAGCCGGTCGGATAATTGAAATGTGGTAACCCGGTCCGTTGCCGTTGACGAGGTCGCCGGCGTGGTTCACGACAATGTCATCAATCACCAGTAGTCCGCGTGCGTGCGCCGCCTGGACCATGTGTTGGAGATCGGAGATCGAGCCCAATGCGGAGCCACAGCGTAAAAATTCCATGCGGAGTAGCCGTGAATTGCCCCTCGGTGTTCAGGACAATCGGCGAAATCCAGATGGCGGTCGCGCCGAGCGACTTGATGTAATCCAGTTTCTGCTCGATGCCCTCGAAATCCCCGCCAATGTACCCCTTTCGTTGCCGGACGGGCGTAAGTTCCTTCCGCATTGTCGTTGTTTGTGTCCCCGTCGTAAAAACGGTCGGTGATGATCTGGTAGATGCTTTGTGTCCGCCAGAAATTATTGGATTGCGCCGGCGAGTGGGTTGCCGCAAGGCACAGTGCGGCCAGAAGAAAAAGTGCCTGGACATAAAAACGCCATGGCTGGAAAGCAGAGCGCATCCTCATTTTGGCATTATCGTTTAATAAAAACCACCCAGGCGTCCGTTAAATAATTCCATAAAAAAGGCCGGGTCTTTAGCCCGGCCGTTGCAACTTTTGTGCGATTTCAAACAGTCCCCTACAACTTCAGAAAGCTTGAAACAGGGTTGAGGTCTTCATGGCAGTGGAGATGGGCACCCAACCATCCCACATCAACCGGCGCAACTCAGCTGCCCGATATGCCTTTGTAGGTTGGTACGCTCCACTTAATGGTGTTTCCGTCCACCCACTTATGAATTTCAGCGTGGCCATCCGCAAAACCGAGCGAGCCGCTTCCTCTATGCATACTCCCGGGGACATCAATCCAAGTGTCTTTATTGCCCGTGCCCGTTAATGCGCCCGTGCTGTCCGGATTATTGTAGAACATTGCGTCATTAATGCTGTCCGGCGCTTCATCCAAAAATACCACACATCACTGGGGCCGGGATTGCGGATTTGAGTCATTGTAGTTTTCAGTATCTTCACAGACCATGGAAACTCCGGTGCCCTGCCATTGTTAGGCGCGCCAGCCGGAACGCCGCCAAGCGCGCAACTCATTGAGACACTTCGCACACGGTGGTCCCAACCTGCTGCACCCTGTCGCGGGCTGAGAAACACATCCGCCGGGCAATGGTAGATTTGGTATTGGTGGGCTGAATACGGCGCCAACAGGGCGTACTGGTCGAGGGTCAGATTCTGAAGGTTCGTGTTGGCATTAGCCAAGTCCCAAGTTTCAATGCCCAAGCACCAGGTTGCACCCCTGCCCCCCGGACCTGGAGGGTATGTGTAAACATCCACGTTGATAACCAATTGGTCGCTGTACTCCTGCGCATATAAAAACCAGGCCTCGGCAAGTTGTTTGTTGTTGTTCATGCAACTGAGCGACAACGCCCTGCCCCTGGCTGCGGCCAACGCTGGCAACAAAATGGCGGCCAGGACGGCAATGATAGCAATTACCACCAGTAACTCGATCAAAGTAAAAGCACCCTTTGGAGATTTGTTGCCAGTAACCTTTTTTAAGTTAATCGCATCCATTTTCTGATGGTCAACCCGGATTATTTCCCCGGCTGGAGCCTGATTCTCCATCACGCCCAGCCGGGGATAACATAACACTTATTACTGCTTGATCTAGAATTGGAGGCGGAGCCGCTGCTGGGCCAGTTGGTGCCCTGGGTGTCC
>CAWHLQ010000052.1:0-9072 GCA_963830195.1 uncultured Actinomycetota bacterium | reverse complement strand
GGCGGTGAACGTGAAGGGGAGTTCGGTGAGTTCGGTCCCCGTCAGTGCGACGCCCTTTACGGTCGCAGGTGCCCCGCAGCCCAATGTTGTCCAGCCGAAGAATCACTCCTTCTCGGTCTTCTGGTCCGCTCCCCGAAGCGACGGCGGATCAGCGATCCTGTCGTACAAGGCGACGGCCGTGAACGGTCGCCATCGCTTCTCGTGCACCACGGCCGCTCGGAGCTGTTCGCTGGTGGGTCTGACCAGCGGCGCGGTGTACTCCGTGAGTGTCGTTGCCGTCAACGCGGCGGGGGTGTCGATCGCGTCCAACGTGGTGATCGCGATTCCCATCTCCCTTCCCGGGGCTCCGCACCTCGTGAAGGTTCACCCCGGCAATCGTTCACTGTCCATCTTCTGGTCGAAGCCGTCAAATGACGGTGGTGCGAAAGTCTCTCGGTACGTCGTCAGCGCGACGGGCGCGTCCGTCGCGGGCACCTGTTCGTCTACGAAGACCAGTTGTTCGATCGGTTCATTGATGGACGGCACACAGTACCGAGTCATCGTCAGGTCCATCAACGCAGCGGGACAGTCTGTTGCGTCGAACTCGATCACGTCGACGCCCTTTGGTCGCCCCGGTCCGCCACGCCTCACGTCCCTGAAGGGTACGAGTGGCGCGCTCGAGGTCACCTGGTCGGCGCCGTCCAGTGACAACGGTTCTCCGGTCACGTCGTACACGGCCACGGCGGTCGGCGGCGGCATCCGAGCGACGTGCAGCTCGCCAGGCCGGAACTGTTCGATTACGGATCTGCTGGACGGTGTCACGTACTCCGTGACCGTCGTTGCCACCAACGCCGCGGGCCCCTCATCGCCGTCCAACAAGATGAGCGCGACCCTGATCTTCCCGCCCGGATCACCCGTCATCACGCGGGTGCTCGCGGCGAACAACTCCATGACTGTCGACTGGACGAAGCCGGCATCCAATGGGGGAGCCGTCATCACGGGATACGTCGCCCACCTCCAAACGGGTTCGACGGTGGTGAGCTGTGAGACGTCGACCTTCGACTGCACATTCGGTGGACTGACCAATGACGTCCCCTACACGGTGACGGTCGCCGCGATCAACGTCGGTGGGGACTCGCTCCCCGCGACGTATCCCGTCGTGGTCTATCCCGTCGCGACGTCGTCATTCGTTGCGAGCGCCACCGAGCCGGTCAGTCTCGCTGGTCACAACTTCACCGTGCTCACGTCGGGAGAACCCGCGGGCTCGGTTGTCACCGTGACGATGGCGGCAATTTCGGCCGCGTGTACGGCCAATCAGGTCGGGCAGTGCACGGTCGTCTTCAATGAGCCGCAGTCGGGCACGTGGAAGGTGAAGGCGGAGTACGCCGTTGGCAAGAAGCACCACACCTCGCCGAGTTCGACGGTCGCCATCGCCCAACTCGTGACGTCGTCGACCACGGTCACCCAAGGTGGATTCATCAGGGTGACGATCAGCGCGGGGGTCGCCTCCTCACTGCTCGTCGCGCAGCTGGGTGACTCCGCGGACGTCAGTCAGCAGGTGTCGGCGTCGGGGAACGGATCCCTGGTCGTCACGGCCGGTAAATCCGGGGCACAGTCGCTCGTTGTCACCGATGACGGCGTCGTTCTCGCGCGGATCCGAGTGACGGTCAAGAGTTGAACGAGCCGCGCGGGAGGTCGTCGCGGCAACCCCGCTCGACGGTGCGGTGAAGCGGACCGACGTCCCCACCACTGCGGTCAGGACGCCTCGTTACACTTTGCTCTGATCGCCAGCGGTGGTGGTCACTGACGAACAGGCGGAAACGTGTCCGATTCAGTTAAGTCTCCCCGGAGCCCCCGCGCTCGACTGGTCGCCCCTGAACCCACGATCGATCCCATCGCGGGCGAGGCTCAGTGCCCGGCGCCCAATCGTGAACCACGCTTCGTCACGCCGGCTCGTGACGCCGCGGCGACGGCGAAGTTGGAGGAGTTCGTCACGCGCACGGGGAAGCGTCCCAATGTTCTCGTGATCCTGATGGATGATGTCGGTTGGGGAGATTTCGGCTGTTACGGCGGCGGCATCGCCGTCGGTGCCCCGACGCCCAACATCGACCGACTCGCTCAGGAGGGCTTGCTCCTCACGTCGTGCTACAGCGAACCGTCGTGCACGCCCACACGGGCCTCCATCATGTCGGGACGCCTGCCCATGCGCCACGGACTTCTCGTGCCGCCCATGTACGGCATGCCCGGAGGGCTCCAGGGAGAGGTGACGCTCCCGCAGTTGTTGTCCGAGGCGGGATATCGAACCCAGGCGGTGGGCAAGTGGCACATGGGGGAGAATCGAGAGAGTCAACCTCAGAACGTGGGATTTGACGACTTCTACGGCTTCCTCTCCGTGTCCGACATGTACACCGAGTGGCGCGACCCGTACTTCTTCCCCGAGATCGTGTACTCCGAGGCGCGTAGCGACTGGGTGAAGAACATCCCCTTCAACAAGTGCTTCGTCCACGCCGAAAAGGGCGGCGAGATCGAAGAGGTCGAAGAGGTGACGATTCCCGCGCTGTCGTTGCTGGACGACAAGTGGTGCGAGTACTCCGAGAGTTTCATCGAGCGCATGGCGTCACAAGACCAGCCGTGGTTCCTGTATCACTGCACTCGCGGCGCTCACTTCGACAACTATCCCCACCCCGATTTCCTCGGACGCTCACCAGCGAAGCACCCCTATAAGGATGCACTCATCGAGCTGGACGACATCTGTGGGCGCTTGATCGAGACACTGGAGCGCACGGGACAGCGCGACTCCACGTTGATCATGATCTCCTCGGACAACGGACCCGAAATGGAAACGTGGCCCGACTCGGCGTACACGCCGTTTCGCTGCGCCAAGGGATCGACATGGGAGGGCGGTGTGCGCGTGCCGGGCGTGGTGTCGTGGCCCGGCATGATCGAACCCGGTCGCACCAGTGACGGCATTGTGCATCTCCTCGACCTCTTTGCGACGTGTGTGACCCTCGCCGGCGCCAGCGAGTCGATCCCGAGTGATCGCTACATTGACTCCATTGACCAAACGTCGTTCCTTCTCGCACCGCGCGACGAGGGCGAAGTCGTCTCGAATCGCAAGTTCCAGCACTACTGGATGACCATCAACTACTCAGCGATCCGACTGGGCGAGTACAAGTACATGGTGTCCGCGATCACCGACGGCGACCACGACGTGATGAATCCCGGGGGATTCACCGGTTCGCTGCAACAGTTCGTCTACGGACGCCTCTACAACCTGTATCTGGACCCCAAAGAGACTCATTCGTACATGATCCGAAAGCTCGTGTATATCGACATGATCCAAAGCGAGGTTCGTCGTCATCGCGAGACCTACGCGCGGTGGCCCAACAAGCCGAAGGCGTAATGACTCGTCGCCGTGCGGCCTCGTTGTGGTCGCCACCGAGTGTCCGTCACCGTCCGTGACAGGTCACGCGTCGTCCTCGCTGTTGACATCGCTGGGCTGGGACGACCGTCGACGCGACGAGGTGAGCGATCGTGGTCTCACCGGAGAGATCGGTCGCGTCGTTCGCGTCGATCGTGGCGCACTGTCCGTCCTCGGAGATAACGGACTTCGCCGGATCGACGTTCCGTCGTCCACGGAGTTGGTGGTCGGCGACTGGATCGTGATCTCTCCGGATGATCTCACGCGCCTCGAGCGTCGCAGCGAGCTCGCCCGGCGCGTCGGCCCCCATCGTGACCGTCGTCAGTCGATGGCGGCCAACGTGGACCTCGTGCTGATCGTTCGCGCGCTCGACGCGGCGGTGGACGTGGAGCGGCTTCTCTCCTTCGCGGTGGTCGCGTTCGACTCGGGAGCGGAGCCCCTCGTGATTCTCTCGAAGGCCGATCTCGTGGACGACCCCGCGCGCGCGTGCGCCCGGACCAGTTCCGAGTTGGGCGGCCTCGACTGTCTCGCGGTCTCGGTTACGACGGGGTTGGGAATTGACGAACTCCGGGCGCGACTCGCGAACAGGACTGTGGTGCTGCTGGGTGAGTCGGGGGCGGGCAAGTCGACTCTCACGAACCTCTTGTGCGGGGTGGACCAGTTGGCCACGAGCGATGTCCGTCGCGACGGTCAGGGTCGCCACACGACCACGCACCGGGAGTTGGTGATCATCCCGTCCGGCGGCGTCGTGATCGACACGCCCGGGATTCGTGAAGTGGAATCGTTCGGTGACGGACGCGGGCTCGCACGAACGTTTCACGATGTCGTCGCGCTCGAGGCCCAGTGCCGCTTTGGCAACTGCGAACACGGCGCGACGCCGGGGTGCGCCGTGCACGACGCCCTTGAGGCGGGAACGATCGACCCGCGGCGAGTCGATCTCTATTTGCAGCAACGTCAGGAGCTCGCGTGGCTCGCGAGTCGACTCGAGGAACGCGAGCAGACGCCGGAGCGACGGCCGGCCCCTCGACGGTCGAAGTCGCGTCGGAGTGACGAGGATGACTAGGACTCCGGCACTCTGAGCCCTGCGGTGAGAATCTGGCGGCCGAGGGATAAACTGCCGTCGAGCCAAGGTGCAATTCGTGAGAATTCGTGACCACGGGCATCACGACTCCGTGGTGTGACGGGTGACCAAAGGAGCGCGTGTGCGCACAGCAGTTCTCAGAGTCGTCATGGGTCTGTTGGTGACGATGTCGCTGGGCGTCGCCATCTCGTCGACGGGCGGTGCGACGACTTATCCCGGCCACCCCACCCTGACGCAGTTGGAGGCCGATCTCGCCGCCTCCCTGCAGATGGGCAAGATCGATTCCCTGGCCGGATCGATTCCGGCGCTGAACGTGGCCCCGCGGACGTCCGAGGGTCGCGTGTCGACATCCTGTGATGCGTCGTCCTATCGCGTTGCGCTCCCGGCCAACGTGTCGTGGCGGTGTGGCTTCGGCGACCTGCGCGTGACGCGGACGATTTTTCTCTTCGGTGACGCCGACGCCGCGATGTGGATTCCCGCCTTTCGAACCCTGGGCCGCGACCTGCACTGGAAGGTCGTCATCCTCGCCCGCACCGGATGCAGCCCGTGGTCGTACGGGACCAAGGTCGGGTCGCGGGGATGTCGCCACGTCGTGAACGAGGAAATCGCCCTGGCCAACGAGATGCACCCCGCGGTCGTGATTCCCATGGGGGGCAAGGTCTCCTGGCGGGGGTCCAAGTCGGCGTCGGTGCGGTTTCTTCGCGACGGGATCGGGCGCGTCATCCACGCCCTCTCCCCGAGCCACGCCCACGTCATTCTCTTTGAACCGATTCCCAAGTTCAACCACGGCTACACCCCGTGGACGCCGCAGATTTGCCTGCGGACCTATGACAACCGCCTGCAACCCTGCGAGGCGGTGATCTACAAGGACGCCACCACGAGCACCGCCGCGGAGGCGACGACCGAAGCGGCCTTCGCCGACAACGTTCCGCTCATCCAGACTCGCCTGCTGTTCTGCAGCAACAAACTGTGTGCGTTGTTCGTGAAGGCCGGGTCGAGTACGCGGCTGATCTACCGTGACGCCAGCGACATGAATCTTGACTACGCCGATTGGATCAGCGGGGCCCTCGCGACGATGATCCACCCGTATCTGCGCTGATCTCGACCCGAGGCGCGCGAACTCTCGGGTCCATCAGTGGATTCAAACAGCGTGGCGACTCAGATCCTCGGTCTCCGTCATCTCGGGTTCGCCTTCGCGTCTCCGCAGTCCCATGGAGGTCACGATGGCAATCGACGCGATGACTCCGAAGGCCGCTCCGGCGACACACACTGCCTTGCCAGGACCCGTCGAGAGGTTCACGTAGCAAATCGGATCGACGGGTGCATTCACCGCCGAATCGCCAACGAGTATCAGAAGTGCTCCCGCCATCGGTGGCGCCCAACGCCATCGGTCAACCCACCGGAGCACGTGCAGTCCCAGCTCGTTGACGCCGACGAGCAAGAGGATGGCGGTTCCGCCAAGTATCGAACACAGATCGATCCTGAGTGTCGAAGGGGCGAGATCGATGGAGTCGTACCATCCGCTCCGGATCGGAACGGCGAGCTGCCAGAGATCGGCGCGAACGTGGATTGCGCGAACGGTTCCGCAGGATGTGCCACCTCGTAGCCAGGTCAGACACGAACCGAACACAACGATCCCGGCTGCAGCAAGCGAGACGATGCCCGCTGCCCAACTGACACGCAGTGACGACGCAGTCGTGGCGGCTCGCACGTCGGAAATCTTGCCGCACTGACAGGAAAAGTCGGAGTGCTGGTCCGAGACAGCCAACTCCTTCAAACGCCGAGCGTGATCAGACCTTCAGACCCCGCTCGTTTCCCTGGTCCCCGTTCACCAGCCGCGGCAACCATCGCCGTGACGTACAACGGCGTCGCGAGAACCGTGAGGTCACGCGAGGAAGCGGCCACGAGGCACGGTCCCCGAGGGGCGCGTCGCGGGCGAGAGCGCCACATGAGCCCACAACGACAAAGTCCCGGGACTCGGTACGGCGACCGAGTCCCGGGACTGTGCGTAGATGGACTAGCTGATGGACGCCACCACTCGACGGTTGCCGGCCAACTTGCCGTTCCCGTTGATGAAGTGAGTGGCGCCGTCGCCGGCCGTTGTGTACGAGACACCCGTCACACTGAGCGCCTTCAGCTGGAGCTGGAGATAGGCCTTGGCGACCTTGGCGCGCACCAGGCTGAGGGCCGAGTTCTCACCGGTCGTCCCGGTGATATCGGAGTAGCCGACGAGTGCCACCTTGGTGTTGCCAAACTTGGCGATCGCCTTGGCGGCCCCGTTGAGCTGCTTCTTCATCGCGGGTGTGAGAGCCGCCGAATCCAACGCGAACGGACTGATCGTGAACGTCAGCATCGGTGGCTTCACGACGATGTTCGAGAACGTCGTCGTCAACGACGTGCCGTCGACGGACGCGGTCACGGTCTGCACACCGGCGTGGTCGCCGGCCGCCAGGGGCTGGGCTTGTGCGACGCCCGCGCCGTCGGTCACTTCCGTGTCCTCGGAGTTACCCGAGAAGGTGGACTGACCGGACGTGACCAGGAAGTCAACGGAGTCACCGGAGATCGGATTCCCGTACGTATCGGTCACCGTCGCCGACAGCGCGTTCGGGAAGGTCGTGTCCGATGTCGCGGTCTGGTCGTTGCCGGAGGTCACGGTGATAATGGCCGGAGCGCCCGGCGTCACCGTGACGTCGGTGAACGTCGTCGTCAACGACGTGCCCACCACCGTGGCCGTGACCGTGACCGGTCCGGCGTGCGTCGCCGCCGTGAGCGTGCCCGAGGTGGAGTTGCCATTGGCGTCCGTGGTCGGTGCCGGCGTGCTCGTGGTATTGCCATCGAACGTGGCCGAGCCGGACACTGCGGTGTAGTCAATGGTGTCACCCTGAATGGGGTTGCCGTACTCGTCGGTCAGGGTCGTCGAGAAGTCGGAGCCGAAGTTCGTGTTCACCGTCGCCGACTGGTTGTCGCCCGCCGTGACGTCGAGGTGGGTCGGTGGCCCGACGACCTGCGTCTCGTCGAACGTCGTCGTCACGCCGAGCTGAGAGGTCGTGACCGAGATGACGACCGGTCCCGGCGTCGTGCCGGCAGTCAGCGTCGGCGCCGTCGCGGATCCATCGAGGCCCGTGTTCACTGTTTCGGTGGTCGCACCACCGGGGAAGGTCGCCGAACCGCTGGTGATGGTGAAGGTGACGGGTTCATTGTCCACGGGGTTTGCCGTGATATCGGTCACGTTGACAGCCAGTGCCGTCGGGAAGAGGTTGCCGACCGCGACGGTCTGGTTGTTCCCGGCGGTCGGGGTCACGGTGTAGGCCGGACCGGTCACGGACGTCTCGGTTTGCGTCAGCGTCCCGAGATTGGTGATGGCGTTCCAGCCCTGGATGGTGACGGGAATCGGACCCGGGTGCAGGTCGCCCACGTAGAACGAACCGGTCGTCGAACCCGACGGAATGATCGCGACGTTGGTCGTCACGCCGGGCGTCGGCGTCTCGGCGAAGTCACTGGTGGGTGCCGTTGACGAGAGGTTGAGCGTCATGACGTGCTGGGAGACGGCCGGTAGGCCGGCGGCGTCCAGGGCCTCCACTTGGACGGGGCCAAGGTCGGCCGCTGGTGAATCCGGTCCGGTGATCGGTGCGGTGAGCAACGACAGCGACACGGGCGGACTGTATTCGTACGCTCCGGCGTCGCAGTAGTCACTGGTCGATGGCTGGGGCCGAGACTCACCGCGCTGATCGACCGCCGGGCACTCCGAGGCGGGAATCAGGTGATAGGCGACGCTGGTCGGCAGGACAGCCTGCGTCCACGTGTAGCCGCCGTTGTCCTGCAACGCGCCGACGTTGGCGTCCACGTAGTTCACGCTTCCCGTGGTGGACGAGAATTCGCAGTCTCCGTGTTGTCGACGTTGAAGCCGTTGTCGACGATCGGTTCCACACCGGTGCAGTTGTTGTCCTGTTGGTCCGTGATGATCGTCCCGAAGGCGGACAGGTCGCCGTTGTGGCCTACTGCCGGTCACCCCGAAATCGGTGGCGGACGGTGCCCGCCCGTGCCGGGTCGCCGGCCGCCTGAGACCTCAGCTCGGAGCTCACTGTTGAGCGTTGCGGTTGGACCTGGCGGGCTCAGCTGGCGGTGGCGATAGATAGTCGGCGTCGCTCGATTCCTCGGCCACGAGGCCGCGGACCCCGACGAGGCGAGGTGGTCGAAGAAGGCGCCGGAGCCCGTCGGCGGCCTTGTCGACGCAGTCGCTGTACTGGTCGAGCAGAGCCAGGAGCATTTGCTTGCGGCGTTGGCGGTAACTGTCTTGCCGAGCGGGGCTGGGCCGGCCGGTCAGGACCTCCACGGTACGGGCGGCGGTGTCGGGCTCGTCGATGCCCAACTGGCGCAGGCGGTCGTAGACCGGGCCGAGCTGGTCTTCTCGCCCCAAGACGACCCCGTACAGCTCCCTCATGTAGTTGGAGGTGTGGTACAGCCGGCGGGTGTCCCCGGGCGGGGGGAGGAAGAACCACACCAGGGGGAGGTCGAAAGCCAGGGCGAAGGCGAGGATTCCATGGGCGTCGAACTCCCGGCGCCGGTCCCCCTCGTAGGCCGCTTGATCACT
>CAWHLQ010000051.1:0-6574 GCA_963830195.1 uncultured Actinomycetota bacterium | reverse complement strand
ATCGCGCGCGCCGTGCGCCGTAGCGCGGGGGAGCATGACGTCGAGGGCGATGTCGACGCCGAGGGTGGCGGTCGGTACCCAGCTCGCGACCTCGTCACGCAGCAGGTCGGCGTAGTGCTCGCCGGGCAGGACCACGAAGCGCCGGTACGGTTCGTTCCCGAATCGCTGCAGGGCGCGACGAAGGTCCCCGAGGCGGTCGAAGGTGTCCGCGAGGAACGTCCCCGCATCCCCCGACGCGAACGAGAAGAGATTCCCGGCGACGATGACCACGGACGCGTCGTCGATGTCGTTGAGCAGCTGGATCACGTCGCGCACGACCATCGATTCCGGGTCGGCTTCCGGGCACAGATTGAGGTCGCTCAGCACGTACGCGCGCTGCCCGTGGGGCAGCGGCAACATCAGTCGTTCGTTGCCAGCCACGTGGCCTAGTCTCGCAGAGTTCGGTGGGCGTCGAGCGGGAGTGGGGCGGAATGTGACCTGGGATTCCCCAGTGAATCAGGAGAATTGGCGGTGGCGTGACGAGCCGGCTCCCGAGGGGCCGGTCGTGATCTTCGACATCGACGGCGTCCTCGCCGACGCCGCGGGGCGCCAGCACTTTCTCGACTGGGGCGACTGGCGGAGCTTCTTTGACGCCTGCGGGGACGATCCGGTCATCGAGGAGATCGAACGCCTCCTCGAACTCCTCGACAGTGGCCTGCTGATTGTGCTCGTCACCGGCCGACCGCGCCGCGTGCAGCCCCACACGCTGGCGTGGCTCGAGCGCTACGCCATTCGGTGGGACCTCCTGATCATGCGCGAGTACGGCGACTACTCCGGCGTCGACGCCTTCAAGCGGGGCGTCGTGCACGATCTGGCGGCCGCCGGCTTCGAGATTCGCCTCGCCCTCGATGACGACCCGAAGAACCACGCCATGTACGTCCACGAGGGTGTGCCGTGCATCTACATCCACTCCGGCTACTACCTGTGACGATTAGCGGTCGGCCAGAAGTGTGCGCGCCTCGCGCGCCGCACGCCGACCCGAACCCACGCTGGCCGGAATCCCGACGCCGTCGTAGGTGTTGCCGGCGAGAGTGAGCGACAGGGCCGCCGCGGCGCGTCGCGCCTGGGCGACGAGGGTCGCGTGGCCAACGCGGTACTGCGGCAGTGCCTGCGGCCACCGGACCACGAGTTGCTCGCCGAGCGTCGGGAACCCGCCGAGGATCTGTGCGAGGTCTCGGGTGACGCGCGCGCGCAACTCGTCGTCGCTGAGCGCGCTCGCGCGCTCGTCGTCACTGCGTCCGACGTGGGCGCGCACCAGCACGGTCTCCTCGTCGGCGAGGTGCGGCCACTTGCGGTCGAGGAAGGTGATCGCGGTCACGAGCAGGGTCCCGTCACGACTGTCGCGGGCGGGTGTGCCGAGCGGGACCAGAACACCGGTGCCGCTCGCGGGCAAGGTGAGCGACGTTCGCGGCACGGCGAACGTCACCATGGCGGCGCCGGCGCTCGCGACGTCTCCGAGGGCCTCGAAGGCGGGGTCCAGTGACCCCAGCAACTTCGCCGTGGCGTGCGGCGGTGTGGTGACGATGACGACGTTGGCCGGTGTGGTCGTCGTTGCCGTGTCGACCTCCCACGCGTAGAAGCTCGTGGGCGTGCGGCGCAGGGCGGTCACCGGCGTGCAGAGCGTCACGACAACGCCGCGCGCGCGCAACTGACGCTCCAGTTCGCGCGGCAACGATCCGACTCCCTGACGCAAGGTCATAAAGGCGGGAGCGACCTCGGCCGGCGACGGCGACGACGCCTCGGGCGCTGGTGGTCGCAACGCTCGCATGAGTGACCCGCCGCTCTGGGCGGCCGTGAGCAAGGCGGGAAACACGCTCGCGGCGCTGAGGTCGTTGATGCGACCGGCTTGGATGCCCCCGATCATGGGCTCGACGACCATGTCGGCGATCTCGTCACCCAACTTTGCGCGCACGATGGCGCCGATCGTGGCGTCGTCGGCCACGCTGAACGACCGCGGGAAGTGCTCATCACGCCACGCGGACAGTCGTGCGCGGCGAGAGAGTCCGCGAAGTGATCGAAGCGACGTCGCCGACGTGGGCACACCGAGAACCAGTCCGCTCGGCAGCGGATCGAGACGGCCGTCGAGATACAACCACGCACCCGACGCGGCGATGGGTTCGAGGTCGTCCGCGATGCCCAGTTCGTGCACGAGGTCCACCGCTTCGGGACGACGCGCGAGGAAACCGTCGGCGCCTCGATCGACCTCGCGTCCGGCGAAGGGACCGCTCTCGACGCTCCCGCCGAGTCGGTCTCGGCTCTCGATGATCTCCACGCGCGGCGTGGCGCGAGTGGGACCGTTCGCGCCACCGGTCAACTCCCACGCCGCCGCGAGAGCGCTGATGCCTCCGCCCACGATGACGACGGACTCGCGCGCGCTCACGAGTGCTCGACGACCAGGTCGGCCAAGAGAGCGGTGAATCTCTCGTCGTCGTTGAGCGAGGCCGTGCGCACGAGATGAAGACCGATCTCGTGCGCGACGCCCTGCGCCTCGATGTCGATGTCGTACAGGACTTCGAGGTGATCCGAAACGAAGCCGATCGGACACGAGATGACGTCGGTGATCCCCGCGGCGCGCACCGTGCGCAGGACCTCCAAGATGTCCGGACCGATCCAGGGGTCCGCGGTCCGACCGGCGGACTGCCAGGCGATGTCCCACGTCGCCACGTGCGCGAGCGCGGCGGCGCGGCGGGCGCTCTCGCGCAGTTGGTCGGGATAGGTGTCACCGCTTTGAAGAATGCGCACGGGCAGCGAGTGGGCGCTGAAGATCACCTCGGTCGTCGCGTGGCGCTCGGCGGGGACCGACGCGAACGCGTCGCGCACGCGGTCCGCGATGAGGGTGAGGAACGCCTCGTTGTCCCACCACGCGCCGATGGGGTGATAGGTCACCGCGTCGGGCAGGGCCGCGCGAGCGCGTTCGTGATACTGCGCAGTGGACATCGAGCTCTCGTGCGGCGCCAGAACGAGGCCGATGACCGTGTTGGTCTCGCTCGCCAGAGCGGCCGCGGCGTCCTCGATGAAGGGCGCGGCGTACTTGGCGCCAAGTCGCACCACGAAGTCGCCCCGACGCGTGAGGTGCTCGGTGAGACCCGCCACCTGCGCGGCGGTGCGCTCGGCCAAAGGTGACGTCCCACCAATGGCGTCGTAGCGACGCACCAGGTCCGCCAACTGCTCCTCACTCGGCGCCCGTCCGTGGCGGATGCGGGTGTAGTACGCCTCGACGTCCGCGGACGTCGGCGGCGTGCCGTACGCCATGACGAGGACGCCGGTACTCACGCGACGCCCGCGTGACCTTCGTCGTGCACGAGTGCGACAACCGCCTCGAGGACCGCGGGATCGGTCTCGGGCAAGACGCCGTGACCCAGATTGAAGATGTAGCCCGGCGCGCGCCCGGCGCGCGCCAGCACCTCGCGGGCCGCGTCGACGGCGAGGTCGGCGCCATTCAAGCAACGGGCCGGATCGAGGTTGCCCTGCACCGCGTGGTCGCCCACTCGTCGTCGACCCTCGTCGAGATCGACGTGCCAGTCAATGCCCACCACGTCACTGCCGGCGGTGGCCATGAGGCCGAGCAACTCACCCGTTCCGACGCCAAAGACGATGGTGGGGACGTTGAGGTCGGCCACCCCCTCGAGGACCCGGCGCGTGGCCGGCAGAGCGAATCGCTCGTACTCGGCGCGCGTGAGCGAGCCCGCCCACGAGTCGAACAGCTGCAGGGCCCTCGCGCCGTGACGGACCTGGGCGCGCAGGAAGTGCACCGTGATCTCCACCAGGCGGTCCATGAGGGCGTCGAACAGGGCGGGGTCGCGATGCATGAGGCCCTTGATGACACCGAAGGTGCGCGTGGGTGCCCCCTCCACGAGGTAGCTGGCCACGGTGAACGGCGCGCCCGCAAAGCCAATGAGGGGCGTGTTCGAGGTCGCCAGTTCGGCGACGACCCGCGTCACGGTCGCCGTGACGTGACTGATGTCGTCGTCGGTCAGTGGTCGGAGTCGTTCGAGGTCGGCGCGTGCCGCGAAGGGGTGCTCGATGACGGGCCCACGCCCGGGGACCACGTCCACGCCGAAGCCGAGGGCGTGGTACGGCACGACGATGTCGGAGAACAGAATCGCCGCGTCAACGCCGTAGCGACGAACCGGTTGCAGCGTGATCTCGCACGCGAGGTCGGGATCGGCGAAGGCGTCGAGGATCGATCCGTTTCCGCGCAGGGCCCGGTACTCCGGCAGGGACCGACCGGCCTGGCGCATGAACCACACCGGGACGTGGTCGACCGTGTCGCCCCGACAGGCTCGTAGGAAAACTGGATCGTTCACACCTGCTCCTTCTGCTTGCCCATCGTAGGGGTCTCGCCGGGGTTCTCCGAAGTGTGCGGCGCGTCGACGGTCGTCACGTGGGCTCGTGCACGACCAGTAGAATGGTCAGTTCCCGAACCCGGGGCGCAGCGAAAGGAAGCAATGGCCCACGAGCGCGAAATTGCGGAGGAACAGCAGTTCCTCGACCGCGCGCTCGCGGCGTTGGAACAGATGCGTGCGGAGGCTCGCAGCCTGCGCGACGGTGCGTTGGTGGCCCACATGCGCGGTGCGGGAGACCTCGTGGAGCGCGACGTCGTCATGGGGACGGCGCTGCAGCGCATCGAACAGCTCGCCATCGGCGATCAGCCCCTGTTCTTCGGTCGCATTGACTACAACCCCAACGGCGACGCCGACGCTCCCGACTACCACGTGGGCCGTCTCGCCGTGTCCGACGACCAGTTGAACCCCCTGGTCATCGATTGGCGCGCGCCCATCGCCGAACCGTTCTATCGCGCGACCGGCGTGGAGCCGCTCGGTCTCGCCCGACGTCGCCACGTCGCGATTCGCGATCACGCGGTCGTGGGACTGGAGGACGAGTACTTCGCCGACGAGCACGGCGAGCTCGCCCTGCCCGCCGATGAGGTACGCGCGGCGACCGAGGAGGGACTGGTCGACGGTGGCCTCGCACTCGGCGGACCCGGTGCGCTTCTCGCCGCGTTGGGCAAGGCCCGCACCGGCCGGATGGGCGACATCGTCGCCACCATCCAGGGCGAGCAGGATCAGATCATTCGTGCACCCATGTCCGGCATCCTGCTCGTGCAGGGTGGGCCGGGAACGGGAAAAACGGCCGTGGCCCTGCACCGCGCGGCGTACCTGCTGTACACGCACCGCGGGACGCTCGAGCGCCAGGGTGTTCTGGTCGTCGGTCCGAATCCCCTCTTTCTCAACTACATCGAGAACGTCCTGCCCTCGCTGGGCGAGTCCGGCGTCACGTTGTCGACGCTGTCGGGTCTCGTGACCAATGTCGAGGTTCGCGCGGTGGAAGACGAGGATCTCGCGCAGTTGAAGGGCGACGAGCGCATGGTGACCTTCATCGCGCGCGCCGTGCGCACACGTCAACGTGCCCTGCGAGAGGATGTGCGCATTCCCGTCGGCCGCGCGACGGTGGTCCTCACGGCGTCCGCCAGCGCCGATGCCGTCGAGCGCGCTCGGCGGAGACCGGGCAATCACAATCAACGTCGCAGTGCACTCGGTCGTGAGCTCGCCAGCCGGCTCGCCAATGAGTATCACGGTCGGTTCGTTCGCGAGGGTGTCGAGGTCTCGTCGGTGATCAGTGAACTCGCCGACCAGATTCGCACCACTCCCGAGTTCAAAGACGCCGTGCGTCGCATGTGGCCGCGGCTGTCGGGCCAAGAGCTGTTGCACGATCTCTTCGGAGCGCCGGCGCTCATTCGTGCCGCGGGCAAGGGACTGTTGAGCGACGAGGAGATGACGAGGTTGGAACGACCTCGCTCGGCCGCCATGGGGGAGATCCCGTGGAGCGACGCCGACGCGGCCCTCATCGACGAGGCGCGCGTGCTGCTCGGACCGAGACGACGCCCCCGCTCCATCGCGAGATCGACGGAGGGCGCGGACGTCCTCAACGGCATCGACCTCGACGCGTACCGAGGCGACGTTCGCCAAGCGGCCATGCGCGAGGCGGCCCGTCAGGCCGTGGCGGCGAACGAGGATCTTGACGAAGCCGAGTTCGTCACGTTCGGTCACATCGTCGTCGACGAGGCCCAGGACCTCTCACCGATGCAACTGCGCGTCCTGCGACGTCGGGATCTCACCGGATCGATGACCATCGTGGGCGACATGGGCCAGGCAACGACGGCCTCGTCGTCGGCGTCGTGGGACACGACGCTGCGCATCCTCGAACCACGCCGGGCCCCGCTGCTGGTGAACCTCTCGGTCAGCTACCGCACCCCCGAGGAGGTGCTGGAGTTCGCGCGCGCCACCTTGAAGGTTGCGGCGCCCGAACTCGAGCCGCCCCGACCGGTGCGGCGCGCGGGACACCGGCCGGTCGTGGTTCGCTCGTCCCACGAGGAGTTCGCCGGCGCGCTCGCGGACATCGCCCGCCGCGAACTGTCCGAGGTGTCGCCGGGACGCGTCGCGGTGATCGTGACGGCGTCGCGGGTTGCCGACATCGTGGAACTGCTCCGATCACAGGGAGTCGACGCGATCGACCCCCGTCCCCAGGAGAAACG
>CAWHLQ010000050.1:0-6717 GCA_963830195.1 uncultured Actinomycetota bacterium | reverse complement strand
GAGCCTTCTTGAGACCGTACTTCTTGGTCTCCTTCTTGCGAGAGTCACGCGTCAGCAGGCCGGCCTTCTTGAGCGGCGGGCGAAGGTTCTCGTCAAGTTCGATGAGCGAACGCGCGATTCCGAGACGCAGCGCGCCAGCCTGACCGGCCACACCGCCGCCCTCAATCGTGGCGTCGATGTCGTAGGTGACTTCGGTGTCGGTGAGACGAAGGGGCTCGGTGACCAACTGACGATGCGTCGCGGACGTGAAGTAGTTGTCGAAGGCGCGACTGTTGATCGTGATGGTGCCCGTGCCGGGTCGCAGGCGAACGCGCGCGACGGCCTCCTTGCGGCGGCCGGTGGTCTGGGTGAGCGGTGCGGTCAAGGAAATCTCCTGCTTAGCCGCGACGAATCGCGGAGGTGTCGAACAAAACGGGCTGCTGCGCGGCGTGCGGGTGCTCGGGACCGGCGTAGACGAAGAGCTTGGACATCTGCGCGCGACCGAGTCGGTTCTTTGGGACCATGCCCTTGACCGCGTTGAAGACGAGCTTCTCCGGCTGGTCGTTGTACAGATCCTTCCAACTGGTGGCCCGCAGTCCACCCGGGTAACCGGAGTGACGATACGAGAACTTCTGGTCGACCTTGTTGGAGGTGACGACGACCTTCGCGGCGTTGACGATGATGACGTTGTCGCCGGTGTCGAGGTGCGGGGCGTAGAACGTGCGGTGCTTGCCGCGCAGCAGCGAGGCCGCGACGGTGGCGAGACGCCCGAGGACGAGGCCCTCCGCGTCAATCACGAGCCAGGCCCGCGTGATCTCCGCGGACTTTGGTGAATAGGTACGCACTGTTCTTCCTTCAGCGTTCTTGGTGTGGGTCCCGCCGAGAGTCGGCCGGTTTCCAAGGGACTCTCTACGATACAAAACCGGAGGGTCCTCCAGCAAGTTCATCGTACCCGACCCCGATCAGGCAGAGACCCCCGGGGGGTGCCGGTGCGGGCATATCGGTGCGCAACGGCGTCAAAAGTCGTTGCCCGACAAGGGAAACCGGTACGCGACCCTGTCCGACGGCGATCAGCGCCGACGTCAGTGACCGGACCATCTGGTGACAGAAGGCGTTGGCGCGAATGTCGAAGCGATAGACGGGGGACGCAGCGGGCAGCACGGTCCACTCGTCGCGCACCCGTCGCCAGGAGGCGTCGAGCACCTGACGAACGAGGGGCGTTCCGGGTTCGCCACCGGCCGGACGCTTGCAGAAGGATTGAAAGTCGTGGGTGCCGCGCACGAGCGACGTGGCCTCGTGCATCGCTTCGAGGTCGAGCGGTCCCTCGACCGTCCAGGCCAGGTGCGCGGTCGTCTCGAGTGCGGGCTCGGCGCTCTCGATCACGAGGTAGCGGTAAGCCCGCCACGTGGCCGAGAAGCGGGCGTGGAACTCACCGTCGACGGGCGTGGCGCGGACCACGACGACTCGTCCGCGCAACTGTCGGTTGAGTGAGCGCACCAGCCGCTCGATCTCCGGGCCCCGATCGTCGACGAACAGTCGTGTCGGCAGATCCACGTGGACGACCTGCGCCAACGCGTGCACCCCGGCGTCCGTCCGACCCGCGCCCACGACATCCGGTGGGGTGCGCAGACGGAGCGAACGTGCGAGCGTGTCGGCGAACTCCCCGACAACGGTGACCTGGTAGGGCTGGCTCGCGAAGCCGTGAAAGGCCGTCCCGTCGTAACCCAAATCGAACCGCCACCGCTGGGTGTCGGCGCTTAGTGGATCAGACGAACTCAATGCGCGCCATCGGAGCGTTGTCGCCCGGACGCGGTCCCAGCTTCAAGATCCGGGTGTAGCCACCGGGACGCTCCGTGTAGCGCGGCGCGATCTCGGCGAACAGCTTGTGCGTCATGTCCTTGTCACGGATGAACGCGACGACGCGCCGGTGCGCGTGCACCGAGTCGGCGGGAGAGTTCTTCGCCGCCGTCACGCACTTCTCGACGACGGGTCGCAACGCCTTGGCCTTGGCCTCGGTCGTGACAATGGACTCCGCCGCGATGAGCGACGCCACGAGGTTTCCCATCATGGCCTTCTGGTGTGCGGAGTCGCCGCCAAAACGACGACCACGCTTGGGTGTTCCGCGCACGTCAGTCCTCCATCCGCAGTGCCAGGCCGCGCTCGTCGAGGCGGTCCTTGACGTCCTTCAGCGACGTCGCGCCGAAGTTCGTGATCGACGTGAGATCCTGCTCGGTGCAGTTGACGAGCTGGGCCACGGTGTTGATGCCCGCGCGCTTCAGGCAGTTGCGCGAACGCTCGGTGAGGCCCAACTCCTCGATGCGGATGTCGAGCTCACTGGCCGCGGCGACCGCGGTGCCGACGTCACCGAGTTCCAGGGCCGGCGCCGCCTCGTCAAAGCTCGCGATGAGGTCGATCAGGTTGCGCAGCGTCTTGCCGGATGAGGCCAGGGCCTCGCTCGGCGTGATCGACCCGTCGGTCTCGATGTCGATGATCAGACGGTCGAAGTCCTTGGACTGCTCCACGCGCACCGGCTCGATCTCGAAGGTCACGCGACGTACGGGCGAGAAGATGGCGTCCAGCGGGATGACACCGATGGTGGCGCCGGTCTTGTTGCCCTCGGCACCGACGTAGCCCTTGCCGCGCTCGACGGTGAGGTCGAAGCTCAGCACGCTCTTGGCGCTGGTCAGGTAGGCGAGGTGCAGCGTCGGGTTGAGGATCTCGACGTCGGCCGTGGTGGACAGATCCGCCGCCGTGACCGCACCCTCGGTGCGCTTGTCGAGACGAAGCGTGACGGGCTCGTCACACTCGACGCGCAACAGCAGGTCCTTCAGGTTCAAGCAGATGTCCTGGACATCCTCCTTGACACCCTCGATCACACCGAACTCGTGGAGGACAGCGTCGAACTTCACCTTGGTCGCGGCAGCACCCGGGATTGAGCTGAGCAGCGTGCGGCGCAGCGAGTTGCCGAGGGTGTGACCGAATCCGGGGTCGAGCGGGCCGACCGAGAAGGACTGGCGGTTGTTCTGCTCTTCGCCGATGGCCTCGATCGTGGGGCGCTGGATGATGAGCATTGGGACTCCTTGCGTTCGTTTCTGTGCTTGGTTAGGGGATTACTTCGAGTACAGCTCAACGATGAGCTGCTCGTGGATTGCTTCGTCGATCTGCTCGCGCTGAGGAACCGCGCGGACGGTGACGGTGAAACGATTGTCCGAGACCTCGAGCCAGCCCGGGACCGTGCGGTCGAGGACGTCGAAGTTGCGCTTCACGTTGAAGTTCTCCCGGGTGACGGTCTTCAGTGAGACAACCTCACCGGGACGCACGCGGTACGACGGAATCGTCACGCGCTTGCCGTTGATCTGAACGTGACCGTGGCGAACGAGCTGACGGGCCTGCGAGCGGCTCGCGCCCCACCCGGCGCGAAACGCCACGTTGTCGAGACGCAGTTCGAGGAACTGCAAGAGGTTGGTGCCGGTGATGCCCGGGCGGCGGTTCGCCTCCTCGTAGAGGTTGCGGAACTGCTTTTCGAGCAGGCCGTAGATTCGGCGAGCCTTCTGCTTTTCACGCAGCTGGGTCAAGTACTCCGAACCTTGGCGCTGACGGTCACGACCGTGCATGCCCGGTGGGTACGCACGCGTCTGACGGTCGGAGTTCTCCGAGACGGGGCACTTCAGGGTGAAGCAACGCTCACCCTTGAGGTAGAGCTTCTGTCGCTCACGACGGCAGAGTCGACAAACGGGTCCGGTATAACGAGCCATAACTTTCCTTAGCCTCGGCGGCGCTTCTTGGGGCGACAGCCGTTGTGGGGGATCGGGGTGACGTCCTTGATGGCGACCACCTCGATGCCGGCAGCGGCGATGGAACGAATCGCGGTGTCGCGGCCCGAACCAGGTCCGCGCACCAGAACGTCGACCTTCTTGACGCCATGCTCCATGGCGGCACGGGCGCACTTTTCGGCGGCGAGTTGGGCCGCGTAGGGGGTGGACTTGCGCGAACCCTTGAAACCGACGTTGCCCGATGAGGCCCACGAGAGCACGTTGCCCTCGGGATCGGTGATCGACACGATCGTGTTGTTGAAGGAGCTCTTGATGTGCGCGACGCCGAAGGCGATGTTCTTGCGCTCCTTGCGACGCGGCTTGCGAGCAGCCGTGGACTTGGCCATTACTTCTTCACCTTCTTCTTACCGGCGACGGTGCGCTTCGGTCCCTTGCGGGTGCGGGCGTTGGTGCGGGTGCGCTGGCCGCGGACGGGGAGTCCCTTGCGGTGGCGGATGCCCTGGAGACAGTTGATCTCCATCTTGCGCTTGATGTCCTGGGCGACGTCACGACGGAGGTCACCCTCGACGGTGAGGTTCTGATCGATGTACGTACGAAGCTTGTTGACGTCGGCGTCCGAGAGGTCCCGGACGCGAATGGACTCGTCGACCTCGGTCTCGGCACAGATCTTCTGAGCCGTGGTCGGTCCAATTCCAAAAATGTACGTGAGCGAAATCACCGTGCGCTTTTCGCGTGGGATGTCGACTCCGGCAATACGGGCCATCTCGTTCCTCTCCTAGCCCTGACGCTGCTTGTGACGGGGGTTCTCACAGATCACGCGGACGTGACCCTCCCGGCGAATGACCTTGCACTTCTCGCACATTGGCTTGACGCTGGCACGAACCTTCATCTGTTTTCTTTCTCGACTCTCGTGAACCTGTACCGGTGGATTACTTGTAGCGGTAGGTGATGCGACCACGGGCCATGTCATAGGGCGTGATCTCAACCTGGACCTTGTCGCCCGGCAGGATCCGGATACGGTGCATGCGCATCTTTCCGGAACTGTGGGCGAGCACGGTGTACCCGTTCTCCAGTTCGACGCGAAACATCGCATTCGGCAGCGGTTCGACGACCGTGCCCTCAACGGTGAACGCATCTTCTTTCGGCTTACTCAGGTTCTCTCTCCTTGTTGCGGCACAGCACGCGCTGAACCACTCGGTAGCGGCGCGGGTGGTCTCTCAGATGAAGCCCGAGAGACCGGCTAGACATTCTACCGATTTTTCCCGGTGACGCAAAAGTCGGCCCGGATCGCCAGACGTCCGGCGTCCATTCTAGGGCCCCGGAGGCGAAAAAGGTCCTCGGACCCTAGTGGACCCCCCGCCCGACACCACCATTGTGGAGTGATGGAAGTATCGAATCGGGGGCCTTTCGAGCGCGAGGTACTCGGAACGGAACAGTCGCTCTTTCGCCTCGCCGAGGCCTCGCTCGCTCGCGTGCTCATCTCCATACGCTGCTTGCCCGCCGCGCTGCCCGTCATGATCCACGTGGCGACCCATCACGTCATTCTCGCCAGCACCGAGGACGCCGTCATCGAGGCAGCCGAACGTGGCGACGTACTGGCCGTTCAGGTTGACGGTTCCGACGACGATGGCACGACCTGGTCAGTCCAGGTCACCGGGTCCGCTCACCTCCCCGAGCCCACCGATCCCGACGTGCGTTCGGGCGTGGGCGACCGACTCGCCGGCGCCCTGGACGCCGGAGCGACCTTGGTCGCCATTCCCCTGACCGTCGTGCACGGTGAGCGCGTGCGGTGGTCCTTCCCCCCTTGACAGCACACACGAGCGCAATGTGGGACTCTGGGGCAATGCCGTTTCACCGGGTCACCGATCCTGAGCGACTGCACGCCCTGCTCGACGCGATCATGCTGATCGAGAGTGACCTCGACCTCGACGTTCTCTTGCGCAGCGTCATCGCCGCCGCGAGTGAACTCGTGGGGGCTCGATACGGCGCGCTCGGCGTGTCCGCGCCGGGCGGCGAGGAGTTGTCCGACTTCATCACGTTCGGGATCACCGAGGAGCAACGTCGACGCATTGGCGATCTCCCCAAGGGCCACGGACTGCTCGGCGGCGTCCTGCGTGACGCGCAGCCGCGTCGCAGCGTCAATCTGGCGGAGGATCCCGAGTCGGTCGGGTTCCCGTCCGGACACCCGCCGATGACCACGTTTCTCGGCGTGCCGGTCATGAGTGGCGACGGCCGCCTCTTTGGCAACCTCTACGTCACCGATCGGCTCGACGGTGGCGCCTTCACCGACGAAGACGAGGCGCTCCTCGAGGGTTTCGGCTACGCCGCGGGGCTCATCATCGATGAATCCCGACTGCGAATGCGTCTTCGCGAGTTGACACTGGGCGAAGAGCGCGAACGGATGGCCCGCGACCTCCACGACACCGTTATCCAGCGACTGTTCGCCGTGGGTCTCAACCTACAGGCAACCCTCGGCGCGGAAATCGACGAGGGCACGCGCGGGAGGATCGCGCGGGCCATTGATGACCTCGACGCGACGATTCGCGAGATTCGGACCACCATCTTCGAAGTCACGCGTGAACGATCCGCGCCGACCGCCGGTCTGCGCTCGCGACTGCTGGACATTGTCAACGAAGTCACGACGCGATTGAGCCTGCCCGTCGACATCTCGTTTCAGGGGGCCATCGACACACTGGTCGGCCCCGAGTGCAGTGATCACGTGACCAAGGTGTTGCGCGAACTTCTCACCAACGCGGTGCGTCACGCGGACGCCACCAAGATGACGATCACTCTGTCCATTACCGGAGACGAACTGCGCATCGTGGCCATCGACAACGGAGTGGGCTTTGATCCGACCGCCACGACCGGGCGAGGTCTGCGCAATCTGTCCCAGCGCGCCGAGCAGCTGGGCGGAACGAGCGTGGTGACCAACGCCGAACCCAGTGGCACAATGGTCGTCTGGACC
>CAWHLQ010000049.1:0-6165 GCA_963830195.1 uncultured Actinomycetota bacterium | reverse complement strand
GGACCGCGCAAACGATCGCTGGGTCAGACGTACCACACGTCATGTCGCCGACAACAAAGTTCGTTCCCGTAACACCGATGGTCTCAGTGCCACCGGCGGTCAGATTACCGACCGTGGTGACGGCCGAGATCGTGGGACCGGCGACGATGTTGATCGTGCCCGAGTAGGTCTCGAGGCCGTCGGTGAAGGAAATCGGCACGCCCACTGCTGCAGCAGTGCCGGCCATCACGTTGATCGTCGTGACGATGGTCGAACCCGTGTCATTCGTGATCGCGCCAAAGGTGACGCCACTGTTCGTTGAGGTGCCAGTCCAGTCGGCCGGCAATGAGCCGTCCGTCGGCTGACTCAGCGTCAGTGTGAGCGGCGCAGCATTTGCACCGGCGCCCACTGTGTTGGTAGCGCCAGCACCGGTCTGCGAGTGAAGAATCGTACCCGCAGTGGTGAAGGAGAAGAACGTCGGATTGACTTCAACCGCGCCCGCCCCGTTTGTGATCGTCGCCTGGACACGGTCGTTGATCGACTGCGGGTCCGAGTTGTCGATGACTTCTGCACCAACGTTCACCGCACCACCAGTGTGGTTGTCCGCCAGTGCTGGCGTGATGCCAATGACGTCGGTCGTCGGATTCACCGAGGTGACGGTGACGGTCTCAGGTGTCGTGTAGAACGCGTCACCTTGGATGGTCAGCGAGTCACCAACGAGAATCGGACCAGCAACTGAAGCGTTGGTCGTCGAGTTCAGGGTGATGGCATTTTGACCTGGCGCCGCCGAAACGGTCAGGTGATCGCCGGTGTCGCCAGAACGGATCTTGGGAACGGTCACAGCGATGGTTGCCGTGTTCCCGTTGACAACCGTCACCGTGCCGGTGACACCGTCGTTGTTGGCTACGCCGCCAGGAGCAGTGAAGCTTTGGAAGCTAACCGCTGAGCCCGTGGCGAACCCAAAGCCCGGAAGGTAAGCGTTGATCGAGTAGGTACCCGGGTCGAGTGTTCCGACCGTCGCACCGGTCCCCGATGCGCTGTAGGCGCTGTAGGGGTACGAAGTTCCGGGAGGAGTCTGGTAAATGGCCACACCGGAAGTCTCAGCGTTCGTCCCGTTGTTGACTGTCAACGTGTTGTTCGTGAACAGTGGCACCACTGGCAAGGCAGCGGCTGGGAAGGGGAACTCAACGGTGACGCCAGCGGCGTGTGCGAACTGAGTACCAGTTCCACCACCGGTGCGGGTGATGCCTGAGATCACACCTGTCGTGCCGAGGCCAGCAGCGAGAGTGCCTGTGATCTGCTCCGTCGAAGCACCATCCACGATCGTGGCCGTGACGGCACCCGTGGGGATGCCCGTCGCGTCGGTCACGGTCAGCGTTACGGCGTTGGCCAGGATCGCGCCCGTGGTGGTCGAGGTTGCGTAGCGCGGTACCTGAACCTTGATCGTTGCGGTGTTAGTGGAGTCCACTGACACGACGGAGCCGACCAGCGACTCACTGACGTTCGAGACGCCAGCGCGCTTCACGATAACCGTGGAGCTCGTCGTCATGGGGAAGGTCGAGGTGCCAGTGACGTGGAGGATCGAAGCGGTCCCCGGCTCCAAGAAGCCCGAGACGAGGCCAAGCGCCGGAGCAACCGGTGCGGCCGGACCCGACGCCCCTGCTTGGGCAGCCTGTCCAACGCCGATGAGGTTCGCTGGGGTCGTGTGCGTGGTGTCAGGGTTGACAATGCTCACCGCGAGCTGGTTCGGCACCGTGCCCGGGTTGACCGTGACTTGCTCGGTCATCGTGGTGCTATTTACGAACGTTGGGTTCGCGACGGAGACTCCCGTGTACGGGACAATCGTCAAGACGGCGCCCAGTTCGAAGCCGGTACCGCTAACGGTGACCGTGACGGTCGACGGGTTTGTCAGAGGAACGCCAAGTTCATTGGGAGTCACGCCGGTGATCGAGATGGGAGTTGCAGCAGCGTTGACTGTGTAGGAACTTGTGGCGACACCAGCTTCACTGCCGCTTTCGCCACCTTGCGTGCTCGACACGGTAAGGGCGTCGCCACCGGCGACCAAGCCCACTCCGTTGTTCGCCACGGTGAACGACAGACTCGTGCCCGCGTTATTCGAGGTGACTCCACTGATAGTGGGGTTGGTTCCAGCACTAGCCGTAATCGAGGGCGTCGCGCCCTCGAGGCCCGTACCAGTGATAGTCACGGTCGATGGTGCACCGCCCAAAGAGCCCGAGTTGCCGGCAATCGTGGTGATCTGTGGGCCGTTGTCGACGCCAAGGCCGACCGCCAGGGTCGCTGTGCCAGCGTCATCGGTCAACGTGACCGGGTAGAAACCCGGAACCGTGGTGGACGAAGTGTTGATCGTCGCGGTGATGGTAGTCGCACCTTCGGCGACGTTCGAGAACGTCACGCCAGCCGCGGTGGTCGTCAAAGTGACGTTTCCGCCCACAGCCTGGTCGTTCGAGAAACCTGTACCGGCCGCTTCGAAGTTGCCTGAGAAACCTTGGCCAACGATCGCGTACCCATTGCTGCAAGTAGGGGCGGGAAGGTTGGAGGCCACGGAACAGGAGAGCGTGGGCGCGGTGGCCGCACTAGCGGGTCCAGCTAATGCCACCAAGGGCACCGCTGAGGCGACCAGTACGGCGAGGCCAGCAAGGCCCTTTGCCAACTGGCGGGGTATGCGACTAAATGTTTTCACTTCACTCCATTCACAGGGGCCGACTCCCATCGACCTAATTAACTTGAGATGATGCGGCACAGCAGAAATTCGACACGAGGCGGGCGCCCCGTGACAATCCACGGTCGCTTCCTCTGCAGTCAGTATAGATAACGCCTCTTGGCCGGAGCGAATACTGAAATACATTCTTCATCAGGGGAAGTCCTTGTGGAGAACTCGCGACACGGTGGTGAAATTCCTGATGAACGTGATGAAACCTCAGTGATTAATTCGCACTTTATGCACAACGCGATGCGCCAGCAAAAACGTCACAGAGTCGTAACTCCAATAATTGACGCGAAGTTGACGCGCGAGGCTGCGTTCAAACTCGCGAAGTGCACCAGAAACGACACCTAGATCGGGTGCCGAGGAATCCAATCGGGACGACGCAGCGGTTCTCTGCGCGCAGGCGCAACCGGGATTTCGTCGCTGGCTCTCAAAGTGACGCGTCCCTCGTCTCTTGCGATGCCCAACCAACCTGACAGCGAACCCGCGATTTCTCGCACGATGATCGCACACCCCCCGCGGTGACTATCGACATATGCATATATATATATATGTCTGATCATCGGCTTTAGGGGCTATAGCACGTCGATCCTGTGCTTCTCCACAGATTGACGGGATTACGAAAATGAATTGCCCGAGATCACGCGACGGCGCAGCGATTTGGACCGATCTCCAACGTCGCCGCGTCCCCATTGCGTTGCTCGGTTCCGGCGTTGATCCTCACGATGTGTTGGTAGTTCGGAGGGCGATCCTTGACGTTCGCGACCGCCCACGCCACGAAGTCGGCCTCGCTGAGCGCGAGCGCGGGCAAGGTGGTGCGCAGCGCACCGAGCGGTCGTGCGACGAACTCTCCGTGTCGGACTTCGACACTGGCGCCATAGTGCGCGGGAAAGACCATGATGTCGTCGCTCAGGGGCAGCACCCGTTCATGAATGCTTCGATAGAGCGAGTGTGCAAAGGGTTCTACCTGGTCAGCCAGGTCGGGTCGCCCGACACTCTCGAGGAAGATGGTGTCGCCGGTGAAGATCGCACCGTTTCCGAGTTGGTACATCGTCGATCCTTCCGTGTGGCCCGGCACGCTCACGGCGGAGACCGACAGGGCTACGCCGGGAGCGAGCGGAATGCTTCGACCGTCGCGCAAGGGCTCGAAGCTGAACGTGAAGTGATCGGCCGGATTGAGCCACAACGTCGCGCCGGTCCTCGCGACGAGGTCACGGGCGCCACTGATGTGGTCGGCGTGCAGGTGGGTGTCGAGCACGTTCGTGATCGTCCAGTCGTGGTCGGCGGCCACCCCGAGGTACTGCTCGATCTCGAGCGACGGGTCGATGACGACGCACTCGACGCCGGCCCCGATCACGTACGAAAGGCATCCCTTGCCCCGACGTCGTAATTGCACCACGGTCGCTCCGGCGAACTGCCCCTCGACCGAGTCGTACGTGGAGGCCCAGGCACTCATCCCACCGTCGAGGACCTCACTCGCGACGCCGTGACGAGCGAGCACCTCCGCGCCCTGTTGTGCGCGAGCACCCATCGCGCAGATGGTGACGATCCGATCGCCGACTGGCACCTCGTCCAGTCGTGCCTCGAGCGATCCGAGGGGAATGTTATAGACGCCGGGAATCGACCACTCGGCGACCTCGTCCGCTTCGCGAACATCGAGGAGGAACGGCCGATCGCTTCGATCGAGCAAAGGGAGCAGTTCATACGTCGAGATCTTCGAGATCAGGTCATCGTTGGCCACGAGAAAAGTCTACGAGCACATTCGCGCATAATGTCGACTGGAGATCCCAGGAAAGGTAGTCCCATGCCCGAACTTCGTAACGTCAACGTCGATGAGGCCCTCGCCTACGTTCGTGAAGGTGCGCTGCTGCTCGACGTTCGTGAGGACAAGGAATGGGACGCGGGACACGCCGGCGGCGCGCTCCACGTCGTGCTTAGCGACGTCCCTGATCATCTCGACGATCTCTCCAAGGATCGGTTGATCGTCTGCGTCTGTCGCTCGGGCGCGCGCTCGGCGCGCGCGGCGACGTTCCTCATCCAGAATGGCTACGACGCCGTCAACCTCGAGGGCGGCATGTTGACATGGTCCGACCAAGGCGAGCCACTCGTCGGCGATGGCGACGAACCAGAGATCATCTAACTACTTCTTCACCTTGAAGCCCGCGGGACAATGAGGATTGACGCCTCGAATCCTTCGAACCGTCGTCCCTCGCACACACGTGACCGTTGAGTCCGCGGGCGCGGCACGGTCGTGGTCGTGGTGGTCGTCGTAGTCGTCGGTGCGGCCGCGAACCCGACGACGGAGGTCGACGCCGTCGTCCCGTTGTTGGCGACGACTCGTATGCCGTAGTTCGTCGTCGCGAGTGCGTTGAACGTGCACGAGTCCGACGCCGTGGTGATCATGAACGTGGTGGGATCGGCGAATCCGTACATCAACGTGCACGTGTAGCTCGTCGCGGTACCGTCGCCGGTCCAGGTCGCCGATTCGCTCTGTGCGCCGGCGCTGACGGCGAGGTTCGTCGGCGCATCCACGATCGTGAGGAACTCCACGGGTTGATTTGTCACGGCGAGGTTCGCGAAGAGGTGACCGTGGCCGTCGACCGCGATGCCCGCGGGATAAGGGAGTCCGGAGGCGAACGTCGACACGCTGCCATCGGGCGCCACCTCGAGGATGTCGCCGTTGAAGGACTCCGCGACGTAGACGTCGCCCGACGCGTCGACCGCCACGTACATCGGCGTGCCGCTCTCCAAGCCGTTCACGACGACGGTGCGCACGCCGCCAGGCGTCACCTTCCACACGGTGCCATCGTTGTAGTCCGCGACGTAGAGGTTGTTCTGGGCGTCGACCGCGAGTCCCCAGGCGCCGCTGAAGGAGCCAATGAGTGTCTGTGTCCCGTTGGGAGCGATCTCGGTGACCGTGCTGGCGTTGTACGAACTCACGAACACGTCACCCGAGGAGTCCGTCGCGAGTCCGAACACGCCAGGTAACCCGGTGGCGATCGTCGTTTGGGTTCCGTTCGGCGTCAGTTGGTAGATCGCGCTCGAGAACTGGCCGGCGTAGAACAGGTCGCCCGACGCATCGACCGCGACCGGGTACGAACCACCGAAGAGTGACGCGACCTGGGTCTGGACCTGGCCCGGACGCACCTCGTAGACACCGTTGTCCCCGACGTCGCCGACGAACAGGTTGCCGGCCTGGTCAATGGCCAACCCGAAGGGAATGGCGAACCCCGAGGCGAGGACCCCTGACTGATCGCCGGGCTCGACGAGGCGCTCAGTGGGGCGACCACGAGACCGCCCACGATGACCAGGACGGCGACGAACCAACTCATCACCCGGCTAAGGGAGAGCGAGACAGTCCTGCGAATACCCACGTTGGCTCCCTTCGGTCGTGAGCGAGCCTACTTTTGAGCATCGCGTCATCGAGGGATAGACCCTCGATGACGCCACGAAATCCTGGG
>CAWHLQ010000048.1:0-10980 GCA_963830195.1 uncultured Actinomycetota bacterium | reverse complement strand
GACTCAATGACGACTACTTGATGATGATGACTACTTGATGATGAGCACCAACTCGATCAAGACGCGACGACGTCACCAACGACGACGACGACGACTACTTGCAACGACTCAATGATGAATCAACTCAATGACTCAATCGAATGGATCAATCGAATGAATCAACGACGACGACGACGACGACGACGACGACGACGACGACGTTCGAGCTCAATGACGACGACGACGACGACGACGACGACAACTATGCTCAACCAACGACTATGAGCTCAACTTGATGAATCTACTCAGCGACGACGACGACGACGACGTCACGCCGACGACGACGACGACTACTTGATGACGACGACGATCTACTCAATGACGACGACGACGACGACGACGACGATACCGACCGACTGATGATGGATGATGAACTCAATGACGACGACGCGACGCGACGAACGCCGACGACGCCGACGCCGACGACGACGACGATCAACGACAGGGAGGAGGGAGGAGATCTGTTGATTGGCGTTCTCGACGGGCTGCGTCTCGGGACGTCGCGAATCCCGCTGTATTCCCTGCTGTTCTTCTGTCGTCAGACAGGAGGAGAGATCAAACTTCATCCGCTCGAGTGCGCGGACGCCGGTTGGTTCGACCGCGATCACCTGCCCACGCCGATCCTGGGGGCCGAGCGGTGGGCCGACTCAGTCTTTGCCGCCTTCGACGGCGAGCACCGTGACGTGTACTACGACACGCTTCGTCGTCCCGTGTGGCGAGGCGAGTCATGAGTGTGACCGTCGAGACAGTGACCGAGGCGTCGGACGAGATCTTGGGAGCGCTTCATCATCTCGTGCCGCAGCTCTCCCGTTCCGCAACGCCGCTCACGATGGACGAGTTGAACGACGTGATCAGTTCGCCGGTCATCACCTTCTTCGTCGCTGGTGACGAGACCGGTGTGCACGGGACACTCTACGCCTTGGCCGTCTTTCGAATCCCGAGTGGGGTTCGCGCCTGCAATGAAGACGTCATTGTTGATGAAGGTGCGCGTGGGTCGGGCGTGGGTGAGGCCCTGCGGTAGCCGCTGTTACGCGCTCGCGAGAGCTGGGCGCTCGCTCCGTCGATCTCACGTCTCGACCGAGCCGTGACGCCGCCAACCGCCTCTATCAGCGACTCGGTTTTGAACTACGCGAGACGAACGTCTATGGATTTTCCCTAGAAAACTGACTTCGAGAGTTTGCGATGCCGCTGGCTTCGCGCGATCGCGATGAAGCGAGAATCGCGTTGACGAGATTGAAGTTCTATCTGGGCAATCTCCTGTGACTTTGCTCTTGATTGCCAGAGTTATATACGATCACTGATCTTGCTTTTGCACAGGCCGTAGCGTCCGTGTGAAGGGTGAGGTTGAAGTGAGGAGGTGGTCATCGTGACCTCAGGTGGACGCCGCGCACCACGAGATGAGCCTTGTGCGAGCCCGACACGACCGTGTGCCACGCCCATCCCGTGCCGTAAACGTGACGTCGTGAAAGTGCGACGGTCACGAGTGAACGAGGGCGTCACGATGTTCACCCACCCGGGAAATCGCGGCGACTGGTGAACGGCTGGGCCCCTCCGTGTCTGACGACGAACGTGAGCCGGAGGCGCGAAGGTACACGAATTCGCAGTTTCTCGATCTCTACACGCCGAAGGACCTCCGCGGGGCATCGTGCTCGCGTGGCACGGGCGAGGTCCGAATGAACGAGACGTGCTCGCACCCCTCGCGCACTCACTGGTGGCGCGCGGTGTGGTCGTGGTGGTGCCGGACTGGAACGCGGAGAGCGCGCAGGAGGGACGTGACCACCTCCTCGCGTCGTGGCGATTCGCCAGGGAGTGCGACCTGGGCACTTTGTCACGCCCCGTGATTCTTCTGGGCTGGTCTCTGGGTGCGTCGGCGGGTCTCGACGTCGTCTTCATCGCGAACTCGTCGACGGATCCTTCCCTCAGGGTTTCGTGGGCCTGGCCGGCGGTTATCGTCGCTCCCCGTTCACGGCCGCGCTGGGGGACCGTACTCGTGAGTCACGTCCGGGTGCGCCCATCCGTTTGTTTCACGGCGTTGATGATCCCGTCGTGCCGATCGAATTGGCTCGCGCGGCCGCGGAACGTTTGCGCAATCTCGGCGCCGACGTCACGCTGTCGGAAATGAAGTCCGACCACGCGGGCGTCCTTGGGACATGGTACGACAGTGGTCGTCGTCGTTGTGTCCCGACGAGAGATCAACGGCGTCGCAAAGTTCTCGAGAGCGTGGCGCGACGAGTCCTCGCGATGATTGACGATGCTCCGGATCGCGTCGAGTAATTCGATCACTGGTCGTGGGTCCGTTCGGTGTTGCACGGGCCGGCAGAGGTGCCAATTCGAGCTGAACCACGACCAACTGGTACACGATGCGACGACGGACGGCGATCTAGCATCGCCCGATGGACGTACGTGAATTGGCACCTGCGGACGTGGCCGACGTGGTCGAACTCTGGACTCAGGCTGGTCTCACGCGCCCGTGGAACGATCCCGAGCGGGACTATCTCCGAAGCCTGGCGGGTTCGACGTCGAGCGTTCTTGGTGTGCGACACGGGCAGTCGCTGGTCGGCACGGTCATGGTGGGCCACGACGGACATCGAGGCTGGGTGTACTACCTGGCTGTGTCGCCGACGCGCGGCGAGAGGGGATCGGCACCCAGCTCATGATCGCGGCCGACGTCTGGCTTCGTCACGCGGGTGCGGTCAAGCTCCAGCTGATGGTCCGCCGCGGCAACGACGAGGCGCTCGCGTTCTATGCCCGCTTGGGCTTCGTTGTCAATGACGTGTCGGTTTCTCCGCGCTGGCTCGAGCCCGTTGACGACGGAGACGCTTGTGGCGCGTCCGTTCGTGCCAATGGTGAAGCCTCGTCAACGGACCACCGGCGAGCGGGACGACGACACGCGCACGTGAACTCGGGCGCCACCTCTGTCGCTTCCGGTCGGTGACGAGGATGATGTCCTTGACGTGCGTCTAGCCGAGCGCGTGGCGACCAACGACACGGTCCGATACGGCTGCAGCCCCGCCGCGGACGGCGACCTCGACCGTGCGGCGCGATCATGTGAGTGCCACTCTCGTGTCGTTTCGTCGTCCTCCGGGCCGGTCATCTGAGAGCGGGGCCACCCACTCCGTGGCTGTTCGGTCTGGCTGTGAAGGACGACATCGTCTGCGACTGTCCCGCGGAGGTGGCCGTCCAGGGGTGTCGTGACCCGACCGTCACCTCGCCCACGGTGATCACGAGCGCGACGGCGTGACGTCGAGTCACCCAATCCGTCTGGACAGACGGTGGGGTCCCGTCGGGCTCTCCAACGGTCGGCGTTGTGCGACGTCCGCGCTCGTCTCGATGGAGCCGATCGTCACGCGGGGCCGCGAGAAAGTGTCGCACTCGCGGCCGCGCTGTGTGTTTGCGAAGATGGGACATGCTCGCCGGTCCTCCACGTCGCCAATCGACATACCTGCGGCGGTGACGAGGGTTCTGGCGGGGCGAGAGTTCGAAGTCGTCTGGCTCAACGGACTCGGTGGACTGACGTGTCGGGTCGGCGAGGGCGCCCAGAGTGTCCACCTGAAGTGGACCCCCGTGACCAGTGGGGTCACTCTCGACGACGAGATTCAACGGCTCGCCTGGGCGGCGCCGTACACGGTCGTGCCTCACGTGGTGGACGTAGGAGGTGACGACCTCGGAACGTGGTTCATCACGACGACACTCCCGGGCTCCAACGCAATCACCGCGCGCTGGAAGGCCGATCCGCACGCGGGGGCGCGGGGAATCGGACGAGGCCTGCGGGCGCTCCATGACGCACTCCCGGTGGACGAGTGTCCCTTTGACTGGCGAGCCGCGACGCGTCGTGGACGACTTGAACCCGCCTCGTTCGAACGCGTGAGTCTCGACGACGAGTTCGTCGCGAACTTTGGACCTCTGACGCCGGACGACTGTCTCCGTGAGTTGGCCGTGACACCGTCAGAGGATCTCGTAGTGTGTCACGGCGACGCGTGTGCTCCGAACACGCTGCTGAACGATGACGGCGACTGTGTGGGGCACACCGACTTCGGCGAGCTGGGTCTCGCCGATCGCTGGTCGGATCTGGCCGTGGCCGCCTGGAGCACGGAGTGGAACTACGGACCGGGCTACACCGATGACGTGTACGACGGTTACGGCGTGGCGCGTGACGATGTCAAGATCCGCTACTACCGACTGCTGTGGGAGTTCGGATAGCCGTTCTCCTTCGTCACTGCGACGTGCGCGTCATTGCATCCTTTGTCACGTGATCTAGTGGGCTTCGCAAGAGTTCTCGTCCGTGGCCTGCACGGTCGCACCAGTACGATGTCGATATTCACGTCGCGCGGAGAACACATGACCAGTCACAGCGGCGGTGACAACGAGCGCCTGCGCGTGCCTTCGCCGCTGATTCGGCGCCGCATCGCGTCGGGTCGCGGAGCCATGGAGCAACCCAATCAGACCCACGACGACGTGCCGCTCACGCCGATGTTCTGGCTGGCGCTGGTTCTGACGGGCGTGGCGACGGGATTGTTCGGTGATCTGCTGATGTGGGTCTTGTTCTCGTTCGAGCGCTGGGCGTTTCACTACCACGGCAACTTTGAGGCGGCGGTGGCCGCAACCTCGAATCTCCGGCGAGTGCTCTCGCTGCTCATCGCGGGCGTCTTCGGGGCGACGGCGTGGTACTTGATCCGCCGATTTCTCAGCCGGGAGAAGTCCGAGATCGACGATGCCCTCTGGGAAGGAGACGGCGACCTCTCGATCCGCCGCAGTTTCCTGACGTCGATCACCTCCGAGATCGTGATCGGCATGGGCGCGTCGATTGGCCGTGAGGCCGCACCAAAACTCATGGGTGGCGCGTCAGGCAGTCTCTTGTCCAAGTGGATGGGACTCAGTGTGGCCCAGCGACGCCTGCTCGTCGCCTGCGGCGGTGGTGCCGGGCTCGCGGCGGTCTACAACGTGCCGCTCGGTGGGGCGCTGTTTACCGCCGAGGTGCTCTACGGAAGTTTCGCGTTGCCCGTGGTTCTTCCGGCCCTGTCTTGTTCGCTCATTGCGACAGCCGTGGCGTGGTTGTATCTCCCGCGAGGAGCCACGTACGGTGACATTCCCGTCTACCGATTGACGACGTCTCTCACGGTCTGGTCTGTCCTCGCCGGCCTGCTCATTGGCGTCCTCGCGATTCTCTACGTCCGTCTCATTGGGTGGGTGTCGCACCATCGCGCGACGGGCCTGCGGCTGTTTGTGGCGATGCCCCTCGCCTTTGGCGTTCTTGGGGTGATCGGCATCAGGTATCCGGAGCTCTTCGGCAACGGCAAAGACATGGCGCACGCCGCGTTCTTGGGCCTGGGTTCCGCGGGACTCCTCTTCGCGCTGTTCGCGTTGAAGCCCCTCGTGACGGCGCTCTGTCTCGGCAGTGGTGCGGCGGGTGGCGTCTTCACCCCCTTCCTCAGTACGGGCGCGGTCCTCGGGGCCTTCCTCGGTGTGGTCTGGACGCACGTCTGGCCCGGTACGTCGATCGGAGCGTTCGCGCTCGTCGGCGCCGCCGCGATGATCGGCGCGACGATGCAGGCACCGCTCGCCGGGCTCGTCTTGGTGTTGGAGCTGACCCATACGGGGTTGTCGCTCGCCGTTCCAATGATGATCGCCACGGTGATCGCCACGCTCGTGGTGCGCTACGTGGACGGATACTCGATCTACACCGCGCGCCTTCCGGTTCGACCCACGCTCGACCCCGCGTCGTCGTAGCACTCTCTCGCGAGAACACCGACCCTTGAGTACGGTGGCGTCATGACGACCGCCAATCCGCGCTACATCGACGCCATCGCCAAGCACGCGGACGCACTGGCTGCGGACGCCGACGGACACGTCGAACGAGAGATCGCGAGCTGTCCGGGCTGGCGAGTGCGTGACGTGGTCGAGCATTTGATCGAGGTCTACTGGTTCTGGTCGACCATCGCGGGCGAGAGGCTGACCGCGCCGCCGGAGGCGGATCGGCGCCCGGGACCGGTGGACAGCGACTCGCTCCTCGACACGTTTCGCGAGAGTGCGCGCACGCTCGTCGAGACGCTGCGCAACGCCGATCAGAGCACCGAGGTGTGGACGTGGGCGCCCGACAACCACACCATTGGGTTCATCACGCGACACCAGGTGCAGGAGATCGCCGTGCACCACTGGGACGTGGCCCGGGCGGTGGGCCGTCCCCTCGCCCTTGACGCCGATCTGGCGTCGGACGCGGTGGAGGAGTTTCTCACGGTGTCGGTCTCGAGCGTGACGGATCCCGCCGACCCTCCGCGTGCGTCGCTGAACGGATCATTCTCGCTGCACTGCGACGACCGGCCCGACACGTGGACGGTGCGCGATGGAGACGAGCCGGGCACGGTGGCTGTCGCACGCGGAAGCGATGGCGCGACACCGGCGATCGTGGCGCCGAGCGCCGATCTGCTCCTCTGGCTGTACGGACGAATCCCCACACCCACGACCACGGTGGACCCCGCCCTCCTCGCACGCTTTCGTGCGCTCACCTTCACGACGTAGCCAGTTCGTCGAGCTCCGACGACTCGTCCGGCGCGTCGGTGCGCCGTCGCGCGGTGTCCTCCGAGGGGGCACGGATGTGGTTGGCGTCACCCCTGCCATCCGAAGGAGCACGGGAGTAACGGGAGCGGTCCGGACCTCACGTGGTGAGTGCCGAGCCGCGCTAGGACGATGGTGACGTCTCTCGTCCCTCGAGCCGTGTGACGTTGTCTCGCACGTCCTGAAGATGGTGCTCGCACTCGTGGAGCACCTGTGCGCCGGTCCAGCCAATCGTTCGTTCGTCGCCGAGCAGTCGGCTGTAGATCATGGTGCGCTCCACGTAATCGGTGCGCAGCGTATCGAAGGTCCTCGTGAAGAGGCTAGCCGCGCTCTCGAGGTCCGCCGCGACGATCGGCACGGTCTCGTTCGCGTAGAGGCCCAGAGTCACGCGCTCCTCTCGGTAGAGGGGGTAGGGCGACGGGACGTCCTCGACGACCGCCAAGATGATCCGGTCGCGCACGTTCACCATGACGTCACGCAAGTGTGCGCCATATTCGAGAGCCGACCACCGGTCCGGCTCGGGACGTTGAGTGGCGATCGCGGCGTGGGCGACCAGGATCGTGGCCATCTGTCCCACGGCGTCGTGGATGCGAGGCGAGACCTCGCTCGGCGCAATCCGGGCCCACTCAAAGTGGCACACGGGACACGTCTCGCTCGGTGGGGGTGTCGTCGTCACGTGCGAATTCTGGCACGGACGACGACCTCGATGCGGAGACATGTCGTCACGTGCGAGTAGTTTTCGCAGATGGCCACCGTCACCGATTCCCTCGACATCGCCGCGACGCCCGACGCGGTCTTCGCCGCAATCTCCCAGCTCGATCAGATGGGCCGATTCTCGCCGGAGAACACCGGGGGCACGTGGCAACGTGGCGCGACAGGTCCGAGCACCGGGGCAAAATTCAAGGGCACGAACGCAAACGGGAGCGACTCGTGGACGACGACGGTGACAGTCGTGGCGTGCGTCGTACCGAGATCGTTCGTGTTCGACGTCACCTTCGGACCGTTCAAAGTCTCACGGTGGTCCTTTACGATCGAGGCGACCGACACCGGCTCGACGGTCACGGAGAGCTGGCGAGATCAGCGTTCGTCATTCGTGAAGCGCTTCTCCAAGGGCGCCGTGAGCGATCGGGAGAGCTTCACGCGCGAGTCCATTCGCACGACTCTCGCCCGCCTGAAGGAGTACCTCGAGGCACCGAACTCCTAGTGCGCGACGGCGCTGCGATGACGGAGCCAGCGTGGCGCGCACCACGTCCTCCCAGGGAGTCGGCGCGAGAGCGAAGTGATCCCTCGACTCGCGGTCGTCGATCACGAAGGGCACCTCGAATTGATACAGGGTCTTCGGCAGCTCTCGCAGCACCGGGCTGAACAGGCCCGCCGCGCGCAGCAGGAAGCGGGGGACTGAGCTGACCGGCACGTGGGCGACCCCCGCGGCGTCGGCGAGATCGTCGATCGCCTGGCGTGAGGAACGGGCGGGATTCGTGGGCACGTGCCACGCCCGACCCCACGAACTCTCGTCGAGGGCGGCGGCGACCAGGAGAGTGGCCACGTCGTCCACAAAGGTCCAGCTGTGAGCGACGTCCGGGTCGCCAATGACGGTGCAGCGAGAACCTTTCAACACGCGGGGAACGACCCGATCACCGAGCAGTGAGTTGGCGCGCGCGCCAATGAAGTCGGACGCGCGAACCTCGACCGCACGCACGCGGCCGTCGTCGTGCGCGGCGAGAGCATCGCGCCACATCTGTGCACGAACCTGCGCCTTCGCGTACGTGGCGGTCAAGGGATCGTGCGGAGTCATGGGGGCGGAGGGAACGCCGTAGGGGTAGAGATTGCCCAGGATCACGAGCGTGGCGCCCGTTCGCTCCGCCGCCGTCAGCATCGAGGCCGCGAGGGGCGGCCAGTCCGTCAGCCAGCGATGGTACGGAGGATTGGCGCAGTTGAAGATCGCGCGCGCGCCGTCAGACGCGTCGCGCAGTCGCCCCGCGTCCGTCGCGTCGGCCGCGACGAGACGCACGCCGTCACGGTGGGGCCCGGTGCCGTGGCGAGTGACGACCGTGACCTCATGGCCCGCGTCGGCGAGTTGATGGGTCACGCCCGTACCGGTGACGCCGGAACCAACGACGGTGAATCGTGACATGGGAACCCCGCTTTCTAGAGAGCACTGCTCTCTCTTTTCCAGTCTGCCCGAGATTGACGCCGTTGTCAAGAGCAGTGCTCTCGAAACCTTCGTTCCGTGGCAGGCTGGGGAGTATGGAGAGTGCCAAGAGGGTCGCGACCCACGCGGCGAACCGCGACCGGGTGAAGGCGGTGGCCCGCGATCTGCTCGCCCGACGGGGTGCGACGTCGTTGTCCCTGCGCGAAGTGGCGCGCGAGATGGGCCAGACGTCGTCCGCGTTGTATCGCTACTTTGCGAACCGAGACGAACTGCTCACCGCACTGATTCTCGACGCCTACAACGACCTGGGCGCCCGCGTCGAGCGCGCGGAGTCCCGCGTGGCGCGAGGCGATCGTCGCGCGCGCTGGCGGGCCAGCTGCCTGGCGATTCGGCGGTGGGCGCGCGCTCACCCCAACGAGTACGCGTTGATCTTCGGCTCACCGGTGCCGGGATATCGAGCACCGATCGAGACGATCGACGCCGCCACCCGTGTCACGATCGTGCTGGCTCGCATTGTCGCGGATCAGTTCTCCGACGCACGTGCGGTGCCAGGTGATCCGCTGGTGGAGCGAGCCCTGTTGTGGCCCGTCGTGACGGCGGTCATGCCGCACGTGCCCCCGCGCGTGGCCGCGCGCGCCATCGTCGCGTGGACACAGGTCTTTGGCGCGGTGAGTTTCGAGCTGTTTGGCCACTACGTCGGTTCGGTGCGCAGCGCCGCGTCCATGTTTGATCTCACCATCGGCGAAATGGCGGATCTGGTGGGACTCACCTCGGTGCTATAGCATGACGTTCTATAAAGAGGAACGGGGATCCCATGGCGACAGTGACGAGAGGCCGAGTCTCGGCGGCGGTCGATGACGAGGGGGTCGTCCTCTTCCTGATCGGCATGCGAGTGAACGCGTGGTGGCGCCTTCACCAGTGGGTGCCGGTCGCGGCCGCGATGCCCCGCATGATCATCGAGTTGCGGCGTCAGCCCTCGTTGGGTCTGCTGGCGGCACCTCGGAGTTACGTGTCGGGTCGCACCATCATGGTGATTCAGTACTGGCGTAGCTTTGACCACCTGGCGAGCTACGCGAGGTCGAAGGACAATGAGCACCTCCCCGCGTGGCGTCGGTTCAACACGAAGGTGGCGGACAACGGCGCCGTGGGCATCTTTCACGAGACCTATCTCGTGTCGCCGTCGAGTGTCGAGAGCATCTACGCCAACACCCCTCCCTTCGGCTTGGCGCTCGCGACCACCGCCGTGCCGACGAAGATGATCGGACAGTCCGCGGGACGTCGGCTGCGCGTCATCGAGAGCGACGACACTCCGGTTGATCCGTACTAGGCACGAGCGTTGTGGAATTCCTATGATCGGGGGGTCGATCGGAGGACACATGGGAATCATCAAGGTCCAGATTGTGTCGGTGCCCGTTGTGGATCAGGACCGATCCGCCGCGTTCTACACCGACGCACTCGGTTTCAAGCTCATCGCCAATGAACCAATGGGACCCACGATGAGGTGGGTCCAACTCGCCGTGCCGTCGACGACGTTCTCGATCACCCTGGTGACGTGGTTCGATCAGATGCCCCCGGGCACCCTGCGCGGGCTGATGTACAACGTCGACGACGTCGACGCGATGGCCGCGGATCTTCACGCCCGGGGCTATCTCGCGGACGCCACCGTGAAGGAGGAGCCGTGGGGACGCTACGTCACGATCGACGACCCCGACGGCAACTCCCTGATCTTGCAGCAAGACCCGTCCTAGAGGTCCTCCCGGAGGGTGCGCCGAGTGGGTGTGACAACATTGGTCGGTGTACGTGCCGGCCCATTTCGCACTCGAGGAGACCGAGGTCTGGCAGGTCGTACGCTCGGTGGCGTCCGGGTTTCTCGTGGTCGCCACCGCGCAGGGACCCCGCAGTGTGTTCGCACCGGTGGTGGTGGACCAAGCCTCACGCACGTTGCGCGGCCACGTGGCGCGCGGAAATTCGTGGTGGTCCGCCGCTCGAGACGGCGATCGAGTGCTCGCACTGATCAGGTCGGCCGACGGCTACGTCTTGCCCAGTCTCTACCCCTCCAAGTCTCGTGACCCGGCTGTTGTGCCCACGTGGAATTACGTCGTGTGCGAGTTGTCGGGAACGGTTCGTCTGCATGACGACGCCGAGTGGGTGGATGCCGTGGTGCGCGACTTGACCGAGACGTTCGAGTCTCGCCGCCGCGACCCGTGGTCGGTCGACGACGCGCCGGCGAACTGACG
>CAWHLQ010000047.1:0-11483 GCA_963830195.1 uncultured Actinomycetota bacterium | reverse complement strand
CGCAGGCCCGTCATGTGCGCGGCGACGAGCGGGGCGTCCTTGGCGGCCAGCTGATCCTGGAGATTCTTGGTGGCGGTGGCAATCACGACCCGCCGTCCCGATAGGGCCGTGGGGACGAGATACGCCAGGGACTTCCCAATCCCCGTCCCCGGCCTCGACCACGAGGTGGCGATTGCGCAAGACCGCGGCGGCCACCGCGCGCACCATGACCCGTTGGCCCTCCCGGGACTCCCCACCCCGGGAAGATCGCTCGTGATGGTGTCCAAGAGTTCCAGCGCGCTCGTCTCATCGACTTCGACGAGGTCGGCGTCGACGAACGTCGCGGGACCGTCCGAGGTCTCCACGTAGGGATCGTCGAGGTCGGGGTCAAAGGAGTGCACGGACCGAAGGTTAGGGGTGTCGTGAGAAGGAGCGAGGGAGCGATGCCACTAGTTTTGATCCGTGCCTGATCCTCGGCCCACGGCGATTCCGGCGTCCATCGACCGCTCCAAGGTGCCCCGCCACGTGGCACTGGTCATGGACGGCAACGGTCGCTGGGCGCAGCGTCAGGGACTCAAGAAGAACCGAGGGGCACGCCGCGGGAGAAGAAGCGCTCGTCGACGCCGCGTACGGTGCGCTGGCGATCGGCGTCGAGGTGCTGACCGTGTACGCCTTTTCCACGGAGAACTGGCGTCGACCCGTCGACGAGGTCCGCTACCTCATGAACTTCAACCAGTCGTTGCTCAAGCGCCGCCAGCACGAGCTCCACGAGGACGGCGTGCGCATCGTCTTTTCGGGCCGGCGTGACTGGCGCGTCCCGAAGCGGGTCCTCGCCAATATGGACGAGGCCGAGCAGCTCACGGCACGCAATCGGGTGATGACCCTCAATATGGCCTTTAACTACGGCGGACGCGCGGAGATCGTCGACGCCGTGCGGCGCATTGTGGCTGATGGCGTCCCCGCCGACAAGATCGACGAGAAGACCATTCATTCTCGGCTGTACCACCCGGAACTACCCGATCCCGATCTCGTGATCCGTCCGTCGGGGGAGCATCGGATCTCGAACTACCTGCTGTGGGAGATTGCCTACTCGGAGTTGGTCTTTGACAACGTGCTGTGGCCCGACTTTCGTCGTGAGCATCTCTACGAGGCGATCGAGGAGTTCCAGCGTCGCGAACGGCAATTCGGGGGTCTCGAGACGTGACCGTCACCCGCATCGTGATCGCCCTCGGCGTCGCGATCTACGTCGGACTGTGGGTCCTCGCCCTCAATGGGGCGAGTTCGTTGGTGCCGTTGCTGGTCGTGCCCCTCGTGCTCATCGTGCTGGTGGCCGGCGGGAACTGGTTGTCGTCATACATGGGTCTGCCGGGACGGCCGCAGAAGTTCCACGACCACGGCGACGAGACGTGAACGATCTTCGCGACGAAGCCGTCGTGCTGCGCACGTACCGCTCGGTGAGGCTGGCCGGATCGTCGTGCTGTGGACCCGCGAGCACGGCAAGATCCGCGCGATCGCCAAGGGCGTGCGAAAGCCGACCTCGAAAATCGGCGGAGGACTGGCGCCCTTAGCGCACTACAGCTGTTTCTCGCCGAAGGTCGTGGCGACTTGCACATCGTTCGTCAGGTGCAGCACTGCGAGCAGTATCCAGTACTGCACGGCTCCTACGAACGGCTGACGGCGGGTCTGGCCATGGTCGAAGTGGTTGACGCCATTCCGTCGGACGACGTGGCCGACGAGGAGATCTTCACGATGCTCGTGCGCGCCCTGGCAACTCTGAACGATCCCCAGTTCGATCCGCTTCTCGTGCCCGCCGCGTTCTTTCTCAAGATGCTGGTCCACGACGGATCCGAGCCGGTTGTCGTCGAGTGTGCGTCGTGTGGCTCCGCGGGGCCGCTCGTCGCCTTTGACGCCGCCGTCGGCGGCGTGCTGTGCGCCAACTGCCGCAGCGGACGCCCGCTGTCAGCGGACGCGCTGATCCTGTTGCGACGCCTCCTCGGGGGCGATCTCGCCGGTGTCCTGCGCGAAGAGTCGTCGGCGGCGGGTGCCGGGGAGGTGATGTCGTTGTCACAAGAGGCGATTGAGCTGCATTTCGGACGTCGACTCAAGGTCCAACGGTCGTCGCCCCATCTCCCGTCGTGAGCGTCCCGGTAGGGTGCCCGGCACGATGAGTGTGGCGCCATGACGCAAGCCGACGGCAACGGCCGGAACGCAACTCGTGAGTTCGGCGTCTACGTCCACGTGCCGTTCTGTGCTCATCGCTGCGACTACTGCGCGTTCGCGACGTACTCCGATCGCGACCACTTGCAGAGTCGCTACGTCGATGCGGTCGTGTCCGAGATCGCCGCGGCGAGCGCCGAAGGTCTGCCACCGGCGACGTCGGTGTTTTTCGGTGGGGGGACTCCCTCGCGGCTTCCGGCCGACGCGCTCGTGCGCATCCTGGCGGCGATCGAGCGGACCGCGGACGCCGAAGTGACCGTGGAGTGCAATCCGGAGGACGCTTCCCTCGAGCGACTTCGCGAGTATCGCGCGGGGGGCGTGACGCGCATGAGTTTCGGTGTGCAGTCGACGCAGCCCGCCGTGTTGGCCGACCTCGGCCGCCGACACGGCACGATGGCGCACGCGGAGGTCGCCGCGACCGTGACCGCCGCGGGTTTTGCGACCTGGAACATGGATCTGATCATTGGTTCGCGTGCCGAGACCCTCGGCGACGTTGCCGCCACGGTGAACGATCTGCTCGATCTGGCCACGCCGCCGCCACACATCAGTTGCTACGCCCTGACCGCAGAACCCTCGACGCCCCTCGGGCGCGATCCGGCTCGCCACCCTGACGAGGACGAGACGGCCGACGCCTATGACCTCGTCTCGTCGTTGCTCGACGGCGCCGGATACGAGTGGGAGGAGATCTCGAATTGGGCGAAGCCCGGACACGAGTGCCGGCACAACCACCTCTACTGGGACCAGGGCAACTACCGGGGGTTCGGCTCGGCGGCGCACTCGCACCAGAGTGGTCGGCGATTTTGGAACGTGCGCACTCCCGATCGCTACGTGCATCTGGTGGAGTCCGGGCTCTCACCCGAGGGGGGTGAGGAGATCCTCGACGAGGAAACCCGACGGTTCGAGCGTGAGTCGCTCTCGTTGCGCACCCGACGGGGCGTGCCGCTGGAAGCGTTTGACTCGCTCGGCGAGATTTCGCACCTCGTCGACGTGATCGACGGTCGGGTCCGACTCGCGCCCGCGGGTCGTCTACTCGCCAACCAGGCGATCGTGAGGCTGCGCTCTTCGGAACGTGAAGAGACGTCCACTAACCTTGCTCCATGAGTACCCCAACGGAACACCCGGATCCCGCTCTTCTCGACAAGGTGATCTCGCTGTGCAAGCGTCGAGGATTCATCTTTCCTTCCGCGGAGATCTACGGGGGATTTCGCTCGACCTACGACTACGGCCCGCTCGGCGCCCAGATGCTGCGCAACGTGAAGAATGCATGGTGGCGTTCCATGGTGCAATTGCGAGACGACATCGTGGGCCTCGACGCGGCCATCCTCGGCCCGCCGGCGATCTGGGCGGCCTCGGGTCATCTCGAAACCTTTACGGATCCGCTGGTGGACTGTCGCAACTGCCACGAGCGCTGGCGCGAGGACAAGATCGACGGCGTCTGTCCGGCCTGTGGGTCACAGGACCTCACGGAGCCGCGAGCGTTCAACCTGATGTTCAAGACGCAAGCCGGACCCGTCGCTGACGAGGGCGCCACGGCGTACCTGCGACCCGAAACAGCCCAGGGCATGTTCACCAACTTCGCCAACGTCCTGTCCACCTCGCGCAAGAAGCCGCCGTTCGGAATCGCACAGATCGGCAAGAGCTTTCGCAACGAGATCACACCCGGCAACTTCGTCTTTCGCACCCGAGAGTTCGAGCAGATGGAGATGGAGTTCTTCGTGCCGCCGGCGGACTCGGATCAGTGGTACCGGTACTGGATCGAACAGCGTCATCGGTGGTACCTGGATCTCGGTGTGGCGCCGGAGTCACTTCGCCTCCACGAGCACGCTGCGGCCGACCTCTCGCACTACTCACGCGGCACCACCGACATTGAGTTTCTGTTCCCGTGGGGCTTTGACGAGCTCGAGGGAATCGCCAATCGCGGGGACTATGACCTGACGGCGCACGCGACGGCGTCTGGCGTGAAGTTGGACTTCTTCGATCAAGGCACCAACGAGCGCTACACGCCGCACGTCGTCGAGCCCGCCGCGGGCGCCACTCGGGCAATGATGGTGTTCTTGCTCTCCGCGTATCACGAAGACGAGGTCGAGGGCGAGATTCGCACTGTGCTGCGACTGCACTGGCGACTCGCCCCCACGCAGGTCGCCGTGCTTCCCCTGTCAAAGAAGCCCGAACTGGAGAGCGTCTCCCAGCGCGTTCTCTCGATCTTGCGACCGCACTTCCTGTGCGACTACGACGTGACCCAATCAATCGGTAAGCGGTACCGCCGACAAGACGAAGTGGGTACGCCCCTGTGCGTCACTGTCGACTTCGACTCGCTCGAGGACAATTCCGTCACAGTCCGTGATCGCGACACGACCGAGCAGGTTCGCGTCACGATCGACGACCTCGTGCACGAAATTTGGGGCCGCAAGGAGCCGATCTAACCGCTCACCCGGGAGCGGGCGTGCACCGTCCCGAACGACGGAGACGTAAAGGAGCTGACGTGGGCAGTTACGAGTCGTTCGCGCGGTTCTATGACGCAGTCAACGAAGAGCCAGTGGAGACCATCACGGGTCTTCTTCGCGACATCTCGACGTATTCTCCTGGGGCCACTCGCATTCTCGAATTGGGTTGTGGAACCGGAGCGGTCCTCGCGGGATTGGGATCGGGATTTGAACTCACGGGGATCGATCTCTCCGACGAGATGCTGTCGTACGCGCGCCGCCGCTGCCCTCAGGCCACGCTGGTGCACGACGACATCTCGAGTTTTGATCTGGGCGAGTCGTTCGATGTCGTCATCTGTGTGTACGACACGTTGAATCACGTGACGACGTTCGCGGGGTGGGAGGCGGTCTTCGATCGAGTCTCGGCTCACCTCATCGAGGGTGGCCTGTTCGTCTTCGACATCAATTCGTTAGGTCGATTGCGAGAGTTGGCGGAGATGGCTCCCTGGGTCCACGACTTTGATGGCAATACGCTCATTATGAAGGTGGACATCGAGGAGGGAGACCTCGCCACGTGGGACATCCGTGTCTTCGAGAAGCGGCCCGACCGTTCATTTGCGTTGCACCATGAGCAGATCGTTGAACTCGGTGTGGATCTCGAACGGGTTCGATTTGCACTCGAGTCACGCTTCGAGATTCTTGAACTGCGTGACAGCGACGGTTCGTCACCTCCGAAAGCGGCCTCTCGCGTCGTCGGTGTGTGCCGACGTGTGGGGTAGTCAGACGTCAACGAGACAGTTCGACCTCGGTGTGGTCGCGAGCGAGGCGCCGAGTTTCGATGCTGTCTCGCGCTGCGGTTACTTCATCGTTCAGCGCACTATTCGTTTGTGATGAGTGCACGTGCGAGTCGTCGAGTCGAATGACGCCTCGAAAGACGACTTACTCGGCGCGTCGGAACTGCCGCGTGGCGAGAGGCGCAAAATACAGGAAAAAGCCGATTGACCAGAGCAGCGCCACCCAGACCGAGTTCCCGGTGGGTTGGTTGAGCATCAAGCCGCGAACCGCCGTTGCAACTTGCGACACCGGCTGGTTGGTGGCGAAACCTTGCAGCCAACCCGGCATCGTCTGCACCGGAACAAAGATGCTCGACGCAAACGTCAAGGGGAAGATGATGGGGAACATCATCGCCTGGGCGGTCTCGGGGTTCGGAGCTTTGAGTCCAACGTAAGCCGCGCCCCACGTGAGGCTGTAGGCGAAGAACAGCATCAAGAGGCTGGCGCCGACGTAGGCCAGAACACCACCGCTCGGTCGAAAGCCCACGGCGAAACCAACGCCCGTGATGATGATCAGAACGAAGAAGTTTCGAACGAGGTCCGCGACCGTCCGTCCGGCCAGCACGGCGGACCGTGACATCGGCAGTGCGCGGAAGCGCTCGATGAAACCCTCTTTCATGTCCTCAGACAGACCAATGGCGGCGTTGATGGATCCGAACAGCATCGTTTGAACGAGAATCCCCGGAATCAGGTAGTCGACATACGACACCCCTCCGGGGACGTGAATCGCGCCACCGAACACGAAGCGAAACAGCAGGACAAACATGATGGGCTGCACCACGGCGAAGACAAGGGACGTCGGTATTCGCACCAGGCGCAGGAGGTCACGTTGAGCGATGGTGAACACATCGCTCATCAACCACCGCGCGGAGTTTCCCGACGGCCGCTCCAGGGATGTGTCTATTGTTGTCACGACTTCGCCTTCTTCTGACGTCCTGCGGGCGGCAGGATGTCCGCCACGTCGGTCTCGGCCTTGTGTCCCGTGAGCGTGAGAAACACGTCATCGAGACTGGGCTCACGAAGTGCGAGCCCCGCGAGCGTCACTCCCGCACCGTCAAGACGGCGGAGCGCCTCCGCGGCGACGGCGGGACCGGAGTTAACGGTCAGTTCAACCGTCGCACCGTCCACGATCGCGGGAAGATTTGAGAGATCCCTGACGAGCTCCGTTCCTCGCTCGGTGTCCGTCGTCGACGAGAAGGTCAATTCGAGCACCGTGGTTCCCAATTGTGCCTTCAACTCGGCGGGCGTGCCTTCCGCGATGACCTTGCCGTGGTCCAAGACCGCCAGCTGCGTGGCCAGACGGTCGGCCTCTTCGAGATACTGAGTCGTCAAGAGGACAGTGGTTCCCGTATCGACGAGCGACTCGATCACACCCCAGAGGTCCTGGCGACTCTGTGGATCAAGACCCGTGGTTGGTTCGTCGAGATACAACAACGGGGGGCTGGCGACCAGGGCTGCCGCGAGGTCGAGCCGACGACGCATGCCGCCGGAATACGTCGATGCGGGCCGATTCGCGGCGTCGGAGAGACCGAACTGGTCGAGCAGTTCGTGGGCCCGACTGACGACCTGGCGCGTGGACAAGTGGTTCAGTCGCCCCATCATTCGAAGGTTCTCAAAACCCGAGAGATTGGCGTCTACGGCCGCGTACTGTCCCGCGAGTCCGATGATGCGGCGAACACGGTCGGGGTGTTTGACGACGTCGATCCCCATGACCACGGCGGAGCCGGAGTTGGGCTTGATGATCGTCGAAAGAATTCTCACCATCGTCGTCTTACCCGAGCCGTTGGGTCCCAAGAGACCAAACACTTGTCCGCGGGGAACTTCGAGTGAGACCCCATCGAGGGCACGTACCTCACCCTCGCGGTAGGTCTTGACGACCTGGTCGCACAGTACGGCGGCTTCGGTCATGGGGGCCATCCTAGGGGAGCCGTCTGAGTGTCAATCTTGGTGACTCGTCGTGGCGGCTTGGGACTACCCTGCCGATCATGGCATTGGACGACGGCGAGATCGCGCAAGTACGTGCCGCCACCGACATCGTGGCTCTCATCTCTGAGCAAGTCGCACTGAAGAAGACGGGCCGGCGCTGGACGGGACTGTGCCCGTTTCACGGAGAGAAGACGCCGTCGCTCTCGGTGAACACGGACCTCGGCGTGTACTACTGCTTCGGATGTCGGGCGAGCGGAGACGCCATCAAGTTTGTTCGCGAGACGCAGCACCTGGATTTTCGAGACGCCGTCCAGTACCTGGCGGACAAAGCGGGTATCGAGCTGCACGACGACGCGGCCTCCGGGGCGCAGCACAAGGATCGCGCGGAGCTCTTCGACGCAATGGCGAAGGCTGTCGAGTGGTATCACGAGCGACTCATCAGCGCCGCGGATGCTCGTCGCGCTCGACAGTACCTTCGTTCGCGAGGCATTGACGGGGACACCGTACGACGATTCAAACTTGGCTGGGCTCCTGATGAGTGGGACGCTCTCGCACGGGAATTGAAGGTATCGACTAAGATCCTTTCCGGTGCCGGGCTTGGTTTTGAGAACTCTCGAGCACGACAGCAAGACTTTCTCCGCGCTCGTGTCGTGTTCCCAATCTTTGACACCACCGGCAAGGCGATCGCGATGGGCGGGCGCATTCTGCCGCCGTCGTCGGACGATGAACCCGGACGTGACCGCAGGATCGAGCCCAAGTACAAGAACTCGCCAGAGACCGCCATCTATTCGAAGCGTCGCACTCTCTACGCCTTGAATCTTGCGAAGGACGACGTGATTCGCGAGGGCGAAGTCATCGTCTGTGAGGGTTACACCGACGTCATTGGATTCTTTGGTGCGGATCTACCTCGAGCAGTTGCGACGTGTGGCACCGCGCTCAGCGAGGACCACTTTCGTACACTGCGCAACTTTGCTCGGCGCATTGTGCTCGCGTATGACGCGGACGCCGCGGGACAGAACGCGGCGGCGTCGGTGTATCAGTGGGAGCAAAAACACGAAGTCGACGTCGCCGTCGTCAAGTTCCCGAAGGGAATGGATCCTGGTGAGATGGCCCAACGCGACCCCGACGCGCTGCGGACGGCCGTCGCGGGGGCGATCCCGTATCTCCAGTTCCGTCTCGATCGTGCGCTCGAGAGCGCCGACCTCTCGACTCTGGAGGGTCGCGCACGGGCCGCGAGAGTCGCCGTGGCTGTCGTGGCGGAGCATCCGATCGACCTCGTGCGCGACCAGTACCTGCGCCAGATTGCGGATCGGTGCCGAGTGGATCTCGATCGCCTTCGACCCCTCATGGACGACGCGCGTCGTGGGGGGCTCCGCGGCGAGTTCGACGAGGCTCCTGATGCAGAACCCGTGCCACGGATTGTGACAGCGGGTTCACGACCCGGACGAGCCGCACTAGCCCTCATGATCCACGTTCCGCACAGCGTTGACGGTCGCTTCGTCGAGGAGTATTTCCTTGACGGGGATCAGCGCGTCGCGTTCAGCGCGCTCGCAATGGGATCACTGGTACCCGACACTGTCGATGAGCTGGAGCGACGGGAAGAGGTTGGGGCCGCGCAGCTCGTGCGCGAAATCGCCGTTGAAGAGGTGGGCGAGTCGCTGCTTGCCGACAAGGAGATCGCGGCAGTCGCGGCACAACTCATCCGCGCCGCCGCTTCCACGGCGCTGAAGGAAGTTGACCGCGACTTGCGCGAGGGGATTGTGACGCCGGAGTCGGCGCTCAGCGTGATTCGCGATGTCAAGCAGCGCCTCGCACAGTTGGAGGGGCCCGAGGGAGCGAACGCTGAGGATGAGCTTCGCGAGTGGCTCGTGAGTCGTTCGTCGTCAGACGGTTCGTAACGTGAGCGCACGGACGTCGCGAGACGGCTCGATCGGTCTGGTGACGATCAGGTCGCCTCTCTCTCGTGACGAAGAGGAGCATCTCCAGCAACTCATTACGCGCGGTCGCCAAGCCGCTCAGGAGTTGAACGAAGGGATTGGACACTCGACCTCAGAACGTACCGCCCTACGTCGAGCCGTTCGGCGCGGCCGCAAAGCCGAGGAGGACCTTCTGTCAGGAACCTGTGCTCTCGTGAAGAAGAGAGTCACTGATCTCGGATTCTCCTTTGACCAGGATGAACTCGAAGCAGCGGGACTGGAAGGTTTGGTGACTGCACTTCGGGCCTTCGATCCAGACCACGGAGTTCGCTTCGCTACCTACGCGAACTACTGGATTTCGAAGATGGTGTACTCCTCGATCTCGCATCGCGTGCCGTATCCCGAGTCTGACCTCCGACTCGTGATCAAACTGCGTCGATTGCAGCGCCATCATGAAGCGAGAGCTCTGACCGTGGCGGACGTGATGAAGGCGCTCGAGATCTCTCGTCCTGAAGCTGCGCGCGTGATGAAGATGAGCGACGACATTGCGGCGGGGATGGCGGACGTCGAGCACGAAGATCAGTCGGCCCGCGTCCTGGATTCGTCGGAACCGTGGCCCGAAGCGGAATGGGTGATCGAGCAGTTGAAGGAGATTCTCGGGTCGGAGTTCACCGACTTCTGGATGTGGACGGGACGAGTCATGTCGCTCGACGAATTGGGACGTCGAAACGGCATCTCGAAACAGGCGATGGCGAAACGCGTCCAGCGCTGGCGTCGACTCGTCGAGACCAGCGAACACGCGGACGAGATGCTGTCGTGGCTCAAGGCGCAGTGATCGGGTCAGAAGGACTGCTAGATTCGGTCTGCCTTCGGGCAGCAATCCCAGATAGCTCAATTGGCAGAGCAAGCGACTGTTAATCGCTAGGTTGCAGGTTCGAGTCCTGCTCTGGGAGCTGCGCTGGAGACGTCTTGGGTTCCAGCGCGTCACCGCAGGGCCGTAGCTCAGTGGTTAGAGCAGGGGACTCATAATCCCTCGGTCGTGGGTTCGATCCCCACCGGCCCTACTAGTAATTACAAGGCTTTTGAACGTCCTCGGCAATGGGCTGCCCGTTCGCTTTGTTTGAGATGACGCGTGACATCAAGAGAGGAGTGATTGATGGGGGGGTGAAATATCTGACCAGACACTGCGGACCTCGCACGGAGAGAAGGGCCACCTCCCGAAGGAGATGCATTCCGCGACCTTGTGCCCTACAGTGCAAGAAAATTAAGTGAAGTGGTCTGAAAGATATTTAAGTTAGAAATTTGACCTAATAGAAACGTATTAAGAATTAGAAAATGGCCCCGTCGCTGGAACTACATCAGCGTAATTCTGGACGAATCATCTTGTCAATAGGAACCTAGAAAATTCTTGACGAGTGATCTGAACCTGGATGCATTTTGCGGGTGCTGTGATACAGGGAGCGCACCCACTGTCGCGCTAGTCGTTCTAAGTGCGAGAATGTCCTGATGGCAACTTGGCGAGACATGACAAGTCTCGAAGCACAGGACGAATTAGATCGACTTCTCAACTTTTCGATTGACGCCGCCACACATGAAGTGGAGAAGCGTGCGGAGTTCTACCCTTTCGCAGCCGTACTTGCGAAAACCGGCGAGACTCGCTTGATCATGACCGAGCCGCTTGACGATCATCCTCGCTCCCTCGACATACTTGACGCTCTATATAAGTCCTTACAAGCCGATTCACAGTCGATTCGCGCTGCCGCCACAGTTTCAGACGTAAAACTCACTGATGGCAGGGATGGCGTCAGAGTGGAACTAGAGCACGAGGAAGGCACCGTGATCGCTGTGATATTGCCCTATGAAACGCAACCGTCCGGCGTGCAATATGGACACCTCCAGGCGTCGGTTACTGAACGGCGCATCTGGACGGCGACCTAAGGGTGCCATTTCTTGATTCGCCAGTCGGAGAATGTGTAGGTCGGCCCTCCGACACGAACCCCCACGCGATTCCCATTGAGAAAATCCCACGGAAAATCCCACAGACCAATCCGACACCACCGGACGAATCCGACACCACCGGACAATTTCTTTCAAATCCGGACCAATCCGACGTCACCGGACCATTCCGACCGTTTGCAGCCACCTCATAATCCCTCGGTCGTGGGTTCGATCCCCACCGGCCCTACTGA
>CAWHLQ010000046.1:0-116847 GCA_963830195.1 uncultured Actinomycetota bacterium | reverse complement strand
CCCAGGCCGGTTCAGATCGTGTTGATGACCAACATCGTCGGCGTCCACAGTGGCGCTGGACAGGCTGATTCGCTACCGAAGGAGAGGACGAGCGCTGGCATTGCCTCCCCACGGTTCCAATCGGGTGACGTTATCCGGGCGCACCGAGGTAGATATTCAGTCAATACCACGCTTCCCTCTACGGTGGTTTTACTCGTGGAGGAGAATGTTCGCCTCGAAGCTCCCGCAAGCTAGTAGAACACGTATTGAATGCCCAGTTGTGGCTAACAAGAATCGAGTGCAAACGAGACCTTCGCTCGAGCTCCGCCCGCACGAACGCGGAGGGCCAGTCGGGCCGGTTACCTAGCCGATCGGGAGCGGTGGACATCCGACGCTGTCCACGAACTCCTCACCGATGGTGTGTCGTGGCGACTGTACAGAACGTCGTCTGCTGGGTCTTCTGTACTGGTTCTCCGGAGCAGCCCACCCTGGGACAGCGGGTACTGAAGTCGATTTTGTTGTGGTTGGCTTAGGCAAAAACAGAAAGGCAGATTGCTCCGACTGCCGGATCCAATTCAGAGATGCTCTCTGCGTAGTCGAGGTGGTCGCTTGCTCATTCTCTTTGGCGACGATATGATCTGTTGGCAGCTTGCTCTACGCTGAAGTTCAGTCAAAAAGCGGGCGTTGTGTACGCTTCGGAACTGCCTGGAATTCATCTTCATGAAGACGAATTGTTTGTTGAAGAGTACACTGACCTGAGTACTGACGCTTTCACTGCCGTGACGTCGTAATCGGATTTGACGCGCATACTGAAACTGGGGAGAGAGCAGCTGCGACGCTTTTGGTCAGCACCTGCCCCGCCAGGGATCATGGTGTCGGGCCGTAGAAGCTGGATTTTTCATGGGCTTCGATATCCGCAGTGGGTGAGTGAATCGTTGACAGAGAGCTATCACGTCGACTCCAGCTTTTTGGCTTGGGCTGGAGTGAATCACCATGTCTGAAGTCCCTCTACCAGGCTGGTAGAGATCTGCGGAATACACCACATTGACTTGGCGAGTACTACACACCCGATTCGGCTCGCCTCGCGAATCGTGGAATCGTCAGTGTGGAGATCCGCTTAAGAGAAGGCGTCGATCCTGCTTGCGGCTCTGGAACCTTCCTCTTCCACGCAGTACGGCGCTATCTCGACGCAGCATTAGTTGCAGGTCACTCAAACGAACGGCTGTTCCCCGAAACGACTGAGCATGTTTTAATGATTTCATCTGACGTTCGCTGTAATCCTGGCTCAAGTCACTTATTTGCTAGCCATAGGAACGGACAGAATCAGAGGGTGGGTGTGCCACTTTCGGTACCCGTATACCTCGGTGATTCGATGCGATGGGATGTCGCCTCAGGAAAGTTTGCTCACCGTCCGGGGAGACATTGGGTTAATTTATCGTGCGTTTCCGTAGATCCGCCTTCCGTGACTGGAAGAACTCCGATCCCCAGTTCAGTAGTTGGAGGATCCCGGTCGCTTCGATCGTCTCTGGTCGACGAGATGGCGTCGCGCGCGGCGAACCGCCCGAAAGGCGTAGAAGCCATCACCGATAGGCGGGGTGCTCACCAATTTCGCAGTTAGCGAAGCCGAGCGACCAATTCTCTAGTTCACGGATGCCCTATTCGATGAACTTCATGACCAGGGGCGCGATACCACGTCCTGGGTTCTTCGTCCGGAATTAAGCTCGACCGACTTGGTTCGCTTCTCGCTCAACAGAGTTGACGTCCTTGTCGGCAATCCGCCATGGCTCTCATTCAGATTCATGCCGTCCGATATGCAAGGTGTGTTCCAGCGAAGGGCTAAGAGCGAAAGCTTTGGTCCGGCGGCGCGCGGGGACGACAAAGCGGCAACAAGACCTTTTCGTCATACTTTGTTGCGCGCTCAATTGAAATTATTGAGCTTTGCTTGTCTGATTGGCGTTGCAACGCCGTCGGCGGCACTTTCAAGACAGACATACGCAGGATTCCGAGCAGGAAGTTCCGTCAGCTCGCCGAGGACATACCGTCGCATTTGAGTGCCTGCCTGGGATTTGCAATGCGCTGGATTCCTGACCCATTTCCGGGCCCCGTCAGCGTAATTTTGGGGCAATAACGGTTCCAGCCAGCTGAAACCAGTCAGCGCGTGAAGCTCCCGGCGAGACGCATTTGTGCGTGGGACAGTCAAGGGCCACGATTTAAGTGCCTCACTCGGACCTTGTCGAGCCAGAGATGCTGATCATCCGGGTCAACAGCGGAAACAAATTTACCTATGCAAATCGCTTCCGCGCGGGGGCAAATCTATTTCCAAGAATGTTGATATTCGTGGAAACCGAGACACCGAAACCGCTACAGCCCTCAACAAGCATCGCGGTCCGTTCTCACCGAGGAATGACCGGGATAAGGAGCCATGGAATGCTGCCCACGATCCGTGTTGTCGAATCGATATTTGTTCGACAGCAAGCGGACTTAGGAAAAGAACATTGCCTTCCCTTCCGAATGTTGAATCCAGGAAAAGTAGTCATACCGTTTGAAGGTTCGACGCACTATGCGGTCACGACGACCCGCATCGATCGTTACCCAAGTTTAGCCGACTCGTGGTGGTGTGCGGTAGCGATTGCGGCTCATAACCGGAGTTCCGAAAAGCGGACACTCGGGGGTAGAATATTCGATTACATCGAGCAGCTCTCGATGAGTTTCCTGCTTCAGATCTTCGTGTTGTTTACATGGCCTCAGGTAACTCGTTGGCAGCTGGAGTCGTACGATTTCGGACCGCAGTCGAACACAGCCTCTATTGGGGCGCTGGCGTCATCAATGGATGAAACACCTGACTACTTGCTATTTTGAATTCACCTGGTCTCGGCTAGATACTCGCTGCACCAATTGCGGGAGCATTTGGTGAGGGACTTCCTACAAATACGTCACTCAATGCATGGAACGCGATTCGAAAAAACGACGGCAATGGCTGCTAATTGCACGAGACGAAATCAGTCATTTCCGAGCAGTTTCCCGAGTTCTTGCAAGGCGTGTTTAGCAGACTCGAGTTGGTCGGCGATCTCGGCGCCTTGTCCGCTGCCTTTGCCTCGATTCGTCGACGGACGCGGCGCATTCGTTCCTTCAGGTCCTGCTCTCTGTTCGATATTCCGGGCTGCGACATCCCGACGTGTGATGCCACGTCTTGTTGACTTTTGCGAGTGAGCCCATACTTTGCGCCTAGGCGATGACCGAGTATTTTCCGGTCCTTCGCATCCATATCCAATCCGACTGCCGTGAACAAGAGATCCAGTTCACCTTCCAGTTCATATGCCTCTTGCATTCCAGGACACCCTCACACGCTTAGGATATTATTAATACAGTTAATAATACCTCGTCAGGAGTAGCCTTCTCGTGTCGAATCGTTGGTTGCACCCAATTGGACGCTTTAGCGACTGAAACCCTTGGCATGCTCATCGATGGCCCCAGCCCTCAAGCCGTCGAGAGCGTCATAAGTCGTGGTCACTATCCCCCTGAAGCTTTGGCTCCACGATTCGCGAACTCACCGCTGGTTCGTCGTTCTTCCATCGCTCTCGTTCCGAGGGACAACTTTGTGCTCGTCAACGCTCGTTGCGCCGGAAACGTGGCAACTGCAGTCACATAGTCAATGGAAGCCTTCGAGCAGTTCGTCGCGATCTACCTTGAGCAGCAGCACGTCATTCGAGATGCGATTGTAAGCCGATCATTCCAGGGAATTACCGGTGAACAATTCCATCTTGATTGGGAAATGACTCCCTCTAAGCCTCAGGACGGAGCATCATGCACGTACTCCGTCGGAACGAACACACGCGACATAATCGTTTATCACTCTCAACCAGATGAATGGAAAACATTTGACTTTGAAGGTTTCTCCTCACCAACAGTCCCAATGGACCGTGGCCTCGACTTCGGCGAGCCGCTCGGTGTAGAGCACGCTCGTGTATTGCGATCCCGCGTCGGTGTGGCAGATCAATTGATCGAGCGTCGTGTGTCGTCGGGTCCACGCGGCCATGTTGGAGCGCGTCGACGACCAAGTCCGCGATTCAGATCCTCATCAGATGTTCGTCGCACGATTTGTGAACGGATCCATTCGGGAGAGCGTGCTGAGTTGCTCACCGAAGAAACGGGGATCGCCTTCGCCACTCTTTTCCGCTGGAAATATCGAGCCCACATTGACGCGGGACTCGACGGGGACCCCCAGGAAACTAAACCTCTCCTGAGGAGGGTCTTGACGAAGTGCGACAGGTTCGTCACCCAGAGTGACGAACTAAAGGTATTTCCATATCGGGAATTACCCACGGGTTCATCAAGTTCGTCACCTTCGCTGAGGTTCACGAATGTGGCGTTGACTCGGTCGTGTTTGTACGTCGGTGAAGAGTGCTCCGCTGAGACACCAACGAGCGCGTCATCGTCCAGAAACCCGAGACCATCGAGGGCTGCACCCGGGTCTACACGAACAAGCCCCACGTCGAACATCCGCGCTCTCATCAACTGGAACGTCTTCGGAGTTCCGGAGCTCTCTCAATCGCACAATTCACGTCGTCATCGTGCCCAGTGGCCCCAAGATTGTGAGAGACCCGAGTCAAGCGTTGCATGCCTGTCAGAATGCTCGTAGTGACTACGCGAACCACGCTGTGTGATCATTCAACAACCGCGTCGGTGCACTCGAGTTCCCGCCGCGCCGAGCAGAAGTGATCAACTCGCGCGAAAACCGCACATCGGCCCACAAGCTCCGCCGCGCGCCGTCAACCTGCTTCGCACTCACGTTTTGCCTGCTCAGGGTCGGTGCCCCTCACCCATTTAATGTCCAACGCACGAGAACGCCTTATCAATCGCTACTACGACCCAGTGACGGGGCAGTTCATGGGCGTGGACCCGATGGTGGGACAGACGGGGACGCCGTTTTCGTATGTGAGTGATGATGGGATTAATTCAGTTGACTTCCTTGGTCTGAAGGGCTGGTACTGCATGATGGGCGGAGTTAGTGCTTACTACCAGGGCGACTTTTACGGTGCACCGACTGGCAAATGCGGTCCTGCTGACTCGGATATCGGCTTTGGGCTCGGAATCCCGTACAAGTCCCACCCGGTGTCAATGTTGGGAAACTTCAAATCGGACGACTTCGGACACCAATTAGTGGTGTCGCTTGTGCAAGGAGCTGCGGGAGGTGGACTTGTAGGTCTGTCGCGTGCAAACGTGGCGCTCGCTAAGCGCGCTATCCATATTTCTGGCAGTCGATACGAGTGGCAGTTAGGTGAGTCTTGGGGCCTCGACCTAATTGGCAAGTCGATGGCAGCGGTTGGACTTGTGATCCAAGTCAGAAATGACCAGGCTTCGGGCAGAGGGGACATTTGGATCTTGGGAGATATCTCCGGATCATTGTTTGCTGGAGCGATCGGAGGTGGCCTAGCGGGACTATTGGCTGGAGAGATCGCGTGCGGCGGGCCAGAAGATCTCGTTGGTGATGCCTGCGGAGGCATTGGTGCAAGCATCTTCAGTGGAGCAAGTGCAGGCGCCGCTTCACTTGTGTTCCACACTGCGTACGCGGCTGAATTGAAATGAGAGCGCGACTATGGTGCTGACCGAACAAGGATCCTTCGCAATATGGGTTTTCTCCATCGGAATGCTGATGGGATGTATTCAGTCCGCGAGATTGACCAAAAAATACTGGCATCGAGACATGCGTCAGCAGTATCAGCGGTGGCAAGGTCGCAAGTGGATCCAGTTCTCAATGCTTGCCGTGGTTCCGACCACACTTGGTACTGGCGCCTTCTCGCTTGTACTCGGTGCCCAGGTCTTGTCGCAGAGCCACCGAGAAGGTTTCGTACACGCATTGTTAAGGTCTCTTGTGTACTTCAGCATTGTGGCATTAATTCTGTCAGCTGGCTGCTATGCATCCCTTTGGATGGTTAGAGCTCCAAAGATTCTTATTCCACCGTCGCTGAGAGACTTAGAAGAGTAGAAACATGATCTGCGGTCCCCGTAAATTGGTCCACTTGACCTGTGCCTCAGAAACTGAAGCCGGACGGGAATGTTGGAGAGTGAATCCTCTGAGAGGATCAACTCATGCCACGACAGTCCCGCTACTCCCCAGAGGTGCGTGAACGAGCTATCCGGATGGTGCTGGACCACCGCGACGAGTATTCGTCCGAGTGGGCCGCTCTCACTTCGGTGGCTTCGAAGTTCGGGATGGCGCCCGAGACACTGAGGACCTGGGTTCGCCGGGCTCAGATCGACGGTGGTCTGCGACCCGGACTCACGACCGATGAACGTCAACGTCTGAAGGAGCTCGAACGTGAGGTGCGTGACCTGCGCCGCGCGAATGAGATCTTGAAGGACGCATCGATTTTCTTCGCGACCGAGCTCGACGGTCGAACGAAGAAGTAGTCCGCTACATCGATTCACGCCGGGATCGTTGGGGAGTCGAGCCGATCTGCAGAGTTCTGCAGTTCGCTCCCGCCACCTACTACGACGCCAAGTCCCGACCGGCGTCTGCTCGCCAGTGCCGTGACGAGGAACTGAGAGCTGAGATTCAGCGCGTCTACAACGAGAGCTTCGACGGTTGCTACGGCCAACTGAAGGTCTGGAAGCAGTTGCGTCGAGAAGGCGTCGAGGTGGCCAACTGCACCGTCAGGCGACTCATGAAGGAGATGGGCCTCTCGGGCGTTCGACGCGGACGTCACTACAAGGCGACGACGAAGAGCGACGACACACTGCATCGTCCGAGCGATCTCGTCGAGCGTGAGTTCAGCGCCCCGGCCCCGAACCGACTCTGGGTGGCCGATCTCACCTACGTGAAGACGCACTCCGGATGGGTCTACGTGGCGTTCATCGTCGACGTGTTCAGCCGCATGGTGGTCGGCTGGCAGATCTCAACCTCACTGCGCAGCGACCTCGCCATCGACGCCCTCGAGATGGCGATTCACTCACGTCAGCACCGCGATCTCAGTCAGGTCATCCATCACAGCGACCGCGGAGTCCAATACCTCAGCATCCGCTACACCGAGAGGCTCGGCGACGCCGACATCGTTGCCTCCGTCGGAAGTCGCGGCGACAGCTACGACAATGCTCTGGCCGAGAGCTTCAACGGTCAGTTCAAGGCCGAACTCATCCACCGAAAGGGACCATGGCGCAACATCGAGCACGTCGAGTGGGCCACGCTCACCTACATCGATTGGTTCAATCGCCGGCGCATTCACGAGTCACTCGACCACGTCACGCCCACGGAGTTCGAGGACGCCTACTATGGCCTCAACGAGTCAGAGAGCCTGGCCGTTTTGGAAACGATTTAGTCTCCAGGAAACCCGTCCGGCTTCACTCCTCGGGCTGCTGCGCGCCGGCGATCGCTACGGCCAGGTGCAGGGCACCTTGACGGCCAAGGAGGCGCTGCGAGAGCTCTGCACAGTGGACGACTACGAGCTTGCCGGAGAGTTCATCGACGAGTTGATCCGCGACACGGCCGACCCGAGCTGGCCGCCCGAGGTGCGTTCACTCGGTCGAACGCTGAAGAAGTGGCGCAAAGAGATCATCGCCTGGCACAAGCTGCACATCACCAACGGGCCGACCGAGTCAATGAACAACTTGGCCAAGAGAGTCAAACGTGTGGCGTTCGGGTTCCGGTCCTTTCGCAACTACCGAGTGCGTGCGTTGCTTTACGCGGGCAAGCCGAACTGGGATCTACTCGCGACGATCACACCCCGCTGAAACGCGAAGCTCCCCCAGATTGTTCGAAACAGCAGTTCGCCGACCCTCGGATGGTCGTTTTGGCGTTGGGAGAGCACGTCTGGGCAATTCGTCAGGCGCGCGTAACCCCTGTTCAGTGGCAGTTTCTAGGCCCCAGAAGGGTTTGAAAGCCGTCCCATAAGGTCCACTCGTTGTAACTTTCACAACATCATCCCGGTTCGGGTGTGAGATTCGACGCAGTTCGTCCAGAATCTCTTCGGTTGCGGCGATTCTTCGGGACGTCGAATCCGAGGGTTCGGTAAGCGTTGAGTCGCTTGGAGTGCATGCGATCAAGGACAGGGATGCACGTTTCGACGTAGTCGTGGAGTTCAACCTCGTGTTTGTCGTTGTGCGAGCGGAGCAGGCGGCCAACATACTGAACGACACGTCCTTTGAACGCGAGCGGGAAAGCGAGGAAGAGCGTGTCGAGTTCGGGCCAGTCGAAGCCCTCACCGAGATAGGAGCCGGTAGAAACCAAAACGATTCCCGATCCTGGAGTTCGGGCGGCGAGATTGTCAAAGACGGCGAGACGTGCTTTCTTCCCCATGCCTCCGCGAAGCACCAGCGCCTGATCACCGAGCGCTACCAACGTTTCAACGATTGAGTCGATGTGGTCAGTTCGTTGCGTGAGTACGAGGCACGTCCTTCCGGAACTCGTTGCGCTGTGGACGTCATCGCAGATCTGTGACGTTCGCACCTGGTCCTCAATCACTGCAGTGAAGATGTCCTGGATTGATTCTGTCTCCGAGTCGGCAACTTTGGTGTGGGTCTCGTGAACGATGAGCTGTCGGTGCACTTGCGCACCGTCGGTCGATTCCTCAGTCGACGATTCATACCGAATCGGTCCGCACTGCATTGCAATTATCGCTTGAAGTCCGTCGCGCCGATAGGGAGTAGCTGTCAGGCCAAGCCATCGGCGAGTTGGCGCGTCGCGAACGCAGAGCTCAAACGAAACAGCGGGTACGTGGTGACACTCATCGACAACCACCAATCCATACCGCGCGAATAGGTCGCCCGGTTGCTCAGTCCGGGCGACACTCTGGATCATGGCGACATCAACTCGGCCATTCGGTTTGTTGATACCGCCGCCGATCACGCCGATGTCTCTCAAATCAATCCCGAGGTTCTCCGCGAGCCGCGCCCTCCACTGGTCGACGAGAGGCTTGCGATCCACCAAGACCAGAGTCGGTGTGTCGTGATGTGCCATGACCGCGCAGGCCATCACCGTCTTGCCAGCCCCCGGCGGCGCCACGATGACTCCTCGCTCGTGGGCAATCACCCTTGATACTGCTTTCAATTGCTGTGGTCGAAGTGTCCCTAAGTATTTGAATCCAGCCGCAGCGTGTTCAGGTCGAATATCCGTGATCTCAAGATCGCTCCCGAGTTCGTTGATCAAGTCAGTAACCGTTTCGACGATTCCGCGGGCCAAGTACAGCCACTCGAGGTCCTCGCTGTAGCAACGAATGAACCGAGGCGTATCCCACGTGGAGAATCGCATTCGTTGCTTCTCGTAGAACACGGGATTACTGATCGACCCAAGGTGTTTCAGTCCGGCCAGAAGGGCCGGAGGCAGGCCCGAGCGCTCGATGGCGAGTGTGGCTCCCAGGCGCGCGCGAATGACTGGCGGCGGTTGTGGACCACCCGAGTGTTTCAAGTCAGCCAATGTCAACTCCGGCCCTGCGTTAACTGTCTTGAGCGTCGCAGCGAGTGCCGTTGCGGCATCTGGGTCCATTCGAGCAATCGAGGATAAGAACGCCCACTGGTCAGGCCAAGGTGCCATCGTCGACGGGTCGAGGAAGGCTGTCGTGCCATGGGCAAGTCGCTCGCCCTGTAACGGAAGCGCGATCAGGTTGCCAAAAGAACCCTTGGGCATGAAATCCTGGGATGGAAACAACCGGTCATAACTCGACAGATTTAACTCGCCCCGAGTCGACATGGCCTCACGCAGCAACGAAGTCCCGAGAGATCTGGCCGTCACGGCGGAGACGGGAGCAGCAAAGAACACCCACACGTGTGCTCCGTCACCCGAACGCGATCGCTCGAGAGCAGCGGGCACACCGGACCGGTGACACGCGTCGAGATACGCGAGTGCGTCAAGCGCCCACGCTCCGTCATCAAAGTCGCATGCCAACAGACAGCACACGTCGCCGGGCATCATGGGATAGATACCAATAGTCGCCGTCCCCGCAAGATGGTCGGCAAAGACGTCGTCGGTGAGTGGGAGGTAGTCCTTCTTCGCGCCCTTTTGTGCCCAGCCTCCGCGAATCGCGGGAGACCACCCAGACTTACCGGACGACGAACTTTCCCAGCGGACTGCGAAGACTTCGGAACGGGAACCGAACAATGACCGCAGCAGCGCAACCTTCTCCGCGAAGGGCGCCGTTCCATCTATCTTGGCTTGTCGAGTCGTCTGGTTGAACAACGTCGGTGCCCATGCTTCGCTGTGAACATCGGACGGCCGGATGTTCAATCCGAGGAGCCCTCGGAGACGCCGATTCTCAATTCGAAGTTGCTCAAACTCACTGGCGACGTCAATCGGCGGAGTTGCCATATCTTCGCTGGGGTTCGCCGCCACAAAAGGCCAGTTACTTCCGGCTCAATGTCATTTCGGTCACGGCACGAGCTCGAACGGTACGCCGCTCTTGGGCCGAACAACGCTGAAGTGGCGTCGATCAACTGTTGCAATAGTTCCGATGCCCAACCGTTCGGCCAAAGCCACGATCGAAGCGTCGACGAAACCGAGAGGAAAGTCGGCGTATTGGCGCACCAGTTCCGCACACCGGAGGTAGTCCAGTCGCGTGAGTTCCACGACAGGTGGGACCCCGGCCGCCGCCTGGCTGAGGAACGCCGCTTCGGCGTCCGCGCCGAGCTTTGCTTCAATTGCCCAAGATACTTCTGTCAACACGGTCGAGGGCATAACAAACTCGGACACGGGGCGAGTAGTAAGTAACGCAACGGCGGCTTGATGGTGGGCATCGGAGCGATCTGCGAGAGCGTAGAGCGGGCCGGTGTCAAGAATGATCACGCCGAGAACCGCGCCGCGATCACCTCGTCGATTCGTTCGGACAGATCCGACTCACCAGACTCGCCGAGACCGACCAGCCCGGCCATCGTCGCCGGCGCCTCACGGACCACCACACGTTCAGTGAGTATCTCCGTGGCGACCTCGTCGATCGACACACCTCGAGATGCTGCAGCTGCGGCTAACCGCTCGGCTAGATCATCGGGAATCGAGATAGAAGTCATGGACCACATTCTGCCAGTTCCGAACCTGGCCCGTGTATGCTGGCGTTCGTGGCTCAGTGGGCTGTCGAGCTCGAACTTCGTCTACTTCGGATTTTGCCTTGCGACGGACAGGCGCAATCTCACGGATTTTGCTATTCCCTCCACGAAAAGACAAGACCCCGAGCAGCCGAGCCACGTCCCGCTCTTTACTTGACGTATTGAGGGCGGTGAATGATCCTCGTCATGACGCTGGCGAGGAGAGGGTTTGAAAGCCGTCCCAGATTGTCCGAAGCTGCCGTTCGTCGTCCCTCGGGTGGTCGTTTCGGTGTTAGTAAAGCGCTTCTGAGCGATACGTTCTGAGCGCGTAACCCCTATTCAGCAGCGGTTTCTAGGGCCGCGAGAAGGTTTGAAAGCCGTCCCATAAGGTCCACAAATTGTTGCAAAAAGTACAACGTTTCCCCTGATGAATTTGCTGTTTCGAGTTCCAACTCTACTCAGCGAAGGCGAAGATCGTCTCTCAGTCGGCAACGCGTCTCACGGTCATCGTGCCCAAGGGAGCCCGGAGCGGCGAGGTCAGCTTCCGTACTCCGGTATCGGTGATCGAGGCACTGTCGGTCAAGGTGACCTAGATGTCTTGACCACGAAGGTCCTGGCGGTCACGACAGGGCCCAGTTGACTCGACTTCGAGCGCACCGCGACGATCGCCCCGACGGCGTCCTCGAGACCCTTCGGTGGCGCTCACGTCGTCTACGCCGTATCTCGCTCGAAGGCGCCGATGACCAGGAGCCACGCAGCCGTCACCATGTAACAGGTGTTCGACACCATCGCGAGTGCGGCCACGTAGAGCCCCCACAGATGGCCGAAGAAGAAGAGGGCCGCGCCGATCATTTCGACGACGTGGAGGAGACCGCCACCGAGTATCCGAGAGAGTCGAAGCCCACTTCCGCTGTGAATGGCCTTGGCGTATCCGTTGGCGAAGAGTGCCGCGGAAACTCCGCACACGATGAACAGTTCTGCTCCGATTGAGCGGTTGCTCTGTTGCCCCATCAATACCAATGCACATCTCATGAAGACCAACGCCAATCCCGTCAGCGTGTTGATGGCCCGATATCGATGGGTCATGTCGACGGCGATGACCTTGAGATTCAGTGACATCGCAACGAACACCAAACCCGTGAGAGTGACGGCGCCGGTCCCGACCAGCAGAAAGAAGTTGGACCATTGGTCGGGCCTGAACGTCGCGGCCGCAGTCACTCCCACATCGTAATTCAGAGGGAGTTTGTCGGCTTCGCAGTCAAACGACGCGTGTACCCGCGACTCGCCGAGTCGGACGAGCGAGACAGCGTGTTTGACGCTGACGTTCCCACCTCCGCCTCGACAGAACCTTTTGTCGTGAGTCCGTACGACAATGTGAACGGTGTGCGTTCACTAGCGGGGCGTGAACGTCGAGTCGAGTCGTCCGCGGCACAGTCAGTTCTCGCCGGTTTGTTCACAGACCTCTGTGACAACTCCGGACGTCACCAGCGACGTCGTCATCCGACGGTGGATGTGCGAAGGGGCTCGAGACTCGCGGTGACGGAGTCGTCACAATAGTACGGACACTCGAGGCTGTTGGTGGTGTCGCGCCCCAAGGCCCAGCCCCGTCGGTGTTCGTCGTCTGTGCACTAACTTCGGTCACGTCAACGACGACACCGTCCACTGTCGTGGCGGTGCGCGGCTAGGAGGTGTTCGTGATGTCCACCCATGCGACACGCGTCGAGGTGACGCGTCGGATTCACGCATCCGCTGCGAGGATCTTTGAGATCCTGTCGCACCCACACCGACACGGAGACTTTGACGGCTCCGACATGCTTCGGGGATCGACGAGGCACGACGCGCTGTCGAGGGTGGGCGAGGCGTTCACGACCCGGATGCATCGGCTCGGTCGAGACTACGAAATGATCAATTACGTCGTGCTATTCGAGCCCAATCGACTGATCGCGTGGGAGCCTTCTCCCGGCGACATCGATACCGCGGGTGGAGATCCGACCAGGATTGGAGTCCCATCGGGCTATCGCTGGGGATACGCGTTGGAGCCTGACGAACCCAACGCCACCATTGTGACGGAGTTCTTCGACTGTGGCGCCGAGGAGAATCGGTGGATTATCGAGCGCGACGAGGGCGGCTGGATCAATGGACACACGTCCATCAACGTGTCGATGGACAGGACGTTGGCACTGTTGGACGAGATCTGCGGCGAGTGACTCGTCGCGCCGCAGCAGTGCTCGGCGTTGTGTCGTTTGGTGCGCGACAGATCAACAGAGATCAGTGGACCACGTTGGGAAGAGTGAAGATCTCGAGGCTCCCCACTCGTTCCGACCCAACTAGCTCGTCGACGGCCACCAGGTCATTTTCACGGCGTCGACCGTCGCATGAGAGACGTGGTGCGGCGACCCCGTCGACGACACGTGGCGACGGTGTTTTCGATTCGAAAGCCGCCACGTCCGCGTTGGCTCATGATGCGCGATGACAACGTCGACTGGCTTTGCGACATCGGCGACCTTGCCGTGTGTGCGTCGCGCGTTGCTCTATCTTCGCTACGGTGAAGCCGTGAGCAGGACCACGGTGCCCGGAGGTGTCGTCCACGCACTGCCTCGCGATCTTCGCCGCGCTCTGGTTGCCAACGAGACGGCGCTTGCCGCGTGGAGGGACATCACGCCGTTGGCCCGAAATGAGTTCATCTGCTGGGTCGAAGACGCGAAGCAGCCAACGACGAGGGAGCGTCGGATCCGCCGCACGCAGGAAGAGCTCGAAGAAGGGCAGCGTCGACCCTGCTGTTGGCCCGGTTGCAAGCATCGTGAGCGGACCGGACGGGCTTCGCCATCAGCACGCTCGGTCACGTGACGGTGTTCGCGAGTTCATCCCGGTAGAGCCCGCTCTGTCAGTTCCGATCGAGTCGGCACGCTAGTCGGTACGTCTCGGACTCTCTCATCCGGTGGATGCGCTGGCGGGGGAGTGGTGCTGAATCGGTGCGACAACCACGTTCGGCGACGAGTCATCTCGCCCAAATTCTGTCGTCGTCCGTGCGTCTCGCTTCGTGCCGACAGCACGACGTGCGTCGGCAACGAGGGAGATCGTCACGTCGAGTCTCGACGTTCAACAGTCCTCGTGTGCAGTGGCCACGATTGCTTTGGGTCCCTCGGGAAACGTTGAACCCGCGCGACGCTCTGCTCTCTCGGTGCATGTCGGCGTGACCCGTTCAATGCTCACGTGGACGAGCGGCGACTGCTCATCGTCGCACTGACGACTCGCTCGACGGACGATGTGACAGACGTGCGGCGATAGGGGAGTTGCCGACATCCGTGACGTCGCGCCTGGCGGACTGTCACGTTCAATGACATGGGGCCGAAAGTCACATCTTTCGAGATACCAAAAGGCCCTTTGCCCCTAAGGGCTCCGACAGAAGGTGCTCCAGAATCAACGTAGGCGAAGTGAAAGAGAAGGCAAATATGAAGACATTCAAAATGACAGCGGCCAAGGCGATTGCCACGCTCGCCATCGTCAGCTTCGGCGTGACGGCGACGACTCTCGCGGACGGAGCGACGGCGAGTCATCACACGTCAACGGCCCGAGTGGCTCACGCATCTTCGGGCACGTGCAAGGCCATCAAGAACTCGAAGCCCGCGGCGCAGAACTGCACGTTCGACGCTTCCTACAGCGGCACCATTTCGATCTTGTGGAACACATCGGGACCGTCGACCGCGTCAATCACGGGCAAGGGCAAGGGAACTGACTTCGGGTTCACGGGAATCAGCGGTTCGGGAACGTCCGTGGCCACCGCACAGAGTGACCCGATCAATGGCAGTGGAGTCCTCAGCGGGAAGGGCGAGACCCTGAAAGTGAAGTTGGCGACAGGAAGCACAGCCACCGCCGTCGGATCCGCTGCACCGACCGTCGTCACCGTCTCGGGAAGCGCCACCGTCGTCAAGGGCACCGGGACATTCGCGAATGCGTCCGGCACGCTCAAAGTCTCCGGCGAGTTCAGCATCAAGAACACGTCCGGAAGTGAGAAGGACTCTTTCAGCGCGACGCTCAAGGGCGTCGTGAAGATCAAGAAGTAGTACAAGCGAAGGAGAGAGAACATTATGAGGCGATTTGCCACCTGTATGGCCGCGGGGGCGTTAGCCCTGACCGCCATCGGGATGATCGGAGGAGCGGCGTCGGCAACAACGCCCACACTCTCTCTGACTCAACCCACCACCACCGCAATCAATGGCGCTGCGTTCACGTTGACCGCCACCGCCAGCGAAGCAGGAGCTGTCGCGTTCAGCGCGAACAGCACCCTGATTCCCGGTTGCGCCACGGAAGAGCCGGTGGCGTCCGGAACGTCCTTCGTCGCGACCTGTCCGTGGACTCCGTCTCTCCAGACGGCCAGCCCCGTCTCGATCACGGCCGTTCTGACGCCCACCGTCACGACAGATCCTGTCGCCGACGCCACGGCCGTCAGTGTGAACACGGACTCCGTGGCACTCACGGGCTCCGCGGTCTATCTCGGCCAGAACGCCAAGTTCACCGCAACCGCCTACTCGGCGGGCACGGTGTCCTTCACGGAGGCGAGTAACCCCCTCACCGGTTGCACGTCGTTGTCGAACGCTCTGAATGCCAACGGCACGGCGTACGTTGTCTCGTGCACGCTCACTGATCCGTCGGCGGGGGGTGCCATCACGGCGTCCTTCACGTCGAATACGTCGGGTGATGTCGCCGGATCCGCCAACTACAACCTGGTGGTCAACACCGTGGTCGTGAGCGGTGGCTCCGGAGCGATTGTCGGGAGCCCCTCGACCATCACGGCCAACGCGAATGAGCCCGGCACGATGGAGTTCGACACGATTGTCGCGTCGACGCCGACGGCCATCACGGGTTGCGGCTCGGTCGCGACGGCCTCGACGGCCGTCCCGTACGTCTTCACGTGCTCGTATTCACCAGCGGCGGTGGGCGCATCAGTCGTCCAAGCGACGTTGACCCCATCGTCGGGGCCGACGGAGACGTCGAACAATCTGAATGTGACTGCGGCCAACATCGTCCTGAGCGGTGGGAGCGCGATCTACGGCGTGAGCCCTGGGACCATCGTGGCGACCAGCAACGCGGCGGGAACGGTGACGTTCGGCACCGTCGCGAATAGCACGACCACCACGATCACGGGATGCTCCAACGTGGCGACGATCGGTTCCTCGGTGCCGTACATCGCGTTGTGCACGTGGACCCCGAGTGCGGCCGGACCAGCGGTGCTGACGGCCACGCTCACGCCCACGGCGGGATCTCCCTCGACCGCGGCGAACTTCGCCGTGACCGTCGGAACACCGATTCAAGGTCAGGAGTACCCCATCTCCATGTACGTCGACACCATCGTGGGATCGGGTGCGTCGGGAGCGGCCGCCCCCGTGATCGGGGCCGGTTGTGAGATCACCAACGAATTCATTGTTGGTCAAACGATCGTCTTCCGCGTGTACGGCAACGACGCCCAGCTGAACGGAGCACCGCTCACGTCGCAGAACGTGTCGAGCGCCACCGTCACCATTGCGGGGTACTCGGGCTCGCCACTCACACTGAGCTACGGCAGCCACGGCAATGTCGCCTTCTGGACGGCACCGCTGTCCACCGGAACCGCGAGTGGGAAATACGACACGTTGGGCATCATCCCCTACACCGTGACGTTCCACACCATGGCGGTCCCGGGAGTGCCGGCTGTCACCAAGACCGTGAAGGTGTACAAGAGGGAGCTCGTCACCATCAAGGTCGGCAAGAAGACCAAGAAGGTCTGGCGTGAGGTGTTGGTCGGAACGAAGACCGTCATCGTCACTCCGGCGGTTGCCGCCATCCCTGGTGCCACCGGGACGTTCAACTCTGCGTTCAACCCCAGCTCGCAGGCGACGCTGAACGCAATCCCGACGGTCTCCTAGGAGTCGGAAGGAAAGTGCCCGTGGACTCGAGCGTGCGAGTCGGAAGGATCGACCGCTCGAGTTCACGGGGATCTCGAGGAATCAGACGTCACGAACACGATCCACAGATTTGAGAAGCATCGATAGGAAGTACGGGCGATCAGCCCAATTCACCTCCGCAGGCGGTGAAAAGTGAGAGGAAAGATCCAATGACACGATTCCCAATTCGAAAGATTCGGGGCCGCAGATTCGTGCATGTGCTGGCCGCAGCCGCCGTCACCTTGACGGTTGGCGCGACGGTGAGTGGTGCGACAACCACCACGACCTACACGACCAACCCAATTGTCCTGACCCCGCCGGCGCACCTCACCGGTGCGGCCGCGCTTCCCTTCACGGGAGTCACGGCGAGCCCCTTCAGCATTTCGAACTCCTTCACGGGATCCATGACGGTCACGCCCGACGTCGGCGTCGCCGGAACTCCGTTCACCATTGTGGGGAGCGGACTTCCGGCCAGCACGTCACTTCAATTGACGTGGGCCACGAGCAACGCGACGTGGGTGGCGGACGTCGAGCCGAACACGGTGAACTACCTGGGCGACTCGTACACCAAGACCACGATCAATTTGGCGACGGTCACGACTGACGCCAGTGGAGCCTTCACGTTCAAGACGAAGGCACCGACCGACTTCGGTGGCACGCACGACATCTACGCCGTGCAGGACGCGGGAGCCGGTGACGCGGCAGCCGTCGCGCACGCGGGCTTCGAGTTGACCCGGATTCTGACGGTGTCGCCACTCAGCGGTCCGGTCGGCACGCCAATCACCATCACCTACACCTCCCTCGGAGCAAGCCAGTACACGGGTGGCTCCTCGGTGCTCTACGACAATCACTACGTCGGCGCCATGATGGGTCACTGGACCCGCGGGACCGCCAGCACCGTGATTCGCGCGTCAGGAGCTGTGGGACCCCACTTCATCCAGGTCGGGAACGCGATCAGTGACCTCTACTTGAACGTCATTCAGTCGCCGATCCCGTACACCAATGGAGGAACGGTCACCTTCAACGTGACCAAGGGCAACGGGACCATTCCGGCGCCCTACATCAGCTCGCCCGACAACGTGACGCCGACGGTCAACGAGTTCACGACTTACGTGTCATCGAACATCGATCCCTCGAGCTCCGCGACTGCTCACCTGTCGTCATCGAGCGGACCCGTCAATACCTCGGTCAAGATTCACGTGACGGGATTGACGTTGACGGGAACGACGACACCCTCGTCGGCCAACTATCAGCTCGCGTGGGCGACCGTCGCCGGCAGCCGCGTGAATTGCGCGAGCACCTGTTGGAACTCTCTGACCTTGCCCCTTGGCAACGCCACGGCGACCGACGGAACGCTCAACGCAACGGTGACGGTTCCGAACAACCTGGGGGGCTACCACGTCATTCAGGTCGTGGACGCCGGCAACAACATCGAGGCGGAAGCCCCGTTCTACGTCAAGGAGTCCATTGTTCCCTTCACGAATAGCAAGGGCAAGGTGATCAGCCTCGGCGTCGCCACCGCGAACGACACGACCGCCGCCATTCCTGTTGGCCAGTCGGGGGTCGGGACCTACACGTTCAAGGAGAATCAGGAGTTCACCATCTCAATTGACGGCGTTGGCTGGACTCAGTTCGACAACACGCTGGCGGTTGACTACGACAACAGTTACATGGGCTACGGCTGCGGATTCAACTCGAACGGCTACATGGTGATTCACCTGTACGCGACGGGGGGTCCCGGAGTGCACATCATCGATCTGCACCCCATGCTGTACTCGCTGTCGCCGTCGTTCACCAATACGCCCTACGGCATGGTTCCGTTCCTGTCGTCAACCAACGACTACCCGGGGCTCGCCCTCGGTTACCAGATTCCGACTATTCACTTCGCCATCAACGTGACCAAATAGTCCGCGAAGATCTGGCCCTCACGGCCTCGCCACTCGAGCTTCGAGTGGCGAGGCCGTTGTGCGTAGGACCAGGGCCGCGCTCTGCGGCAACCACCAATTCCAGCGACCGAGCACCGCCATCACGCTCGGCAGCACGAGGAATCGGACCACCGTGGCGTCAACGAGGATGCCGAGGGCCAAACCGACCCCCAACTCCTGGAGTCCGGCTACGCGCCCAAAGACAAGACCGCACATCGCCGCGATCAGGATCAGGGCGGCCGCGCTGACGACGCTGCCCGTGCGCGCGACACCGTCAACGATCGCGTCGGTCGTCGCCAGTCCGGAGTCATAGGACTCGCGCATTCGCGAGACAAGGAACACTTCGTAGTCCATGGACAGTCCAAACAGAACGGCGAAGAGAAAGACGGGAACCCATCCCTCGATCTGAGTGACGTGGTAGGTGCCAAGGAGTGCCGAGCCGACACCGTATCGGAAGACCAGAACGAGCAGTCCGAAGGCGGCGCCGACGGTGACGAGATTGAGAAGTGCGGACACCAACGCCAGCATCAGCGACCGAAAGGCGCGAGCGAGCAAGACGTACGCCAAGATAAGAGCGGCCAGAACGATCCACGGAAACGCCCCGTACACCGCTCCGAGGAAGTCAACCCCCTGCGCGGGAGCGCCCCCGACAACAACGCTGGTGCCCGCGCCGAAGTTGACGGTGGGAACATCAAGGACTCGGATCCGGTGCACGAGACTTTGGGACGACTCCGCCCCCAGCTGCTCGCGCCCCACCACGACGATCTGCTCGTATCGACCAGAGGCGTCCGCAAACGGAGGGCGAGCACCAATCGCGACCGCGAAGACGTCGGGGTCGTGGAGGATTCGTTGCGCCAACCGGATTGTCGTGGCCTTCGCCCCGGGCGACGTGACCGCGTGCGCGCGACCGAGATCGATCACGATCTGCGTTGGCGTGATCGCACCGGGGCCGACGTGGCGACCAAGGAGCGCGAGCGCCCGCGCCGACGGCAGGTCCGCTGGAATTGCCGAGGTTGATCCCGGCGTGAGCAGAAGACCAAAGACGGGAGCGGTGCACAGGGCGAGAAAGATCAGGGCGATCGCGAGAGTGCGACGAGGTCGTCCAACGACGGCTCGTCCGAGTCGTGCCCACCGTCCCGTGAGCACGTCGCCACCCGCGAAGCCGCGGACAATCACTGGACGCACGCCACGGTGTCCGAGAATGGCCAAGAGGGCCGGCACTAACGTCAGCGCTGCCGTCATGGCCACGAGCGGCACGACGAGACCCGCGAGGCCCAACGAGCGAAGAAACGGCACCGGGACGGTCGACAGGATGGCCAGTCCGATGGCCACGATGGCGCTTGATACCGCAACAGTCCGGCCCGCTGTCGTCAGTGTCGCGCGCAACGCGTTCGTCACGTCGGGGTGGTCCAAGGACAGTTCTTGTCGGAATCGATGAACGATGAGAAGCGAGTAGTCAACGGCCAGTCCGAGCGCGATCAGTTCGATGGCGTTCGGGACGTAGAGAACCATCGTGAACCGTTGTGCCAACAGGTAGACGATTCCAATGTCGACGGCGATCGTGGCGCCCGCCACGATGACGGGCACGGCGACCGCGAAGCTGAGTCCGAGCACCGCGACGAGAAGAATCAGGGCCAACACAACGGCCACAACCTCACCTCGTTGGAGGTCGGACGTGAGTACGGGGGTGAGGTCGTACTGCAAAGCTGGTGGACCCGTCACGAGGGCGCGCGGCAAACCGTTGGCGAGCAGAGCGCGTCGGAGCGTGGCCGTGTGTGACGAAGCCGTTTTCAAATCAAGTGGCGTCGTGACGTTGGCGTAGAGAACCCCGAAGACTGCCTGTTCCTCCGAGATCTGTGCGGACTTGAACACGTGAATCGCACGAACAATGCGCGATTTATCGAGATCGACCTGGTGAGAATCCTCGTTTCCGATCGGTAGGACGATCGTGAACGTGCCTGCGACGTTCTCGCCAAAGTGTCGAATGAGAATCTGGTTGGCGCTGGCGGACGCCGTGTTCGGCACGGACAGGGGCGTGCTCAGCAAGCCCGTCAAGCCCGAAGCCGAAAGAAGCCCCACGACGCTCGCAAATGCCCAGAGTCCGACGATCACGTAACGAGTACGAACGACGAACACGGACCACGACTCGAGTTTTCGCAAAATTGGCCTGTTACTTGGAGAGGGCGCCGGAGATTACGCGCCAACTGGCTCGAACATCTTCGATTCTCGTCAAATCTACCGCCTCGCCTGCTGCGACAGTGTGCGCCAACGATGGCGTCGTCGCCTCTGAGTCGAGTCGGCGCCAGCTCGTTGGTGGGTGGAGAGCCGACGTGGCGGATCGTTGCGCGATGCAAGGAGCTAAGGAGCGTTGAGGACACCGTGGAGCGCCGAGGAACGGGGACCTTAACGAGGGTGCAGCCGTCATCTCCGATTCAGACCATGTCGCGACGTCAGAGGTGGGGCAGAGAGTCGTGAAGAGTGCCCTTCTGCTCACAAATGTGCCGAACGAATCGGCTAATTCGTGGCGGAATGATCGTTCTCGGGGGTCATGGACCACCCACCGACTAGGGTCGTCATAGCAAGCAGGTTGAACAAGTCAGCCTGTGGCTCTGAGAATTGAGTTTTCGTGGCACAAGGTACAGTGAAGTTTTTCAATGCGGACAAGGGATTCGGATTCATCTCGCGTGAGCAGGGTGATGACGTTTTCGTCCATTTCTCCAACATTCAGGGTGATGGTTACAAGAACCTTGAAGAGGGTCAGCGCGTCGAGTTCGACGCCGTTCCCGGCAAGAAGGGCGAAGAAGCCCAGAACGTTCGCGTCATCTAATTGCACCACTCGCTCGCCCGTCGGGCGAGCAGTGAGTGACAGGACCGATTCACAGAACGGTTCGAAAGAGGCCTTCGGTGATCACGGGGACCGACACATCCAAACGGGGTGCCGGTCCTGACCTCGACCCTCCTCCGGCGTGCGCCGCGGGGCCCGGGTTGTCCGTCGATCACATGTTGCCGCCGCCCACCAAGGTGCGGGCGGCGGCATCATGATCTCCTCACCAGGTCGGGTTAACTCGGCCCACGACGCCATGACGGTTCGACGGTCGTCGTTGACCTCGCGATCAGTCGCGCTCTCCGTGAGCGTGCGACGACCGACCAATCTGGCTTCGCTGAGCGGTTCGGAATCGACAGCAACACATCGGCGCACGCTCCGTCAACTCTCCCGGTGGCGTCGACGGTCGGTAATACCTGAGAGCGGCCACTCCGCAAATAGAATTCCACCACGACTCTGAGATTGAGGTGCTCGTGGAAAAGAAGACTGCGACAAGATCGACATCTCCTTCGCAGTTGATTGATGATCGCATCAAGGAGCTCGACGATTGGCGAGGAGACATGCTGAGTCGACTCCGTGAGCTGATCAAGAGTGTGGATCCCGATGTCGTCGAGGAGTGGAAGTGGAGGGGCGTGCCCGTGTGGTACGACGCGGGCATGATCTGCACGGGGGAGACCTACAAGAGCGTGGTCAAGTTGACGTTTGCCAAGGGAGCGGCCCTTGCGGACCCCTCGGGACTCTTCAATTCCAGCCTTGAAGGGAACGTTCGGCGTGCGATCGACTTTCACGAGGGCGACAAAGTCAACGTCAAGGCCCTCAAATCACTTGTTCGCGCCGCCATCGACCTAAACAAAGCAAAGAGCAAGAAGTAGTTGATCAGGTCGGACGTGACCGGGCGCAAACGAACAGCCAGCACGTTTCGCGCTCGTGATTCTCGGGCGAGATCTCACTCACCAGAGGGTGAACAGTTCTTCGTCGGTTGCTGTTCCATAATGAGGAGGGTGACGTGTCGGTCAGAAGTGATCGTCACACCGGAAGGACAGCCCTGGCGTGTGACGTGGTTGAGAGTGGTTCACAGTGGATGTCGGTTCACGGTCACCAAGCCTGTCGACGCTGCTCGGCCACGACATCGAGGCGTCGAACAGATGAGGACATCGTTGGCGCTCGCAATTGTCGCGACGCCCCATCGACGCAGAACCGCCCTGATGTCAGGTCGACCATGACGGCGTCACCGAGCGACATCGTCGACATTGAGGAGCGCCCGTGTCAGTGACTCCGTCGCGTCGTCGTCGATCCTCGTTGATCGTCCTGACGGGGCTCATCGCTGCGCTGGTTTTTGCTCTTCCCGCCACCGGTGCTCGAGGTTCAACGCCCGTTGGAGCGTGGAGCGCGGCCTCACCACCGTCGCCGTCGGGAAGTTGGTTCTCGGTCGTGTTCACCGGGAGCGAGTGGGTGGCTGTTGGCCACAATCCTTACGTCGCGACATCAACCAACGGAACCACGTGGAGTGAGCACGCAGCTCCCGACGGTTCCTGGCAAACGGAGGCTTACGGAGACGGGACTCTTGTCGCTCTGTCCTCAGCGAATGGCAGTTCCAACGAAATGGTGTCGACCAACGGAGTGAGTTGGACCGCGGAGCCAGGACCGCCGGGAGAGTGGACTGGACTCACCTACGGCGGCGGTCGATTCGTGGCTGTGGGCTCCAACGGTCGAATCGTCACGTCGACTGATGGCACGAACTGGACGACCACCTTCTCACGGCGAATGGATAGCTTCACGTCGGTTGCCTTCGGCAACGGTCGCTACGTCGCGGTGGACGGTGCGCAAGGCGACACGTTGGTGTCGGTTGACGCCACGCACTGGGCATTCTTCACGCCGCCGACTGCTCAGTTGCGGTGGGGCGCCGTCACGTACGGCGACGGAAACTTCGTGGAGTTCGACTCATCGGGAACCGGTGACGTCGCAACGTCGGTCATGGGCTTTACGTGGACGCTGCAGCGCTACACGCCGGCACAAGCCATTGACGGCGCGACATTTGGCTGCGGAAGTTTTGTCGCTGTCGGAACGCCAACTGCATCGTCGAACAACTTCGTGTCGTCCGACTCGGGCGCGACGTGGAGCGCGCTTCCCGTGCCGGTTGATGCCACAGCGATGTGGACGTCGGTCGCGTACGGTTCTCACAAGTTTGTTGCTGTCGATGATGCCGGGTCGGTGGCGTGGTCGCGAACGACGGCCAACTGCTCTCAGGTTCCACCGACGGCTCCTCAACAGGTGTCGGGAAATATTCACAACGGTGAGGTGTGGACGTATATGCATCCTCCCGTCAGTCAGGGAAGTGCGCCCGTGGACGGCTACCGCGTCACGATTTCGGACGGCGTTCATTCGAAGACCTGCTTCGCGCCCGTGTACTACGAGCCCAACTGCATCATCAAGGGTCTGACGAATCGGGACGTCTACCAAGTGACGGCCCAGGCCCACAATCGATTTGGCTACTCCGCACCCACGGATCCGGAGATTGCGATTCCGGTGCCGACGTGGTCCCTCAACACATGGACGACACCAGTGGTCTCTCAGTCGGCGCCCGTTCACGTGCAACTGACGGGAGTGCTGGCGAACGCGGAGGGTTTTTATCCCGTCAGCGTGGTGAGTATCCACTTTGGATCGCACGTGACGTCGTGTTATCCGAATCCCTTCGGTGAGTGCATCGCCACGTTTCCCAATCCGGATGTCGGTCCTACCTCAATGTTCGCCACCTACAGCGGATACGGGCGCTCGTATCGATCACCGACCGCGCGGGTCACGGTGGCCTCGGTGACCGTCTCCCCGACCGACGTCACGTCGGGTCAAGCGATCGACGTGTCGATTCACGGAGGGATTGCACGGTCCGTTGTGCGCGCGACGATCGGGACACGGATCGTGCAGGCACGCCTCAATCGTTCCGGGAGCGCGTCGCTCGTCATCACCGCGCCCTCGTCCGCTGGGACGTCCACGCTGGTCGTACAAGACGCGGGTGTCGGTCTCGACAGGGTGACCGTTGAGGTCCACGGCTGATCACGTCACACCCGTGTCGATTGCCCGACAGTGGGGTGTTCGTGACAGCGACATCATCGGATCAGTCGTTCTGGCAGACACACGCGTGTGACAGACTGCCAAGCAATCATGAACTCGCTGCACGTCCGCGCTGGTAGGTGACGTCGGTGAATTATTGCATTCACTGCGGCACCAAAGTGACGTCCGAGATCTGCCGAACGTGTGGATCATTGACGCGGGATCCGGTCGGCTCCGCTAATCCAGATCCGTGGACCACGAACGGATACCACGCTCCACCTCGCCTCTCGCTTGAACCCACCGTGTCACTTGACGCCGGAGGGGTCTCGCGCGACAGCCGTGGACAGCTCCAGGGCAAGGACCGGTCGATGATCACGTGGGAGACGTGGGCCGTGATGACGGCGTTTCTCTTCCCGGCGATTATCGGCGCGCTCATCGTGCTGGCCCAACACGTCGCGGGGGTCGCGGATATTGCTCGATTTCCGACGATCCTCCGTCACGACCCCCTCTGGAACATGGTGCTGGGGATACTTGACTACCTGGCGATCGCGTCCGTTGTGCCCGTTGCCCTGATCCTGCTGAGCCGCACGGGACAGCCACCCAGTGTGATGGGTCTCGGGCGTCCCCGACTGATGATGGACGTTCTGCCCGGTCTCGGGCTGGCGGCAGCAGGTTTCGCCCTGGAACTGCTGATCTTGATCCCCATTTCCCCTTTTCTCAAACACCACGCGGGACTCGTGACGAGCGTCTCCATTCACCACGTGCCGGCGTACTACGTCATCTGGGGACTCGCACTGTCGGCGGTGACCAGCGTCACCGAAGAGGTGTTTGTGAACGGTTACCTGATCACTCGACTCGACCAACTCGGTTGGACCCCGCGCAGTGCCCTCGTTCTGAGCCTGACGCTGCGAACGAGTTACCACATCTACTATGGCTTCGGTTTCCTTCTGACCATTCCGCTTGGGTACTTCGTGACGCGATCCTTCCAGAAACATCGACGACTCAATCGATCGATTGCCGCCCACTTCATTTATGACGCCGTTCTGACGACGATTGCGGTCTTGTCGTGACGAGTCGTCGCGAGGTCGTTCCAAGGATCCGTCCACGCGCGTTGCCGCTCGGGTTTCTCGAGCGTGCGACACCGATCTCTGTACGAAGGTGTCAACCGTGACGGACGATCAAGTGGGGCAACCGTTGCGAGTCGCTTTTGTGGGGCTCGGTCGCATCTACGACCTCAACGTGCTGGCGTACCGTGACAACCCCGACGTCGACGTGGTGGCGCTCGTCGATCCCGACTCCGAGCGGCAACGCGAACGGCTGGCGGAGTGGCCCCGGGCGCGCAGTTTTTCGAGCGTCGACGAGCTCGTCGCGAGCGACCTCGAGATTGACGCGGTCGAAGTGCTCGTACCAATCGTTCTGCACGCCGACGAGGTCATTGCGATGCTCGGACACGGATGGCACGTGAATCTTCAAAAACCGATGTGCAACGACCTCCGTGACGCTCGCCGGATGATCGAGGCGGCGAAGGAGAACCACCGTCACTTGCGGGTCATGGAAAACTACATCTTCTACGAGCCTCTCGTACGTTTGAAGCACATCATTCAGTCAGGCGACATCGGCGACGTGAGCGGGTACCACGTGAAGATGGTCGCGAGTGGTCGTGGCGGCTGGGACGTGCCGGGCAGCAGCTACGAATGGCAGTTCGATCAATTGAGACGTGGGCGAGGAATCTTCGTCTTCGATGACGGCTGGCACAAATTGGCGACCGCCCAGTGGCTTTTTGGCCCCGTCCGTGAGGTGCGCGCGTGGGTCGGCTCGACGGACGTGATCCCGGGACTCAGCCTCGACGCCCCCACCACGATCTCCTGGGAGCACGACAGTGGTGTGCGCGGCGTCTGGGACATCACGTTGGCGACGGACATGTATCTCCGTTCGGACTATTACACCAACGATGAACGGTGGGAAGTGACGGGTCGTCGGGGATACGCGCGCGTCAATCGGTGCACGAGTCGGGGAATTCAGGAACCGAGCCTTGAGGTGTACGTCGACGGCGAGATGCGGTCATTCCACGCGCTGGATGATGACTGGGCGAGCAGCTTTCGTGCCTCCGGTCGCCACTGGATCTCGTGGCTGCGCACTCAGAGCGGACCGATGTGGTGGAGCGGTGAAGAGGCCACGGAGATCTTGCGCTTTGCACTTGCCATCTACGCCTCGAGCGACAGAGGTGGTGTGGGCGTGAATCCAGCGACATTGACGGAGGACACGGAGTTCGCGGCGACGGACTGACACAAGGGGTCGGGGTTCCCTGTGGGCGTCGTTCCCCAGGGTCCATTGCGACGTCCGTGGATGCGACACCACGGCGCCGTCATCGAGCGTCGTCCGTCAGTCGTACGGCCGTGGGTCGACACGGTTCGTGCTGACCCGTGTCACAAGGGCAGGTCGCCCGTCGCCGACGCCGTGCTCCCGTGATCCTGATACGCGGCGATGACCCGTTGAGCGATTCTCATCTGATGAACTTCGTCGGCGCCATCGGCAAAACGCGCCCACCGGGCGTGTTGTGCCATGGACGCGAGGGGCGTGTCCTTGGAGTAGCCGAGTGCTCCGTGAACTTGAATCGACCGGTCGATCACCCGTCCGAGCATGTTCGCCACGAAGTGCTTGGCCATGGAGACCTCACTCTTGAAGTCGAGCCCGTGATCGATGCGAAAGGCGGCGTGCAGGACCATCAGCTTGGCCTGGTAGAGCTCCAGGGCGGAGTCCGCAATCATCCACTGGATGCCCTGCTTCTCTGCGAGTAGGGAGCCGTGCGCGTAGCGGTTGAGAGAGCGATCGACCATCATGTCGAGCGCTGTCTCAGCTTGGGCAATCCACCGCATGCAGTGTGCGAGGCGCGCGGGCCCGAGCCGGTATTGGCCCAGCAGATGTCCCTGACCACGTCCCCCCAGCATGTTGGCCTCCGGAACGCGCAGATCCTCCAGGAGGATCTCCGAGTGGCCGGTGCTCCCGTGCATCGTCTCGATTTGGCGAACCTCGCGCCATCCTTCGCTCGGAATGTCGACGAGAAATGCGGTGCTCGTGGCTTGAGAGATCTCCGGATTGTCCTCGGTTCGCGCAATGACAATGGCGAACTTCGCCCGGTGAGCGTTCGAAATGAACCACTTGTGACCGTTGATGATCCACTCTTCTCCGTCGCGCACCGCCGAGGTGCGGATCAGGGTGGGGTCGGATCCCGCCACCTCGGGCTCCGTCATGGCGAAGCAGCTCATGGCGTACCCCTCGCAGAGAGGTCGAAGGTACCGTTCCTTCTGCTCGTCCGTGCCCCAATGCAACAGTGTGTGCATGTTCCCCTCGTCGGGCGCCTGGCAGTTGAGAACAAACGGACCGTACGAGCACTTCGCCGCTTCGGCTTGGACCATCGCGAGTTCTACGTGCCCGAGACCCATTCCTCCCCACTCGACGGGCATATGAGGCAGCCACAGACCCGTCGCCTTCGCCTGCTCACGCATGGAGAACAAGATGGTGAGGTACTCGCGTCGATCAATGTCGTCATCGCCGCCGAGGCGCGCCTCACCCGGTCTCACGACGTCGTCAATGAAGGTCCTGACGCGACGACGAATCTCTTCCAGTTCCGGTGACAACGTGAAATCAATGGGCATGAGTCATCCTTTCGTGATGCGCGTCGTCGCGCGTTGGAACAACGTGAGCGTCATGGCGTGAAGGAGCTCACCGACCTCGACGGGCGCCTTGCCCGCACAGGCGCGCGCGTGCGTTCCTTCGAGAATGATGCCGAGCTTGAAGCACGCGAGGACTTCGTACCACGTGAGAAACGAACAGTCGCGTGGCGAGGCGTCGGCGTAGCGTCGCACCAACTCTTCGGTCGTCGGTAAACCACCCGCCATCCCGACCGCGCCCGCAACGCCGGGATCGTCGGGTGTGGGCCAGGTCGCGAGGAGCCACCCGATGTCCAGTAAGGGATCACCCAGAGTGCACATCTCCCAATCGACAATCGCCGCCACTCTCGGACCGTCAGGTGCGTACAACAGGTTGGCGAGGTGATAGTCCCCGTGAGTGAGACCCGGCACAAATGACGTGGGTTGGTTCTCACGTAGCCAGTTCGACACCATCTCAAGTCCCGGAATCGACGGTCCCGGGTAACCCTCGTGACGTGCGTAGGAGTCCAGTTCATCGCGCCATCGGAGTACCTGTCGTTCGAGGTAGCCGTCGACCTTCCCAAAGTCTCCGAGTCCCACCGCCTGCGCGTCGACTGCTCCGAGCGCGATGATGCCGTCCACGGCTGCGAGTCCCATCTCGTGACGAACGTGAGCGTCACGTTGGTGAAGCGGGGGAAGTGAGATCGTCGGATTGAAGCCATCCACCGCGTCCATGAGCAAGAAGGCGGCGCCCCCACCGATGATGTCGTCATCCGGACCCGCCGCCACCAGTCGGGGGTGAGGCACGTTGGAGTTTCGAAGTGCGTGCAGCACTCGCGCCTCGCGACGGATTGTCTCGTTGCTTCGTGGACGGAGGTGCCACGGACCCCGCCGCAGAACGAGATCACGTCCTCCCGAAGTGAACCGGATCAGGACATTCTGCGTCCCGCCCGTGAGCATGACCGCGTCCGTGATCGCACCATCGGTGAGGCCTTGCTCTCGCATCCATTCGCCGAGCGCGCGGAGGTCGACGTCAGCGAGGGGGTCGTGCATTGGTATCACTATTAAGTGCGCGTCGACGGCTCGTCAAATGCGCTCGGAGGATCGTGAACGCGTGGACCGGCGGTACTGGTGGAGCGCTGTTCATTTAACAACGTGCGGCAACGCCGGTCGCCGTGTGGTCGCCGCGGTGTCGTCGACGGCGGGCGCGGAGGGAGCCTTACGACGTAGGGACCGTCGTGACGTTGTCGAGCCGGTCCGACCACTGCGACCACCGCTCCGATGCGACCATATGGCGAAGCAGCCACTGATTGGTGAGTTCGAGTCCCGTGCGCAAGTCGACGGCCGGAACGGGAAGCTCCATCTCGCGCTGTCGGAGAGTGCTCGCGAACGTCGCCACGACATCACCCGGCGTGTGCTCGCCCGCTTGGCAGCGCACAGGTTTGCCGACCACCGACTCCACCGTTTCGATCAACTCGGACATGGTGTGGGGCGATCCGCCACCAACGTTCACGATCATCGAGGGATCGTCGCTGGGACGGTCGCGCTCGACCAGAGCGCGAAGAGACGAGACGACGTCGTCGATGAAGGTGAAGTCACGCCGCACGTTTCGATCGGCGAGCAAGGGGAATTCTCGGTCCCGGTGTGCGGCCACGAGCAGTCGGAAGTACGCCATGTCCGGACGACCCCAGTCCCCGTACGTCGTGAAGAGCCGCGCCCCGATGGTCGGAAGTCCCGTCACCTGTCCAAACGACTGGGCCAGGAGTTCAACTGTCCGCTTGGAGACGCCGTAGAGCGAGCGTGGTGCGACTCGTGCGTCATCTTCGCGGCACTCTCCTTCAATGTTTCCGTACACCGACGACGATGACGCGTACACAACTCGACGAACATCGTGGCGCGCAGCCGCATCGAAGACCCGCTGGGAACCAAGAACATTCGATTCAAAACATCGTCTCGGAAAGTGGTTGGCGTAGCGCACTCCCGCTTGCGCGGCGAGGTGAACAATCACGTCGGGGCGCACTCGATCGACGACTTGATGGAAGAGTTCGTCGTCTGAAACATTGACAACGTACATCGGGACCTCGCCGCGAGGTACAAGGGTCGTCCAACGTCGCGTCTTGAGGTCGGGATCGTGAAAGTCACTCCAACAGTCGACCCCGACGAGGTCATGGCCAGCTCGCAGGAGATCCGCGACCACGTGAGAGCCAATGAACCCGGCAGCGCCGGTGACCATCACTTTCACGGACGAAGGTTACCGACGTTCACAAGAGCGCCGACATCGTCGTGTCCGCAGACCGACGTCGCGACGAGTTGGAGGATCGACAAGAGGTGCGGAGAGAGGGTGATGACCGTGAGAGGGTCCTCTTGGGAAGGACCACATCGCCCGCAACCCCTTGATCGAATCCCGGCTCGCTCCGTCGTGACGAACCAGGTAGCGTCCGCACGATGACAAGGACCGCCAAGGATCCGAACTGCGACGCCCTCAGGGGTCGGGGTCAGGCAGGCGTCTCGACAGTGACGCCGAACTCGGCGAGCAGCTCCTGTGAGTAGGTGATGCGGCCCGTCAGCTCCTGGGGAGGGCGTGAACAGAGCAACAGGGCAGCGGCGGACATCACGTCGACCGGCTCGTGCCGGTCCTGCGGGATCATCTTGTCGAGGTTGTGATGCTGCACGCCCGGGGTAACGACGAGGCCGGTGGGGGCGAGAGCGTTCACCGCAATGTGATCGTCGTAGAGCTCGCTCGCGAGACCCGTGCTGAATCGTTCGAGCGCGGCCTTGCACATCCCGTAGACCGTTCCCCCGAAACCACTGAAGGGGGGCCCGACGGGATGACGCCCGGCGGGCGACGAGATGTTCAAGATCCAACCCTGACCGAGTTCGCGCATGGAGGGAATGACCAGCTGGGAGAGGTGGAACGGCGCCAACACCTGGACGTCGAACATCAACTCCCAGCGGCGGAGATCGAAGGTGTCCACGGGCGCGAAGTAGGTGATCGCCGCGTTATTGACGAGGATGTCGATGGGACCCAGCTCCGCAGTGACGGCGGCCACGACGCGTTCGCGGTCTTCGGCGTGCGCCAAATCTGCCGCCACGGCGGTCGCCGTGCCGCCAGCGTGTCGAATGGCCTCGACCGTGCTGGAAATACTGCCCGCAAAGCGGTGATCGCCCTCTTCGAGAGTTCGCGCGGTCACGCCAACGAGGGCTCCCTGTCGGGCAAACAGTCGTGCTATCTCTTCGCCGATGCCTCGACTGGCACCGGTGACGAGGGCGACTTTCCCGTTGAGCGTGTTGTCGTCAGTCATTGGAGACTCCGATCTGTGTGGTCGTTGCGACGGAGATACTGCACGACGTCAGCTCACCGTCGACGAGTGTCGTGGCGGAGCCGCGTGTGAGCCCATCAGGAACAGGAAGTTGTCCGAGTAGAACTGCTGGCGAACTTCGTCGCTCGCGTCACCGAGTGAGGCCTCGAATCGCTCGATGGGCCGACGTCCCCCTTCGACGTGTGGGTAGTCCGACGAGAACAGAACCAAGTCCGCACCGCCCTGCTCAATGATCCAACCCACATCTTCCGTCGGGTACGGCGTGAACCGTATCTGGCGGTGAACGTAGTCGCTCGGGCGCATCGAGAGACCTTGGAGACGCTCTTCGTGACGGAGAAAGGCGTCGAACGCGGACTCCATCTGTCTCATCCATGATGGCACCCAGATAGCCCCTTGCTCCATAACACCAATTCGCAGTCGGGGAAAGGCTTCGAGGACGCCATCAAAGATCAACGTCGCGAGCGTTTGTGCGGGTGGAACGGGGATGCCCATGTAGTCCACCGAACGGAAGTTCTCGTCGCCGCCATGGAAATCGTGGGGAACGGGCAGTCCGTTGTTGAAGTAGTGGGGATCGATGAGCGTTCCGGTGCCACCGACATGAAACACGATGGCGATGTCGGCTTCTTGGGCGCGTGCCCAGACGGGAAACAAGTCCCGGTGACTCGGCGAGAACGTCGGAGGGCATCCCGACGCCACCAAAAGGGCGGCGGCTCCGCCTCGGATGGACTCATCCGCCATGTGAGCGGCGCGAACCGGATCGGCAAGTGGAATGTAACAAGTGGGTAGCAGCCGGTCGTCGACGGAACAGAATTCGACCATCCCACGGTTGTGGGCGCTGGCGGCGGCGTAGGCGAGGTCGAGGTCGCCGCTGTGCTCGAGCTGGTGGAGCCGACCGTTGTGGAAGGTATTGAAGATCAACTGGCTCTCGAAGCCGAGAAGATCGAGCGCTCGCGGTCGATCATCCGCAATGAATCCGCCGGTCGCCGCAAAGTTCTTGCGCGTCATGATCTCGTCGACTTCCGTCGCGCGGTACTCGTCGGACGAGTGGCGTTCACGGAGCCGTTCGAACGAGGCGAGTAGGTCCTTCTGTTGCTCCTCGGGATCACCGGTTTGACGAAGTTCGTTTCCCCCCGGGTACGACAGGACGGGCAGACGGTCGCGAAAGCGGGCGTCGGCGTGATCGCGAAGCCACGTTGGCGTCTCCATGATGTGCGCATCGGCGTCGTGAACAACGCGACCTTGGGCGTACGCCATGTCAACCCCCTCGATCAGAGATACTTCGTTCGCTGATCGACTGAATCGTAACGGACCTCTGCGTCGCTCGCGAGGTGTGCCGGTCTAGGTCGCGGGCTGGTCCTTCTCGGGGACATAGTGCCGCTCGCCGCGGGCGTCCACCCACACTCGCATGACGCGATTGGTGGACGGATCGTTGAAGATCTCGTCAGTTGGTCGCCACGCCGCGTCCGGTCGCAGACTCTCTCGATGACGGCGAACAAAGAGGCTGGCGACCACGCAGCCCATGAGGACGATCAGGATCAGTACGGTGATCACCACCCCCGCCATCGTCAGGCCTTGGGTGACACAACGACGGCTGTTCCGTACGCCACGATCTCGGTGAGAGATTGACCCACTTCTGACGAGTCAAATCGCATGGAGACGATTGCGGTGGCGCCCAGGAGTTGTGCGTTTTCGATCATGCGGTCCATCGCGTGACGTCGACTGTCCTCGACCAGACGCGTGTACTGCTTCACTTCGCCACCGGCCATCGCCTTGAATCCGGCGGTGATCCCCTTGGCCATTCCCATTGAGCGTACGACAACGCCGAAGACCATGCCGAGGCTCTGATCGATCGTGAATTCGGGGAACGTGAGTGCCGTGGTGATCGGAAAACGGGCCGCGCCGGGCTGACCGTATCGAGGTGCATCGTCTGTCATTGGTCGTCTCCGCGCTCGTCGCCGTTTCGGCACTCGTGAGCGACCCTACCAAGCGGATGTGCGACGGAACGCGTGACGTTTCCCGTGTATGCCGCCCTTCGGGCGCGACGTCACACATTTTTGGCAGAGTGGGCCACGTGGGGTACCAATGGCTCGCGCCGGGTAGGGACCATGCAAGAGAACCCTGAGGACATCGCTCGCCTTCAGCGTCTGCTCGATATGACAATGGCAACTGCCGGCCCCCACTTGGTGGACATCGTGACGCCGGAACGTCGCTTGAACGCCCCGCGCTTGTGCGACGAACTCACCGGGTACATCCTTTTGTCACTGGCGACGACGACTGCGAGTGGTCGACCTCTGGTTTCCCCGGTCGACGCCATCTTCTTTCGAGGATCGTTCTACTTTTCGACCGGCGAAGGTGCGCTTCGCCGCCGCCACATCGAGCGCGACCCGCGCGTCAGCGCGAGTTACGTGCCGCGACCGGAGTTTGCCGCGACGGTCCACGGTGTGGCGGTGGAGTTCGATCACCACGACCGTGAACACGCCGCCTTCGTCTCGGCACTCAACGGAACGTTCGTACCCCTGTACGGCGAGGGGTTCGCGAACTTCGTGGACGGCCTTCGTTCTTTTTACCGTATCGACGCCGACAAGATGTACGCATATTGGCGACCTCTGGATTCGTCCTCTACGGCGTGACGATCGCGAAGTCGGGCGTGGGCGCGTCGAGAAGGCTGACCAGCGTCCCGAGCACCGTGGCGTCCCCGACCATCTCGATACCGTCGGTGCGCCCGGCGGACAGAAGCTCAAGGAGTTGGGGTCGCGTTAACGTCACGGTCAGGTCAGCCGCGTGCGTCACACTGGTGGGCACGTGAATGAGCGCGCCGTTGCTGAGCGTCATTCGATAGAGCTGCGTCTCGTCGGTGAGGTTCCAATTGATCGAGAGCGACGTCGCCCACGCCTTGGGCCCATTGATCCGAATGGCGATCGAGTCGAACAGCTGCGTCGTCGAGAGCGCCGGCGCGAGACCAGCGCTGCTGATATCGGTGTGTTGAATGGAGCCCGACCGGAGTTCGTGGGCGCCCACCAAGTAACAGTTCCGCCAGGTGGCGCACTCGGCACCAAAGCCCAGTCGCTCAAAGGCTGCCGCGAGGAGACTGCGAGCCGCGTCGTTCTCCGGCGAGGCGAACACGACATGGCTGGCCAACTCGGCCGCGAAGCGATCGTCTCCCTCGTCAAAGAATCGCTGAGCCTGACGTAGCGCGGCGTCGACTCCCCCAAGGGCCGAGACGTACTTTGCCGCCGCCGCTTCGGGAGGGTGCTGCCACAGGTGGGCCGGATTGCCGTCGTACCAGCCGAGATATCGCTGGTAGATCGCCTTGACGTTGTGGCTGACGGACCCGTAGTACCCGTGGGTGTGCCAGGCGTTGTCGAGGCCGGGAGGCATCTCGATCAATTCGGCGCACTCGCTCGCGACGTAGCCCTGATTCAGCAGCCGCAATGTCTGGTCGTGCAGGTAGGCGTACAGGTCACGTTGTTCGGAGAGGTAGGTCACGATGTTGGGGGTGTCCCATATCGGCCAGTGGTGTGACGCAAACGCGACGTCGGCGTGCTCGGAGAACAGTTCAATGGCTTCGGACAAATAACGCGACCAGATGCGCGAGTCGCGAACCTGTGCACCGCGCAGCGTGAGCAGGTTGTGCAAATTGTGAGTCGCGTTCTCCGACATGCACAAGGCGCGCCTCTCCGGAATCAGAAAATTGAACTCCGCCGGGCACTCCGTGCCCGGGGTCGACTGAAAGATCAGACGGACGCCATCGATGGTGACTTCTTGGCCGGTGTGGGTGATGTACAGATTCGGCGCGATCAGATCAACGGTTCCCGTCGACGCCGCTGCGCCCAGTCCCATTCCGAGCGTGCCGGTGGGACTCTTGTCGAGCGCGACACCGCCGTAGTAGTACGCACGGCGCAACATTGCGTTGCCGGCGTACACGTTTTCCGAGACGGCGTGATCGAGGAAGTGCTCCGGCGCGATGATGGGTACCGTCGTCGACGTGTCGACTACACCCAACACCCCGCCGAAGTGATCGATGTGCGGGTGCGTGTAGATGACGGCCGTGACGTCCCGGTCACCGCGGTGCTCTCGGTACAGGGCGAGGGCGGCCGACGCAGTTTCGCGGGAGATCAAGGGGTCGACGACGATGACGCCGTGGTCGCTTTCAATCAGTGTCATGTTGGAGAGGTCGTAGCCGCGCACCTGATAAATCCCCGCCGTCACCTCGTACAGACCGTGCTTGGCAGTCAACTGCGATTGACGCCACAGGCTGCGATTCACCGTCGCCGGCGCATCGCCGGCGAGGAAATCCCACGCCGCGTCAAAGATGACCCGGCCGTCATCGGTGGTGATGACGAGTGAATCCTCGGACGCGATGAGTCCCCGGTCCGCGTTCTCGAAATCCGTTCGGTCGTTGAAGTCTGCGGCCACGGTGGCTCCCCTTCGCTCTGGACACGAGCGCCGCTCGTGCGTGACTCCATTCAACACCACGTCGCACGGTGCCCAGTCGCCCTGTGCGGACCGTGGAGCCGGTCGGTGCGGCTAATGGGTCCTGCTGTCGAGAAGGACTCAGGATTCGTTGTCAGAGTCGAGCCAGCGTTGGGCGCGCGTGACCGCGTCGAGACTGGAGGCGCCGAGCCGAGCCTCGACGGCGACGATTTCGATCGGTGAACGTTCGGTGACGCCGGAGTGAGCCAACTGCTCGGCGAGCTCGGGGGACACGCCGCTGAGGAAGAGTCGACCACCTTGCTGGCCGAGCTTGGTCGCATACTCGTCGATGACGTGGACGAACGTGTTGCCGACTTGCGCACGACCACGCATCCGAAGAACCACCGCGGCCCGCGAGGAACCTAACGGGTCGGGCAGGTGGGCCTGCAGCGTGCGACTGCCCGCGTAGAGCAACGATCCGTACACGTCGAGGAGAACGACGCCCTCGGAGATCAGCTCGTCGGGAAGATTGGCCTCTTCCAGAGTTCCGTCACGTCGAACTTGCAGTCGCACGACGCGCAGATCGAGCGCATCACGATTCAACTGGAGAAGCAGCGAAATCACGACGCCCAGACCAATCGCCGCGGGAATCGAGAGGAAGAGTGTCGCAATGAACGTCGAGACCAGGGCGATCTGCGAATTTGGTCCGGCCCGCCACGTATTGACGATTTCGGAGGGGCTGAGCGAGGACACGGCGGCCACGACCAAGACGGCAGCGAGCGTCGTCAGTGCCACCTTGGCGATCGCCGGAGAGAAGATGACGAGGATCGCGACCATCCAGAGCCCAGAGAAAATTGCGGCCCAACGAGTGCGTGCCCCCGCTGTGCGATTGAGGGCGGTCTGGCCCACGGAACCGCCGACCGGTTGGCCGCTGAAAATGGACGAGGCCACGTTGCCGATGCCCTCGGCGATGAAGTCCTGATTCACGTCGGTGGGGGAACCGTCGCGGTTAGGCACTGCTTCACCTACGCCGACACCTTGGACCAGAACCACCGCGGCGACGGCGAGCGCGCCGCCCACGAGTGAAGGGGTGAACAACGCCAGGTGCGGGAGCTGGGGGAGCGGAAGGCCTCGGGGGATGTCCCCCTTGGAGTTGACTCGCGCCACTGATGTCCAACCCGCCACCGACGCGATGAGTGTTGGAACAATCAGAGCGAAGAGGGCGGCGAATGAGGAGAGTCGCGTCCGGGCCACGCCGTACAGAATGACGATCGCCATCGCACCAACGGCGAGTGTGCGTCCATCGACACCCGAGAGGTGCGTGAGGACATGGAACGCCCGATCGATCGCCAAGGATCCCACGGAGGGGGCGCCCGTGAGGTCCGGTATCTGGCCGAGAACGATGTTCACCGCCACGCCGGTGAGAAATCCTCTCATCACGGAGTACGACACGAAGCGGGCGTAGCGCCCGAGCTTGAACACGCCCGCGGCGATCATCGCGAGTCCCGCAACTGCCGTCAGCAGAATCAGGGCTCCCTCGCGCTGACTCGCCGGGACGTTTTCTATGGCCGACCCGGCGGCCAGCGCGGCCGCACTGGTTGTGGTGATGACCATGAACTGGGTGGAACTGGTGAGTCCCCCCGCGATGGGCCCCGCGAACGAGGCGTATAGGCCGTGGATGGGATTCACTCCCGCGAGCACCGCCGCGGCCATGCCGTCAGGAACGCTGCCGATGGCTCCAGGAAGGCCCGCGACCGAGTCGCCGAGAATGTCCTTTCGCGACGGCAGATAGCGACGCCACTCAAAACCCATGGTCGAGCCTCATCGTGTGAGCGGCCGTGTCAACGATCGCGGCACCCGCATTGCTCGGGGATCGTCCATCGCCCGAACAGGGGTCATTGGGGTGCAGGGGATCAAGGGTGACATTCGTGTCCGCGATTCGTACGCTCCCGACATTCCCGGTGACGTTACTTCCCGCCACGACCTCGCGAGGTCCGTCAGAAGAGAGAACGTTCACTCGGGCGTCGGAGTCCCCAGCGGTCGGCGCGCTCGCGGAACGCGAAGAGGTTGCGACACGGGATGGTCCGGCCCGAGTGCCTTGACGGATCGAACGTAGACGCCCGTCAGAACGTTGGCGCTGAAACCGTGGGCAACGATGCTCACGCCGACGGTGAGAGACACCACGACGAGGAGAAGGTGGGCTGATGAGCCCAGACTGTCCGACGCCAGAAGCGCAAAAATGACCGACGCCATGCCACGCGGTCCGAACCAACCCACGTAGGCCACCGTGGGTCGGCCGAGCTTCGTGCCGATGAGAGACAGTGCGACGGGCACCATTCGGACAACCGTCAGACTGATGAGGGCGTACACGAGAGCACGTGCGAGGAGGGGACTTTCGAGTGCCGGGCGCAGCATGCCGGCGCCAAACAGGAACCAGACGAAGCAGCCAAGGAGCTGACCCGTTCTCTCGCATCCCTCGACGACTTGTGCGTCGATGCGTGGAACGAATCGACTGAAGCACAGTCCGCCAACGAACGCGGCCACGAAGCCGTTCGCGTCGAGCGACGTGGCGATGGCGTAGGAGCCCAACGCGGCGGCCGTCACCGCGATGGACGCCGCGTCGGCCGTCGTCCACTCGTGGGTGACCGCGTGGGAGAGGAGCCAACCGGCCAGCAGACCCACGCCAACACCGATGGCGACGCCACCACCAATTTCGCGCAGCGCCACGATGACGTGATGCACGTCGGTGGTTGACGCGCCGGCAAGAACGGTGACCGCCATCGCAATCAGTGGAGCGACGATGCCGTCGTTGAGTCCACTTTCAATGTTCAAAGCGCGCCGAACGCGTGAAGGTACACGGGGATCATTCACGATCGCAGCACCGAGACTGGCGTCGGTGGGCGCCAATGTTGCGCCGAAGAGAATGGCCATCCACACGGAATCAAATCCGAAGAGTTCGTAGGCGACGGCGGCCCCCGCGATGATCGTGAGTGGGAGGCCCACGCCAAGGAGCCGCGATGGTGTCCCCAAATCGTGGCGCAGCACCGGCAACTGTATTCGCGACGCGTCCGCGAACAGCACGAGGGTCAAGGTGACTTCCGCGACGAGTCGAACGGTCGAGGAGTTGAGCGACACACCGAAGTCATGGTTCCCACCCAGGATGAGCCCCGTCAGGGTGAACACCATGGGCTGGGTTATTCCGAAGCGTTCTGCCTTTCCCGACACGCTGATCCAGACAACGAGCACGGAGGCCACGATGGCGGTGTCGCTCCAATTCACGATCGAGACCCTACTTCTCGCACCTAGGACCAACTCTCGTCGCCGCGAGCCGGCGCGCGGCTTTCGTGCCGAGATTCTCTCTTGCGTCGTGTCGTTTCTCTGACGGTGCACCCTAGGATCGAGTGCTGGTGGGAGAGAGCCCGAACGGTGTCACAGGATCGTCGAGACCCGCGTCGCCGGTTGAAGTCGTCATCGTCGGCGCCGGCTTTGCCGGTCTCGAGGCGGCGCGCACCCTGGCCGGCACCTCGGTTCACGTCACGATCGTGGACAAGCACAATTTTCATACCTTTCTCCCGCTCCTCTACCAAGTCGCCACCGCCGGACTCGAGCCCGCGGACGTCGCCTATCCCGTGCGGACGATTTTTGGATCCGCACCGAACGTGACGTTTCGTCATGGATGGGTGGTCGACATTGACGACAATCTGCGGTCCGTCACGTTGAAGAGCGGTGACACCCTGCACTTTGACCACTTGATCGTGGCCGGCGGTGCGACGGCGGCGTTCTATGGAGTGTCGGGGGCGGCGGACAGGTCCTTTCCTTTGTACACACTGTCGGATAGCCGACGCCTTCGAAACCACCTTCTGCTGACCCTTGAGGCGGCGGATGTGGCGGGTCCGCTGAGCGATGCGCCCCTGACGTTCGTCGTAGTGGGTGGCGGTCCGACCGGCGTGGAGACTGCGGGTGCCATCGTCGAGCTTCTCGACATCTGCGTGCGGAGGGATCGGCTGCGACTGAATATGGACGTGACGCGAGTGGTGTTGGTCGAGGGTGGACCTCGACTGCTGTCGTCTTTCCCTACGTCGGCGGGTGACTACGCTGCTCGCACTTTGACGTCAAAGGGTGTCGAACTGCTGTTCAACACCAGCGTGGACGCGGTGGAACACGATGCGGTGTTGCTCAGCTCGGGTGAACGACTCGCAACCACGACCGTGGTGTGGGCGGCGGGCGTGACCGCCGCGGGAACACTTGCGGACCTCACGGGGACGACAGTCGGTTCTGGACGGGTCAGGGTCGACGGCGACCTGCGAGTGCACGCATTGACCAATGTGTGGGCGGTGGGCGACGGCGCGGCTGTACCGACGGGACGTGGCGACGAGGTCTGCCCCCAACTTGCGCAGGTGGCGATTCAGTCGGGCCGGCACTGCGCGCGCCAGATCCTCGCTACGGTCGAGGGACGCTCCACGTCGAACTTTCGGTATCGCGACAAGGGAATCATGGCCACGATCGGGCGACGATCGGCCGTGGCTCAACTCAACTCCGGACTGGTGCTCAAAGGCACAGTGGGTTGGATCGCGTGGATGAGCCTTCACCTCTACTTCTTGGTCGGATTTCGAAATCGACTTCGCGTCTTCATCAACTGGACGTGGCGCTACTTCGATTGGCCCTCGGGACCTCGATTGATTGTGTCGGACGTGAATGAAGTGGAGACGTGACCAGATTTTCGGGGCACCGCCACGTCGTGCCGAGGTGACTCCGACTACTACGTAGAACGTAGTAGTATGACCCCATGGCCAGATCGACATCGTCACAACACAACGAGCTTGCTCGAAACAACGAACCACGCCTCTTGATTTTGATGAGCCTCGCGGGTGGCAGCAAGCACGGATACGCACTCACGAAGGACATCGCGGAGTTCGCGGGCGTGACGCTGGGTCCGGGTGCCCTCTACGGGGCGATCACTCGTCTCGAAGAGCAAGGTTTCATTCACGCGTTGCCGGAGGTCGACCGCCGTCGCCCGTACGAAATCTCAGTCGCGGGGCGTCAGGCCCTGGAGAGTGCCGTGTTGCAATTGCGAAGGCTGGCTGATGTGGGGCGGCAGCGACTCGACGGTCGAGTCCGTCGAGTTCATGTTCCTCGCGTCGGACTCACGGGATCACCGACGTGACACGCGACTCCGTTCTGAGGTGGTATCCGCCGGAGTGGCGCCGACGCTACGGCGACGAGCTCCTCGCGTTACTTGACGACACGTACGGCGACGCGAAGATCCCGGCAGCGGAACACCGCGCCCTCGTCGTGAGGGGTGCCGTGGAACGTTGGCGAGTCTTTGCCGCGTCGAGTCCCACACTCGCCACCGAGGACCGGATCCGAGCCGGCTCTCTCCTCGTCGGAGTGGGCTGGGCCTTCTTTATCGTGGCCGGATGCATTTTCGCAAAATTCGCGGAAGGGTGGCGAGTTGCGACGAAGGGGAGTGACGCCATCGTTCCGTCCGTCGGGTACGCGCTGGTGGTGCTGGCCGCGGTGGTGGCAACCGCGGTCATCGCGTGCGTCGGTGCGGCGTTGACGCCATCGTTCGTCCGACTCGTGCGAGGTGGTTCGTGGTCGCGCGTGCGAGGAGCGATTGTCGCGTCAGCAACTATCTGCACACTCGCCGCGCTCTCCGTCGCAGTCACCGCGCTGTGGTCACGACACTTGACGAGCGCGGGCCGAAACGGGGGCTCGACCGCGTACTCCGTCAGTTTTGTCATCATGTCTGTTTTGATCGCGGTTGCCATCATCGTGATCTCAGTGAACGCCGCCTTCCTCGTTCGCCAGCTGTCACTCACCGTCACACAGGTGCGCGGGCTCGACGTCAGCGCTCGCATTGTCTGTGGAGCAATGACCCTGATGGTTCTGGGGACGGTGACGTGGTGGTGCAGTGTGGCAGTTCTCGTACCGTCGGTGATGAACAACGGCATCGGAAACGGTGTCCTCTACAGTTCGGCGATGGCGCCCTTGTCGTTGATCGTCATGGCGATCATCATGTTCGTCGGCGGAGCTCTCGCCCTTCGGGGAGTCGCGATGGTGTCGTCGTCGCACCGAATCGCACGCGGGAGCGACGCCGGAGCGAGCTGACGCCGCGTCGCCCAGGTGCCGGCACGGGGACGTTCGATATATCTCTTGACGGTAATATAATGCAGAGGTAATATTCATGTCGTGACGTCGACGGATTCCTTCGTGGCATTGGGCGAGTCGCATCGCCGACGCATTCTCGACCTCCTGCGTGACGGAGAACAGTCAGTGGGCCACCTCGTGTCACAGTTGCCCTTGAGTCAACCGGCCGTGTCCAAGCATCTCGGAGTTTTGCGCTCGGCAGGACTGGTGCAGTCGCGTATCGAGGCGCAACGTCGTCTCTACCGCATCTGCCCGCAACCTCCCGACGATCTGGCGCGGTGGTTGGACACGTACGTGTCGTATTGGTCATACACCTCGGACCGACTAGAGCACCACCTGGGCGAGAGGAGAGGGACGTGAGTGACGGTTCCATCACGATCGAGGGCGATCGTCCCACCATTCGACTGGAGCGACATCTGGTCGACCCTCCGACCACCGTCTGGGCCGCTCTCACGGAACGAGAGCAACTACGCCGCTGGTTCCCGTGTGACGTCGTTGTCGAGGGCGGCGAGTGGATTGTCGGACAGTCCCTGACGTTTCAGTTTCCGCCCGAGGTGATCGATCTGACGTTGCACGGTGTCGTCCTCGATGTCGTCGAGACGCAAAGGCTCGCCTTTACTTGGGGAGATGAAGTCCTGCGCTTCGAACTGTCACCAGAAGGGTCCGGTACACGCCTGGTTCTTTTCAACGAGCTGGACCGTCCTCACGCCGCTCGAAATGCGGCGGGTTGGGATGACTGTCTCGACCAACTCTCTGGCGACGGTCCCCCTACCTCGTCGTGGCGCACTCGATTCGAGCGATACGTCACTCGTTTTGAGTCTCTCGCGGGACCACAGGACGGGCCTCCTGACGGCTACAAGGGAGACTGATCGACGGTCGACAGGTGAACTGTCGTGAGACAGTCGCTTCCTTACTGTTCAGTATGAGTCACTGTCGCGACGCAACGTCGTGATGCGTCGCTGAGTGCGCGACGTACGCGACCTGTGACCGGTGACAATTTTGTCCGACGTGACATACTGAACTCCCATGTCTGAAGCCACCGAAAGTGGTGGAGCGCGACCGGATCGAGACGCCGAGACCCGACTGCTTGGCGAGGGCCATCCAGTTGGATTGCCTGTCTTTGAACCTGAAGTCAGTGCCCACCTTCGAAATCGTCGCAAAGTCAACACCCCCGCGCAGCTTTTGAGTCTGCAAGAGTTGGCCCACTTCAAGGCGAGTCACGGACGGTGGCGCATCGCGAAGGACCTCGTCGGCCTCGTTCGTCGAGGGCATGGGGGTGAGACCGACGAGTCCTACAGCGACAAGTTGCGGCGTGAAACCAAACGAGGAAAGTCCGAGTCGTCGACCTACGGTCTCGCGACCATCGACAGCCACGCGGTCGTGTTGTACGCCATGAATTGGGACTTCTTCGCGGGGTCGCTCGGCGTGGTGTCGGGAGAGACGTTCCAGGCCGCCGCGGATCTCGCGATCAGCAAGAAGCTGCCCTTCGTCAGTGTCTACGCGTCGAGCGGTGTTCGCCAGCATGAGAACTTCGCGGGACTCACGCAGATGACGAGGATGGTCGAAGCCATCCGTCTGTACAAGGAGAAAGTGGCGCTTCCTCACGTGGCGGTGCTTCTCGGCAATGTCTGGGGCGGCGTGTCGGCGAGTGCCGTGCCGAATGCGGACTTGATCCTCGCGACCTCGGGCACCAACTACGGATTTGCGGGTCCGAACGTCATTGAGGCGTACGAAGGATCGTCGATCCCGGTGGACGCGCAAAGTGCCGAGGCGAACCTCCTGGACCGCAACATTGACGTCGTCTTGCCGGACGTCAGCGAACTGCTCCACTACCTGGCGGAAATTCTTGTCGCCACGACCCGTCCAGACAAGCATCACGAACTGACACGCGAGACGCAGCCGCTCATTCGAAACGTCAGCATCCCCGATCAACGTCGAGTGTTCAGCTTTGGATCCATTGGCGTGCGGGGGCCCCGCTTTGAGAATGAAAAGGGTGCGAGCTTGCTGGACCCCTCACCCGCGCGCACCTCGGCGGCCACTCACAACAGCGACGCGCTCGTCGAGCAGTATCAAGACCTGATGAGCGACGCCAATCGCGTGGACCTTGAGTTCATTGCCCGCTACGCCTTCACCGAGGCCGTGGCGGTCTACAACTACGTGCAAGAGATTGAGTTTCGCCGGTACCCGGCGATCGTGGGTGCGTTCGCCAAGATTGCGGCGCAACCCTTTGTCCTCGTCGGGACGCAGCCCTCGTATCAGCGAGTCGGAGAGACAGTTCTCAAGAGACCGTCGAATCCTGGTCCGGAGGATTTCGCGTTCATGGAGCGCATGCTCGAGACTGGTGAGCGCCTTCATTTGCCGGCGCTGTTTATCACCGACACCTTGGGCGCGAAGCCGACACTCGAAAGCGAGCGTCGTGGACAGTCGCGAGCAATTGCGCGATCGATTCTGCGAGGGATTGACTACCGAGGTCCGGCGATCTCTTTGGTGACCGGGGCTCTCGGAAGTGGGGGTGGACTGGCGACGACGCCGATGGCTGACCACGTCATGATGCTCGAGAAGGCGATGGCGTACGTCGCCGAGCCGCGCTCCGCGGCCTCGATTCTGTACAAGACGGCCAATCCTTCCCATGACGAGATACGAACGACGCTCGCCACGATGCGCTCGACCGCCCATGATCAACTCGAACTGGGTCTCATCGACGAGGTGATCCCCGAAGATGACAATCCGTACGTCACCGCCGAGCGCATCCACCAGGCGATTCTCCGTGCGTACGTCCCGTTGGCGGATCTGTCGGAGAGGAAGTTGCGTAGTCGGCGCCAGGAGAGAATTCGAGCCTTGCGTGCCTTCGACATCGTTCAGGAATAGCGGCGATCTTTCGAGAAAGGACCTTTGGCCCCACCGGTGACGTGAGTGGTGGACCGTACGCTCAGGTCATGAGAAGTGTGGGGTGGGATCGTACTCACGCACCGGTGCGCCGACTCAGGTCCGTCCGGTAACGCCGTGACTGACCGATTCAACAGCCGACCCCTCCTCGTGTTTTGGGAGATGACCAAGGCGTGTCAACTCGCGTGTCACCACTGTCGTGCCGACGCACAGCGCGAACCCGGTCGTGACGAACTCTCGACTCTCGAAGCGTTCGCCATGATTGACGCGCTGGCGAGTGTCGGGCGTCCTCGCCCGATTTTGATTCTGACCGGAGGGGACTGCCTCATGCGGTCGGACATCGTGGAGATCGCCGCCTACGCCCATCGTCAGCTCGTTCCCGTCGCCATCGCCCCGTCGGTGACGCCTCAGTTGAACGGACACGTCTTGGACGACCTGCGCTCCCACGGCGTGACGACAGCGTCGCTGAGCTTGGATGGGGCGGACAGCCAAACCCACGATGACGTGCGCGGCGTGCGAGGTCACTTCTCAGCCACTCTCGACGCGATCGCGCTGTTGCAGCACCACGGCTTTACGGTGCAAGTCAACACGACGGTGATGCGATCGAACCTCACGCAACTGGCCGACATCGCCGCTCTCATGGCCCGTCACAGGGTGGACGCCTGGGAGGTCTTCTTTCTGATCAGTACCGGTCGGGGCACCGAGTTGAAGACCACAACTCCCCGAGAGAACGAGGATGTCTGCCACTTCTTGGTCGACGCGTCACGTTACGGCTTTACGGTGCGTACCGTTGAGGCTCCGTTCTTTCGTCGGGTGGCAGCGCAACGTCGTGGTGTCGATCACGGCGTTGTCGCCGACGGATCGTCCCTCAGTCCACTCCGTCAGAGGCTGCGCGATCTCTTGGGTCCACCGTCGCTGCCCGTGCGTGCGCCGAGCGCCGCGACGCGCGACGGCAAGGGGATCGTGTTCGTCGCATCCAACGGCGACGTGTATCCCTCTGGATTTCTTCCGCTACGACGGGGCAATGTGCGTGAGCGCGACTTGATCGAGATCTACCGCGACGACGTGCTCTTTCGTGAGATTCGAGCGGGACACTTCAGTGGTCCGTGTGGATCGTGTGCGTTTGGTGACTCGTGTGGGGGCTCTCGTTCTCGTGCGTACGCCGCGACGGGCGACCCACTCGCGTCGGATCCCGGATGTCGCGTCGTCGAACTTCACAACGCCGCACGGTCGTTGTCGGCTCTATGACCGATCGACCCGCCGACCGGTCATCGACGACGCCCGAATGCGCAGCGCGACCGGCGGTCGCCCACTGCCGCGATCATCAGTTCTCCGGGCCGCCGATCCTGCACTCACGCGAGCAGTGAGTAGTCGCAGCGTCTCAGCGGCACCGTCGGCGTCAAGTTCTTCAAACTCTCCCTGCACGATGACACTGCGCCAACTGCCTGACGCCAGGTACTCGTCCACTTCGAAGCAGACGTGTGCGTTCTGACGCATCATCTCGATCTTTTGACCCTCCGTGGTGTAGACGTAGACGTTGCCCCGGTCCCAGGCGTAGATCACGGGAACCACGTAGGTCAGATCAGCGACGTGACAGCCAATGCGACCAACGCGCTGTTGCGTGAGAAAGAGTTCCATCTCGTCGTCGGACATCTCCTCGATCATGAGGCGAGGGTACGTCGCGGACGTAACCCCGCGCCAACTGATCCGTCACCCGCGTTGCGATGTGCGCAGATCGTCGCGGCGCGGGCACTACTGTCGCTCGGGTGGCTGTGTGTGGTCTCCTCAGGACGGTGCGTGACCGAGTCGCGCGGTCGGCAGCGCGAGTTCCGGTGCCCTGGTCGACACTGAGGGTCCGTTAATGACCACCGCGATGCCCGTCGACGGCTCCGCAACGGTGGTGTCACTGGGAGATCAAACATTTCGTGTTGCGCTGCGACGTGGGGGAGGTGACCGGCCTCCGCTCGTCCTGATGAATGGAATTGGCGCGCGACTCGAAACGTTCGATCCACTCCTCGACGCCCTCGACCCGGAGCTGGACGTGATTCGCTTCGACGCTCCTGGGATTGGGGGATCCTCGACACCCGCTGCTCCGTATCGGTTCCGCACTCTCGCCAACACGCTTGGACGCCTGCTGGACGAGCTCGGTGTCGGGGAGGTCGACATCTTGGGGATCTCGTGGGGCGGCGCACTGGCCCAGCAGTTCGCCTTTTCCCAGCGCTCACGTTGCCGACGCGTCGTCCTCGTGGCGACCGGCGCGGGGGCGATGATGGTGCCCGGTCATCCGAGAGTGCTCCGACGGATGGCGACACCGCGCCGCTACCGTGATCGGGAGTTTCTCCTCGAGGTCGCGCCCGAGATTTATGGGGGCTCGGCGCGGACCAGTCCTGCATCGACACGCTCGTTACTCGACACCTTCGAAGGAGGTGGCCAGCCGAAGGCGTACGCCTTGCAACTGCTCGCCGGCCTCGGCTGGACGAGTGCCACCTTCCTGCCTCTTCTGTCTCAGCGCGTGCTCGTCTTAACGGGGGATGATGATCCCATCATTCCGACCGTGAACGGCCACCTGCTCGCGGGACTGCTGCGACATTCGGAGTTGCACGTCTACCCAGGGGGTCACATTGAGCTCGTGGCGAATCCCCGGTTGCTCACTCCCTACATTGAGACGTTCCTTCAGCGTCCCTAGCGCCCACCTCGTGCGACAACGCGCGAAAACAAGCTCTCGACACCGTGAAACAACGAGGCGTATGCTGCGGCAACTGTCGAGGGAGCGTGGTGGATGGCCCAACGAACGGACGTGGATGATCGACGAGACGACGTCGACAATCTGGCTTCACCCTTAGACACGCTGCTGATCGACGCGGGACTGACGCCGCTACGACGATTTCTGCCGAACGCCGCGACCGCGAAGTTCGCGGTTCGATTGGCCCTGCGCCCATTTACGACCGCCCGACGGGTACGAGGAGCCGCACTCGAGATCGGACGGGCCACGGTGGGTCTGTCCGATGTCGAGCCGTCACGGCGCGATCGACGGTTCGAAGACGACGCGTGGCGAACGAATCCCGTGCTCAAGCGAGTCGCGCAGAGCTACCTCATCACCTCGACGACGGCAGAACAGCTCATTGGCGACGCCAATCTTGCCTGGCGAGACGAACGGCGCGTGCGGTTTCTCGTGCAGAACGTGTCCGAGGCACTCTCGCCGTCCAATCTTCCCCTCGTCAATCCCGCCTCGGCCAAGGCGGTTGTTGATACGGGTGGCCTCAGTCTCATCCCGCGGACTTCGCAACTTCGCGAAGGATATGAGTTCACCGCCGCGCGTGCCGGAGATGGTGGACGGCTCCGGATTTCATCTCGGTATGAACATCGCGGTGACGCCAGGCTCGGTGGTGTTTCGTTGGACGTGTTGGAACTGATTCAATACACGCCGCAAACGGCCAACGTTCGATTCCAGCCGCTGCTCATCATCCCGCCCACGATCAACAAGTTCTACGCGACGGACCTCGCTCCCGGGCGCAGTCTGGTGGAGTACCTGGTCCAAAACGGACAACAACTGTTCATGATCTCGTGGCGCAACCCGGATGGTCGTCACGCGGCGTGGGGTCTCACTTGGTATGTCGACGCGATCATCGAAGCCCTGGACGTCGTTGAGCGCGTCGAGCGGTTCGGAGCGAACGGTTCTCGCGGCCGCCTGTTCCGGAGGAACGCTCGCCGCACTGATGTCCGCGGTGCTCACGGCCCGGGACAGTCCCACCGCTTGAGCGGTCTGACTCTCCTCGTGACGGTCTTGGACAACGAAAAGGCGGGCGAAGCGGCCGCGTTCGCCGACCGCCGACTGGTCGCGGCGGCCAAGGCCGTGTCGCGACGCAAGGGATACCTCGACGGTCGTCACTTGGCCGAGGTGTTCGCGTGGCTACGACCTGGCGACCTGGTCTGGAACTACTGGGTGAACAACTACTTGTGCGGAAATGAGCCACCCGCCTTTGACATCTTGTTCTGGAACTCGGACACCACGCGAATGACGGCTCAGCTCCACGCGGACTTCATCGACGTCGCCATTGACAACTGTCTCGTCACGGCGGGGTCATTGACGGTGTGCGACGTGCCCATCGATCTCTCGACCGTGACGACCGACACGTATGTGTTGGCGGGCATTGCCGACCACATCACGCCGTGGGAGAACTGCTACCGGACCACGGGACTCCTCGGAGGAGACGTGAGATTCGTCTTGTCGCGCAGTGGGCACATCGCCGCCTTGGTGAATCCACCCACCAATCCGAAGGCGACATTTCAGCTCAACCCGAAGAATCCTCCAACGGCGCACGAGTGGTTGGCGGGCGCCACCAGTGAAAAGGGCAGTTGGTGGCCCGACTGGGACAGTTGGCTCGCCGAACACTCGGGGCCGGAGCGTGCGGCTCCCGTCGAGGTGGGCGGCGGCGGACTCGAAGCGCTGGCTCCCGCACCCGGGACCTACGTGTTCGATCGGTGAGACGTCGCGTGACCACCCGTCGGTGGACGAGGTCGTGGAGATACACTCGCGCTACAAGGGGGTTGCGCGTGTGGCGACGCGCTGGCTCGCGGTGACGGAAGGACTGTAGATGTTGGGAATCGTTCTGGGGGCCGTCTCGGCCGTCGTCGTGTTGTTTGCGCTGGTGTCCTTTCTCAAGGCCGTGCGCATCGTGCAGCAGGGATCTGTTGGTGTCGTGACGCGATTCGGGGAATTTAAAGAGGTCAAGAATCCCGGTCTCGCCTTCATCATGCCGTTTATCGAGCGGATGATCCTCGTCGACGCGCGCGAGACGCCGCGCACCGGCGATCGCCAGCAGGTCATTACGCGCGACAACGTTGCCGTCATCGTCAACGCGACGATCTTCTCCCAAGTCGTCGATGTCCGCCTCGCCTTGTTCTCCAACCAGGACTATCAAGTCAGTGTCGACAACCTCGCGCGCACGTCCGTGCGCGCGGTGTTCGGCAGCATCACCCTTGACGAGGCCTTCTCGCAGCGTGAGCAGATCAGCACGATGCTGCAAACCCAGATGGAAGAGGCAACCGACAAGTGGGGTGTGCGCATCAATCGCGTGGAAGTCCTCGAGATCACGCCTCCCGAACAGATCCTGCAAGCAATGGCGCTCCAAAAGCAGGCGGAACAGGAAAAGCGAGCCCGCATTCTCGACTCCGAGGGCCAGCAACAGTCCGCCGTCAACGTGGCCGACGGCCAAAAGCAAGCGGCCATCAAGGAAGCGGAAGGTGCCCAGCAGTCTGAGGTGCTTCGCGCACAAGGTCGGCGTCAGGCGATGATTCTCGAAGCCGAAGGTCGCGCGCAGGCGATTGCGTCGGTCTACGCCGCGATCAAGCAACAGGATCCGGATCCGACCCTCGTGGCGATTCTGCAACTGGACACCCTCGCCAAATTCGCCGACAGTGCCAACACGAAGATTGTGATCCCGGCGGAAAGCTCCGCGCTGCTGGGTGCGGTGCAGGCCATCAAGACCGTCATGGCGGACGTCCCATCGATCGCGGGACCCACCACGAGTTAGTTCAGGCGGGGACGACCCAGAGGGTTGTTCCGTAGGCGCGGTCGACAATGACGTGCGTGCCGATGGCGAGCGGCTCCGGCCAGTCAGTCACGGCCTTCCACAGCTCACCTTGGATCTTCACGCGCCCCGGATGTTGCTCGCCCCCGACCGCCTCTTCGACGAAACCGGTGAGATGGGTCATGGAGGTGTGAGTGGGTCGCGTCATGTCCACCTCGTACGCGCGGTGCGAGAACCGTTTGAGGGCGAGCGGACGCACCAACCAAATGCCCCCGCCCGATGCGGCGAGCCACACGAGGGCCTGGAGGGGAAACGGAACTCCCGCGATCGCGAGGACCAGCCCGAAGGCGGCACCAAGGCCGATGAACATCGCGACGAAGGCATTGGTGTGCACCTCCAGCGCGAGGCAGAGGACCAAAAGCACGGACCAAAAGATCATCGACATGTCAGGGCTGAGTATACGGCCGCCCTATGTCGAAGGGGCCCGCGGGCCGTACCGCATCACGACAACGACGCGATGGGCGATAAGTGGCCGCGCCCACGCGAACGGAGAGATTCGGTGAGCCACCGGCCTTGGAGGTAGACCGGTGGCTCACCGTGACGGGATCGAAGACTGACCGTGGGGACGGACCACGGTCAGTCGCCGACCACGACTATGTCGCTTTCGCGGAGACTTGGTTCGAGCGAGAGCCTGCGCCGACCGCATTGATGGCGACGACTTCGTAGAAGTAGGACACGCCACTCCTGGTGTTGGCATCAACGTAGGAGCACGTCGGTCCGCCGCAGCGATAGGTCGCCAGCTTGCTCTCCAGACCTGGTGTCGTCGAGCGAAGGATCTGAAAGGAACGTGTGGGCGTGCCTCCGTCGGACCCGGGGACCGACCACGACACCACGACGCCCTTGTGCGTGGCCGGTTTGGCCGCGAGGCGTCGGGGGACTCCGGGTCGCGTCAGGGGAGTGGCCGCGACTTCGTTGGAGGGAGCCGACGTCCCGGCGACATTGCGCGCCGCGACGGTGAAGTAATAGGTCTCTCCGTTGGTCAACGCGGCGATGGTGACGCTGGTCGATTCGAACGGCGTGGCGTTCACGGGCACGGATGACTCGCCACCGGGACTCGAGCCCATGAAGAGCGAGTATCCCGTGACCGGTTGGCTGCCGTTCGTTGGTGCCGTCCAGGCGAGCGTCACCTGTTGGTTCCCAACAGTCGTTGTGCGCAGAGTGGGCGGACCGGTTACGGTCGCGGCCACCGGGGTAGCTGACAGTTCGCCGCTGTGCTCTGAGGCGCCGACGGCGTTCAGTGCCGTGGCGACGAAGTAATAGGTGGTCCCACCCACCAGCGAACTGACCGTGACGGACGGGACGTCGGCCGACGTTGTCGCGATCGGAACGTCCGATTCGGCACCCGGAGTCGTCGCAGAGAAGAGATCGAAACCAGTCAGAGCACTGCCGCCATCACTTGTGGGTGCCGTGAAGGTAAATGTGAGGGTATTGACTCCCGAAGTCGCGACGGACAGGGTTGGAGGTCCCGGGACCGTGGCGACCGATTGCGTGGTCGACGGCGCGGTGAAGGCACTCACACTGTTGGGGGACCCGCCTGGTGTGCCGAGACCCGTCGGCCCGTTGTAGCCCGACTGAGAGTCGGCGGCGTTGCACAGATACGTCCCGCACCCTCCGTCCGTACCGGAGGTCACGTGGAAGAGGTCCGAGGACCCCGCGTACAGAAAACTGGCGGGTGCGAAAGACGTGTCCGTCGGGTTGCTCGCGAGAGCGAACATCGAACTGATGATCGGAGTGGCGACACTGGTCCCGCCATAGATGGCGAAACCCGCCTTGCCGAACGTGTCGTAGACCCACACGCCCGTGCTGGGATTGGCGACGGCCGCGACGTCGGCCACGGTGCGAGTCGCACAACCCGTGTCGTGCTGCCACGAGGGCTTGGGTTCGTAGGAGCTGCAGCCCGCCCCCGCCCCGCTCCATACGGTTTCGGTCCCGCTGCGAGTTCCGTTGTTCGAGTTCTGGATCAGCGTTGTGCCGCCCACCGCAACAACCGTGGGCGAGGCGGCGGGAAACTGCACTCCGAAACCGCTGTCGCCCGAGGCGACAACGATAGGGACGCCGGGGTGGTTGAAGTAAGCGAGGGCGTCCGAGTTCTCGTTGGGATACTCGCTGGAGCCATAACTGTTCGAGACGACGTTTGCTCCCAGAGAGACCGCGGTGTTCACGGCAGTACCGAGGTCGGCGATCGACGCCGACGATGCTTCCACGATGAGGATCTGACAGTTGGGGCAGATGGCACTCACCATCTCGACGTCGAGTGACGTCTCGACTCCCCAACTGACATTGGACGCAGGCAACGGAGCTGCCTGACCGTATTCATTCACCTTCTCCATCACGCAACCCGTCGCGGTCGTCGACACGGTGGTGGTGGCGCAGGGAGCGAGACCGAAGAAGGTGCGGTAGTAGTTCACGTTGTCCAACAGGGACGGATCGTCGTCGGCGTCGACGATGCCCACGACCTGACCGACTCCACCGTGAGCTGCCGCGTCCGCCGACGCGATGTTGTACGCCGATTGAAGGTAGGCGGGCGAATAGGCGCCGTCGTCCCCCAGTGAGGTTGACGGCGAGACCTGACTGGAGTGCCCGGGTCGGTTGGGCCGTAGGTCACGGCCCAACGCGTCCGTGCGCAGTTCGGCGTTGCAGTGAGCAGTGCCCGCGGCCTCAGCGTACGAGCAGACGTTTACGCTGCTCTCACCTTGGGGGAGTGAGAGATGTTGATAGGCCGCGGGCAGATCCGTCTGGTCACCACGCTCGTTCGCGGCGGCCGGAAGGACCGGCAGAACCACGAGGGCGACGACGAATGCAGCGACGACCGTGGGGGCGCACCGGGCGACCCGTCGAGGGTCGCGCGTTGCTCGCCGCGAGGTCGTCCGTCCACGCCTCGCCGCTGTGATGCGGAACCTCGCCGACATCGTTCCTCCGCACTCTTCCCCACCACCGCGACGATGACATCGCGGTGGTCACCACGCTGCACTTCTGACCAACGCGGTCAACGTACATCCGCCTTTCCACCTTATTCAAGTCTTTACTTATGAATGGTGCTTCCCGACGACGGACCCCACCGTCGGTCGGAAGTGTCGACGTGCACGGCGCCGCGAATTTCGTCAACGACCAACTGTTGATTCGTGATTCTTGACACGGTGTCGAGACGAATGAACACGACAGAGTGTCAGCACGTCGGAAAAAACTTTTCGTCCCTCTTGACAGAACCGCGAGAAATCGATGGTGATCGCCGACTCCACCTCGATCGTTTCACCTGCGAGGAGTGGCCGCTCGACACGAGCGTGCGCGTGACGGACGTCGACTCGAGGTCGAAGGAATCCTCAGCGTCGACGGTGACGTCCGTGGCGCGCGCTCGAGCCCGCCGGCGCCAGGCGCACCAGCGCGTTGTACGTGACAATGGCAATCGCCACGTGGAGCCACACCAAGACAAACACGGCCTCACCTGACTGACCCTGGACGAGCCAGATGTACGCGTCAGGAGCGAGCAGGACCACGGTGACGAGCACGGCCAGTCGCAAGAAGAGCCATCGCGGCGCCGAGGAGATCCTGGTCACGATCGGCCACGCCACGCACGCGATGAGGACACCGATGGTGGTCAGTCGTGCGTAGTCATCGAACTGGAAGTGAACGTACTGCGTTGTCGAAGGAAACAGTGCTTTGCCCAGCGCGACGAGAATCACGTCGGCGAGCAGCGACCCCACGAGCGCCACCACCGTTGCGATCACGAGCCGACCCAACGTGGGCTGTCGGTGGTGCGGCTTGAAGTCGATCTTGACCAGTGCCAGCAGTTTCGCAACACTCGACGACGGTGACATCGGGCTCCTTGGGGGTGGTCAACTCAGTTTACGGAGCGCGCCCCAGAGGTCCGGAACCCACGACAACCCCCTGCATCGTTGCGAGCGAGTCGCCGCGCACTGAGGGATGACGAGCGCCCGGGCACTTGACGTCACCCGGTCGAACGCGAGGACGTCGGCCGTGTCCCGGGGTTCGTGGGTGTTAGCGTCTGCGCGAGGGATCCCTTGTCAGAGAGAATACGTCGCGTTCGAGGACCGATGGTCGCGTTTGCGGTCGCGGTCGTGATTGGCTTGACCTCGTACGCCCTAACGCCCCTCGCGTCGTACGGTGCAGGTGGCTATCCGGGCCCCGACGCGCTACCGAGCGTGCCGACGTACGGGGGGTATCTCGGCACAATTCCCGTGGGGGGCCACTCCGCGCTGTCATGGGTGTGCGGTCTCGACGCGCCGAACGCGACGAACCACTCGCCGAAGGACGCGATCGCCGAGATCAATGGTCACATCGCGGCGTATCTCCCGATCAGCACGCAGTACGGATGTGCGTCGTTCATTGTGTACGTGTCGCTCACGAACGGGTCGCACCAGTTGGCACCGTGCGGCTACGCCTACGTGTCCGTGGACGGTGGCCCGTGGATCTTGGTAAAGGACGGGGAGAACCAGCTCCTGATCACCGGCATCAAGCATTACCACCACGTCGGCGCCATCTTCCCCTTCTTCATCCCGACACCGAGTAGTTCTCTGGAGTCGTGTACACCACCCACAACGACCACGACGGCGCCCCACAGCACCACGATTCCTCCGACGACCACCCCCACGACGATTCACGGCCAGACGACGACCACCGCCATCAAGCCCACGTCCACCACGCTGCCCGGTTACCGCACGACCACATCGATCTTCAATGCGGGCTCCACGAGCACCGTGCCCCAGTCCATTAACACCTCACCCACCACTGGCTTGCAGAAGGTCACCCAGATTGTCACCTTGCTCTCCGTCGTCGTGGCGGCCGGCGCGGCGGCCGCGAGCGCGGGCGGGTTCTTCGCGGGAGTGCCCGAGTCGTTGGTCGAGGAGTACACGTCAGAGATTGAACCGGGCGGAGGACTGCCGTTCGGACTCTTCCCCGCGGGTGGCGCTGGTGAGCTGGCGGCGATGGACGAAGAACTCTTGGTTGTTCTCGCCGGCGCGTACGAGGACCTTCCCGGCGGCGGCGGGTATCCGGTTGGCGGTGAGGTGCCCGACGGAACGGTCTCCGATGAGTACCTCGCAGTGCTCGTCGAGGAGGAAGCGAACGAGGATCTCGTCCTGTTCATCGTCGAAGAGGAGGACACACCACCAGGTGGCGGCGCTCCGGTGACGCAACTCAACTTCCTCACGGGGGGCCTGAGTGAAGGCGAAGAGAATCCCACCTCGGGAGCCGGACGGTAATGGCCAATAGCAGCGTCCACAGTCCCGCGCCGTCGAGTCCCGATGCGCCGACGAGCACGGCCCCCACGACCGCCGCGACTCGTCACGCACCTCTGCACTGGCCCTTCGGACGCAAGATGGTGGATCGACTGACCAACGCGGTCGGGACGCCCCTGCACAAATTCTCGCCGCTTTTTGGTCACGCCTATGACGACGGCATCACGCTTCGCACGCTGATTGGCAACACCTATTTCTTGGTCGTTGCCCTCGGAGCGTTCCTCGGCGCATGGGCGGTCAAGGACACCCACGGACTCGCGATCCCGCCCGTGCTCTGGCTGACGTTGACGATTACGGCCCTCGGCATTCTCGACGCCTTCACGGGCTTCGTCGCCACACTCGTGTTCACGTGCGGTGTGGTGTTCTCGGGGCACCTCTTCTCGTCGCATTGGGTCGTGGGACCCCCCGGAACCCAAGGGATGCTGTACGCCTTCACCGGCATCTTGAGCATGGCGTTCTTCTGGTTCATTGGTCCACAGTTACCGCGTCGCATCCGGTTGTTGGGCTTCAACACCATCAAGAACCAGTTCCAGCGTCGGTACATCATGGTGGGCGACTTCTTCGTCGTCACCTTGCTGATGATCCTCATTCTCGGTTCACTCCCGGTGTTCGTTCCGATCTTCACGGGGGCGAACAAGCAGTCGCTGACCCAGGTGACGCTGCAAAACCACTTGGTAATCATCAAGTGGGTCGTGGGTATCGCGGCGTTCATTCGCGTTGGACTCGACGAGATCGTCCACGCGAAGTTCCAGAACCTTCCGAAGTCGGTTGGTCGCTCGCGCAAGCCGACAACGAGGCTGGTCCTGCGAATCTGCGCGTCGCTCATCGCCCTGGCTCTCATTTGGGAGGTCTTGGGAACAGTCTGGCAATGGCCCGTCGTCTGGATTCTCCTCATTAGCCTCGACGGGCTCACCGCGATCGGCGAGCGGTTCCTCAAGCCCAGCTCGATCTACCGATTCGTGCCGCGGTATCTCTTCCGCATCGTGACCCTGCTGTTGTTCACGGAGTACGCGGCGAGATTGGTGTCGGGTCGAGTGGTCACGGGTGAAGAGCTCGTGGGATGGCTGGTGCTGCTGCTCGTCATCGTGATCAGCGTCTACGCGATCCTGGACGGGCCCGATGACCTTGAGGACAAGGAGCGACCGGCCACGTGGTGGACGCGTCTGATTGGGATCATCGTCGTGATCGCCTTGTTCGTGTTGTCCCAAGACATCTACTCCATTCCCGCCACTCCCTATTCGAATCCGGCGGCAGTCGCGGTGAGCTCCACGGGGATGCTCTACATCGCCGACTCCGGCAACAACCGCGTCATTCAGGTCGCACCCGATCAGCATCGCGCGAAGATCGGCACCGGGCTGAGTAATCCGACCGGCGTTGCCGTCAACACCGAACCCAACGCGACATCGATCTTCGTCTCCAATTCGGGGACCAATCAGGTCCTCGAGATTGAAACGGTCCCGGGCCAGACGTTGCCGTCGAATCGCTTTGGTCGTGGCGCTCCGAGCGACGTGGGCGTCACCCAGGCGTCGATCGGTTCGGGATTGCTCAATCCGACGGGTCTCGCGACGGACTCCGAGGGCCGGCTGTTCATCGCGGACACCGGGCATAACCGCATCGTCGAGATCCTCCCGAGCGGCGAGCAGCTCACCTTTGCGACGAATCTGTCCGGACCGCTGGCGCTCGCGACGGACGCGTTCGGTCAGCTCTTCGTGACCGACACCGGGCTCGGCGAGATTCTTCGGTATCAGGTCGGAACGAACGGGGCCAACCAGGGCTTCAAGGTTGTCGCTCGGGGCCTCTCCAGTCCGGCGGGAGTCGCGGCGGACGCGCAAGGCAACTTCTACGTGTCCGACACCGGTCAGAACAAGGTCTACGAGTACCTCGCAAACGGGAAGCGCAGCACGGTTGCGGGCTCGTTCAGTTCGCCCCGGGGACTCGCCGTGGACGGTCAAGGCCATCTCTACATCGCCGACACCGGACACGGTCAGGTCATCCTCTCTGAGCCGCTGTACACGCCGACCCACGTCAAGGTAGGTCCCTCGGCGCTGGCAACGGCGGCGTCGTTCGGACCCAATGGCACGACGTACGTCGTTTCGCAATCCACCGGTAGCTCCAACAGGTGAGCGCGGATTCCGTGCGAACGTTGGCGACGGGGCTCGATCTGCCCAGTGGCGTCGCGTGGACGGCCATCAACCGTCTGTACGTCTCGCAAGCCGGGAATGGGACGATTGAAGAGGTGGACCCGGTCACGGGCGGACTGACTCTCTTTGTCCACGGACTCACGGACGTCTCGTCCTTGACGCCCGATCCCTACGGTGGCCTGTACGCGTTGCAACCGTCGTTAGGTCGCATCGTCTCCATCTCGGCCCAGGGCAAGGTCGCGGTCGTGTTGACGGGCCTGACCAATCCGACGAGCCTCGCCCAGGACGCCTACGGCTACCTCGACGTTGCCCTGCGCGGCACGACCTCACACAACGGAGCCATCTGGCGGATCGAGCAGGGTGGCACCGTGGCGGTTCTCGCGAAGAACCTGCAGTACCCCACGGACGTCACGGCCGACGCGAACGGTGACGTCTTCTACCTGGAGAGTGGAACGCAGACCATTTACGAAGAGCGCGGGCTTCTCGGCAGCCAGATTGTGTTCCAGGGGACGTCCCAGGAGACCAACCCCGTGGTCATCTTGGCCGACCACGAGGGCAACGTGACGATCTTCCCACAAGCGCCGAATCGCACGATTCAGTTGCACCGCACGAGCACCGACTACCCGATCTGATCTCCGTCAGGCGCGCGGGAGGCATCAACGATCTCGACCGGCTGATCGTTGCGAACACCCTCTATCGTGGACTCATCGCGAGTGAACACCACGGAAGCTTCGTGAGCGGTCGCGTCGTGCGCGTCGGCACAACGGTTGAGAGTTGAGAGATGGCAGAGAGCCAACGTTCTCGGGATCGAGCACCCGCCGGGATCGGCTCCGAGAGGAGCACGAGGACCGTTCACCGCACGCGGCGACTCGACGCGTCAACATTGGCCCTGGTGATCATCGCCCTCGCGGCGGGGTACGGACAGTTCGGGGCGGTCGCGTCACTCGACGAGGTCGCTCGTCACTTCGGCCACGCCGCTGCCGGGAACACGTTCACGGGCGTGGTGGGTCTTTCCGGGACGACCTTGGGCGTGGGTCTCGCCGTCCTTCGCATCTCCTCACTGGCTGCGTTGCCGCTCTCGTCACTCGCGGACCGATTCGGACGCAAGGGCGTGCTGGTGCGCGTGGCCATCGTCGGCCTCTCGCTCACGGCTCTCGCGGCCGGGAGTCCGTCGTATTGGGCGTTCGTGGCGTTCTTCGCTCTGGCCCGACCGCTGCTGTCGGCGACGACCACGTTGGTGCAGGTCGTGACAGTCGAGCTGTCGAGTCCATCTGTTCGGGTCTACCGTCTCGCGTGGATCGCGGCGGGCGCGGGCGCGGGCGCGGGATTGTCGGCGATCCTTCACGGCATCTTGCCCGGGGCCAACGGATTTCGGATTCTCTTCGCCACCGCGGCGATCCCGGCGCTCGCGATCATTCCTCTTCTGCGCCGGGTGCCCGAGCCTGATCCCCACCATCACGCCGGCGAAGAAGTGGTCGCACGGCTCGGTGTCGTGCCGCCACATTTTCGCAAACGGATGCTGATTGTCGGAGTGATCACCGTGGTGGTGGGCATCATCTCCGGTCCGGCGAACGGATTCGCCTTCGTCTACGGCGAAGGGGTCCTCAAGATCTCACGCCACGTCGTGGCACTCGTCGTGTTGCTGAGTGCCCTGACGGGACTCGCGGGCCTGTTCGTCGGTCGGTGGCTCGCCGATCGGCTCGGGCGACGGTGGACGGTGGCGATTGGCGTGATCGCGACGGCGATCACCAGCACCCTCGCCTACAGCGGTGGGACGTCCAGCTTCATCGTGGGCTACATGATCGGCGTGTTCTCCGGTGGCCTTCTGGCCCCCGCCGCGGCGGCACTGACGACCGAGATCTTTCCCCACGCCACGCGCGCGACCGCCGCGGGGTGGGTCGTGGTGGCGGGTGTGGTTGGCGCCGTGGTGGGCCTCATGGCGTTCGGTTTCGCCGGCGACGTCTCGCACACCACCGTCACGGTCAACTCATTGCGGATTCCGGCTCTCGTCACGTTTCTGCCCACGTTGCCTCTGCTCTTCTTGCTGCGTTACCTACCCGAGACGCGCGGCGCGGAAATTGATTAATCCAACGTCGCGTCGACGACGAGTGCACGGTGGTCACTCGGGCCGGTGACGGCGCGCGGGTTGGCCAGCGTCCAGGGGCCGCGGAACAAGAGGTGGTCGATCTGCGAGTGTGGTCGCCACGCCGGCCACGTGCGTGCTCGCACACCGCTGCGCCAACCCCGCAGCACGGTCCGCAGCAGAGGTCGCCAGCAGTTGAAGTCGCCACCGACGACGACGGGCAACTGCGCGCTCAACTCGTCGAGGCGTCGCGCGACGTGTCGGAACTGCAGGAGCGAGCCGTGCGTGAGATGGGCCCCGTGGATCGACACGGCGTAAAACGAGGTGTCGCCGCTGTGCAGGCGCGCCACGACGAGGGCCCGTTGCACCTTGTCACGACGCAACTGCGGAAGGGTCTCAACGGTCAGCGTCTCGACGGGCAACCGGGTGATGAGTGCCAGGCCCCACGTGCCCTCCTGGCGACCCACGGCCTGTTCGCGGCGCTCTCGTTGGTGGGCGGTGAGCTCGCGGCGCTCGTCGAAGTAGAGTCCCTCTTCACCGCGCACCAGGGCCCACGGAGACTGCCATCCCCGCCCGCCCGTCGCGCCGGTGACGCGCTCGCCGGATCCGAGAGCCACGTAGCGACCATCGGCGGCGAGCTCGCAGCAGAGAGTCGCAAACTGGTCCTCGTCGACGCCGCACCACACTTCTTGGGCGAACAGCAGATCGGGCGACAGCGCGAGGGCCGACGCAATCACGTCGTTGCCGCGTCCGTACCCGTCAACCCCCGCGTGCAGGTTGTAGGTCGCCACGCGCATCGAGCCACCCTAGGCGGAGTGGTTGTCGTCAATGTGGCAATCTCTTGAACGTGAGTTCCGTCGGCGCGACCTTTGGCCACCGCTTGTGGTGGGTGGACGCCTTTATCGGCGACGGCGCGCGAGGCAACCCGGCGGTGGTCGTTCTCTTGGAACGAGCGATGTCCGACAGCGATCTCCAACAGATCGCCTTCGAACTCGGTGTCTCCGAAACGGCGTTTGTGCGACGAGTCGGTGACCAGTGGTCGCTGCGGTGGTTTACCCCATCGGTCGAGACTGATCTGTGCGGGCACGCCACGTTGGCGACGTTGCACGTCCTGCTCACCGAGCTCGGAGTGCCGGAGGGGGAGTTCTACTTCCAGACGCGATCGGGCACCCTCACGGGCCGGCGGCTGCAGGAGGGCCTGCTGGGCGTTGATTTGCCTCGGGCCTATCTCGAACCACTTGACCCGGGGGTCGTTAACGGCGTCCTGGGCGAGGTGAGCGAGGTGTACCAGGCCGGACCCCAAAGCGCGCTGTGCGTCGTGAAGGACTACGACGAACTGTGCGGGCTCAGCGTCGACCCGATGAGTCTGTTTCTCGTTCCGGCGTCCATCGTGATCGCGGCGTGTGACGGCGGCCCCGACGCCGACGTCTCCATTCGGGTGTTCGCGCCCCGCCTGGGGTTGGCGGAAGATCCCGTGACCGGAAGCGCGTTGTGCGCGGTGTCACCGTGGTGGGCGGAGCGATCGGGCTCGCCCGTGGTCACCGTTCGCCAGGCGTCCGCGCGCGGAGGCGTCATGCACGCGCGACTGTTTGAGCGAAACGTCGAGGTGGCGGGCGCCGCGCGCACCTTCTTCGGGGGCGATCTCCGGGCATGAACGCCGAGCTCGGGCCGGGTGCGCACACGCGAATCCGCCGACAGCCGGCGATGGCTCGCTACGACGAGGCAACCGTGTACGCCATTTTGGACGCGGCGCCGTTCGCGCACGTGGCGGGCGTCGTGGACGGCCGGGCCGTCTCGCTGGCGACGTTGATCGTTCGAGAGGGGCGACGCCTCTACATTCACGGAAGCCCGTCGAACGCCCTCTTCCGCGCAGTGGTCGCGAGTGGGGAGGCGTGTGTGTCGGCGGCCATTTTCGACGGGTTGCGCCTGGCGCGCAGCGGATTCGAGTCCTCCGTCGCGTACCGGTCGGTCGTCGCGTTCGGCTCCGTGCACGCCGTGGGTGACCCGGAGGCGTCACGCGCGCTGGCGATGTTCGTCGAGCGCTCCCTGCCGGGTCGTGCAGCCGAGCTGCGTGCGATGACCGACGCCGAGCGGCGACTCACCTCCGTGGTGGCGTTCGACATCGAGGAGGCGTCCGCCAAGATCTCGAGTGGGCCGACCGACGACAGCGACGACGACCAGCAACTGCCTCTCTGGAGTGGCGTGGTGCCCGCTCGCGTGGAGTACGGCGCACCCGTGCCCTCGTTCGATGGCGCGATGGCCGACGGGACCATCCTCCCTCCGCCGTCACTGCGGCGCCTGGCCGAGGTGCGCGGTCCGGAGAGAATGGCGCGCGTCCGCGAGCAGATCGAGCATCTCGAGCCGGTTGACTCTCGTGAACGAGTGTCGATCGACGCACTGCGCGACCGCCTCGCCTGGTCGGGAGATCCCTTCGACGAAGCGGCCGATCCCCGTCACCTGACGGCATCGGCCTTCATCGTGTCCCCGCGCGGCATCGTGCTGCATCGGCACAAGGTGCTGGGCATCTGGGTGCAGCCCGGGGGGCACGTTGACCTCGACGAGACGCCCGAAGCGGCCGCCGTGCGCGAGGCTGTCGAAGAGACGGGACTCGCCGTGCGACTACGCGAGGGAGGAATCGTCCACGTCGACGTCCATCAGGGTCCCCGCGGCCACACGCACTACGACCTGCGCTACCTGCTCGACAGCGACGGCGAGGACCCTCACCCGGCCCCCGGTGAGAGCCCCGACGTCGCGTGGTTCTCCTTCGAGGAGGCGGCGCGCCGCGCGGAACCGAGCCTCGTTCCCGTTCTCGCCAAACTATCGCAGTTGGACGGTCGTCGAAAAGATGGGACACTGGCACCGTGAGCGACACGCAGACTCTCCGAGAACTCATGGACGCGGATCGCTGGATCGACCGCGTGCACTCGCAACGCGACCACCTCCCCGAGTTGGCTGACCTCGCGGACGTGGAACGGGAGTTGCGTGCCCTGGCGGAACAGTTGCAGTCCGTCGAGGCCGAACGTCGACCGGCCCGCGATGCGTTCAACGAAGCGGCGGATCGAGCCGAGTCGCTTCGCCAACGTCGCAGCGATCTGGAGCGACGCCTGGCGGGCGCGGCGGCTCCCGCGCGAGAACTGACCGCCATGCAGACGGAACTCGAGAGATTGTCGACGTCGCTCAACGACGCCGAAGACGCCGAGGTGGGTCTCTTGTTGGAACTGGAGCCTCTCGACGAGGTCGCCGAGGAGATTCGCTCTCGTGCGCAACCACTCGCCGCGCGTCGATACGACCTGCAGGGCGCCATCAAGGAGTTGCAAGCGACGCTCGACGATGAGTTGACATCACTACGCGCGACGCGCGTCGCGACGGCCGAGGCGGTGGCGCCCGCACTGCGCTCACGCTACGAAGCCGCGCTCGCCCGCGCGGGCGTCAGCGGAGCGGCGGTCGTGGACGGCGATCGATGCGACGGCTGTCGAGTGTCACTGTCACCCCTGGACCTGAGCCGGTACAAGTCGTCTCCGGCCGACGTATTCCCTGACTGTCCCCACTGCGGTCGGTTGCTCCTTCCGTGCTGATCCTGGTTCGTCACGGCCAGAGCACGGCGAATGCCGCCAAGTTGCTCGTGGGCCGCACCGACGCGGAGCTCACCGCGATGGGCCGTGAACAGGCCGCCGCACTCTCGGGATCGCTGGAGAGTGCGGGGGCACTGCTGGCGTCACCACTGGTGCGCGCGAGAGAGACCGCGCGTTTGGCGGTGCCCCACCTTGCAGCGCAGATCGACGACGCCTTCGTCGAGCAGGACTACGGCACCTACGACGGCCGGTCCGACACGGAGGTTCCCCGTGAGGAGTGGGCGGCATTTCGTTCGCACCATGACGCGACTCTCGGCGGGGGAGAGTCGCTCGCGGACGTCGACGCGCGGGTGCACGCACGATTAAACGACTTTCTCGCCGACGCGACCTCGCTGTTGCACGACGCGCACCGCCATCTGGTGATCGTCAGCCACGTCTCGCCGATCAAGTCGGCGGTGACCTGGGCGTTGGGCGTGCCCGGTTCCGTCGCGTGGCGACTGCGTCTCGACAACGCGTCGCTCACCACCATCGCCGTGCGCGCCAGCGGTCCCTTCCTCGTCTCGTACAACGACGTGTCGGCGAGGCGCGTCCACGTGGTCGCGGACCGGTAAAACTGTCGACGTGACCGACTCCATAGCTACGCATCGACGCACCATCACCATTGAGAGTTTCGACGTCGAGGGGGGCTTTGAGATTCGTGGAACTCTCGTGGATGAACGTCCGTGGGCCGACGGAAATGACGTGGTCCACACACTGCACTCGATGGGATTGACCCTGCGCATCGACCGAGCCACACTCACCGTGGTCGACGCCCGCGCGGAGATGACGTCATTTCCCCACGAGGAGTGTCGCACCATCGAGCCCGCGTTCCGCGAACTCATCGGCGTGTCGATCACTCGCGGATACAACAAGGCGGTCCAGGAGAAGCTCGGACGCCAGCTGGGATGCAGTCACCTTGAGTTTCTCGCTCGCGCCATCGGCCCCGCGGCGATTCAGACCATGGCGTCGTCGGCGAGTCGTCGGGGCGAACAGTTCGTGAGCAACGACGACGGTCCGTCTCCGAGCACGTGGCTCACCAACACGTGCCACCTCTGGGCCGAGGGTGGCATCGGTGCCGAGAAGATGAAGCTGGGATGGCGGCCCGGCAAGGTTCGATACCCCACCCCCACGCTGGTAGAGCTACGTCGACTCCCGCGTGACGATCACGACGAGGACACGTCTCGGTAAGGACTCCTTCGTCCGTCGAGGTACTCGCGCAGGAAATCCGCGTGTCCGTTGTGGCGCGCGCTCTCCTCAATGGGGTGGACGTCGAGCCAAGGCAGCGTGAGCGTGCCCAGTCCCGACACGAAGAATTCGTCGTCGAGTGACGCACCGAGGACGGCGGCGTCGGCTCCATGACCTCAGCGCGTGCCGGCCCGAATGAACTCAACGAGGACACCACCGAGTTCCGCCCCGCAATCCTCCTGCAGGAAGTGGCCACCTCCGCTCAACGTGACGTGGGCCTGGCCCGCGGTGCCCGGGATGTCGCGCAAGAGTTTGCGCTCACCACCCTTGGTGATGGGATCCCCATCGGAGAAACAGGTGAGGAACGGCTTGGTCCATTGCGTGAGGGTTGTCCACGCCGCGACATTGGCGTCGTGAGCGGGGTCCTCGGGGCTGGTCGGAACGAGTGTCGGAAAGATGCGGGGGCCCTCTTTGAAACTCTCGTCGGGAAACGGTGCGTCGTAGGCGGCCACGACGTCGTCGCCGGGCGTGCTCGTGCAGCCGCCCGCGATGAGCCGTCCAATGGGCAACTCGGGCGTTGTCTGACTGAACGTCTGCCACGCCAGGAACGCATCGCTGATTCGCTCGTCTCCTGTGGGCAACCCTCCATTGCCGATCGCGACGCGAGCGAATCGGTCCGGGTGTTCTCCCACGAGCCGTAGTCCAATCAGGGAACCCCAGTCCTGGCCGAAATACGTCAGATTGGTGAGCTCGAGCTGATCGAACAACAACTCCCGGATCCATTCGACGTGGCGGGCGTACGTGTGATCGTGACGTGACGTGGGCTTGTCAGAACGTCCGAAGCCGATGAGGTCGGGGACGACGACGCGAATGCCAGCGGCGACCAGCGGCGGGATCACCTTGCGGTACAGAAACGACCACGTGGGCTCGCCGTGCAACAACAGGGCGACGTCGCCGGCGTCACGAGGTCCCTCGTCGAGGTACGACAGGGCGAGTGGTGCGCCGCCCGTCGGGTCCGTCACGTGCGCGGTCGCCGGGACGAAGTCGAAGTCGGGCAGGTGCGCGAAACGCTCGTCGGGTGTGCGCAGACGATCCATGGACAATCCTTTGGTTGGGGGACGGGGCGAACCTAGCGCAGGCGCGCCGAAGGCCGCCCGGTCCTTCGTCGTGCGAAGAACCGGGCGGTCCGGCGATTGGCCCCCCTGCCAACGGGCCTCACCGTAGCGTCGGGGTCGCACGTCGGGCAATCGACCAGCCACGAAATGGGGCCCTTGTGAGATACTTCACAAGGATCGGGAGGTCGAGGTGGAGCAACGCACACTGGGTCAGGGGTTGGTCGTGTCCGCCCAGGGGTTGGGTTGTATGGGAATGAGCGAGTTTTACGGCACTCGCGACGACGCCGAGTCCACCGCCACGATCCTCGAGGCCCTTGACCGCGGCGTCACCTTCCTCGACACCGCCGACATGTACGGACCGTTTATCAACGAGGAACTGGTGGGCCGGGCGATCCAAGGTCGTCGCGACGACGTCACGCTCGCCACGAAGTTTGGCAACCAGCGGGGTCAGGATGGCTCGTTCCTCGGCGTCAACGGCCGACCCGAGTACGTCACGCAGTCGTGTGAGGCGTCACTGAGGCGGCTCGGCGTGGAGGAAATTGACCTCTATTACCAACACCGCGTGGACCGTACGGTGCCGGTGGAAGAGACGTGGGGCGCACTCGCGCAGCTGGTCGCCGACGGCAAGGTCCGTCACCTCGGCATTTCGGAAGCGTCACCGGCGACCATTGAACGCGCTCACGCCGTTCATCCGGTGACCGCGGTGCAGTCCGAGTACTCGTTGTGGACGCGCGATCCCGACGACGGCGTGCTCGCCACCTGTCGTCGGCTCCAGATTGGTTTCGTGGCGTACAGTCCGCTCGGTCGAGGATTCCTCACCACCAACGACGCCGTCCGCGAATCGAGCGACGAGAGCGACACGCGACGCTCGCACCCCCGCTTCAGCGGCGACAATCTCGCCAAGAACGCCAAGTTGGTTGACGCGCTGGCCGACATCGCGACCGCCCAGGGTGCCACCGTGGCGCAACTGGCGTTGGCCTGGGTGCTGAGTCGCGGTGACGACGTGGTGCCGATTCCGGGAACGAAGCGCCGCACGTGGCTGCGTGAGAACATCGCGGCTAGTTCCCTTACGTTGACGAGCGACGTGCTCGACGCCCTCGAACGTGCCGTGCCGCGCGACGCGGTGAGCGGCGAGCGCTATCACGCGCGCGGTATGCAGACCATCAACGGCTGACGAGCTGCAGACGGCCGTGGTCGATGACGTACTGCTCGTGGCACCAGGCGATGACGTCCTCATCGTGGGTGGCGATGATCACCGTTCCCGACACCCGTTCGAGTCGACGAAGCACCAGATCACGTTCGAGTGCGCCGAGGCCGCTGGTGGGCTCGTCCAGCACGACGACGTCGGGTTCGCCCCAGAGACCTCGAACCAAGGCGGCTCGTTGGGTCTCACCCCGGGAGAGAAACTCCCAGCGCGCCGTCGGTGCGGCGCGAATTCCGATCTCCGCGAGTGAAGTCTCGACGTCGCCGGAGGGTAGACGACCCACTCGAATGACGTGATCAACGACGCCCGTGAGTAACGCTGGTTGCGCGGAGACGTACGCCACGTGCTGACGCAGCGTGAGCTCGTCGAGTTCACCCACGTCGACGCCACCGTACGTGATCGCACCGTGTGCCGCATCGTCGAGGCGAGCCAGCAATCGAAGGAGCGTGGACTTGCCGGAACCGGAGGGACCGGTAATGGCGATCCGGCGTCCGGACGCGATCGTCATGGTCACGTCGTCGAGAACGAGGTGATCGCCCGTCCGCCACCGCAGGCTTTCGACGTCGAGGAGAGCGTCAGTGGGCCAGGGCGCCGAGCCGTGGGCGGGGGTGTGGGCGAGAGCGTCGAGGCGCTCGGTTGCCGCCGTCACACTCGCCGCAACGGTAACCGACTGCCGCGCGACCGCCACGAGGTCGGCGACGGCGACGGCGAGCAGGAGGACGACCAACCCCGTGCGTCCCCGGAGGTCGGCGGGCTGATTGCCCACGACGGACACGACGAAGAGCGCGAGAAGTGGGCTCGCGGCGACCGCGAACTGGAGCGGCATGTGGCGACGGTCTCGGCGACGTTCACGCTGCTCCACGACGGCGGTCGCGGCGTCGAGCCGACGGGTCACGTACGCACTTCGACCCAGTAGCTCAATCTCCGGTGCGCTCTCTTGCAAGCTCAGCCGCTCGGCGGTGCGACGTGCCCTCGCGTGGCGAACGTCACGTTCACTGGCGACCAACGCTGGGAGTTGGGCGAGAACGAACGCGACACCGGTCACCTGACAGACCAGCAGTCCCAGGGCCGCGGCCACCGGGTTCAACGGGTCCCGCGGCAACGTCACCACGACGATGTCGGCCAGGAGCATCGTCGACGCCGTGGCGACGAGGGGCACCAGGCAGCGAAGCCACAGATCCTGGAGCACGTCCGTATCCGCGAGGGCACGTTCCAACAAATCGCCGGTCGCGGCCGCGCTCCAGCGTTGGTAGGGCCATGAACCGATCGTCGTGATCAACCATCGACGCCACGCGCTCACCGCGTGCAGCCCGAGGTCGTGCGCGCTCAGTCGTTCCACATAGCGCATCGGGGAACGCAGGAACGCGAGGAGCTCGATGACGATCAACAATGCCGCGAGAGTTCTGCCCGAGGTCAGGTGCGCGGGGGAGGCACTGAAGACCAGGAGATACGGGGCCCCCACGAAGAGCGCCACCGACGTGACACTGGCGAAGCACGCCGCGCCCATCGCTCGCCACAGCGACCGTCGCGGTGGCTGGGCGCGGTGGATCCACGTCGCCAGATCGCGCCACGGTCCCGTCATCGCGACCGCAGTTCCACGAGGTGATCAACCGCGTCCAGTAGTGACGAGTCGTGGGACGCCTCGAGGACGGCGAGTGACGTCCGCAGGCGAAGACAGTCGCGGATCTGTGTGCGACTCACGTCGTCCAACAGACCGGCGACGTCATCGAGCACCAGCAGCTGCACCGGCGCGAGCAGCGCCCGGGCGATCGCCAACTTCACTCGTTCGCCGCCGCTCAGGTTGCGCGCGTCCTCGCCCACGTCGATGTCGAGATCGTCGAAGCGGCCGCTCAGGCCGAGTTCGTGCAAGACCCGCCGAATCGTGTCGTCCGGGTGGTCCGCGCCGAGTGCGACATTGTCGCGAACGGTTCCGTCGACGAAGTGGTTATCCGCGCGCACCAAACCCACCAACGCGTCACTACGGCGCACCGTGCCGCTGAGGGGCTCACGAAGCCCCAGGGCGGTTTCGATCAGCGAGCTCTTGCCGATACCGGACGGACCGCGCAGACCGATTCGGTCTCCTGCGTCGACGACGAGTGACACGGACTGGCACGGTGCCGCGGTCGTCACGTCGTTGACGCGCAACAGCTCGCTCGTGGGCTCACCGACGGGCGCCTCGCGCCAGCCATCGAGCTGGGCCTTCGCCGTCGTCGCGTCGTCGCGTCGGTGAAACTCGGTTCCGTACCGACGCCACCACGAGAACATCTCCGCGGTCACGAGAACGGCTCCGAGCGCGTGAAACAGTCCAATCGAGTGATGCCACAGCCGCAGCCCCACCACCATCGCCACGAGGCCGACGCTCACGCCGCCGAGGAATTCCGTCACCAGAGCGGACCGGATCGTCACGCGGACGCCCTGGATCACCGCGCGACTCTCCGCGTCGGACGCCGCGGCGATCTCACGAGCTCCGTGGTCGACAGCGCCGAGTGCGCGCAGATCCGTGATGGAACGAAGCAGCCGCACTTGACGTCCGAGCAGCGTGGCGCGTCGACGGTGGAAGTCATCCAGTAGCGCCACGCTCTGGCGACCGACGCGCACGTATACCGGCACCGACAGCGCCACGAGGGCGATCACAATGACGGTGCTCAGCCATCCCGCCAGAACGAACACGATGACGAGTCCACTGAGTGCCGCGCCCGCGGCGGCGGCCGTGACGTCGAGGAGGGGTTGCTCGCTGATCTGATCGACCGCGCGATCGAGAACGTGCATCTCCTCGGGCCGGCTGCGTGCGAGTTGTGTGGCGCTTCGTCGGTGCCACGCGGCACGGAGTCGGCGCTGTTGGGCGGTCACGACATCGTCGGTCACGATGGCCACTGCGGCTCGCACGGCGACGGCGAGGCCCAGAAGGACGATCGCCCTCGTGAGGTGGGTGCCGGTGAGGGAGTTCAGCCCCTGCGCGATCAGCAGCGCCGCCGCGAGTCCGACCAGTGCGTTTAGGGCGCCGAGCGCACGATCGAGACGCCGCCGCGAGGACGTCGCGACGTGCTCGGGATCAGAACGCGTCACGCTGACGATGCTAATGAGTGGACCGAGATGATCTCAGGGGCACACGTCGCGACTCGGCAGACTGCGCGCGTGTGAGTTCAACCACTCCCGCAAGGCCCGCGTTGCCCGACAATCGTCCTCGTTGTAGGCCAGCAGTCGCTGGCGGGCGGCGCCGGACTTCTCGATGTCGTCGCTCACGGCGTCTTCGTACCAGGTCATCGACGCCTCACCGCTGGGGTTTTCGTCGCGCCACTCGAATCCGGCCGCCTTGGCGAGAGACTTGAGTCCGAGGGGTCCGTCGGTCTGCAACTGACTCTTCACCACGTCGTGCAGGTCGATCCACTCGCTCGGTTGGTGGTGACGGAACTGGTCAATCTCCTCGAGGGTCGGTCGTCCCGTTCCGTCGGGGCTGATGGCGCGATTCATGGCGCTGTTCTCCGCTTGGGCCCAGAAGCAGTAGGCCGCGAACGTCGCGCCCGCCGCCGCCGAGCGACGCCGCACATCGTCAAAGAACTCCCAGAACGTCGCGAACACCCCCGCCTCGACGGAGGCCGACAGGGGAGACCAATCGACAAAGGCGTGATAGCCCGCGCTCACCGACGCGATCGGCCGCCGCAACGTGACGTAGGCACCCCAGAGGTACGTGACGTCGTCGTAGCTCTCCATGTCGACATCGATCTCCACGTCCGCCGTCGGACAGGACAGCTCGTCGGGCTTGACCTTGAGCAGCGGCACGCCGCGCACCACCGCGCGCGCTCGGTAGATCAGTTCGTCGAGCTTGTCGATCGAGCGACCGAGCAGTTCCTCGGGTGCGTGCTCGTCCGTCGTCGGGAGCAGCTTGCCGCGGGCCGCCGCGGCCCGATCGGGATCAAGTCGCGCGAGGTCGTGTCGCGTGGTGATCTGATGTTCACGCAACAGGACCTGCTGCTCGAGCGAGGTGAAGCGAACGAGCGAGACGTCGTCGACTTCCTCCAACTCCGTGGCGCACCGTTCCTGGAACGGGCAGGTGGGGCACTCACGGTGCCAGAAGGCGGTCGTCGGAAACGGCCCGAGACCTTGCTGCCACGCCTCGTGGGCGTGCACGATGTCGAGGCGCTGCTCGTAGGCCACGTCGTACGCGGCGAGTCGCCACCGCCCCCAGTCCTTGTTGTCGAGGTCGAACCACCAGAGCCGCTCGTGGCGGTCCACGATGCCGCCCGCGTGTGCGGGATCGGCCAGTCCAAATGTTTCCAGCACCCGCGTGGCGTGGGACAGAAACAGACCGTTGCGCCGCATCGTGTCGTTTCGCCGCACGCCGACGCCGCCGGTCCAGGTCGCCTCGAGTGGGGACGGTCGCTCGATGGACCCTTCGAGGAGCCGTCGCGTGGAGGCGGTCTCGGTGACCTCGTTGTTCTTGATCACGACGGGCGCGTAGCGGGGCCGTCCGTCGTGCACTCCGACCATGACCAGCAGGTCGAAGACGGAACGACGCTTGCCGTGACCGGTGTCGGCGAGGCGTCCGTGGAGGATGAGGGGCGCACCGTCGCGGGCGAGTCGTTCGGTATCGTCGTACCCGTTCGCGACCACGATGTCCGGGTGGACGTCACGCCAGTGGGCGACGACGTGCTCTCGGTGCGACACCGTCTCACGAATGCGACGCAGAATCTCGGTCGGAGGCGGCGTTTCGTCGGGTCCCGGCGGGGCACCGCGACTGAGAGCGACGCGGTGGGGACAGTGTCCGACGTCGGCCGCACTGAGAAGCGATCCGCGGGCCACGACTGCCCAGCCTACGGTGCGGTCGCACCCTCGTTGCGCCACGAACGCCACAGTTGGGCGTATTCGCCACCGTGGGCGATCAACTCGTCGTGGGTTCCCAACTCCGCGATGCGGCCGTCAATGACCACGGCCACGCGGTCGGCGTCATGCGCGGTGTGCAGCCGGTGGGCGATGGCGACCACCGTGCGTCCTTCGAGCACCGCACTGAGGGATCGTTCCAGGTGGCGTGCGGCGCGCGGGTCGAGCAGGGCGGTGGCTTCGTCGAGGACCAGGGTGTGCGGGTCCGTGAGCACGAGTCGTGCGAGGGCCAGCTGCTGGGCTTGGGCGGGCGTCAAGGCGTACCCCGTCGCGCCCAGCTCGGTCTGCAATGCGTCGGGCAGCGTCTCCACCCAATCGAGGGCGTCCACCGCCGCGAGGCAGCGGCGAATCTCCTCGTCGGTGGCGTCCGGCTTCGCGAGCGCGAGATTGTCGCGGACCGAGCCAATGAAGATGTGGTGCTCCTGGGTCACGAGCGCCACGTGGCCGCGCAACATCTCGAGCGGCATGGAACTGAGGGCGACGTCGCCCACCATCACCGCCCCGGTCCGCGGCGCGTCGATGCCCGCAATGAGCCGTCCGAGTGTCGACTTGCCCGCGCCCGACGGGCCGACCATCGCGAGGCGCTCACCGGGCTGAATCACGAGGTCGATGCCGTGCAAGACGTCGCGCCCTTCGCGGTAGGCGTAGCGCACGTCGCGCAGCGTGATGACCTCGTTGCGCGGCTCCACTCCCGTGGTCGGTCGATCGTCGTGCACGACCGCGACGCCGATCAGTCGGGCGAGGGACGACTGGCCGATCTGCAGTTCGTCCAGCCACGAGATGATCCGGTCGAGCGGGTCGTTCAACTGGACCACGTACAGCGTGATCGTCGTGGCCGCGCCGATGGACACCAGGCTCGGGTGGTAGATGGCGAGCCACCCGCCCCACGCGACCGTCGCCGCGATGGCGAGTCCGAAGGCGGACTCCACGACGGGGAACCACCGCATGCGCAGGACCAGGGTGTACATCTCGCTGTAGAACGACTCGCGAATATTGGACTCGACCCGGTCGTTCTGGCGTCCACCGAGCCGTTGGGCGTCCACGGTGCGCGCACCTTCGGTGGTCTCGGCAACGGTGCCCGACATGGTGGCGTAGCTGATCCGTTCGCGTCGATAGCCCGGTGGTGCGTACCGCAGGTACCGCCGAGTGGAGAAGAAGAGGAAGGGCAACGAGACGAGGCCGGCGAGCGAACAGATCGGGCTGACGATCAACATGGCGATCAATGTGAGAGCGGCTTGGACCATGGCGACCAGCCACTCGGGCGCGGCGAAGCGAACGGTCCGCGAGATTGACTCGATGTCGTTGGTCGTGCGGCTCAAGAGGTCGCCCGTGCCCGCTCGTTCGACCGTCACGAGGGGAAGACCGAGCACGCTCTCGAGGAACTCCTCACGCAACTCTGCGAACACCTTCTCGCCGAGGATGTAGCTGCGACGGCGGGCGAGGAACTGCAAGAGCGCGTACGCGAGCGACGACACGAGCAGCCCACCCACGAGGTAGTTGATGCGCTGGTTCGTCAGGCCGTGCGGCTGGATGGCGTAATCGGTGATCCGGCCGATGATCCACGGCGCCACGAGGGCCGCCACCGATGCCAGGGCGTACAGGGTCAACATGTACGCCAGCGGTCCTCGGTGTCGCGTGATCATGATCCTCGCGGCGGCGCGCACGGTCGCCTTGTCGGCGATGGGCAACGTGGTCGAGCTCATTCGTCACCTCCTCGCAGCACGATGCGCCGGTAGGCGGCGTCGGTGCGCAGAAGGTCCTCGTGACGGCCCCGCGCGACCACGTGTCCTTCCACCAGGAGAAGAACCTCGTCGACGCGCTCGAGCATCAGGGGACTGGTGGACGCGATCAACGTGCACTTGTCGCGACGAACACTGCGTAGCCCCTGGGCGATGCGCCCTTCGGTGTGGGTGTCAACCGCCGAGGTCGGTTCGACCAGGATCAACAGGTCCGCCTCGGTCAACAGCGCCCGCGCCAACGCCAGCCGCTGACGTTGTCCGCCCGAGAAGCTGCGACCTCGCTCCTCCACCGTCGCGTCGAGGCCGCCATCGAGAGCGTCGAGCACGTCGAGGGCGCTGGCGGCCTCCAGGGCCTCGAGCAGGTCGGCGTCGGTGACGTGTCCGTGCGGCGCGAGCTCGTTGCGCACGTCGCCGGAGAACAGTCGCGGTTCGACCTCACTCACGACGATGTGTCGTCGCGTCTCGGCGAGGGAGAACTGACTGAGGGGTTGGTCGTCGATCGTGACGCCGTCGACGTTGGCGACGAATCGCCCGAGTCGGTCAGCGATCTCCGCGGCCTGTGCGGGCGTCTCGGTCACGAAGGCGGCCAGCTGGCCCGCGCGCACGCTGACGCCCGACAACGCGTCGGCGTACACCGCGACGTGGGTCGGCCAGACGCGGGGGTGTTCGGGGTCGTTGATGACCGACGTCGTGTTGAGAATGGCCAGAACCTTGCGCGCACCCACGTAGGCACGCGTGGTGGAGATGATCCACTCGATCGAGGTGCGCAGTGGCGTCGTGAGGAACATCGACAGTCCGAAGAACGTGACCAACTGGCCCGGCTGCAACGATCCGTTGACGATGTCCTTTGATCCAATGAAGACAATGACCGTGGTGAGGATCGCGGGCAGGAGGACCTGACCCGACTCAAGTCCGGCCTGAGGGGTGGCGATCCGATTGCCGGCGACGCGCACGAGCTGGCTCTGGGCGCGGTAGTTGTCCAAGAAGACGTCCTCACCGCCCACACCACGCAAGATCCGCAGTCCGGCAACCGTGTCCGCGCCCAGGGCCGCCAGCCGGCCGGCCGCCTCGCGCTGTGCGCTCTGGGTCGCGTGCAGGGGCTTCATGAGCGGCGTCGTGATGGATCCGAGGACCGGGACACCGATCAGGGCGATGAGGCCCAGCTCGGTTGACGTCGACAGCAGGTAGACGGACACGACGATCCACGAGACGATCGCGCCGACGAAGCGGGCCAGCACGTCGTAGGCGCCGCCGATGCGCATGGCGTCACTGGCGACGGTGTTGACGACGTCACCCGAGGGAATCGCGTCGAGGACGGAGGTTCCCTCGTGGGCGATGTGGCGACCGACGACCTGGATCGAACGATACGTCGCTTTCATCCAGTTGGTGACCGCGAGTTGGTGACGGTACACGCCGCAGACTGCTTGGATCAGACCGAGCGCGAGGACCGCGAGCGACCAGAGGATCAGTTCGTGGCCGTTGTGGGGAATGATCGCGTCATCAATCGCCTTGCCGATCGCCACCGGCAGCAGCGCCATCGCCACCATCCATCCGGTGCCGAAGAACATCGCGAGACAGATCGTGCCCAGTTGCTGGCGGGCCAGCCACGTGAGGTAGCGCGCCGGGCTCCGCCGATCGGGCGTGCCGGGCTCCGCGACGGGGAGTTCTCGATACGGCAGTAACAACACGATTCATTCTTTCGATCTCACGAACAGGCGGACGGTGAGTCGACCTGTAGGCGGGGTTCTGTCCACCTCCCGAAGGGGAGGATGGGTGGCCATCCATCTGAGCGGTCTACCTCGAGAGTGTCCAGTCGCCTGGACGGACGGGCCGTCCATCTCTCGTGTTTGACCTTGCTCCGGGTGGGGTTTACCGAGCCGCTTCGATTGCTCGAAGCGCTGGTGCGCTCTTACCGCACCGTTTCACCCTTGCCTGTTCCCCTCACGGGGTCATCGGCGGTCTGTTCTCTGTGGCACTGTCCTGCACGTCGCCGCGACTCACGTTTCGCGAGCACCCTGCCCTGCGGAGCCCCGACCTTCCTCACCTCTCGTTGCCAAGAAGTGCGGCCACCCAGTCGACTCACCGTCCGCGGCCAGTCTTTCACACTCGCGACGATCGTGCCAAGAGGTTCGTACGAGAAACACGAGGGCGGTAGCCTCGCGACGTGACGAGCGGCGTGCGTGACGACGAGCAGACGATCCTCGAGGTCAGCGAGTTCTATGACGAGCTGGTCACGCATCTCGAGTCCGCGTTCGGTCGCCGCCATCCGCGATGGGTGCGCGGTGAAATCGAGAAGTCCTATGAGAAAGGTCACCTTTACCTCGACGTGGTGGACGCGGGGCCCGTCAGCGACAGCCAACGACCCGTCCTTAAGGTTCGCTGCTGGAATTCCGTGTGGACGCCGCTCAAGCGCGAGCTGGCGTCTCGCGGCGTGACCCTCGCGGCCGGCATGGTGGTGAACTTTCGTGGGTACGCCGGGGTCTACAAGCCGCGTGGCGAGATCGGATTCTCCGTCACCGAGATTGACGTCGAGGGCCTCCTCGGCGATGTCGCCAAGCAGCGTGCGGCCCTGATCGACGCGTTGCAGCGTGAAGGGGCTTTCGAGACCAACAAGACGATTCCCCTCCCCGACGTCCCGCTGCGCATTGGCCTCGTCGCCAGTGCGCAGACCGAGGGCTACAACGACTTCACGGGGCAACTCCTCGGTTCGGGGTTCGGCTTTCAGATCCAACTCGTGAGGGCCACCGTCCAGGGCGACAGCGCCCCCGGTGAGCTCGTGCGCGCCCTCGACCTGCTTACCGCGACCGACGTCGACGTGATCTGCATAGTCCGTGGGGGAGGTTCCCGCGGAGATCTCGCGTGTTTCGATGACGAACGCGTCGTCCGGGCGGTGGCGGGTGCCACCAAGCCGGTGTTCACCGGCATTGGCCACACGGGTGACGTCTCGGTGACCGACATGGCCGCCGCTCACTTCGCCATCACCCCGACGAAGCTCGGTGAACACCTCGTCAACCTCGTCGCCGAGTGGCGTGCTCGACACGTCACCGAGCCCTCCGCGCGGATCGTGCGTGCCACCGAGGCCATTGTTGAAGAGTCCTCGGAGTACGTCGCGGAGCGGCGCCGGACCGTCATGCTGGCGGTGCGTGACCGGCTCGGGGCCGAGCAACTTCGACTGGATCACGCGCGCGGGTCGCTGGAACGTCACTCCCGACATCTCCTGGACGTGGAGAGTCAGAGGTTGTCAGCGGCGCGCGCGTTGCTCGTGGCCTACGATCCCCAACGCCGACTGGCTCAGGGTTGGTCGATCGTGACCACCCGAGCGGGACAGGTCGTGCGTTCGATCGACGACGTGCGCGTCGGTGACGACGTCACCATCCGCGTACGCGATGGAGACCTGGACACATCAGTGACCGAGAAGAGAGGCGTGAGCAGTGGCTGACGAAGTGGGTAGTTGGACGGAGGCGTCACGTGAACTCGACGCCATCGTGACGTCGTTTGACGACGGTGAGGTCACCGTTGATGAACTCATCACGAAACTCGAGCGAGCGTCGACGATCATCGAGGTCTTGGAGCAGCGGCTGGCTGCGACGAAGGCGACGGTCGACGAGTTGGTGCCGAAGATCGCCAAGAGCGCGGGTGACGCGCCGTGAGTGACCGGCTGTACTTTCGTCAGTGGCTCGCTGGTCGAGACTTCGCCACGACCGATCCGGTCGCGCGTCAGATGGTCAACCTCGTGTACGCCGTGGGCGATCGGGAGACCGGTGAGGCGCTGCTGATTGATCCGGCGTACGCACCCGCGGAGTTGATCGACCTCCTGGCGAGTGACGGCATGAGAGTGGTCGGAGCGCTCGGCACCCACTACCACCCCGATCACGTCGGGGGAGAGATGGGCGGCCACGAGATCGCGGGGATGGTGGCGTTGCTCGAGGCGTGTGACGTGCCCGTTCACGTGCACCGTGACGAAGTGCCCTGGGTGATGCGTCGGACGGGACTGCGCGAGGATTCGCTCGTCGCGCACGATTCCGCCGACGTCGTGCGCGTGGGCGAGATCGACGTCACGCTCATCCACACCCCCGGCCACACGCCGGGGAGCCAGTGTTTCCTCATCGACGGTCGACTGATCAGCGGTGACACCCTGTTTCTGGAGGGGTGCGGCCGGACGGATCTTCCCGGCGGGGACCCCGACGAGATGTACCGCACGCTGACCCAGCGTCTCGGCCAGTTGAGCGACGACACCGTTCTGTTTCCGGGACATCTGTATTCGGCGGACCGCAGCGCCCCACTGCGCGAGGTTCGCGAGTACAACTACGTGCTCGCACCCACCACCGCCGAGCAGTGGCTCGCCATGTTTACGCGATGACGGCACCACTGAACCAGACCAACCACGTGGTGGTGGTGGGCGCGGGACTGGCCGGGTGGCGGTTCGCCGAAGCTCTCCGCGAGCAGGGTTTTACGGGCTCGATCAGCCTGGTCGGCGCAGAAACCCACGAACCGTACGACCGTCCGCCCCTGTCCAAGCAGGTGCTGAGCGGGAAGTGGGAGTCGGCGAAGACCGCGCTGGTGTCGGCGGATCGACTCGCGGACTTGGCGATCACGTCGCACCTCGGCTCGCCGGCGACCTCGCTCGACGCCGCCTCGGCGACGGTGGGTCTCGACAACGGCACCACCGTGAGCGGATCACACGTCGTCGTCGCGACCGGTTGCCGGGCTCGCACGCTGCCCTTCAGTGCGGGAGACCACGTCCTGACGATTCGGTCGGTCGACGACGCCGAGAGGGCGCTCGCGACAGTCGCGAGCCAGGAGCCCGAGGCGAGGGTGGTGGTGATCGGCGGGGGATTCATCGGAGCCGAGATCGCGACGTCACTGCGCGCCCACGGCCTGGCCCCGTTGGTGTTGGAGGCGCTCGAACGGCCGTTGCAGAGCGTGGTGGGTGAGGAGGTTGCGGGCTGGCTCGAGGGCTTACCGGCCGCGGCCGGTGTCGAACTTCGCGGCTCCCAGGATGTCCGCGACGTCTCGTACGAGAGTGACCTCTTCACGGTCCACCTCGGTGACGGATCCACCATCACGACACCCCTGGTCTTCGTCGGCGTCGGAGCCGAGGCCAATACGGCGTGGTTGGACGGGGCCGGTCTCGAAGTGCGCAACGGACTCGTCGTCGATGAGTACCTCCTCGCGAGCGAGAACGTCGGCGCAATCGGCGACGTCGCGCGCTTCACGTGGCGCCACGATCCGTTCGTCGACGAATTGAGGATCGAACACTGGCAAACGGCCAACGACCACGCGCGCGCACTCGCGGGCATCCTCGCCCACGGTTCGGACGCAGCCGGACCGCTGCGGATGGTCCCGTACTTCTGGAGTGATCAGTACGGCAAGAAGATTCAAATGCTGGGTCACCCCGCGCCGAGTGATGACGTGACGTTGGTCGCGGGTTCGCCACAGGAAGCCAAGTGGTTGGCCGTTTACTCGCGCGGCGAGGTGGTCACCGGACTGTTGGGTCTCAACCAGCCTCGCGGACTGATGCTCTCTCGGGAGCTCGTGGAACGCCACGAGCCGCTCGACGTGGCGCTGTCGAGCGCACCGTGGCGGGCGTGAACCTCGATGGAACCGACACCCACCGTAAAGGACGCCGCGCGCCAGATTCGCGCGGGTGAGGTCTCGGCCGAGGATCTGACCCGTCAGTGCCTGACGAGGATCGCCGAACGCAACGAGGAGCTCAACGCCTTTGTGTTCCTCGACCCGGAGCGAGCACTGGCCGACGCGTCGCGCGTTGACGCCCTCGTGCGCGACGGTCGCGTCGACGAACTGGGCCCTTTGGCGGGCGTTCCGTTCGGCATCAAGGATCTCGAGGACTGCGCGGGGATGCCGACGACGCGCGGCTCCCGCTGGTTCGCGCACGCGCCGGTGGCGACCGACGACTCGATTCACGTCGCGCGCCTTCGCGCCGCGGGGGCGATCGCGCTGGGCAAGACCGCGACACCCGAATTCGGCGCCTGGGCCTACACCGCGAGCCCGTTGCTCGGCGTCACGCGCAATCCCTGGGATCCGCGCGTGACGCCCGGTGGCTCGAGCGGTGGCTCGGCGGCGGCGGTGTCGTCAGGCATGGTGCCGTTCGCCACCGCGAGCGACGGGGGCGGGTCGATCCGTCTGCCGGCCTCGTTCACCGGCCTCGTCGGTCTGCGCGCGAGCTACGGACGAATTCCGACATTCGGGGACACCCACCTCGCCCAGAACGCGACGGTCGGCGCGCTCACGACGACCGTCGCCGACACCGCGCTGCTGCTGGACGTGATGGCGGGACCCGACGATCGTGACCGGACCTGCCTGCCCGCGCCCGGCCTCTCGTACGCGCGAGCGTTGGACGATCTCCCGGACTCTCCCGTTCGCGTCGGGTGGTCGGGCGACCTCGGCTTCGCGCTGGTCGACCCGGTCGTCGAGGCCCTCACCGCCGACGCCGCGGCGGCCCTCGTGGCGGCGCTCGGTGCGACGGCGGTTCCCGTGTCGATCGCGCTGACGGACTACACCCGCGTCTACGTCGGCATCGAGGGGGTCGACCGGTTCGTGGGCGTGGACCCATCGCTGTGGCGGGAGAGACTCGACGAGCTCGATCCCCGCAGCGCACCCGGCTGGACGTATTTCAGCGGCCGCACCCTGCCGGACGCGGCCCGGATCGAGTTCGCGCGTCGGCAACTGGTGCGCACGGTGGCGTCGATCTTCGACGAGGTGGACCTCCTCGTGACGCCGATGGCGTCGATTCCCGCCTTCGCGGCCGAGGGGCCAATGCCCGAGACCGTCAACGGTCAGCCCACCCACGGTGGCATGGGCGTCGTCCTCGCGTTCCTCGCCAGCCTGGTGAACCTGCCCGCGATCAGCGTGCCGTGCGGCCTTACGCCCGCCGGTCTGCCGGTGGGGTTGCAGATCATCGGGCCCCGGCACCGCGAGGAGTGGGTCCTCGCGGCGGCCGCGCGGTTCGAGGCGGCCCGACCGTGGCCCCGCCTCGCGCCGTCACCCGGGGACTGACGACCCGTCGCGCGCGGGGTGATCAGGAAACGGGAACCGCAACGCACTCGCGAAGGTCACCAGGCACAGGACCGCGAAGCACACCGCGACCACCGGCACGGCCCCGAGGCCCCACCGGGCGACCGCGGCGCTCTGCAGTCCGGTGCCGAGGACGCCGCCGATCATGTCGACGAGGATCAACCACGCCACGCCGTTGTGGTCGTTGGGGCTGAGACGGGTGAACCAGTGCAGGCCCAAGGGGAAGACGAGCGCCAGGGTGAAGCCGACCAGCGGGTAGGCGAACGGGGCGAGCACCCGGAACCCAGCGCCCACGAGCAGCGCGCTGGCGACCACCAGCCCACCGAGCACGATGCCGTGGTCCGTCACTCGTCCGGCGACGCGCCCGTATCCGAGGCGCCCGATCGCCAGTCCCGCCCAGAAGCCCGCCGTCACGAGGGATCCGGTGACCGCCGCGTCGCCCCACCCGTGCAGCTGCGTGGCGATCCAGCCCGCGGTGCCGGTCTCGAGGGCGACGTAGAACGCGAACGCGGGCAGGAAGGTGAGCAGCACCGCGCGTCGATTTCTCGGTTGCTGGCGCTCGAAGTGCGCCGCGAGATCCGCCCGCACCACCGGAGCGTGCACGCCGCGGCACAGCGCGATGAGGATCACGCCGGTCACCGCGGCGGTGACGAGGAAGACGTCGTAGTGATCGGGTCGCACCACCGCGATGAGGAGCGGTCCGGCCACGGCCCCGAATCCCCAGCCGGAGCTCGACACGCTCAGCCGGTTGGCCCGACCCTCCTCGGCGGTGCGCGACATTAACGCCAACACCGCGAAGTCGATCACGCCGAAACCCACCCCCGCGACGGTCACGCCGGCGAGGAAGATGGGCCAGGTCGCGGCGAGTGCGCCGAGGGCGAGTCCGGCCGCGAGCACGGCCAGACCGGCGCGGATGACGAGGTCACCGCGCACGCGGCTCTGGGCGAACCAGGTCGCGCCGACACCGAGCAGGGCCCCGGCGAAGTTCATCGTCAGGGTCACCCCGGCGGTCGCGAGGGACAGGTCGTAGTGGTGCGCGATGCCGACCAGGATCGTGCCGTAGGCGGCGGCCACGCCCCCGACCAGGGCGACGGCCAGCGTGGCCCCGACGAAGCCCACGCGACTGAAGACGACCTCCGCCTCGGCGGCGTCGGCGCGCGCGAACACGGCGTGTCGTTCGTCGACCACCCCACCCCTTTCGTCGATTGCCGTGACGACCACGGTGTCCCCAGTCTGACCGAGGTGTCGGCGGACCCGGGGCGCACCGCGGTGACGTCGGGCACGGTTCAGGCGCCCGGACCCTTCTCGGAGGTCCGGCGACGGGGCATACTGGGGTGACCAACGCCCCCGCCGACACGGCGACGGTGGCGCCGACCAGTGCACGGTGGAGTCAATGCGAACGGGGATCGACGGCGCGGAGTGGCCGCTCGTAGGACGCGACGAGGAGCTGGCGCTGTTGCGCGCGTGGCGCGACGACGTCCCGCCGCGCGGCGCCCTCATCACGGGACCGCCGGGCGTGGGCAAGTCGCGACTCGCCCGGGTCACGGCGGAGCACGCCGTTGCCGAGGGCTGGGCGACGGTGTCGCTCCAGGGGAGTACGGGGTTCCGTGCGGTTCCCCTGGGACCCCTGCGGACCGTGCTGCGCGTGCCCGGCCTCCCGAGTCTGGCGGATCTTCTCGTGTCGGTCGAGCAGGCCCTGGAGGCGAGGCGGTCCTCGCGCGGACTGGTCGTCGTCGCGAACGACTGCCAGTTCTTGGACCCGGCCACGGTGGGACTGCTGCACCAAATGGCGGCGGTGGGCTCGATTGTCCTGGTGGCCACGGCTCGCACGAACACGATGCCGTCCGACCTCCACACGCTCGCGCGCGAGGAGCGCGCGACGCGCCTGGAACTCCAGGACCTCTCCGAGCGCGAGAGCCGTGAGCTGCTCGAAGTTGCCCTCGGCGCACCGGTGCAAGATTCGAGCGCCGGTCGGCTGTGGACGATCACCGGCGGCAACCCGCTGTACCTGCGCGAGGTGGTGCTCACGAGTCTGGAGAGCGGGGCGCTCGCCGAGACGTCGGGGGAGTGGCGGTGGCGGGGCAAGTGGGCGCACGGCGACCGGGTTCAGGAGATCGTGTCCGAGCGGGTCGGGCGTCTCAGCGTGGACGCGACGCACGCCGTGGAGATCGTGGCCCTGGCGGGACCTCTCCCGGTGTCACTGGTGACCAGTCTGGCGTCGGCGCGCGCGCTCGAGGAGTTGGAAGAGAGCGCCCTCGTCGTGCTCGCCTGGGAGGGTGACGAGCTGGATGTGGACATCGCCCATCCGCTGCACGGCGAAGTGCTGCGCGATCGCATGCCGACGCTGCGACGACGCGCCATCTGGCGCAATCTGGTCGAGGTGCTGAACGCCGCGGGCCCGGTGTCGAACGCGAACCAGGTCCGGCGGGCGTGCTGGTCCCAAGCCGCTGGCCTCGACGTGGATCCGGTCACGCTCCTGCGGGGCGTGGACGCCTCTCTGTTCAGCGTCGGCAACGACATCACGCGACGCCTGGGCGAGATCTTCCCCGACCTCGACGACGGTCACGACGTCGGTGACGGTCCGCGGTTTCGCGAGGACCACGATCTGGCGGTTCGCTACGCCGAGACCGCCTATGCCGCGACACGCGCCGTGCGCGAGGGGATTGCGCTGGTGGAGGCGCTCGGGTGGACCAACGACATTCGCCGGGCGGATCAGGTCCTCACCGAACTGTCACGAGTGGACCTGGACCCGGACGATCGAGCCCGCGTGATCCTGGCGCGAGCGTGGATCCGCTTTTGGAACCTCAACGACGTGGACGGCGCCGTGTCGCTACTGCGGGGAGTCGTCGACGACGATTCACCACTGTGCTCGGCGACGATGCGCGCGAGCGCGTACCAGCAGCTCGCGGGCATCGCGCTGAACACGGCGAACCCCACCGCGGCTTTGGACTACGCCCAGGCGTCCGCGGACTGCGAGGGGGTGGCGCTGTCGTCGTGCCTCGCCGCGCCGGCCGCCGCCGCGTCGCTGCTCTACCTCGGGCGCTGCGACGCCGCCCTGACGCTGGTGGAGGACTCGCTCCCCGTTCTGTCGCGGGAGGGTCACACCCTCTCGGTGGCGATGCTCCTATTCGCCAAGGCCGCGGCGCTCGGTCGCGCCGGACGACTGCGCGAGGCGAGCGAGCTGGCCGAGTGGTTGCGAAACCTGAGCGTGACCAACGACCACCTCGACGCCACCGCGGCCTACGGCGTGCTGCTGGGGGACATCTATCTCGCCCAGGGCCGGCCGTCGAGCGCCGGTCGGGTGTTCCAGGACGCCGCCGGTCTCTTGGCCGAGCACGACGTGCTCGGGTACCGGCCGTGGGCGCTGTACGGACTCGCGCGCGCCAAGGCCATGATCGGTGAGACGGCGTCCGCGCGCGCGGCGCTGGAGGAGGCGCGCGGCATCGAGATGATCGGTCGCCACTACGACGTCGCCTGCTTTCTCGCCGAATTCGAGATCCACGAGCGTACCGGGGAGACGGGCGCGGCGCTCGCGAGCCTTCGCGAGGGCGTGGCCTGGGCGCGCGACGCCGCCATGACGGTGAACGAAGCTCAACTGTGGGCCACGAGCCTGCGTGTCGAACCCGGAGTCGAATGCTCGCAACGACTGGCGGAGCTCGCCACCTTGACCGACAGCACGTTCGTGCGCGTCCTGGCGGAGTACGCCGAAGCGTTGTTGCGCGACGACGCCGACGCACTCGCGCGGTGCGCCGACGAGTTCGCCGCGATGACCGCGTACTGGCTGGCCTCCGAGTCACTCACCGCGGCCGCGCGTTCCTACGCGCGGCACCGCAACGCCGGGGCCAGCAAGTCCGCCTTTGCGACGGCCGCGCGTTGGGCGGCGCACTGCGAGGGCGCGACGTCGTCGCTGTCCGGGGGCTCCGTCACGGCGGCACCGTTGACCGCGCGCGAGCGAGAGGTCGCCGACCTGGCGGCGCGCGGCCGGTCGAGCCAGGAGATCGCGGACGAGCTGTTCGTGTCACGACGGACCGTCGAGAGTCACCTGCACCACGCGTTCCTCAAACTCAACGTGTCCAACCGCGTGGCCCTGGCGGCTGCTCTGTCGGTGCTGCCGCCTCAGTAGTGGCGACCCGGAATTTCAGTAACGCGTACTGACGACGGAAGAACCCCGGCGATCTACGGTCGTCGACGTGGATCGACACTCGGCCGTTCAGCAGCTGCCCGCCATGCACGCCGTGGCCGTGCGGCTGCGCGACGAGGGGTCGTCGAACCACGTCATCGCCACCGCACTCGGCATTGACGACGATCAGGTTGACGCCCTGCTCGTCGTGGCCGACGCCAAGCTGAGGAATCTCGAAGCGAGCGACGCGGCGTCGTGACACGCACTCAGGGGGTCGCGAAACCCTTCGCGAACGGACTCTCACCACACAAGGAGACACAGCAATGAAGTTCAGGAAGATCTATGTGGCGCTGGCCGCCACGGTGGCCGCGGTCGGCGCGGGCGGGGGCATCGCAATGGCCGTGTGGTCAACGACGGGCACCGGTAGCGGTGCCGGAGGTGCCGACGTGGCGCAGTCGCTGGTCGTGACCGCGGTCGTCCCCGGCTCGAGCGGCGCGAGCCTGTACCCGGGCGGTCCCGCCGGGTGGGTGTACCTGACGGTGCAGAACCCGAACCCGTTCGCCGTCACCTTGACGGGGCTCTCGTGGGGCACACCGACCTCACTGAACACCACGGCCTGCCCGAGCGCCAACATCAGCGTCGACGCCAACGCCCCCACGTCGTTGAGCGTCCCCGTGGCGGCCAACACCACCTCCGGTGCGTTGCAGATCAACGGCGTCCTCGACCTCGCTCACGCCGCGCCGAACGGCTGCCAGGGCGTGGACTTCACCGTGCCGGTGACGGTCACGGCCGTCCAGCAGTAGTTCCGTCACGACACCGTCCATCGTGCGTCGTCGCGTTCTGCCACCACGAGCCCGGCGCCCTCACGGGCGCCGGGTCGCGGTCGCGCTCGTCCTTGGGTCGCTCGGGTTCGTCGTGGGCACCACTCTGGCGAGCCCCGGCGGCGCCCAAGGCGTTGAGATCCTGAGTGGTCGCGGCGTCGCCTCCACGACGACGGCGTCGGTGGCGGATCGCTCGTTCGCCATCGCGGGCAGTGTCCACGGTCTGTACCCCGGGGTCACCCTGGCGCTGCCCCTCACGGTCACCAACGGCAAGGCGTTCGCCCTCACGCTGGAGTCGATCACGACGAGCGTGGCGAATCCCTCGACGTCCTGCGGCGCGGGAAACGTGACGGTCACCGCCTTCTCGGGGCACCGGACGATTCCCGCCCGCGGTCACGTGGTCGTCGACGTCGCCGTGTCGATGCGCCACGCCGCGCCCAACGCGTGCGAGGGCGCCATCTTCCTCTTCACCTACTCCGGACGGGCGGTGGCGTCGTGACGGCGTTCGGCCGCTGTGTCGCGCGCGCCGTCGTCGTCGGTGCGCTGATGGCTCTGGTGGCGTCGACGTCGATGGCCGCGGACGCGGCCTTCTCGACGACGGGCGCCGGGAGCGGGGCGGGAGCCGCGGTGACGGTGCCCACCGGGTCCACGCCGGTGGCCACCGTGTCCAACCGCGCCGTCTCGGTCTCCTGGAACGCGGTCGCGATGTCCGACGGCGTTGACGTCGCGGGCTACGTCGTCACGCGCGTCAACGCCGCCACGGGTCTGCAGGCGACCATCGGATCGGGCTGTGCGGGCGTGCTCGGCACGACGAGTTGTGTGGAGCTGTCCGTGCCCGCGGGCAGCTGGGTGTACACCGAGACTCCCGTCCAGGACAACTGGAGTGGCGTCACGAGCGCGGCGAGTGCGCCGGTGACAGTGGCGGCGGGCTAGAACGTCACGTTCGACAGGTCCGGGATCGTCCGCTCCGCGCGGCCGACGACATCGGCCCACTGGCGGCGGACCATGGCGCGGGTCGCCTCGTCCCACTCCGGCGTGAACGTTTCGGCGGGTCGCCACGTGGCCTCGACGTCGTCGAGTGTGACCGCGCCCGCGGCCACGAGCGCGAGCAGGCCCGCGCCACGCGTGGTGGCCTCGCGCTCGGGCGACAGCAACACCGTGACGCCGGCGACGTTGGCCAGCGCCTGGACCAGAAAGCGGTTGGCCGTCATTCCGCCGTCGACACGAACCTCGGTGATCGCTCGTCCGAGTTCGACCTCGGCGGCGGCGAGGAGGTCCGCGCCGCGTTGCGCCACACCCTCGAGCACCGCGCGCACGAGATGGGCGCGCGTCGAGCCGCGGGTGAGCCGAAGAAGGCCCCTCGCGCGCCGAAGTCCCACTGGGGCGTGCCCAGTCCGAGGAAGGCCGGCACGAAGCTCACGCCGTCCGACGACGGCACCGAGCGCGCGAGCGCCTCGGTCTCGTGCGCGTCGGCGATGAGACCGAGGTCGTCGCGGAGCCACTCGATGCACGTGCCCGCGGACAGCACGATGCCCTCGATGCCCCACACCAACTCGTCGTGTCGACTGCGCGCGACAACCGGGAAGCAGCCCGACGCGAAGCGATCATCGTCGCGGGTCCGTCGGGGCCCGCGACGAGGTCGAGCATCGCCCCGGTGCCGAAGGTGATCTTGGTCGCGCCGGCGAGACACACCCCATGCCGAAGAGTGAGGCGGACTGGTCACCCACCAGAGCGCTCAGCCGCGGCGCGCCGGCGAGAGCGGTCACCGGCGCCAGAGTCTGGGTGGTGTTCACGATTGTCGGCATCATGACCGGGTCCAGACCGACGGCGTCGAGCAGGCGCGGGTCCCAGTGGCGCGCGTCGCGGTCCACGAGACCCGTGATCGCTGCGTTCGAGTGGTCCGTCACGTGCACGGCCCCCTCGGTCAGGACCCACGCCACGTAGGTCTCGAGCGTGGCGAAGCGCAACTCCCGCGCCGGTCTCCCGCTGGCCTCCAGCAGCCATTTCGCCTTTGTGGCGGACTGATTCGGCGCCAGAACGGATTCCGGAGCCCTGCAGGACCAGGCACTCGACGACCGTGCGCAGGTCCTGCCAGCCGAGCGTCGGACCCACGGGCTGGCCCGTCACGGGATCGAACAGGAGGGTGGTGGCGCGCTGGTTGGCGACGCCCACCACCTCACACGCGCCGCCGGCCGCGAGCGTGCGGCGCGCGAGCTCCAGGGTGAGTCGCCCGATCTCGGCGCCGTCGAGTTCCACCTGCCCGGGCGCGGGCGTCCTCACCGTGAGTCGCTGTTGCTCGATCGCGCTGACCCGACCGGCCTCGTCGACGATCGCGGTGCGGATCGAGGTCGTGCCGACGTCGACGACGAGTGCCCTCACCACGGCGCACCGCCGAGACCCAGCACGCCCGGATTCAAGATGGAGTTCGGATCGAGGATCTGTTTGAGCGCCGTGAGCACGTCGTAGCCGGAGCCGAGCGCCTCGCGGACGAAACGCGCGCGGTTGCGGCCCACGCCGTGGTGGTGGCTGAGGGCGCCGCCCGACGCGAGCACCGCGGTCGTCGCGGCGTCCCAGGCGGCCCGGTAGTAGCCGTCGGGATCACCGGCGGGTCGGCCGACGAACGTGAAGTACAAGCACGCGCCGTCTTGGTACGCGTGCGACTGGTGCACGCTCGCGATCACCGTGTCCGGCAGAGCCCGCAGCGCCGTGGTCACGCGATCGTGGATCGTCGCGAGAGTCGACCACGGTCCGGCGACCTCGAGGGTGTCGACGACGATGCCGCGCCGCCACAGTGGCGCCAGCGCGCCCACGTCGTTGCGGTTGGCCAGCCAGTGCGCGACCACGGCGACATCCTCGGCGGTAGCGGTGGCGCACTCGTCGGCCACGATGCCCATCGTCGCCGTCACGAGGGCCTCGTCGCCCTCGTCCAGGACCACGAGAGCGCACCGGTCGAGCGAGAAGCTCCGCTGGGACTCGACCTCGTCGTACAGGCGCAGCACCGCCGGGTGCGCGCCCCGCTGCAGGATGCGCCGGCAGGCATCGAGTCCCGCGGGGATCGAGTCGAAGCTGTAGGCGGCGCGCTGCTCGAACGGCGCGCGCCGGCTGAGAGCAAGGGTCGCCGCGACGATGACGCCGAGGGTCCCCTCCGCACCGACGAACAGTTGCGTGAGGTCAGGCCCCACGGCCTGGCGGGGTCCCCGGCCCCCCGTCTCGATCACTCGTCCGTCGGCCAGCACGACGGTGAGCCCGCGCACGATGTCCTCGATCTTGCCGTAACGGTTCGAGTACTGACCGGCGCCGCGGCAGGCCAACCAGCCACCGACCGTGGCCAGTTCGAACGACTGGGGGAAGTGGCCGACCGTCAGCGCGTCGGCCGCGAGCTGACGCTCGAGGTCGGGACCGAAGCAGCCCCGCCTCGACCGTGACCGTCAGGCTCTCGCGGTCCACGTGGAGCACGCGGTTGAGCGACGTCGATCAAGCGCGATCGCACCCGTGTTGGGTACGGCGCCACCGACCACGCCGCTGCGTCCACCTTGGGGAGTGACCGCCACCCGATGTCGATTCGCGATGGCCAGAACGGCCGCCACCTCCTCCACGGAGCGCGGCGAGACGACGGCGCCGGCGAGCGACGGCACCTCGTTGGTGGTGGTCCAGCCAATGGTGAGGGGCCACCAGTCGCGTGAGTGCTCGAATCGGTCGCGCTCCTCGGTGAGCGTCGGCACGCCCAGCTGCGCCAAGTCGAAGAGCACGGACGACGGCAACGGGGGCCCGTCGAATCGCGCGCGCAACGCGCCGTCAGGCAGGTCGATCGCCATGGTGGGTTCCGTCACGGGGCACCTCTTTCGATGGACAGTCCGGCCGCGGCGAACTCGTGGCTCACGAGGTCTCGATACGACGCGACCTCCGCGTGGCGACGTGCGTCGTCCCACCCGAGCTCCGTACCCACCAGTGCGGCCACGTCGTCAGCGGCCGCGAGAGTCGCCCGCGCGTCCATCAGGTGCGCGCGGGTGCGTCGGGTGAGGAGATCAATGAGCGTTTCGGCCATCTCGTAGCGGGCGCTGTAGAGGAACTCGCCCCGTCGGTACGGCAAGCCCTCGATCGCGATCGACTCCAGCGACGGGTCGGCGCTCATGAGATCGAGCACCGCAGCGGCCTGCACGCCGAAGCGTCGGTAGAGATGGGTCGACAGTTCGTCGGTGGGCCGCCAGCCGTTCTTGCCGGGAGCACCCCACAGCGCCAGGTGAGCCGTGCGGCATCGCGCGCGGCGACCGAGCTGGTGCCCGAGGGCGTTCACGGCGTCCTCGGCCATCTGTCGGTACGTCGTCCACTTGCCGCCGGTCACGTGCACGACGCCGTCATGGGTCACCGTCACGTCGTGTCGGCGCGACAGGTCCGCGGTTCGTTCGGAGAGCTCGTGACCAGCCTCGGGAGCGAGCAGGGGTCGAAGCCCCGCCCACACGCCGGTGACGTCCTCAACGGTGAGCTGCGACGACGTCGCGTGATTGACGGCGTTGAGCAGGTAGTCGAGATCCACGCCCTCGCAGAGCGGATCGTCGAGGGTGCCCTCGTAGGCGGTGTCGGTCGTGCCGATGTAGGTGAAGGGCGCCTCCTCGAAGGGAACCACGAAGATGCTGCGTCGGTCGCCCGGCACCGCGATGACCGCGGCCACGTCCGCGGGTAGTCGCGAGTGGGGCACGCTCACGTGGACTCCCTTGGCCGGTGTGATGCGGTGCGAGTTCGTCCGCTCCGCCATCGCGAAGACGTCGTCGGCCCACACCCCGGTGGCGTTGACGACCGATGACGCCGCCACACGAAAGACGTCGCCCGTTCGTTCATCACGACAGTGCACCTCACGGACGCGTCCGGCGTCATCGTGCGTGAAACCCGTCGCGCTCACGTAGGTCGCCACGGCGGCGCCGAACTGGTGGGCCGCGGTCTGCGCCAGCGTGAGCGCCACGCGCGCGTCGTCACCGCGCGCGTCGAAGTACAAGAAACCCGCCACCAACCGGTCCACATTGAGGGTGGGCAGATGCGCGAGGGCTTCGGACTTGTCGACGCGTCGATACCGTTCACCGATTCGCCAGCCTCCCGTCAGGTCGTAGAGACGCAGGGCCACCGAGTAGCTCTTGGCGACCGACGCGGACACCACTCCGTCGCGACCGAACAGCGGGATGAGAAACGGCAGCACGCGCACGAGGTGCGGGGCGTTCGTGAGCAGGCGCTGACGCTCCCGGAGGTTCTCGTAGACCAGTCGGAACTCCTTTTGCTGCAGGTATCGCAGACCACCGTGCACCATCTTGGAGGACTTCGACGAAGTCCCCACCGCCACGTCCCCGGCGTCGATGAGCGCGACCGTGAGGCCCGTTGCGGCGTCGACGGCCACGCCGGCGCCGGTCATGCCCGCGCCCACGACGACGACATCAAAGGATTCGTGCTGGAGCCGTTCGAGGTTGTGGCGACGATCGAAGGCGGGCACGGGACCGATGTTGGCACAGCGCATCGTTCGCTCCGGGCGGACTCGTCTCTCGCGGTCTCGGTAGGTTTCGACGCATGGACTTTGCACTCACCGATGAACTCGTGGCACTTCAAACGACCGTGCGACGCCTCGCACAGGACAAGATCAAGCCCCGGGCGCGCGAGATCGACACGACGGGCGAGTACCCCCAGGACATCTTCGACCTCTTTCGTGACGCGGACCTCCTGGGTCTGTGCATTCCGACCGAATACGGGGGGTCGGGCGCGGGCATCCTCGGACTCACCATCGCCATTGAAGAGGTGACGAAGTACTCCAACGTCCTCGGTCTCATGCTCCTGCTCACGCGCCTGCCGACCGGACCCATCATGATCGCGGGCAACGAGGAGCAGAAGTTGCGCTACCTCCCGGGCATCGCCAACGGCACGACGCGCGCGGCGTTCGGCCTCTCCGAGCCCGGCGCGGGCAGCGACGTCGCCGGGATGCAGACGCGCGCGACGCCGGATCCCGACGTGGACGGCGGGTGGATCATCTCGGGTACCAAGTGCTGGATCTCTGGTGTGCGCCAGGCCGACTGGTTCACGGTCTTCGCCAAGACCGGTGACCCGATGTCTCGTCACCACGAGGCGATCACCGCCTTCATTGTGGACGCCGACACGGAGGGCGTCACGCGTCCGCGAGTGGACAAGAAGATGGGCGTGAAGGGCATCGACACGGGCGAGATCGTGTTCGACCACGTGAAGGTCGGACCGGGCAACGTGATTGGCGCCGTCGGGGGATTTCGCGTGGCGATGCTCGGACTGAACGCCATGCGGCCCATCGTCGCGGCTCGAGGCATCGGTCTGGCCGAGGGGGCGCTCATGTACGCCACGGAGTACGTGAAGAACCGACCCGCCTTCGGCAAGACGATTGCGGAGTTCCAGGGGATTCAGTGGGAGATCGCCAAGTGCGCCACCGAGATCGAGGCCGCCCGACTGCTGACCTACCGCGCGGCGTGGCTGGCCGACCAGGGCAAGTTCACCAAGGAGTACGTCCCGATGCTCTCGATGGCCAAGTACTACGCCACCGAGGTCGCCGTGAAGGCCTCGGGTCTCTCGGTCCAGTTGCTCGGCGCGGCCGGATACATGGAAGAGCACCCGACCGAGCAGTGGTACCGCGACGCGCGTCAGTTGACGATCGTCGAGGGCACCAGTCAGGTTCAGCTCGGCCTGATCGGCAAGGGCGTGCTCGGCCACGATCTGTGGTGGGACTGAGTGGACGTCAACTGGCACGGCACCCTCGGCCGGCTCGTGGCGGACTCCTCGCTCAGTCGCGAGGAGGCCACGGCGGTGCTCGCGTCGATTCTGCGCGGTGACGTCGACGCCGTCGTGATCAGCAGTTTCCTGACCGCGCTCACGGCCAAGGGACCGAGCGTCGAGGAGATGAGTGGATTCGTCGACGCTATGGTCGCCGCGTCCGAGACGTTCCACGTTCCCGCGGGCACGATGGACATCGTCGGCACCGGGGGCGACCGACTCCACAGCGTCAATATCTCCACAATGGCTGCGTTGTGCGTCGCCGCGTGTGGCGTCCCGGTCGCCAAGCACGGCAATCGGGCCGCGTCGTCGTCGGTCGGCACCGCTGACGTCCTCGAGGCGCTGGGCGTGAAGATCGACGTGGACGGCGCCACCGTCGCGCGCTGTGTGCGCGAGGCCGGCATCGGTTTCTGCTTCGCGCAGCGGTTCCATCCGGGGTTGCGGTTTCTCGGCCCGATCCGCGCGGCCCTCGGTTTTCCCACCGTCTTCAACGTGCTCGGACCGCTCGCCAATCCCGCCGGCGTGACGAGACTTCTCGTGGGAGTCGCCAATGACGCGGTGGTGGCGTCAATGGCGCAGGTCCTCCAACGCCGCGGCGTCGAACGAGCGATCCTGGTTCACGCCGACGACGGTCTCGATGAACTGTCGCTCGGTTCGGTCTCGACCATCGTGGAGGTGACCAGGGAGAGCATCCTCACGAGTCGGTTCGACCCGTCCGATCAGCTGGGCCTGCACCACCCGGTCTCGGAGCTGGTGGGTGGGGACATCGTGACCAACGTTGGGGCGGTGCGCAGTTTCCTCGCCGCGCAGCCCGGTGCGATTTTCGACACCGTTACGGCCAACGCGGGACTCGCACTCGTGGCCGCCGGCACCGCGACCACACTGGTCGAGGGGATGGGACTCGCGGCGAACGCCGTTCGTGACGGGCGCGCGGCGGCCACGCTGGAGGCACTCGTCACGCTGTCGAACGCCTGAACGAGCCACCACCTCGCGCGACAGTCCTCGCGCACGCGAGTGCGCCACTGCCACCGCCCTGCTCTGTTCACGGGCGCGGGCTGTTCGTACGCTGGCGTCATGGTGATGGTGCACCAGGAACCCGAGCGATCAGCGCGATTCGCCGGTGGCGTGCGACGCGGTTGGCGTCACGCGACGGATCCTCTCGCCGCGGTCGAGATCGGGCCCCACGGCGTGCGCGTGATCACCAAATGGCGTCACCTCGCGTTCGTGGAAACGTGGGAGGCGTCGCTCCGAGATCTCGTCGAGGTCCAGGCCCTCGGACGCCCGGAGGGTCCGGTGACCGGGGTCGGCTTTCGCCGGTCGAGTGACGACAACGTCACGGTGGTGTGGACCGACAACGCTGAAGCCATCCTGGCCGCGGTGCGCACGTGGGGAGTTCCCGTCAACGCGTCGCCCACTTGTTTTCACGTCCTGCGGGGCCGCTGGTAGCAGCGCGTGCGACACGACGAGGTCACGCTCGTCGTGGTCTGCCGAGTCGCGCGAAGGCGCCGTCCGTCGCGTGGACCTCAAAGGACGTGAACCCGGCGACGTGGGGAGCGACGTCGGGATCGTGCACCACCAGGACGCACCCCCCAAATCCCCCGCCGATCATGCGCGCACCTCGCACACCGGGCTGGCTCTCCAGAGTGCGCACGAGCTCATCGATCAGCTCGGTGGAGACCTCAAAGTCGTCGCGCAGACTGCGGTGCGACGCGGAGACGAGCTGACCAACCGTGACGACGTCGTCGGCCTCGAGCGCGGCCATCATTTGCCGGACGCGCTCGTTCTCACTGAGCACGTGCCGCGCGCGCCGACGCAGCACCGGATCGTCCAGTCGAACGAGATCCCCGCGATCAAGGTCGGGCCACGCTCCAAGATGTGCCGCGACGGCGTCGCACTGGCCCCGACGTAGCGCGTACTGCGACGAGGCAAGTTCGCGACGCACTCCCGAGTCGAGCACCGTGAAGCGCAGCGACGCCGGCACCGACACGTCACGTAGCGCCCCGGTGGCGAAATCGATCAGCAGGGCGTGGCGCGCCAGTGGTCCGAGAGTGGCCAGAGGATCGAGGAGTCCGACGCGGCTCCCCGACGCCGCCTCGCAGCGCTGCACGAGCCGCGCGACGTCGTCCAGGTCGCCGGGGGCCCCCAGAGAGAGCGCGAGCGCTCCGAGGTACGCCGCCGACGAGCTCAGTCCTGATCCGGTCGGCAGGTCGGTCGTCACGTCGAGGGTGAGCGACCGCGCCGGGATCTCAGTGAGAACGGCGAGGGCTCGCACGCTCCACGAGTCGGTCGCGGGTTCGTCGGCGCGCCAGTGGCCGTACCCGTCGGCGCGGACCTCGACGACGTCGCTCGACGTCGCGCGGACCGACACGGTGACGCCGCGGTCGATGGCGAAGGGCAGCGCCAGACCCGCGTTGTAGTCGGTGTGCTCGCCAATCAGGTTCACGCGACCGGGCACGAAGAACGTGCGGACGGATTCGTCGAGGTGAGGTGACGCCACGGTTCGCAGGCTACCGAGCCGCTCGGGAACGGTCCGGTAGTGTGCACATCGCCGAGGACCGGAGCGACATGAGTGGACCCCTAGACGGAATCAAGATCATCGAGCTGGCCGGCATCGGGCCCTCGCCGTACGCGGCGATGCTGCTCGCGGACCTCGGCGCGGACGTCCTGCGTCTGGAGCGGGCGAATCCCGACGCGACGGCGGAACCGTACTGGGACCTCCTCACGCGCTCGCGACCGTCGGTCGCGGTGAACCTGAAGCACGAACGCGGCCGCGACCTCGTGCTCGAACTGGCCGAGGGTGCCGACGCCCTGATCGAGGGATTCCGTCCGGGTGTCACCGAGCGCCTGGGACTCGGACCCGAGGACCTGCGCGCGCGCAACCCGCGGCTCGTGTACGGACGGATGACCGGATGGGGTCAGAGCGGACCCATGGCGCTGCGCGCCGGCCACGACATCAACTACATCTCGCTGTCGGGCGCCCTGTGGCCCATCGGGCGCGCGGGCGAGCGTCCCACCCCGCCACTCAACCTCGTCGGTGACTTCGGTGGAGGCGGGATGCTGCTGGCCTTCGGTGTGCTCGCCGGCATCGTGTCCGCGCGCACGACGGGCGAGGGTCAGGTCGTGGACGCCGCGATGGTCGACGGTTCGGCCTCCCTCATGGCAATGACGTTCGCCTTCTTGAACGCGGGACTGTGGCGCGAGGAGCGCGGCGTCAATCTGCTCGACACCGGCGCGCATTTCTACGAGGTCTACGAAACCGCGGATCACCGCTACATGGCGGTGGGTGCGATCGAGCGTCAGTTCTACGAGGAGCTGCTCCGCGGGCTCGGCCTCGAGGGTGTGGATCTGCCGGGCCAGATGGACCGTGACCAGTGGCCGATGATGAAGGAGCGATTCGCGGCGATCTTCGCCACGAAGACCCGGGACGAATGGACCGACATCTTCGAAGGAACCGACGCGTGCTGCACGCCGGTGCTCTCACCGAGCGAGGCCGTCCACCACCCGCACAACGTCGCGCGCGGCACGTTCGTCGCGGGTACCGACCTCTCGCCGGGACCCGCTCCGCGCTTCGAGCGCACGCCCGGCTCCGTGACGACACCTCCCCGCACGCCCGGATCCGCGACCCGAGAGGGTCTCGCGAGGTGGGGAGTGGACAGTGCGCGTGTCGACGACCTGCGCGCCGCGGGAGCGCTGGGTTAGAAGTTGACGACCGGGCAGGTCAGAGTCCGCGTGATGCCGGGGACTTTTTGGATGGCGCCGACGACCAGGCGGCCGAGTTCGTCCACGCTCTCCGCGTCGCATCGCACGATCACGTCGTAGGGGCCCGTCACCTCGTGGGCGTCGGTCACGCCGGGCACCGCGCGGGCCGCCACGACGACGTCGTTGGCCTTGCCTACTTCGGTCTGGATCAAGATGTAGGCGTTGACGGCCATGAGGCACCTTTCCCTTCAGGTGCCACCATCTTGCCCGCTCACCACACCGCGGCGCTACTCGACACGAAACGGACGGCCAATATGCCACTGAAAACAGTGGTCGCAGCGATAGGTGCTGAGGTCCACGCCCTCGAGGGTCCAGGCGAGTTGCGCGGCGCTCGCGGCTTCCTGTTGGGTGCGGTAGGGCTTCTTCGGCGTGCCGTCACGCTTGAAGTGGGACGAGCTGCGCGACGGCGGACGGCGCTCGAGTCGGCGGGGGCGGCGACTTTTCATGGCGACAAGAGGTTAGTGACGGCGTCACTAGGGTGAACGTCGTGACGACCGAACCCCTCACCCGCACGATTCAGGAGACCCGCACCACCCTCGAGGAGACGCCGCTTCGCGTGGACGAGGGCGATCACGAACGATTCACGCACATCGTCCTCGAGGGGTGGACTCCGAAGAAGGGGGACTTCGTGCCGGTGGGCAACTCCGTGGTCGAGGGCATGATCAACGCCACGCCCGTCAAGGCGCTGTGCGGAAAGGTGTGGGTGCCCGGTCGTGATCCGCAGCGCTATCCGCTGTGTCCCACGTGCAAGGAGCGGGCCGCCACGTTGGGGTGGTCGGTCCCGAACGGGTGACTCAGACGCCCAACTGCGTCGTGAAGAAGGTGAGAACCTGCTCGAGCGCCTGACGCGTCGGTGACGCGGGGTTCGTTCCCAAATCTTCGGTGAGCACCGAGTGGGCTCGCTCCTTGTAGCCCCACTCGTTGCCCGGTGAGGAATCGATCTCGACGCCGATGAAGTTGTCACCGAGCAGGTCCCGCAGGGCCGCGAAGCGTTCCGCGGGTACCAGGCTGTCGCCGGTGAAGCGCATGCCGATCACGCACTGGCCCGCTTCGGCCCGGGCCGCGACGGCGAGTCGCTCCGCATCGCTCAGTCCGAGTTCGCTGCGCGCGGCCGAGCCCTTGCGAAAACTCATGGGCAAGGAGGGTTGGGAGAGCACTGGCGCCACCACGACGGGGTCCACCATCATCGCCAGCGCGAATCCGCCCGTGAGACACATCCCGACCACACCGACGCCGGGACCACCGTTCGCGTCGTGTTCGGCGTGCGCGAGGGCGGTCAGCCACCGGGTGACCGGTGAGGACCTCTTCGTCGCGAGCAGCGTGAACTCGCGGCTCACGCAGACCTGACGCAGGGCCTTCAGCATCACGCGTCCCGTCGGTGCGGCGCCGTCCTCGCCAAACAGGTGGGGCATGGCGACACGCAGTCCACGCGCCGCCACCTCGCGAGCGAACTGGGCCACGAGGGGAGTGATGCCGGGCATCTCGCTGATCACGATCACTGTGGGCCCCGCACCGAGGTGGTACACGTCGCGCGTTCGATCGAGTGCGGTGAACGTCGTCTTGGTGAAGTCCGCTAACACGCTCGACGACTCTGTGCTCACGGTCTCTCCTTAGGAAGTCTCACCTGGGCGGGCAACGCTCTCAGTAGGCTACCGAGGTCTATGGCGCGTGAGGAACCCTCGACCACGAGTGGTGGCGCCGGGGTGCGCCGGGCCCTCGTCCTGCGCCACCACGACGAGGACGACGCGGGTCTCATCGGGAGGGCGTTCGAGGCCCGCGGGTACGCGCTGACGACGCTGAAGGTGGACGACGCCCACGCGGCGCCCGCCGTGCTCGACGACGACGTTGAGGTGATCATCGTCCTCGGATCCACCGGCGCGGTGTACGACCCCGAGCTGCGAGAGCGCTGGCTCGACGGTGAGATCGAGCTCTTGGGCGCGGCGGACCGTGCGGGGGTGGCGATTCTCGGCATCTGCTTCGGCGCGCAGATCCTGTGCCACCTGTTCGGCGGTGACGTGCGGCGCGCCGAGAGGGCCGAGATCGGATGGACGGTGATCGATGTGGTGCCCGGCGTGGCGCTCTCGAGCGGTCCGTGGTTCGAGTATCACGGTGATCGGTGCGAACTTCCTCCCGGAGCAACGGTGTGGGCGACGACACCCCACGCCGTGCAGGCCTTCTGGTTGGGGCGCCACTTCGGCGTGCAGTTCCACCCCGAGGTGGACGACGTGCAGTTGGCGCGCTGGTTCTCCAGTGACGACGGCGGTCCGCGCGCACACGAGGGACGCGAGACGCAATTGCTCGACGAGACGCGACGCGAGACGCCCGCGGCGACGCTGCGCGCGCGTGAGCTCGTCGACACGTTTCTGGACGCCGCGCCACGGTCCTCGTCGATGCGCTGAGGAGTCCGTGAACTCTCGGTGACCCCGTCGAGGCTCACGCGGCCGTGACAGTAGCGTGAGCCCGTGGCAGTTGTCGACGTTCACGGTCTCGTCCGTCGCTACGGTGAGCACGTCGCAGTGCGAGACCTCGATCTCGGCGTCGACTCCGGCGAGTGCGTCGCGATCCTCGGGCCGAACGGCGCCGGCAAGACCACGACCGTGGAGATCCTCGAAGGGTATCGACACCGCGACGCCGGCTCGGTCCGCGTGCTCGGGGTCGATCCGGCCTCAGCGACGCGAGACTGGCGTCAACGCATCGGGATCGTCGCCCAGGCCGCGAGTGATCTGCAGGACGCGTCGGTCACCGAGGCGCTCGAGCACTTCCGAAAGTTCTACGCCAATCCCCGTGGTGTCGCAGAGACCGTCCAGCTCGTGGGGCTGGAGGACAAGGCCACGAGTCGCGTGCGCGCCCTTTCGGGCGGACAGCGCCGTCGCCTCGACGTGGCTCTCGGCGTGATCGGTCGTCCCGAGTTGCTGTTCCTCGACGAGCCCACCACGGGCTTTGATCCCGAAGCGCGTCACGTCTTTTGGCAGTTGATCGAGCGGCTGAAGGGGGAGAAGGTCACGATCCTTCTCACCACCCACTACCTCGAAGAGGCTGACGCCCTCGCCGACCGCGTGGTGGTGATCGCGCGCGGGGTCAAGGTCGCCGACACGACACCGAGCCAGTTGGGAACCCGTCACGACGGCACGGTGAGCGTGCGCTGGAGCGAGGGTGGCGAGCCGCGCGAGGCGCGCACCGACCGTCCCACATCCTTCGTGGCCGAACTGTCCGCCCGCTTCGACGGAGAGATTCCCGATCTCGAGGTCGTACGCACGACCCTCGAGCAGGCCTACCTCGAACTCATTGATCGCGGTGATGCGTGACGTCGCTCGCGTCGCTGTACGTCGATCGCACGCGCTTCGAGTTGCGCGAGTCCATCCGTGATCGCCAGACCGTCGTGTTCTCGATGCTGCTGCCGATCTTTCTCCTGTTCATCTTCGGCTCGGTGCTGCGCAACCAGACCATTGGCGACACCGGAGTCACCTTCCCCCAGTACCTCGTCGCGGGACTGCTCGCGTCGGGGATCCTCTACAGCGCCTTCCAGCAGCTGGCCATTGCGGTGACCGAGGAGCGCGCCAACGGAACCTTGAAGCGTCTCGCCGGGTCGCCCATGCCCCGCAGCGTCTTCTTCGTCGGAAAGTTCGCCGTCTCCGTGTTCATCTACGCCTTCCAGGCCCTCTTCCTCTTGCTCATCGGGCACGCGCTCTACGACATCCACGTGCCGCACACACTGTCGCAGTGGGGCATCTTCGTGGGCATCAGCTTCCTCGGCCTGCTGTCGTGCTCTCTCCTCGGGATCGCGTTCTCCTCGCTCGCCCGCGAGGGCCGGGCCGCGGCGGCGGTGGCGGCGCCCCTGGTGCTGTTCTTCCAGTTCACCTCGGGCGTGTTCTTCGTCTACACCAACCTGCCCCAGTGGATGCAGGACGTCGCGGCCCTCTTTCCCCTCAAGTGGATCGCGCAGGCGATGCGCGGGGTGTTCCTGCCCGCGAGCTTCGGTGTCGCCGAGGCCGGCGGAAGTTTCGAGTTCGCCGAGGCGGCGCTGGTTCTCGTTGCGTGGGTGATCGCCGGGGCCGTGCTGTGCGCGATGAGTTTCCGGTGGCTCCCGAAGGGCGCGGACTGACTCAGGCCACGAAGTTGGAGAACTGCCAGGGATCGTCGCGGTCCATCTGGCGACCGTTCCATCGATCGAACCAGTCGGTGCGCGTGGACACCGGGTCCCAGTCAATCGGACCGGACCACGTCGTGCCGACGTAGGGGTTCGCCACCGCGAGCACCTCGCGCCAGGGCAGTTCGTCGGGCACGCGCACGCCACCGTCGGGATGGGTGAGCAGCCAGGTGATCGCCCCCAGAATGGACGCGGCCACCTGGACGGTGGTGGCGTTCTGGTGCGGTGCGACGGCGCGCGCCTCCTCGATGGACGTGCGCATGCCGGTCCACCACGCGCCGTAGGGGTGGCCCATCAGGAGAACTCCCAGCTCGTCGCGTCCGGCGATGATGTCGTCGTTCATGATTCGCTGGCGTTCGGGGTAGGCGTACTGCGCCCCCGCCAGTTCCACGAAACTGGCCCACGCGGCGTCGCTCGGACAGTACGCGTAGTGGACGGTCGGTCGGTACCGCGCCACGCCGTCGTCCCACACGGTGAGGTGATCACAGATGGTGAAGCTCTCGCCGTGGCGGATCACCATACCGATGATGGGTCCGGACGGCACCGTCGAGTGCACCAACGTGCGATGAGCCATCTGGGCGAGGCAGATCTGATTGCGCGGCCCCTCCCCGTCGTGCAAGAACGCGAGCGGCGGCAGGGTGCGCTCGTGGGTGCCCCAGCCCATCTCCGCGGGGGCGACGCCCTCTTCGTAGAAGCCGTCCACCGACCAGGTGTTCACGAACTCGCCGGGCTCCTTCGGGATCGAGGAGATCTGGGTGTCGCGCTCGGCGACGTGGATGGTGCGCACGTTCAACGCCTGCGCCAACGGCGCGTACTGCTCGTTCGCCAGTGATGTCCGCAGGGTGTCGTGGCGATCCTCGAGCAGTCCGTCACGCAGCACCCGCTCGGCGATCTCGACGAGAGCCTGCTTCGTGAAGTGGCTGACGAGACCGGGGTTCGCGCCGTGCTCGACGACCGCGGGTGGCCCGTCGTTGTCGGGCCAGGACGCGAGAAGCCGGCGCAGCGCCATGTGGCGCCAGTAGAGCGTGCGCTCGGGCGGCGGCACCGTGGACGCCTCGTCGTAGGGGTCCCACACCTCGACCGAGGTGTTGAGGTAGCGCACGGAGTGATCCCGGCACCACTGCAGCAGTTCGGCCAGGTCGATGTTCCAGGCGAGGTCGATCAGCAGATCCCCCGCGTCGAGGTGGCGCGCGAGCGTCGTGGTGAGGGTGTCCGGGGTGATCGTGAACTGCTCGTAGTGCACACCTCGATCGAGTGAGGCCGTGATGCGCTCGCGGTTGTCCCGACTCTCGAGAACCGTCACGGTGGTGGGGTCAAAGGAGAAGTGGTCGAGCAACATCGGCAACAGGCACTGGGCGACGGAACCGCATCCCAGAATCAGTACGCGGCGGGGTGTGTGCAGTTCGACCAATTCGGGACCTCGTTGTCGTCGTGACGCGATGCGTCGGTGAGCCGACAATGCTAGTTCGCGGGACGCTCCGATGCCGCCGTGGCGCGTACGCGCAGCCTCTCCGTGAGAGCGCTCACGCGTGCGATCCGCCGGGCCAGTGTGCGTCGCAACACGGTGGTGTCGGCGATGAGAGTGACGCGCTCACGCGCTCGGGTCACCGCCGTGTAGAGCAGCTCGCGGGTGAGAATTGCGCTGTCGAAGCTCGGCAGAGAGACAATGACGTCGTTGTACTCGCTGCCCTGGGACTTGTGAATCGTGATGGCCCACGCCGACTCGGCGTCGGGCACCTCGTGAAGTGCGCGCACGCGCGGATGCGACGCGGGGGGAAAGACGATCGCTCTCTCGGTGTCCAACTGCGTGACGACGCCGACGTCCCCGTTGCTCAGTGGCCGTGCTCCGTGGGCGTCGGCGGGTTCGTTGCGCGTCACGAGCATCGGAGTGCCGGGGGTGAGTGTGGCGAGCGAGGATCGTCGACGACGCAGGTCGCTCTCAAGCGCGGCGCGCCACCAGGCGACCGAGCCGTCGCCCTGGCGGGTCGCACACAGCACCACGAGATCATCGAGCAACGCCAGGGCCCGTGTCGTGTCACCGGTGTCGGCGGCGTCCGCCATCGCGAGCGCGTGCGCCCGAGCGTGAGCGAGTTCGGCCGACCGGTCGTCGCGCCGTCTCGCCGGTCCCTCCGGTGACGACGTCGCGGCCACGACCCGGTCGAGGTCCCCGGCGTTGATCGCGTCGGCGAGAGCACGGATCGCGACGTTGCTGCGGTAGTTCACGGACAACCGCGTCACGAGGGGCGCCAGAGGACCCGCGGTGTCCGCGGCGTCGACCACGTCGCGTAGGGCCGCCCCGACGTTCACCGACGCCAGCTGATCCGGGTCGCCCACGAGCACGACCCGCGACGTAGCGGGCAGGCGTGCGACGAGCTGGTCAAGCAAGGGCAGCTCGAGCATCGAGACCTCGTCGACGATCACGAGGTCGTGACCGAGTGGCTCGTGGCTGACCGCACGGTCCGGTCGCAGTCCGAGGAGGCGGTGGACGGATCCACTTCGCTCGTCCACCGAGAGAACGTCCGCATAGTCGCCGAGGGCGGAGCCACGAGCACGAAAGGCCGCGTCGAGAGCCTCGCGCAGTCGCACGGCGGCTTTGGCCGTGGGCGCACAGAGGGCGAGTGACAGCGGCGTGGTGACGTCCGTCGACACGCCGGCACGTCGGCGTCGGTCGTCACCCAGTGCCTGGAGCGCGCGCGCCATCGCGGTCGTCTTTCCCGTTCCGGGTCCCCCGGTGACGATCGAGATCCGGTGGTGCACGAGCGTCGTCGTCACCGCCGCCGCGGCCGGCTCGTGGCGGAGATCCTCGAGGACGCGAGCGACGTCGACGGTCCCGAGCACGCCCTGGGTGGTCGTCGCGCAGGCGCCGAGCAGCGCCTCGCTCAGTCGCCACTCGGCGTAGGCGAGACGTCGAACGTGCGCGTAGGTGGGCCGTGACCCCTCGTGGGTGATCACGATCGTGGGGCCATCGACCGCGACCTCGTCGCTGAGGGTGGTGTGCTCCATCAGGGCGCGAGCGAGGGGACGACGCTGGTCCGTCACGGCGGCGAGGAGATCACCCACGCGAAACCCCGCGCCGTCGAGTGCGGACGAGGCCTCGGCGACGTGTCGCGAGAGGGTCGCCTCGTCGAGCGACAGGGCCACGTGATCGAGTCGCATCGATCGCACGAGGAACAAGAGGGCGCACACCAGGGCCCCGTCCTCGTCGCCCAGGGGCAGGACACGCTCGTCGACTTCAGAACCACGGCGGACCAGCGAATCGACCAGCAGACGATCCGACTCGGAGAAAATGGTGGCCCACGCCGAGTGATCGTTCCAGAGTGCGGTGGTCTCGTTCACGGGGCACGACCATCCAACAGATCGGACACGTCCGTGACGACCTGTGCGGGAACGCGCCAGGACGACAGACCGCTGAGGGCCGTGCGGGCGCGCGCCGCGCCGCGGACGTAGTAGTACACGAGGCCACCGAGGTGGCGAGCGGGCTCGTACCCGTCGAGTCGACCGCGCAGGAAACGGTGGAGGGCGACCGAGTAGAGCAGTCCCTGCAGCGGGTACCCCGACGCGATCATCTCGCCGACGAGGTCCGACGGCTCGTAGGTCGTCGCTTCCTTCAGCAGATTGGTCTTGTAGTCCACAATCACGAACCGCGAGGACGTCTCCGACCCGACCCGCGCGACGAGATCGAGACTTCCGGTGAGGTAGCCCTCGAGCAACTGCTCGTCGTCGCCCGTCGTGTGGGCCAGGTCGTCAAAGAACGTCCGATACGGTCCGTCGGGATCGCCCTCGACGACGATCGTCGCGAGCGCCGCGAGGCGTCCGCCCGTGCCACTGGTCGACAACGGCAACGTGAAACGCATCTCGGCCGAGGTGGCGTGTGCCCCAACGAAGCTGTCGAGGCTGCGCTCATCTAACAACTCACCGAGTCCACGCCGCAGCAGCGTGGCGACGACTTCCGTGGTGTCCGGCGCCGGCGCGCCGACGCCGTGACGGGTCCAGGCGCGCTGCACCAGGTCGTCGAGGGTCGTGACGTCGGTGGCGTCGACGCGACCGACCGCTCGCTCGAACACCTCGTGCACGGCGTTGCCGAGTGAGGGTCCGCGGTAGTGACCGAAGACGGTGGCGTACGCGCTGGTGTCGTCCCCGTCGATTTCGGGGTCCTCCGCGAACGAACCACCGTCGTAGACATGGTCGTCGCTCGTGAGCGCCTCCTCGAAACGGGCCCCCTCGTGGTTCGCGGGCAGCACGAGTGAGCTGTAACTCCACCGGCGGGGGCGCTCGGAGAACGCCGGCATCGCGAGGATCGTGGGTGGACGAGAGACGTCATCGTCCACTTCACGACGCGACACGTCGGCGGGGATCGCGAGGGGTTCTCCGTAGCGTTGGACGTCCGGTCGGCGACGGGGCGCTCCCGGGTCCGCTGTGTCACTAGCGCCGACGTCGAGGGCGGTGTCGTCGAGGGCGGCCACGAGCGCCGGCCACTGTCCGTCGGGGTGATCGACCCAGGCGACCAGGACTCGCTGGGCCCGCGTGAGGGCGACGTAGATGAGGCGACGGTCTTCATCGAGCTGGGCGCTGTCCGCGTGGGTTTGGGTCGCCTTGGCGCCGAGGACCGTCGCGGCGTCGATCGCCCGGCCGTGCGGGGTTGTCCACGACGACACCCCGGTGCGACGTCGCTGACCGCGCTCGATGTCGGGAACGAGCACGACGGGGAACTGGAGCCCCTTCGACGCGTGGATCGTCATCAGCGTGATGGCGTCGGCGTCGCTCTCCACCCGTCGTTGCGCCACGTCGTTGGTCTCGAACTCGTCGCGTGCGTCGCTGATCGCCGCGTCGAGCGCGTGCAGCAGCCGCTCCGGCGCGACCGGCCCGGGCACGTCGGCGCCGAGCAGTTCACAGAGATGCTCGAGGTCCGTGATGCGACGTTCGCCGTCCGTGCTGCGGCGCAGGTCGTCGAGCACGTCGGAGGTGAACACGGCACGAGCGAGTCCGCCAACTCCTCGACGCGACAGTTCGGCTCTCGCCGACGCCAGCTCGTCCGCGCGAAGGGGCGCGAACCAGGTGGCCGCGCGCAGGCGAGCGCGTCGGGGATTGCGGACGTCCGCGAGGACCCAGATCAGTGTGCGCAGTTGGGTCGCGGCCGGCGACAAAAACACCGACGTCGCGCCCGAGGAGACGGTTCGGACCCCTCGCCGTTCGAGAAATCGGCGCAGACTCTCCACGACCGCGCGTCGTCGACAGAGAATCACGATGTCCCGGGGAGACACTCGCTGGTCGTCGACCAATTGGCGAAGAACCAGGAGGACGTCGTCGAAGAGTCGAACCTCGGACTCGTCGGGCCGGCGCAACGCGAAGACGCCGGGTTGGTCCACGAGGTGGGGGCCCGGGCGTAGTGCGTCGTAGCGGATGGGATCGGCGTCGGAGTCGGGTGAGAACCGCCAGAGGTGCGCGTCACCCGCGAGAAAGAGCCCGTTGAGTGCTCCGAGGAGTCCCTCGCTGGAGCGGTAGTTCGTCACCAGGTCGAGTTCGTAGGACCCCTCATGAACCGCTGATCGCGCGCGCAGCTCTGCTTGCACACGTTGGAAGACAGTGACGTCTCCTCCGCGAAATCCGTAGATCGCCTGTTTGGGATCTCCGACAACGATGAGGGGCGTCGCGCGGGGGCCTCGGCGGAACACGGAGTCGAAGATCTCCCACTGCAGCGCGTCGGTGTCCTGGAATTCGTCGATGACGACGAGACCGAACTGCGCGCGAAGTCTCTCCGCGAGCCCGGTCTCCTCGGAGGTGACCTCCGCGTGCAACTGTTCGATCAAGGAGTCAAAGGAGACCTGGTGTTCCACGTCGCGCAGTGACGCCAGTCGCTCGCTCGCCTCGAGGAGGAGTTGTTCGACCAGTTCGGTTGTGTCGGCGTCCCCGTCGGTGTCGTGCCACAGGGTCACGCGCCCACTGGCCATGCCGCCGGCCGACTCGGCGGCGGCGAGTGCCCGCGTGAGCTCCAGTGAGAGTACCTCGGCGCCCGGTCGCTTCTTGGTGCTGGACTCCTCCATGTCGTTGAGGAGCGCCTCGAATCGTGGGTCACCGCCGGTGACCCGTCGAGTCACGACCTCGTGCACGGCGCGCCGTCTCAGAACCGTGCCCGCCACGACGTCGGTCTCCTGAACGGGCCGGGCGCTCGACGCGAAGGAGTGGATCGTGCGTGCGTGGACCGCGTCGAGCGAGCTCATGATCGCGCGGTGTCGTCGCCGCATCTCGTCACGGCCCACCTCGCTCGCGATGACCGCCAGACCCTCGGCCCACTCCGTTGCGGGTGCGGTCGTTGCGCCGACGTCCTCGAGGACGACGCCGATCTCGTCGAGTCGCGCCCGCAGTCGCGATTTCAATTCACCCGCGGCCGCACGAGAGAACGTCACCATCAGGAGTTCTCCCGGGTGACGGTCCTGCTCGAGGAGCCAGCGCGCCGCCAAATGAGTCACCATCCAGGTCTTGCCCGTGCCCGCGCTTGCGCTCACGAGCAAGAGATCCGTCACGTCGCTCATCGGTGTGTGGAAGGGGTCAAAACGTCTGGTCACGGTGCCTCCGACGCCTCGACGAGTGGCGAGAACGTCTCCTCGGCGTCACTCCATCGCGCGGGGTCGATGACACGGCGGGACAGTCCCGGTGCACGACTGACCTGGTCCACGTCGCTCACGTGGACGCACGACAACACCTGGCGAAGTTGGCGCGCAAGTGGGAAGGACTCGCCGGGACTCAGCTCCGCCAGTTCCGCGTACGGGTAGGGAAAGAGAAGTTCGTGAGCGAGCTCGCGGTCTTCGCCAAAACTGTACGGCCCGCTCTCCCACGTCGCGGCGGCCTTGTGCACGAGACCGGTCACGACCGACGCGACGCTGGTGCGGCGAAACAGGGGAAGCGGCACCTCGTGAGAGCGCCGGTACCACTCGACCATTGTGCGCAGCGCTCGTCGCGCGTCATCGCCCTCGCCGTCGAAACGCATCGTCACGCGGGGATTGAGAGGAAACTCGCCCGCGAGAAGCTGGCGACGTTTGACCTTGTACGCCTCGGCGCGCGACGGGAGGAAGTACGTGATGGCAACGGCGTCGAACTCCGGCGCGTTGAGTCGCAGGATGAGCAGGTCGAGCACGCTGCGCAACACGTGGGAGGCCTGGGCGAGTCCGCCCTCGCGAGCCTCGAAGGTAACGGTGGCGAGGAGCGTGTCGCGGGCGAGTGACCGCAGTGGCGTGAACGCCCGGGCGTGCGCGCCATCGGGCGCCAGGATCAGTCGCGTTCCGTCCCCCAGATCCACGTCGGCGAACAGTGACGGTACGGACGCGGGCGCCAGCGGCCCGAACTCGGAGAGATCGACAGCGAGGTTGTAGGCCGCGAGGTCCAACACGTCGAAGTTCATTCGGTGCTGCCAGAGGCGCGGAGGAACGTTGGCGTTCGATCGCTCGTCGTGCAGAAGTCGCGCGCGCAGCTCCCGCGCGGGTTGGCGCAGTCGCGCGACGCCGGGGTCCGCGTCGTCGCCATCACCGAGGTCGGGCGCGTACGGCGGCGGCGACATCGCGAAGTCGGCGGCGTAGTGTGCCGCGAGCTCCTCGACGTAGCGACGCTGGAGACGAGCGCGTTGCGAGTGATCGAGCGTGACCGGCGGCACGACCGCGTGAGAGAGCGCGTCGGGCGGCAGTGCGGCACCCAGTGTCCGGCGAAGATACGACCGGGCCGGATTGGTGAGAAAGGTGCGCAGGTCGCCCCCGGACACGTCCGCGAGCGATGGAGGTTCCACGACCGGTGGCGAGGTCGGCGCGGGCGGCGCCGCGTACGCGGCGTCGAACGTGGTCGCGACGACGCGTGGCTCTGCGGACGGAATCGAAAAGCCGTGACGTGAGGAGGACGATCGAACCGACGTCGACGCACGACGGGTGGCTCGCGAGAGGGCCGCGAGGAGCTCCTCGAGCACGATCGGGGGATCGACCCGGCGCCCGTTGTCCTCTCGTCGCGAACTCCACGTGACGAGGAGCCGTTCCTCGGCGCTGAGGACGCTGGCGAGTAACGCCCCGAGGAGCGCGTGACGTGCGTCGGGGTCGCCCGTGCGTCGGGGGCCGAGCAGGGGGCTGCGCAACTCGGCCGGGGGCAGGGCACTCTCGTCGAGACCAATGACACAGACCATCCGGTACGGGGCGTAGGTCAAGGAGGTGAGTCTCGTGACCGTGACGCCACCTCGGCCGAAGATCCGCTGCTGGGAGCGCGGCGCGGCCACGTCGCGCCAGAGGGACTCGAAGTCACCGAACGACAGTGACGCGTCGGCGTCGAACGACGCCACAGCCGGGTCGATCCAACTCGCGACGCGGGCGACGGCTGACTCCAAGGAGTCGTCGTCGTGGGCGGGTGCGACCTCGTTGATCCACTTCGTCAGGTGGCACAACCAGTCACTGAGGGTGCTCGACCCCGCATCGCGCACGGTGCGATTCGCGTCGAGCAGTCGCAGCAGTGCGTGCAGACCCGAAACGGCGTCGAGGTCGCTGGGGACGCCGAGCATCGACGTCTCTCCGGCGGGGCGAGGCACGTCGTACATCGTGGCGGCGACACGGTCCACCAGTCGTTGCCAGGTTCCCGCGTCGGGTCGAAACGACGCGTCGCCCAAGGAGCCGTAGACGTCGAAGCGGTGACGCTGCGCGGGCGAGACACCGAACGTGACGTTCGCCTCGTCCGCGAGGGACCACAAGCGATCGTCGGAGTCGAGGAGGGTTCGCGCGAAGCACGGGTACGTGCCGAGCGTCTCCAGCTGCTCTCGAGTCGCGTAGTTGCCGCAGAGAGACAGGACGGCCAGTGAGAAGTGCAATCGATCTCGCGACGAGGCGGTGTCGACCTCGGTGAGTTCGAAGGGAACGCGGGGCCGCCGCGCGACGCCGACGCCGCGGTCGTGGTTCCAGTGACGTTCCAGCGATCCGGCGATCGACGCGGGATCGGGGGTGACGACCAGGATCTCGTGCGGCGCGATGCCGGTGGCGATGGCTTCAAGAACCGCGTCCCGGGCCACCTCCACTTGTCGGGCGCGGCCGACGGCCCCGATGACGCGGACGGAGAGGTCGTCCGGTGTGTCGTGCGTGGCACCGCGTCGCACCGAGGACCGGAGGTCACCCAGCACCGAGGTCCCTGGGTCTCGGGTCTCGAGGAACCGGATCTGCGTGGTGTCATCTCCGACGCCGCGCCAGATCTGAAACGTCTCGTCGGCTTCGTGGAACCATCCGTCGAGGGGTCCGACGTCCTCGCCGTCGCCGTCGAGGAGAACGCGGGCGCGCGTCACGCTCGGGACCGGTACGAGTACGTGCACCGCGCAGTGACGAGCGAGATCCGCGACCAGTTCGGCGAATTCGGGTCCACCCGGGACGTTCGGCACGCCGAACAGGAAGACGCGATCGGGGACGTCGCGCGGTCGCGCGCCGCGGAGCATCTCGCGCACGGCGTCGCGCTGGGCCAGCGGTGTCGACGTCGATGGCTCCAGCTGCGCGTAGACGCGCAACGCGTCATCGGCGGATCGGGGAGCCGGTTCGGTCCCGCGAATCATGCCGGGACGCCACCGCACCATTTCGTCGATGTCGTCCGCCAGCTGTCGCGCGCTCTCGTAAGAGCGTCGTGGACCATCGAGTCGCATGATGCGCAGCGCCAGTGCGGTTGGCTCCCAGGCCGTCCGGGTCCGTCCCGTGTCGCCAAGAGCGGACTCTTCCAGGCGGCGGACGAACTCTTCGGGGAACAGGTAGGCCAAGTTGGCGGTCACCCCGTCGCGACGTTCGGCGCTCGACGCACCCACGTAGGCCGAGAGGTGCCAGTCGAGCCACTGTCGAACCGGCGCCGACGGAACGACGGTCCAGAGGGGCTCGAGAATGTTGTCACTGGGTTCGCCCAACAACGTCGCGAATTGAATGGCGAGCGCCTCGAGGTCCTCGCCGACGTGCAACGTGAGGCCCGTGTCCATGTGCCACGACTCTACGCACCACCCGTGACTTTCCAGAGCGGGGAGAGACCCCGTTAGGCTGCGTCAGTGAAAACTCCCCTCGAAGTTGGCGCACGCGAGACTCTCACCCTCGAGCGGCCCGCCACGGGCGGCGCACTCGGGCGCAGCACGAACGGACAGGTGGTCTTTGTTCGTCACGGTCTGCCGGGGGAGACGGTCGTGGTCACGATCACGGAGTCGAGCCGCAGTTTCGCCCGGGGCGACGCCACGGAGATCGTGAGTTCCAGCGAGGACCGCGTGACGCCGCCGTGCCGGTACGCCGCGGACTGTGGTGGCTGTGATCTCCAGCACGCCGCGGTGGACGCCCAGCTGCGCTGGAAAGCTGCGGTCGCGACCGAGCACTTGGCCCGCATCGCCGCAGTGGCGTGGCGCGTCGAGGTGGCCGCGATGCCCGGGGAGGCGCAGGGTTCGCGGACGCGGCTGCGGTGCGCCGTGAGCGACACCGGCCAGTTGGGCCTTCGACGTCCGCGCAGTCATGACCTCGTGACCGTTGACGACTGCTGGCTCGCGGATCCCTCGCTGCGACCGGCCTTTGCGACGACCTGGGACAACGCCGCCGAAGTGGAGCTGCGCGCGATCGGATCAGACGCGCCGTTCGCCGTAAAGAGGTGGCCCGACCGTGACGTGACCGTGTTCGAGACGACGGACCTCGACGGCGAACCGCTCGCGGGCGCGGGTTCGCTCGTCGATGTCGACGGACACGAGTTCCGCGTCGGACCCCTGTCGTTCTGGCAGTCACATCGGCTGGCGCCGGCGACCCTTCTTCGCACCGTGCTCGAATTCGCCGACGTCCAAGAGGGCGATCGCGTGGCCGATCTCTTCAGCGGTGTGGGCCTGTTTTCGATACCGCTCGCGAAGCGGGTGGGGCCGCGCGGACGGGTCTCGGCCGTGGAGGGTTCGGAGGACGCCTGCGAGGACGCGACCGCGAACGCCACCGGTCTTCGCCAGGTCGCGGTGCGCAATTGGCGCGTGACGCCACGGGCCATCAACGACGTTGTCGGAGCGGGCGATGTCGTCGTTCTCGACCCGCCCCGTTCGGGAGCGGGCAAGGCCGCAATGGGCGCCCTCGTCACGCGAGCTCCTCGACGCGTGGTCTACGTGAGCTGTGACGCCGCCACCTTCGCTCGGGACCTCAAGGTCCTCCTCGACGGCGGCTACCGCCTTCGTGAACTGCGCGGCTTCGACCTATTCCCGATGACCGAGCACCTGGAACTGGTCGCGGTACTTGACGCGGGCCACTAAGGGGTGCAGAGTTCCTGCAAGGGTCGCACTCGAAACGGCCCCGGCAGGAGGTTCGATGCAATGTCGATCAAGCTGGACCATCACCACCGCCACACCGTGGAGCAGATCTTCGGTCACCCGATAGGTCACAACATTCAGTGGCGTGACGTCGTGTGTCTTCTCGACCGTTTCGGAGAGACGCACGAATCGCACCGCGGTGGCATGGCCCTGACGATCGATGGCGTCACGACGTCGTTCGGTCGAGTGCGGGGTCGTGACCTCAGCGAGGACCAGGTGATGCGGGTTCGGCACCTTCTCCAGAGCCTCGGCGTGTCGGCGTCGGGTGGTGTCGCCGCCTGAATACGTGACGACCGTCGAGGCGGACGTCGTCAGCTGATCAGACCGAGTGCGCGTCCCATCTGCTGGTGAACCAAATTCACGGCCTGCAAGGGTCGGATCATGACGCGAAACTCCACAATCTTGCCGGCGTCATTACAACGAATGATGTCAACGCCGTTGACGTACTTGCCCTCCATCGTGGTCTCGAATTCGAGAACCGCCGTGTCCCCGCTCAGCACCTGCTTGGTGTAGTGGAACGAGGACCGTGGGCGCGGTGACGGGGACGACTCGTCCTTTTCGTCGCCGGGGAACGTCTGTCCCGCCGCCGTCAGATACTGGGTCGTGACCGCCTTGCCCACCTGGGGGGTGTAGACGATCGGGGAGTAGAACACGACGTCATCGTCCAACAGGACGTCCAGCCCATTGGGCAACTCTCCACGCAGGTGCGCGTGCCATTGGTCAATGACCGTCTCGATCACGGGTCCTCCTTCGACAGATCGCGACCTTACCCGGTCGAGTTTCTCTCGCGAGACGGTTCGGCCAGACCGTTGTGACGGCGGGCCTCGGACCCGCGATCTGCGCGAACACGTCATCGCCCTCGCTCGGCGTCAGTGTCAATGCGTGCTGCATGACACGGACGTAGTCGTCGGCCGCGCCGCTCGCCGCCAGGAACCGGCCGTAGCCGGCGAGCAGGATCGGTTCGTTGGGCGCAAGTTTGAGCGCCACTTCCGCGTAGGGCTTGGCCTCGTCGGCCGAGATGCCCTCGCGCCAGCCGAAGTCCAGAATTTGCAGGCTGGCGAAGACGCGCCGCCGGTCGTTCTGCTCGGATCTGGGCTGATGATCCAACAGCGCGCGAACCTTCTTCCAGCTCTTGAGACCTTCGGCGGAGTTGGTCCGCCCGATCCATCGCGCGGAGCGCTCCAGATGGGTGATCGCATCGAGTGGCTGACCGGCCGCCTCGTAGTGGAATGCGAGCAGGCCCGCGAATTCGTCGAGCTTGCCCCAGTCGAAGCATTCGATCGCCCTTGCGACCGCCGCATGCGACATCACCAGCCGAGACCGCAGTTGTGTCGCGTAAGCCACTTCCTGGATGAGGGGATGGCGAAACGCCAGCAAGCCCTGGTCGAAGGGAGCGAAGTCGTACAGCAGGTCGGCCTTCCGCAGCTGCGATATCGCGTCCGACAAGTCGCCATGGGGGATCGACGTGACCCGTTGCAGGACGGACAGCGAGACCACGCGGCCGATCACGGAGGCGGCTTCGAGCACCTGCTTGGCCGTCTCCTCGAGCCGGTCGATCCGGGCCGCAATGACGGCCTGCACCGTCGACGGCAACGGAATTGCCTCGACGCTCCCCCTCAGCCGGTAGGCGCCCCGCGCGCCCTCGAAATCGCCGCGCTCGACGATGGCCTTGACCAGTTCCTCCAGAAAGAACGGGTTGCCCTGCGCGCGCTCGATGATATTCCGCTTCAGCACCGCCAGCGACGGGTCGTCGCCGCAATGCTGGTGCAGCAGCAGGTTTGCCGGTCCGCCGACAGCGGCGGCATCACGAGTTGCCGATACTGCGGGCTCTGCATCAGCGCCGCCACGAAACCGGGTCTGAAGATCCACGACCAGGAGGGTCGTGGTGCCGACCCCCACGCCCGCAGCGCCTCGACGAATTCCTCGCTGGCCGGGTCGATCCAGTGCAGATCCTCGATGGCGAAAACGGTCGGGCGTCGCGCGGCGCCGCGCGCACCAGCGTCCTGACCAGATCCAACAGCTGCATTTTTAGCATGTCAGGTTCGAGTTTCGGGGCCGGGCGCGCGGCGTCGCTCAGGCCGAGAAATTCCAAGAGGACGAGCAGCTGTTGTCTTCGGACGAGGATAGCGCCGCCAGCCGCTCCGTGACACGGTTGCGCGCCTCCGCGATGGAGTTCCTGGCTCTGATGTCGAAGACGTCGCGCAACAGTTCCAGCACCGGCTGGAACGGCGTCGCGCGCGCATGCGCCAGCACCCGTCCCTCGTAGACCCGAATGCCCTGCCGCCGGCAGTGTTCGGTAAACTCGAAACAGAGCCGGCTCTTGCCGATTTCGGCCTCGCCGACGACGCCAACCACCCTGCCGTCGCCTTTGAGCGCGCTCTTGAGTTCGCGTTCGAGAGTGGCGAACTGGTCGCTCCGTCCGATCAGCGAACTCAAGGCGGCTGCCGCTCCGGAACACGTCGCTCGCCGGCGCATTCAGCAGCTTGGTGAGCCTGAAGGCCTCGACCGGGGCGGCGATGCCGCGAATAGCCTGCGGGCCGAGCGGCTCGACCTCGACGAATTGCTTGGCGGCAACATAGGTATCCCGGGTGATGAGGATACAGCCGGTGTCGGCGAGCTGCTCCATGCGCGCGGCGATATGCACATTGGCGCCGGCGGCGTCGTAGGTCTGGTAGAAACTGTTTTCAATGGCCTGGACCACGACTTCACCGGTGTGAAGGCCGACCCGGATCTGCAGACCCGGGTCTTCGAGCCGCGCCACTGCATCCTGCATGGCAAGCGCGGCGAGGCAGCCGCGAACCGCATGGTCCTCATGCGGGCGCGGCGCGCCAAACAGCGCCATCACGCCATCGCCCTGGATCCGGTTGACGATGCCGTCGTAGCGATGCACGGCTTCCTTCATCAGGTTGAGCACGGGCTCGAGGCGCCGCATCCCGAGTTCCGGATCGCCCAGGCTATCGATCAGGCTGGTCGAATTGCGGATGTCGGCGAACAGGATGGTCAGGCGCTTGCGTTCGCCGCCTTTGCTGCTCAGCTCATCTGCAGCAGACGTTGCGAGGCTGGGCGGGCCTGCCGCGTTGGTCGCCAGCAACGTACCGCATTGACCGCAGAAGCGGCTGGAGGCTCCGTTGACATGATTGCAGGCCTCGCACCGCAGTCCGAGAGGGGCGCCGCAGCTCTCGCAATAGTCGTTGCCGTCCCTGTTCTGGCTATTGCATTGCGAGCATTGCATTACCCAGACCCTTTATCGAACCAAACCGGCTAGTGTCCGGGCTCTCATATTGGCATCATGTTGCCGCAAGTCCGCTGGCGAAAGTTGGAACCCAAAGCGACATCAGGTCTCCGCAAAGAGCATAGCTCCGCAGGTTGTACAATTCCATCGACACGCGAGCCCACAGCGGCCCCCGCGAGCTTGACGACCTCGATGTGGCGCCGTGGGTCATTGTCCCGAGGGAGCCGATGCAACCCGCACGAAATGCTGTAAATGGAAGCTCGCGATAGTTGTTACCAAGAGGTCGTTCAATGCCGGCCATGGCATGGAACCCCGGATCGAGCCGGGGTATTATTCGACCGGGATTATGGTAGGGTCAAATGATCGGGAGTTCCGAATGAAGCGATGCTGTCTATGGCTCCTGGGGACATCGGCATTGAGGAATAGTTCTTGAGCGCTCACACTGTATGGATCACGTTCGATCTTGGCGATGACGGAGACTACCAAGGCCTTTACGCGTGGCTTGATGCGCACGATGCCGATGGGTGCGGCGAGTTCGTGGCGGTTCTCACCTACCACTGTGAGGGGTCCATACCGGACATGATCCGGGACGATCTCGGGATGAACGTCGTCATCGACGCCCACACCAGCGTCTATGTAATCTATCGCGACCCCGTCACCAACGAAAACAAAGGCACCTTCATCTTCGGAGAGCGCAGGGCCCAGGCCTGGAGCGGCTACTCGCCGCCGCGGCTCGACGACCAGTGGCGCCGCTACGCCTGGACCCCTCCCTGTGGCACGGTGTTTCAGGTCCGCGAGGCGCTGCCATAGGATCGCCGCGGCGTCGCCTGCGTCAGCCGTGAATCAGGCGCCAGACGATCGCGCCGAGCGCGCCAGCCAGAGCACGACCGCGGCCAGCGCCTGAATGCCAAAGCCCCGGCCGCGCTTGTCGGCGGCCTGCGAATAGCCGGTCATGTAGAGGATGCGGCCGGCGATCCAGATGACGCCAATGGCGGCGGCGATGGGGTCGCTGATGTAGATCGCAAACAGCCAGAGCGAGGGCAGGAAGATCGGCATCCATTCCAGCGTGTTCATCTGCACGCGAAATACCCGCTCGAAATCGGGATTGCCCGTGGTCGCGGGCGCCTTGACGCCGAATGCGGCGCGCGCCTTTCCCACCTGGAAGGAGGTGAAGAAATAGAATGCGAGGGCGAGGCAGGTGACGAGCGCGGTGAAGTGATACATGCGAATCCCCCTTTTGACAATTGAACGTCATTCCGGGTTCGCTTGCGCGCCCCGGAATGACGTGCGTCTTCAATAGCCCGTCATCTCCAGATATCCTACGCCCGCGTGGCTGCCGCCAAAACCGATCGGCCCTTCCCAATAGGGAAAGCTCGTTGCCATCCAGCTGTTCGGGTTGAGCGGCGCGCATTCGATCGCCAGCGCCGAGCGCCGGGAATCGCGATGTCCCATGTGGTCGGGAGCTTGCGGCCTTCGATGACGGTGACCGCTTTCGGCGTCATGACGATGTCGGTCGCCTGCGAGCAGCCGGGTCTTGCCGTCGGGCGAAATCCAGTTGCCGGACACGTAATTGTCGCCGTCGGTCTGGCGCATCCGGTACAGCATCAGCTTTTCGCCGGAATTGAAATGCAGCGACAACCAGTCCCATCCGGTCTGGTCGGAGGCGAGCGGCTGGCTGCTCCATTCGCGGTCCATCCAGGCCTGCCCCGTGACCTCGACCGGCTTGTCGTCGATGGTG
>CAWHLQ010000045.1:0-14757 GCA_963830195.1 uncultured Actinomycetota bacterium | reverse complement strand
CGATTTCATCTCGCGTGCGTCTAAACCCGCGATCCTCTGCAATTTGAGAGCATGCCAAGGAGCTTTCTCGTTGCTGCAAGCCTGTTTTGTGCCGCGTCGCTTTGTCTTGCGGTTGCAGCCTGACAGTACAAATGCCTGCCTGGGTGGGCAGGTAGCGGACTTCGCTGGCGCAGGCATCGCGGGGGCGACGATCTCAGCGAAGCGGCTTGATTGCGGAGTGGCGGCTGCCGGCACGGGGTCAACGGGATCGATCGACGAGTTTCGCGTTGTGAGCGACCCTGCAACCGATCGGCGACTTCCGGACGCGCCGTTGTCCTCCGGGAAAAACGCGCCGCACGGGCAGGTTTTTGGACTTCTGGGTTCGACATGGCCGGCGCGCCCGACGTAACTCTGCGGGATGAGCTGCCCGTCTCCGAGTTTGGAGGCGCTGTGGGCGGAAACATCGGCCAGGGCCGCACTTCCTATTTTGTTAGCTTCGATCAATTCGCAATGAGCCGGCAGCGGCTGCTGGCGAGTCTAGCAGCAGACGAGAACTAAGGAGCAACAGCCCTTTGCCTGCGGATGGGAGCTCCACTCTTTCCAATACCTTTGTTCCGCGACTCGACCGTCAATTTGTAGCGAGGCTTGACCACCAGTTCAGTCAACGCGACTCCGCCTACCTTCGCATGAGCCGCGACGAACGGCATGGGTACTCCTTGCAGCCCGGCCAGGGTGACGGCAAGCTCAGCGCCGCAAATGGCTTTAGCTTTGCTCAGCAATCGGTGAAAGCAGCAAATACCATTGCGATTTCTCCCAGCACGATTGACGAGACCAGCGCGCAGTTTATATCGACCGACGTTCAGCTCCCCGCCGGGGGACCCAGGATATCGGGATTCAATCCAACCTTCCTACGACGCGGCAAAGCAGGGTTTTTCAGGCTGCCAACAACATTTACCGCCAGGTCGGCGGAGGGAATGTTCGCATGGGCGGAGACTTCATCGATAACCTGATGAAGATTTCATTCATGGAATCCGCCTGGGCCGCCCATCCAATGGATGAGCTCGGGAACGAGAACCTTGTCGTAGCGCGCCAGCACCGCGCCCAAATTCGCGGGGAAGGGATTGAGATGGCGCGACTGGGCGTGCGCCACCGAGACCGCGCGCACGCGAGCGCGCCACGCCCGCGATGATCGAGCCGTAGGTGCCTCCCCAGCCCAACACGAGGACGTCCGCGGACCCGGTTGGATCGTCCACCTCGACGTCGGGGATGTCGGCGGCGATGCCGGCGATCTTGTCCGCGCGAAGGTGGCTCATGCGCTCGTGGTTGAGACCGTCGTAGGAGACGTTGCCGGTCAGATCCGCCTTTTCGAGCCCCCCAATGCGGTGCTCCAATCCGGGCATGCCCGGTGGTGCCCACGGACGCGCCAGCGTCGCCTCGTCGCGCACGTAGGGCCAGAACGCCTCCGTCCCGTCCGCGTTCACGTGATTGGGCGCCGTGGCGAAGTTGGGTTCAAAGCGAGGCAGGTCGTCGGGGTCAGGGATGACCCACGGCTCCGTCCCGTTGGCGAGATAGGCGTCCGACAGCAAGATGACCGGCGTCCGGTACTTGACGGCCAGACGCACGGCCTCGATGGCGGCGTAGAAGCAGTCACCGGGGGTGAGCGCCGCCACAATCGGCAACGGGGCTTCCCCGTGGCGTCCGTACATCGCGTGGAGGAGATCGGCCTGCTCGACCTTCGTCGGCAGACCCGTCGACGGTCCACCCCGCTGGACATCCACCACGACCAACGGGAGCTCCAACGAGATCGCGAGGCCGATGGCCTCACTCTTCAGGTCAAGTCCGGGGCCGCTGGTCGTGGTGACACCCAGGGCCCCGCCGTAGGACGCACCGATCGCCGCGGCGACGCCCGCGATCTCGTCTTCGGCCTGGAAGGTGCGCACTCCGAACTCCTTGCGCTTGGAGAGTTCGTGCAGGATGTCCGACGCGGGAGTGATTGGGTACGAGCCAAGAAACAGCGGTAGCGAGGCACGGTGGGCCGCGGTGATGAGTCCCCACGACAGCGCGGCGTTGCCGGTGATGTTGGCGTACTCGCCCGGTGCGAAGGGCGCGGCGGCAACTTCGTAGCGCGCGTTGAACAGCTCGGCGGTCTCGCCGAAGTCGTAGCCGGCGCGAAACGCGCGCAGGTTCGCCTCCATTACGAGGGGCGACTTGGCGAAGCGGTCCGCGATCCACGCCGTCGTCGACTCAATCGGACGTGAGTAGAGCCAGGACACGAGACCCAGTGCGAAGAAGTTCTTCGACCGCTCGGCATCACGTGGCTTGACGCCGGCTTCCTTGCAGACTTCGGTCGTGATCGTGGTCATCGGGACTTCGTAGACGGTGAAGGCCCCGAGAGAACCGTCCGACAGCGGGTTCTCGAGGTACCCGGCCTTCGTCAGAGAACGCTCGTCAAATGCATCGACGTTGACAATGACGGTGGCGCCTCGCTCGAGGAGTCCGACGTTCGCACGAAGTCCCGCCGGATTCATCGCGACGAGGACGTTCGGTGTGTCCCCCGCCGTGGAGATGTCGTGACTGGAGATTTGAACCTGAAAGGACGAGACGCCCGCGAGGGTTCCTGCCGGTGCCCGGATCTCGGCGGGAAAGTCCGGCAACGTCGCGAGGTCGTTTCCGAAGAGTGCCGACACGGAGGTGAAACGTTCGCCCGTGAGTTGCATCCCGTCGCCGGAGTCTCCCGCAAAGCGCAGCACGACACTGTCCAGTGATGTTTGGTCCAACTTCGTCATGACTCCACCATCCTCTACCTCAAATCCACTGTATCGCTCTCGTGAGACACATTGAGTGGTTGTGTCTCACGACGACTACGCCAGCGTGATCGACGAATCCAAGAAGACGTCCTGGATCGCGTGGACCAGTTCCGCCCCGTCATCGATTGGTCGTTGAAAGGCCTTTCGACCCACAATCAGTCCCTGGCCACCGGCACGCTTGTTGATGACCGCTGTGCGCACCGCCTGGGCGAGATCACCCGCTCCCTTGGACTCCCCACCGGAGTTGATGAGACCAATGCGTCCCGCGTAACAGTTGGCCACCTGCCAACGCGTCAGGTCAATCGGGTGGTCCGTGGTCAGCTGTTCATAGACGAGTGGATCGGTCTTACCGAACGCGACGGCGTTGTACCCCCCGTTGTTCTCCGCCTGCTTCTGCTTGATGATGTCGGCTTCGATCGTGACGCCGAGGTGATTGGCCTGACCCGTGAGGTCCGCGCTCAGGTGATAGTCGGCCTCTGCCGTCTTGAACGCGGGATTGCGAAGGTAGGTCCACAGCACCGTGAACAGACCCAGGCGGTGCGCCTCGGCGAACGCCGCGCCGACCTCACGGATCTGTCGATCCGACTCGGGTGAACCGAAGTAGATCGTCGCCCCGATACCGACGGCGCCGAGATCCGCGGCCTGACGCACCGAGGCGAACAGAATCTGGTCGTACGTGTTGGGGTAGTGCAGGAAATCGTTGTGATTGATCTTCACGATGAACGGGATCCGGTGGACGTAGCGTCGAGAGACGGCGCCGAGCGTTCCGAGGGTCGTGGCAATGGCGCTGCAGTCAGCCGCAATGGCGAGGTCGCAGAGGCGCGCGGGGTCGAAATAGATCGGATTCTTCGCAAAACTGGCGGCCGCCGAGTGCTCGATCCCCTGGTCCACCGGCAGGATCGACAGGTAGCCCGTCCCGGCGAGACGTCCGTGGTTGTACAGCGTGCCGAGGTTGCGAAGAACCGAGGGAGACCGATCCGACGCGACAAAGACGTCGTCCAGGAACGTAGGCCCGGGTGCGGTGAGCAGTTCCTTGGGAAACGCGGTGGCGTGATGAGTCAGCAGTGACGACGCCTCGTCACCTAGAAGCGCGGCAATATCCATAGTCGCAGGCTACCAAGACCGCTTTAGTCGTCGGCGCTCTCGACGTCACGACGTGCGCGGCCCGAGAGACTCGCGACCGTTCGAGCGACGAGCGTCACGAGCACCATCTGGCCAATGACCGCCTCCAGCACCGCCAAGCTGCGCGCAATCGAGATACCTGGTGTCAGGTCGCCGTAGCCCACCGTCGTCATGGTGACGAAACTGAAATACGCAAAGTCGCCTTCGGGGTGGGGACCGGGCTGAGCAAAGAAGTCACTCACGACCGAGCCCACGGCGGTGTCGAAATACGCAAAAATCAGTCCGATCATCAAATAGCAGGCCAGTGAGGCGTACATGGTCTGCACCGAGATCTCCCGGTCGCTGATGATGCGCGTGAAGATGACGGCGATGCACGCAGCGAGCGCGACGGCGAAGCTCAGATTGATCAGGCCAACGAAATCTCGAGTGGGTCGAACGGACTCGAGAATCGCCATGACCGTCCCGGTTGTCGCAGCCACGAAGCCGAGGATCCGCCAGACTCCGGAGATCTGTGCGGTTCGGTGCGTCAAGATCACCGTGAGCACGATCGGCACGATTTCGACGATGCCGACGAACTGGTTGGTGCGCACCGTCACCAGCAGTGCGTAATCGACCATGCACACGAGGACCAGCAAGCCGAAATGATCCTTGAACCGCTCCATCGAGCGCTCGCGACGCTCTTGGATCCGGCTCATATCGGGCCACAATATCGGCGGCGAGCGCGGGCGTCCGCCACAGCGGGCAAACTGGTCCATGAGTCTTGACTACCTCTCATCTCTCCAGCGACGCATGCGCGCCATGCACTCTCTCTATGAGGACGCCTGCGCCACGATGACCCTCGAACAGGTGAACTACGTCGAACGTGACGGCGTGCTTCCGATCGCGTTCTCACTGATCCATCAAATCCTCATCGAAGACGGCAGCGTCGTCTTCCTGGGCGGCCCGTCCCCTCTGTACAACGACGACTGGCGCGAGCGCATCGGAGCGGCGATTGACAACCACGGCAAAGAGAAGTCGGTCGAGGAGATGATGGCCCAGCGCATTGGTGACTACGAGGCGTTCGTTGACTTCCAGGGTCGGGTCTTCGCGGCCACCGAAGGTTTCCTCGCCGATCTCGATCCGAGCTCACTCAACGACGTCATCATTGCGACGCCGTATCCGCCCGGTATTGCCACGACGTTCTCGGCGCGCGTGGGCGGTACGCACGGCGTCACGCGATCAGACGCTCTGGAGTGCTGGATCTACCAACACGGTCTACGACACATGGGCGAGATTGAACACGCCCGCGCGCTCGTCGGCCTCACGGGCATGACGTCCTAAGCGAATCCAACCGTTGCCTCCCCACGCTCGCGGTATCGTCGTCGCGTGGAGCCCATCGTGACGCCCAGCGAGCCGCTGACGTTCGTACCGGATCCCGATACCAAGACGGCGGCGCTGGCGACCTTCGCGAAGTACATCAATCCCCAGAAGGTGCGCGTGCTGCACGCCGCGGGGCTCGACCTCATCGAAGCCGATCGACACGGCCCGTGGGTCGTCGACCTCGCCGGCACGACGTACCTCGACTGCTTTACGTCCGCCGGATCGTTCAACGTCGGTCGACGTCATCCCCGCGTCGTGGCTGCAGCCAAGGCCGCTCTGGACCACTTCGATCACGGGAACTTCCTGCTGTGTTCGAAGCAGAAGGCCGACCTCGCCGAGCGACTCGCCGCGCTCGCTCCCGGGACACTGTCGTGCACGATGTTCGGAACCGGTGGCGGCGAGGCGGTGGATTTCGCGGTGAAGCTCGCTCGCGGCGCCACCCGGCGCCCCCGCATCATCTCGACGATCAACGGCTATCACGGCCACACTGGTTTCGCGCTGTCGGCGAACGGGCGGGGGGCGTTTCGGGATCCGTTTGAGCCTCTGATGCCTGCGTTCAGCCGCGTTCCGTTCGGCGACGTCGACGCACTCGCGGCGCAGCTTGACGAAGCCACCGCGGCCGTCTTGCTGGAGCCCATTCAGGGAGAGGGGGGCATCGTCGTCCCGCCGCCTCGCTACCTCGCCGACGTGCGGGCCGCGTGTGACGACGTGGGTGCACTTCTTATTCTCGACGAGATCCAGACGGGTCTCGGACGCACCGGACGGTGGTGGGCCAGCGAGCACTTTGACGTTGTTCCCGACATCATGACGACGGCCAAGTCACTCGGCGGCTCCGTGGTGCCCATCTCGGCGACGTTGTTCACTGAGGAGCTTCGGGAGTTCCTGATTCCCAATCCCTTCATTCATCTGTCCACGTTCGGTGGTTCGGACCTCGCCTGCGCGGTGGCCCTCGAAGTTCTGAACGTGATCGAAGACGAGGAACTCGTGGCGCGTGCGGCCGCGATGGGAGAACGCCTTTTGGGGGGACTGCGGACGATCGCGAGCGCGCACCCTGACGTCATCGACGAGGTGCGCGGTCTGGGACTGATGACGGGAGTCAAGTACACCGCCGACAGCTTCGGACCGCGGATGTCGTACCTCCTCGCCCGACACGGGGTTCTCGCCATCTACTCGGGCAACGAGCCCTCAGTGATGCGGCTCATGCCCTCGCTCGTCGTCGGGGAGAGCGAGATCGATCTGCTTGTGTCCGCCCTCGACCACGCGGTCCGTGACCTCGAGTCCGGAGCGGGACCCGATGAGCGCGCCACCTCGCGACCGCGACGTCGTCCCGAGCGATCCGCCTCAACGTAAGGAATCAGATGGCAACGTGGGACGAACTCTCAGACGCTCTGGCGGACTACACGCTCACGTGCAACTCGAACGCGCGACTGCGAAAGATGCAACGCGATTGGAGTCGTCGACTGCACTTCACCTGCTCGGACGAGGACCTCACGTTCACCATGGTCGTCGATCATGGTGAGATTGTTGACACGTCCGCCGGTCACCAGGGCACGCCGGATCTCGTCGTCACGACGACCTCCGAGACGTTCTGCGACATGTTTTGGGGCGACCTCAATCCGGTACAGAAGTACCTGCGGGGGGAGATCGTCGTCAAGGGTTCGCAAGAGGATGTCATGCGCCTCGACGCCATCAGCTTCGTCATCTGGCCCGAGAGCTGATGGATTCGGGCGCTGACCCGACGACACCGGTCACGCTGCGGCGGACCGTCGGGGTCGCCACGGCGACTGCCACGTCGGCGGGACTGGCGTTTGCGGCGATTGACTACCTCGGGGTGGTCTCGATCCTCGCCTACGCCCCCGGGACGACGGCGGCGTTCGCCATCTTGATCGGCGGTGTCCTCGTCCTGCTCGTGGCGGGGATCTTCTCCGAGTTGAACGGCCTCTACCCCACGGCCGCGGGTATCCGGCTCTATCTCGGACGAGCCGTCGGAACACGCACGGCGCTGTCGGTCACCTTCACCTATATGACGACGGTGGTGCTCGTGATCGCTGCGGACGCCTTCTTGATCGGTGCGGCGATTCGCCACGTCCTGCACGAGCCATCCGCTCTCGCCTACGTGTGGATCGCGCTGCTGCTGGGCGTGGCGCTCACGGCCAATCTTCTCGGGATTCGCCTCGCCGGTTGGGTCCAAACCGTCGTCACCTACACGGTCTTGTCGGGAACGTCCCTTCTGTCGATCATCGCCATCTTCCACGTGGGCGGCACATTCGCCCACCCGCTCAATCTGTTCGGGCGAGGCAGCTTTTCCGGCATCCAGGCCGTCGCGTTCGCACTGTTTCTCTACGCGGCATTCGAATGGGTCACGACGACCGCCGAAGAGGCGCGCACGCCACGGGTCATCACGAGAGCCCTCTTCATCGCGCCGGTGTTGATCTGGATCGTGTCGAGCCTGTTCGTGGTGGCCCTCGCACATCTCGTGCCGTACCACGAGCTTCACGCAAGCCCCGTGCCCCAGCTGCTCGTGGGGCACGCCGCGCTCGGCACCGTCGGGGAGATCTGGATGCTCGCCATGACGGTGCTGACCGCGCTCAACACCTTCAACGGCGGATTCCTCGTCGCCTCCCGATTCATCTACGCGGCCGCCCGAGAGAACAACCTTCCCCGTTCATTCGCGCGCCTCAATCTCAATGCCGTTCCGTGGGTCGCGGTGACCTCGTTGGCCGTCACCTCCGCGATTGTCGCCGCGGTCGTCTTCGCCACGGGACAGTGGCTGCTGCTCGTGGCGGTGGGGGCAACGATCGAGGCGGGCATCTACGCCATTGGCTCCGTCTGTCTCATCGTGCTGCGTCGCCGGGACACGCGCGAGCGGTCCTTTCGTCTCGTCGCCGGTGTGCCCCTCGCGTCGCTCGGCGTCGTGGTCTTTACCGTTCTGTTCTTCGCCACGGGATTTGCCGACCCGAAGAATTCGCGACAGTTCTCGCCAGTTCCGTTGCTGGTCATCGCCGTCCTCGGGGCGTTGTCGACAACCTACGTACTCGTCGTGGTTCCGCGTCTGCAGGCCGCGGCGACCCGACGTGCGGCGAGCGCTCGGCCCCGTCGACGACCCTCGGCATCACGCGACGTCGACGACGTCGCTCCGTGACAGGCTCGGTCGTCCCGCTCGACTGTCGAGACCGTGCCACCGCCACGCGACGTAACTCGGTCGATCGTCACCCTGCAGCCTCGGCAGGCGGCTCAACCAGCTCGCCTCTCGTCGTTCCACCTCGGCGAAGGCCTCCGCCGAGGTGGGCGTCTCCCTGATCCAGCGTGCTTCCAGATCGTCGCGTTCACGTTCGTACACGCCGAGTGATGACGCGTAGTGCGCCAGAACTCGACGGTGGAAGACCTCGTGGCGCCACCACAGAACAGCGTCGTCGAACGTGTTCGTCGCGCTCGCACCGACGTCAACGGGCGCATCAACGGACACTGGTTTAAAGACGCTCGTGCACGGCGCCGACGTCCCCGTCGCCCACAGCTGACCCGGTCCGCGTAGATCCGCCACGAGCGAGCCGGTGGTCTGACTTGACGCCACCAGTCCGCCCGCGTGCACGCACGGAGCTTCGAGTGATCCGTGCACCGGTGACCACCGCGGCGCGATCTGGCCACCGTGATCGCGCAGCGCCCGCATCAGGTCCTGGGGGCCCCGCGCACGCGTCGCGGCGGCTTCGGTGCGTTCTCGACGCACCGCACAACCGACGACCCGACTCTTGAGCGTTCTCGAGAACGTCTCGGCGAAGCCCGGAATCGTCAGGCCGTTGGAGATCGAACGCGCGCCCGATCGCACGTCCTCGCTCGCCCACTGTTGTCCCGCTGTCTCGAGCACGATCGCTCCGTGAGGATCGGCCACGAGGAAACTATTCGAGTAGGTGAAGTTCGGACGCTCGATGCTGCACGCACCTCCTTGGCCGTAGGTCTCGAGGAGAGACACGAGGATTGACACCGCGCCCGCAGCCGTGTCGGCTCGCTCCAGCGCGAGACGAACCATGTCCATGCCCAAGAGCGCGGCGTCGCCGTCGGGCTCCGTCGTGAAGACAGCCTCGTTGCCAATCGTGACTCCGCATTCGTTCACACCCATCTCGGCGCCAAACATCCACCACGGACGCGAGATGAGCGTGGCGTAGGTGCGCGGCACCGAGGACACGCTGATGTACGTGCAGGGCACCGCTGTCGATCCGTCGCTCACTCGGCGTGGGTGCCACTCCAGAATCTGGGCCTCGTTGGGATCGCGATCAGAATTCTTGGCGAACAGCACGCCGTCACTGGTCACCTGCACCATCGTGTCGCACACACACCGAGGGTAACGCCTCGCGACCTGACGACTCGTCGAACGTCAGAGTTCGGGAACGCGCAGCTCGGTCGCCTGCAGGACCACGATGCTCGTCGTGGCGGGCATGGCAATGTCGACGGCAACTTCGTCATTGAAGTAGTCGGCCAGCCGGGGCGGACGGCTGCCCAGCACCTCTCGTGTCGGCACTCCCTCACCGGTCTCGAGATCGCGCGGCGTGCCCGTGCGAACCAGGGCGGGAGCGTGCGTCACGCCCGCACGCACCAGCGCGGCCGCGCGGTGATGACCGTCGAGAATGACGAGGGCTCCGTCGACGTCGAGCACACAGAGCCGTGAGGGCTGCACCGAAATCACGAATCCCACGCCGAGATGCTGTGGGTCGCCACTGGGCGCCGGACCGCTGAAACGACCCACGACCTCAAGAGATGATCGAGCGCCCCGGAGGATCCACGAAGTGGTTCGCTCATCGAACACGGCCACCGGTGGGGTCACAACGGACACGGGAACCGTGACGTCCGCCAGCTCGTCGGCGGAGACGTCACTGTGGGCAACGTCGTCTTCGTCAAGAGCGACCGCGATCTGTCGCACGCGAAGATCGTCGAGCGCCACCCACCGCAGCGTGTAGCCATCGACGCGCAGCGTGGCGTCCGCCTCGTGCAGACGTCTCTCGTGAGCATCAAGCGCGGGCCGGGGTCCCACCGCGTCGGCCGACGGAACGGGGTTCTCAGTTCGCAGCGCCACGGCGGCGCGAGCTGGCTCACCGTGCAGGGACCGCAACGTGACGGCGTCAGGTCCGAACGACTGCGCGCCCTTGTCGTCGAGCCAACCAACGAGGAGACGGCCCGTGCGCGCGCCAGGGCCGTCCGACGATGGTGTCACGTCTAACTAAAAGTCCACGAGTCCGCAATGAGAGTGATCGTCTCGGTGGCCAGTGCGTTCGGCGTGCTCTGGTCGTATTTCGGCCCTTCGTAACTCAAGGGTCGCGCGTCGTCGAGCGTCAACTGTGAGACGCTCGATCCCTTGCGTCCTTTCACCACCAGCGTCACCGACTGGGGCGCGTCGGAGCCCGTTTGGGCTTGGGCGAACCACGTCTGAAACGTCCGGTCGCCCTTCCACGTCCTCGTCACGCCCACGGTGCTGTAGCCGGGGTACGCCCGCTGATTGACGGCTTGGCCGGTACTGCCGAGGGTGGTCACGACCGGCAGGACAGCGAGAGGTGTCACTTGACTCACGCGAGAGATCAACTTCCCGCCGAGAGTCATGGACACGCTCGTCGGCACGTGCGTCGTCCCAGTGGCGCCGGCGGGACTGTCCTCGACCGCGCTCGCGGCCGCGAAGAATGCTGCGGCGCCCAGTGCCGTGGCACCGGACAACTTCAAGACATCGCGCCGCGACGCCCCTTTGTCTCGCACGTCGTCACCATCATTCATCATTCCCCCCCCACTGACAATGTTGAGGTTGAGAATATCTGCTGGTGGACCCGGGCGCGAGGTCACGGCCCGGCCCCGTGCTCGACCGACAGTGGTCAGTCGACGTGCTTCTTCTTGGAGACGGGCACCGAGCGCTTCTTGCGATTCTTCCGAACAACGACGGTCCCGAGATCGCCGAGTCTCTCGAGCGTCGTACGCCTCGGGGTCAGCCGCGACCACCCGGGCGAACATCTCTCGGGCCATGGCGGTGTCGCCGGCTCGGTCGTAGACATCACCGAGCGTATACCACAATCGCACGTGCCGGTAGCTCGGATTACGAAGAGTCTTCGCGGCGCCGGCCTTCTGCAATAAGTCGATCGCCTCGACGAACTTGCTCTGGTCCGCGAGGGCACTCGCCATGACGATGCGAGCTTCAGCCAGCACGTCCGCCGTGGGCTCGGACGCGACGAGCTCCTCGAACGTCAACTCCAGAGCCCGAAACTTGCGGGTCGCGCGTTCACAGTCCATGACGAGTGGCAGATGCCCGGCGTCGCCGGTCAATTCGAAGTACGCGCGAAGGTTGCTGCGCGCCAGTGGCCACCGCTCCGCTCGGTAGGCCGAGAGACCCGCGAGCTCGCGCACGGGGGCGACCCCAGGCGTCACGTCGGCCACCGTCTTGGCGAGGCGCAGGGCCTCTTCGTAGCGGTGTCGGTCGTAGGCTTCCGCCGCGCGCGTGAGGTACGTGACCATCTTCTCTCGCTGATACGCGGTTCCGATGAACGCCTTGCGAACCTCCGCTTGCACGTCACCGGGCAACGCGTAGCGAACCTTGGGCTTCTCGCCCGACGGGCTCGGTGTGGGCGCTGTCGGTCGCTCGTCGGGCACCCACGCCGCCATCGGCGTCGGTGCGACGCGCTTGGTCTTGTCCCCCGCCATCTCGGCGCCTTCGGAGCGGAGATTGACGGCGCCCTTTCGCGCGACGCCACCCCAGCCCTTGTTCTGTGAGCGAGTGGCGTCCTCGCGACGCAGCGCCTGCTCCGGGGTTAGTTCACGCTCCTCACGAGGACGCGAGGAGCGATGGGGACTGGACCCGCTTGAGCCCCGCCGGTCGTCGCGCGGACGGGGACGGCCTGCCTGGTCGTTCGACGAGGACGCGCGCGTCGATCGCGGTCGATCAGTCGATCGGGACTCGTCGTCCCGTCGCGGACGATCGCTACGAGCGCTCGACTCGCGCGGCGGCCGCGGACCCGTTGATCGGTCGTATCGAGGGCGCGGGTCGGAACGTTCACCGCCCGAACGCTGATCGCGTGGCGCGTCGTACCGCGGTCGGTCACCGCGGGTCGGACGCGTCTCGCGCCCACTCTCGTAACGGTCGTCGCGATATCCACCCGAGCGATTCGCTGACGTCCCGCGATCCGTTCGACTCCGGTCTTCATAGCGAGACCGCCCGGAGGCGTAGCCCTCGCGACGAGGCGGACCACTCGGACCACGTCGGTCGTACCGCGGTCGGTCGGCGCCGTACCCGTCGCGTCGCGGCGCGCGCTCGTTGTCGGGTCGGTCAGAGCGGGAGCGATCGCCGCCACGCGCGGACCGGTCGTCACGTGATCCGCTCGGTCGGTCGAAGCGCTGTCGCGACTCCGTGCCGCTGCGTCGCGGAGGTCCGCCCGCTCGCGACCGGTCATCGCGCGCTCGGTCGTCGCGCGAGCGTCCGCTCTCACTGTTGGAGCGCGCTGGCCGACCATCAGCAGTCCGACCGTCGTGGGGTCGTTCGTCGCGTCGCGCGGGTCGCCCCTCGCGGTAACTGTTCGATCGTGCCGGGCCGCGATCGTCCTCTCGACGCCGCGAACCGCCGCTGGCGGACGAGTTCGTTCCTCGTGAACCCCCCTGACGAGATCCGCCAGCGCGTGAGGAACCCGATCGACCCTCACCCCCGGCGCGCGATGAGCCCGAACGATCGGAACTGCGCGACGAGGACGACGGGGAGCGCCCTGATCCCGACCGACCGTCACGACCCCTCGTTGGCTCGTGACGGGGCGGAGGGGAAGCAGAAGGCATCCGTCAATCCTAGTGAGTGGCTCCGTCGCCGCCGACCGAGATCACCACACGATGGCGATCGGTGGCGCCGGCGCAACGATTGTCGATCGATCACCACAGCTGGTCACCCACCTTCACCACCGGGTGACGCCACGAGACGCACCCGATGCGTCTCGATCTCGTGGCGGGTGCGGTTACGAGGAAGTTGGAAACTCCGTTACCGAGAGCCCGTATTCATTGGTCACCCACACGGTGGCTCCCACGCAGACGATGGCGCTCGGCACATCGAAGTTGTAGGAGGTGCCCGTCAACGTGGTGACGGCGTCGCCGGTTGCGGCGGCAAATTCCACCACCGTGGTGCCGTTGGTTGCGTTGATCACGCCTTGGCTCCCGACCCACACGTCCGTACCGTTCGTGGCGATGGCGTCCGGGTGATTGAATGCCCCGGTCACTGTGCGCACCCAACTCCCGTTCGACGTATTGAATTCGGTCACCGAGTCACCATCGAGTCCTGACTGATTGGTCACCCAGACGTGGCCTCCCTCGTACGTCACGGCGCTCGGAAGAGAGAAGCCGTACGACCCTCCGGAGAGATTTCGCACGAAGTCTCCCGATGAGGCCGCCACTTCGGTCACGGAGTTACCCCCGAAGTTCGCGATCCAAAGATTCGTGCCGTCGTAGGTCATGGCGTACGGCTGATTGAATTCGTAGGACGTGTCGGAGAGATTCTTGACGAACGCACCCGACGACGCGGTGATCTCGGTCAACGTGTTGTTCTCCTCGTTGGCCACCCACACGTCAGAGCCAACGACCACAATCGCGCCCGGACCGCTGAAGTTGTATGACCCGCCCGACACGTTCTTGACGAACGCTCCGGTCGACGCGTTGATCTCCGTGACGGACGCGTTCGAGAGATTCGCAACCCAGACATCGCCTCCGCCACAGGCGATTCCGTCGGGCCGCGCGAACAGATACTGCTTGCCCGACACCTCGCGCACCGCCTTGCCCGTGGCGAGACTCATCTCGGTGATGTCGGTTCCGAAGACGTTGGCGATCCACAAGTTGGTTCCGTCGGAGCATTCGGCGTAGGGGTAGTTGAACCCGTAGACACCGCTGGTGTTGGTGAACAGATTGATGCCCCCGAGCGGCTTCGGTGGCGTCGTGACCGTGACGTCAACACCTTTGGCGTAGGTCGTGCCCTTGAAGGCGAACAGCGCGTAGCTGTACGTCGTTGCGGCGGTGACCTTCTTGTCGGTGTCCGCGCTCTTGGTCGCACCCACCTTGGCCACGAGCGTGCCGCTCGTGGCCGACCGGGGCGCCTTCTTGCCCGTCGCCCGCCGAATCACCACGCCCGCGAAGGTGCCCTTCTTCGGGTTCTTCCACGTCAGAGTCACCGACGAGGGCGTCGCGGCGGGCTTGACCTTGGTCACACTCGGCGTCGCCGCGCGCGGTGTCTCCGACGCCGAGACTCCGGTCGCGACCAGCGTGCTCGCGAGGGCGACGCTCAGTGCGATCAGTGCGGAGCTACGAGACAGACTCACCATGGGATCCTCGATTCCGTCGCGGCGACGTGGCCCGCAGGCTATCTCAGTGCCCGCCACGCGCCGCTCATGGTGAGCGTCATTTCACCTACCGCGACGGAACAAAGAGGAAGGTCGCTTCGTTACGAGTCGCGGCGAATCATGAGGACCGTGCCACCCACCAAGAGCACCGCGACGTACAC
>CAWHLQ010000044.1:0-103683 GCA_963830195.1 uncultured Actinomycetota bacterium | reverse complement strand
ACCATTCGCGCTCGGTGGACAAACGGCTTGACCGGGTCATGAAGTACGCGGGCATATTGATTCTCGCAGGACTGTTTGTCGCATTCAGAAGAATTACCCCGGGCGGGCAAGTAGCCTGGCTCGATTTTTCAGACTGGGAGATTCTTGGCCTGCTGGGATGGGCATACCGTTGGTGAGTTCTCTGTATCTGCTGCTCAAGAAGAGCCTGGCAACGTCACCGTGAAGGTCACGGCCAGCCACGGCTCGGTCGCGTCGAGTCTCTTCGTCTACCCCGTCGGTGGATCGCGTCCCGCGCGGGCCAGCCTGTCGTGGACGAAGGCGGCCACCGCGACGCGGACCTTCGTCGTCGCCGTGGGGACTCACGGTCAGATCGACCTAGTGGTCCAGGGCGGCTCGGTGGATGTCACGCTCGCTGCTGTGGGCTATCACCGCCGGGCGACCGGACTGGTACTCGGATCGACGAACGCCCCCACCGCCTCGACGGCTCTGGTCACCGGAGCGGGAGGCGTCGGTGGGCGATTGGTCGGTCCGGGTCGCACGCTGGCCGTCAGCGTCGCCGGGCACGACGGGATCGCGTCGAACGCCTCCTGCGTCGTACTCAGCGTGACCGTCGAGTACCCGACGTCGTCGTCGTCGCTGACCGTCTACCCGGCGGGTCACCCACGTCCGTCGACGAGTGCGCTGAGCTGGCGCGCCTCGCAGGTCACCTCGTCGACGGTCATCGTGGCGTTGGGCCACGGTGGCGTGATCGATCTGTACAACCGTGCGGGCAGCGCCCAGATCATCGTGAGCGTGGAGGGCGTGTGCACCTCATGAGTGCTCGTGATCGTTGCCACCACGTCGTTCGCTGGTCGGTTGGCGTCGTCGTGGCGAGTCTGCTCGCAGCGACGCTCCCGTCGATCTCGGGCGCCGACACTCCGAGCGAAGCCACCAATGTGTCGGTCAGCTACGTGTCGAGCGGCAACTTCAACGGCACGGGCCTGCGGGACGGATGCTACGCGAACGCGGTCAACTCCATGCCAAGGGATTGGAACACCTCGACGTATCTCCCGGGAACTTTCGATGTCCAACTTTCGAGTCAGTTCGGAACATCGTCCATCTCTTCGGGAGACGCGTTCACGTATCAGTTGGCTGGTTCGCCAGGTCTCGATATTCCCAACGGGGCGACGTCAACGGCGACGTCGACGTCGACAGTCCCGTTGGAGTTGACGTCGGCGACGAATCCAGACGCCGAATTCGGCGTGTCCGATGTGACACCGTTCGTTGTCGGCGATCTCTACGACGCTGAAGAGACGTCTGACGGCGACAACGCGTATCTCTTCGGTTTCGTCGACTCTGTCTCGGCCGCTACCGGCCCCGGCACTGTCGACATCGATGTGGTGGCTGTTGGTGATCAGAACATGGGTATCAACGCTTCACGAACCTTCCTCCCTATCCATCATGGGACTACGGCACTAAGTACTCCAATTGGAATCTCTTCCAACTCACCGGTGGGTCGACGGAACTTGGCCCCACTCCGGTCGTCGCCAGCCTGTCGCCCTCGTCCGGGCTGACGGGGGGAGGACAGACGATCACGATCACGGGTGCAAACTTCACTGGTGCGACCTCAGTCGACTTCGGTCGACAGGTGCTCGTTCCGGCCACCAACGCCCAGCTGGCCACCGGCGAGTTCGAAGTGAAGAACAACGACACCATCACGGCTCTGGTACCTGCCGCCGCAACCACAGGATCAGTCGACGTGACGGTGACAACCGCGTCGACCCTCACGGCCGCGACGCCCACGACTCCGGCGTCCACCACGAGCGCGACGAGCCCCATCGTGCCCGGTGACGCATACACCTACGTGGCGGCCGCACCTGGCGCCTCAGGCGCTCCGCCTCTGATCGCGGGGAGTGACGACGGGAACGGATTCTTGGGCGAGGGACCGCAGGGCGGTGGAGGCGACATTACCCTCACGGGCTCGAATTTGGAAGGCGCCACGGCCGTCAACTTCGGAAGCGTGGCGGGCACGATCGTACCGAATAGCTCCAATACCTCCACTCAGTTGGAAGTGGCGGTCCCTCAGGCGTCACTCGCCGGGAGTGTTGACGTGACAGTGACGACGGGTGCCGGCACGTCAGCTGTGTCGCCTTATGACGTGTACTTCTACGAGCCCGGGTCGGGGTCGGAGCCCTCGGGGGCGCCCACCGTGTCGAACATTCAGTGGCAGACGACGTCGGTGGCGGCCAGCAATGGACCTCCGGTAGAGCAGTCGGACCACCAAGGTGGAACCCTCGAAGTCAACGGGACGAACTTCACATCCAAGTCGACGGTTCTCTTCCTCTCCGATGACGACGGGGGGACGTACTCGGCGGGGACGACCCAGTACATCAACAGCAGCACGCAGCTGCTGGTGACTCCACCGACGTACCTCGATGGAGCGACGGATGTCATCGTCGAGAACTCTTCGGGAGAGTCACCAGTCAATCTTCAAGACGTCCTGGTGAGCGTGTCGTCGGCACCCCTCGTTCCGGTGGTTACGTCGGTGAGTTCGTACAACTATCCCTATTACTACTATGGTGGAGCTGCTCAAGAGGCGCCGGCCTTCGCCCCCTCGAACTCGCCGAATGCTTATGTTGAAGTGAGCGGCGAGAATCTTTCTGACATCACGAGCGCTGAGATTGACGGGCAGGCTGCGACGATCATCTCTTCCCCTACTGCGGACAATGTCGTTGTGAAGCTACCCACTTCACCGGCGGGGCTGCTTCCCCAGACGCAATCAACGGTCACGTCGAGCAACAACGTCCCAGAGGGCGTGGGAAACGCGCTAGGGATGCTTCAAGTGCAGGCAACCTTGCCCGCAAGTTTTGATGCGGGCACGGTGACGATCACCGCCCCGACGTCCCCTCGTCCCGCTAGCGTGCCCTCGTCGGCACCGTGGGGAACCGTTTTTCCAACGTCAGCGTATGACACGGACCAAGCCACCCAGGGCTACTCGCAGTTTTCGAATATCTCTGGTAACCCTTATTGCTACAGCACAACAGGGGAGCCTCTTAATCTTTTCAACTACGGCGTTTGTGCCGGTGGTTCTGGATTGGGCCGATGTGGGTTTCCCGGCCAGAGTGGGATCAGCGTCAACCCCAGCGAACCCAATCAGGTCAGCTTCTCCTTCAGCTTCAGTCTGGCGCAGAACGAGTCCACCGCCAACGTCCTCAATCTGTGGATCGCCAACGTGGTGAATCCCGTTGAAGGTGCGTATGACGCGAGTGACTACACGATCACGTTCAAAGGATCGGATCCTTCATCGGAGCCCGCCTCCACCACCGTGGCCGCGCCAGCGACGAATCCCAACGGGCCGTCCACTCTCGTATTCACCTCCGATGGCCAGGGAGGTTCACCCCTCACGTCCACACTGACGTCATCGACCTCATCGATCACCGCCACGAATAATCCGTCCTCCGGGGCAGTTCTGACGGCCACCATCAATGACGCCTACTACAACCCCATTTCGGGCGACTCTGTTTATATCGGCACGACGGCGGGAGACCAGGACACCGAGACCATTCCGGCGGGGACGACCAGTGGCTCCGTGCCGACCACGGATTCGACCGGTTCGGTCACGTTTGACGCCTTCGGCACGGAGGTGACAACGGCGTGCAATCCCGACACGTTCTTCGCTGAAGACGTGACGTCCGGCCACACCTTCTACCTAGAGGGTGTCCCTCCACCGTTGCCCGACGGTTGCTCACCGCAGCCGTCGCCGTTCCCGGTGTCGGAAGGGCTCGTGCCGCTGAACGTCGTCGCGTCGACCCCGGAACCTCCCTCGGCGTTCAGTCCCGACCAGTCGAACAGCTCTCGAGTGGAGGTGGCGTCCGATGGCTGCCGCGTGTCGCGTGTGCTGCCTCAATCGGGCCTCAGCGTGCAGACCTGTGCCAACGACCCGAGCCTCCCCTTGGGCGAGAGAGAGGCGAACATCTCGATCACGTTGTACGACCAGTTCGGCAACCCCGTGGCGGATCAAGCTGTGCTCCTTGAGCCGATACCTCCCGCGCCGCCACAGTCCGAGGAGCTCGGAACAAATATCGCGACTTCGTGGCTGCAGGGGGGGACGTCCAACGCGTGCTTGCAGGGCGAGCCCATCCAGCTGACGGGTGAGGGTTGCACCAACGAATCCGGCCAGGTGACATTCGTTGTGAGCGACGCTCTCGCTCAGACGGTCCAGTTCGAAGTGGACGACGCAACTGACGGCGTCACCTTCCCAACGTCCTCGTCGGCCGATGCCGTCAACATCCCAATTGTGCAGTTCCTGACGGGACCCACCTCCACGACGCGCAGCACCGTTCTCGTCGATGGGTCGTCCAGTGCCACCGTCCTGGCTGACGGATCGACGGCGACCGTGACGGCCACGTTGACCGACGACAACGGCAACCCTGAAGTTGGCAAGACGGTGTGTCTCCAGCCCCAGCCGACTGTGGGTACTCACTCGACCATCTCCGGCACAACCAGCGTGTCCACCAACTGCGCTGGTGGCGAGGAGTCGATCACCGACAGCGATGGTCACGCGAAGTTCTCGATCTCGGACACCACCGTCGAGTCAGTCACGTATGGGGCCACCGACGTGACGGACGGCATCATCTTCGGTGCGGCTCAGCAACTCGTCAGCGTGAGTTTCGTCGAAGGGACCGTATCGACGTCTAATTCGACTGTCTGCGTGGAGCAGGTCACGACGTGTGACACCTCCGCGACCGTCGTCGGAGACGGTCAGGGCGCTGCGACCGTGACGGTGACCGTCCGAGATGATGGCGACCACCTGCTCGACGGCGAAACTGTGGCACTCAGCACGCCGAGTTGGCCGACCGTCACCGTGGTTCCGGCGGACGCCGTGACGAACTCCTCGGGCACGGCGACCTTCACCGTTCGGTCGTCGTCACCGTTGGCGGGCTCGGTGGCGATCCCCGTGGTCGTCAGTTCCTTCGCCGACCCGGCTGGAGTGACCCTGGCGGCGGCGGCCACACTGGACTTCGTACGTTCGCCCAGCACCTCGAACTCCAGCGTGACCGCGACGTTCGTCCCAACCGACTCGACCACCTGCGCCACGGGATCCACGCAGAACTGCCCCGAAGTCGGAGTCACGGGTGGCCCCGACGTCATCGTTTCCGCTGATGTTCTCGACGGTTCACAATCACCGGCCCCGATCGCGGGCTTGGTCCTGTCGCTCGTGGCGTCAGGGGGCTGTCTCAGCGCTCGTGTCACGTCGATCACCACTACCACTGGTGTCGCCAGCTTCCCCGTCGAGGTCACCGATCCGCACTGTTCGCTGGTGCACTTCACCGTGGTCGACGAGTCGGACAACGGCAGCCCGATCGGTGAGGTGGTGGTCCAGTACGTCCCAATACCCGACGAGGCCCACGAGTCGACGGTCACGCCCGGGCTCTCGACACTCGACACGCAAAAGAGTGCCCCGATCACCGTGACACTGAGAACTGGTGACGGGACGCCAATCTCGGGGGACTGCGTGGTGCTCCTCGCGAACGTCACGGTCACGGTGACCCCGACGTCGACGCAGACGTGCTGGTCCGGCGACGGCGCGGTGACGAACCCTTCGGGCGTGGCCACGTTCTCCGTCTCGAATCCGCCACTAGGTAATCCGGCAGACGTCACCCTGACGGCGTACGACGTGACACCGTCCACGCCCGTCGCTCTCGCTGAACAGGCGGACGTGGACTTCCTCCTCGCTCCCGAGGAGGACGTGTACTCGACGATGTCGTCCACAAGTTCGCTCGTCGAGGCTAACGGCACCTCGTCGACCGTCGTGACGGTCACGCTGCTCACCCGAACGCTGGAAAGTCCGCTCGAGACCGCACCGATGGTGGGTGACACGGTGAGTCTCACCGATCCCCACTCGCACGCCCGGATCATTGCCGTGAACCCGGTGAGCAACGATGAGGGGCAGGCTCAGTTCGTCGTGAGCGATCTCGTGAGTGAGGCGGCGGTGTTGCAGGCGACGGACCTGTCCACGGGGACCATTCTCGACTCTGACGTCGTGATCACGTTCAGCGCCCCACCGGGTGGATCGCTGCAACCCACCGTGACGTCCGTCTCGCCGGATGACGGCCCCGGGAGCGGGGGCAATATCGTCACCATCGACGGCACAAACTTGCTCGATGCGTCAGCGGTGTACTTTGGTACCGCGCAGTCACCGACGTTCTCGGTGAACCTCGACGGCACCCAGATGTTGGCCGTGGCCCCGATTCCGATCGCCGCGGGGACCGTCGACGTGACCGTGACCGGTCCGGGTGGCACGTCGACGATGTGGGCAGCTGACAACTACACCTACGACAGCCAGCCGCCCGTCAGCGTGGAATCCATCACACCCAACCACGTCGCCCTCGGACAAGCCACGACAGTGACCATCAAGGGTACCGGGATGCTCGGCGCCATCAACGTCAAGTTCGGCTCCACCTCGGCGCCGTTCCAGGTCGTCGGTGACGGCGGTCAGATCGAGGTCCGACTGCCCGCCAGCTCGTCGCCCGGGCGCGTACCGGTGCAAGTCACGGCGGGATTCGGCTCGTCGCCGGTGACCTCGACGACGGTGTTCACCTACGTGGGCGCGGCGCCCGTCGTCACACCGATCCGGCCGGGAGTTGCGTCGCTCGGGCCGACGAACGGACCCCTGCGAGGCGGCACGAAAGTGACGATCACCGGACGCGACCTCTCGCGGGCCACGCGCGTGCTGTTTGCCAACCGGCCTGGAACCCAACTGCGAGTCAACGCGTCAGGAACCAAGCTGACCGTGATCTCGCCGCGCGGACGTGCCGCGGGTCGGGTACTCGTTCGAATCATCTTCCGAGGCACCGTCGCGTCGCTGAAGGTCCCGACCCGCTTCCGCTACACGCCGTTGATCTCGCGGGCCCGGTCGGCACCGAAAGGTGCCATATCGATTGGCACTTCGTCGCCACGCCACGTCGCACGAGTGCCGACATGATCGAAGGAGATGATTCGGCATGGATGAGCGTTCACACCGAGTAACGGGACGTCGAACGAGGGCGGCGCATCGAATGCCCCGCCGACGGATCACGTGGGGCATCCGACCCCTGACCGTCGTCGTCACGTTCGGTCTTGTCGTGGCCCTGACGCTTAGTTCCGCGGACCCGAACTCTCCCGCTCGGCGTACGTCGCAGGGGATCCAGTTATTGGCATCCCTCGGCGACTCGACCACGACGACCACCTCTACCTCGACCACGGACACCACCGTGGCGCCTGGAACCATCCTGACGGCGCCCTCTGATTTCGATGGTCAACTGGCCACCTTCTATAGTTCTATGTACCAGGTCACGCAATCGGTGTCGATCCCAGACGAACCCACGGCGCAATCGGTTAATTCCTTCGACACGTCACTCAACGCCTTGACACCGACGGAGACTGATTTTCTGTACACCGACCTCTCGTCAGCGACGCAGAGCGCGGGGGTCACCTCACTCGCGACGGATCTGAACGTGTCAGTGAACGCCACGACACCCCTATTTCGATACGCGAGATCATTGAGACCCGGACTGGTGCGCGTCGTATCAAATCGTGGGAGCGCGAGGGGTTCATCGCGAACCCGGCGGCTCGTGCGTACTTCCAGTCCGAGTCAATTGACGGTGATTCCACTGTCTACGACAGTTGACGACTATCAGGTGACCAGTCCTAACTCGTGTCCGTCCGGAGCCCCCGGCGGGGAGTATGGGGAGGCCGCACTTTACGCATCCCAGCTCATCCTGGATACGATGCAGGACGCGCAAGACAGCTTCGTGGACATCGCCTCCTCCTTGAGCGAAGAGGCCAAGGACTTCATTGAAGATCATGACTTGGTAATAACAGTCGTGTTGGTCGGACTCTTGTTGGCCGCGGAGATCGTCCACGACACCTTCTCGTACGTTCAGGCGGTGTCGAACGATTGCAACAGCAACTATCTCCAGAGTTTGGCTGGAAACACGGATGAGACGGCCTACCAGACCTTCGAATTGCTGCTCCAGGTGGCGGGCACCGCGAACGAGACCGACACCGCGACATCGAATCTCACCAACGACGTCGCCAACGACTTCAACAGCGAATTGACACTCCAGATCCAGATGGCTCTGGCGGCCCCCGCGGGGACGGTGCCGATGGCCGCGATGGAACTGCCGACATCCGAGGGTGGTTATTTGAACGCGACACCGGGCAGCGACACGCCGAGTGTCGACGGGGTGGTAAGCGCGACGATCAGCGCCATGGAGGGCAACGCCGCTGACGGGGACGCAGCCCAGCCAATGAACCCTCAGGCGCCGCGCGATCTCACATTGGCCGAAGATGCCTTCAATCAGCAGCAATTCAAGACCGCGTTCAGTTACTACCGCCTCGCTTACCAGGCGGCGGCGCAGTAGGACCGCCTAGAACCGGGTCCGCTCGAGGTGTGACTCAATCGATCGCAACGCTCGGCGAACGAGGTCGTCCATACCCGCGTCGGTGTCCTCGTGGACGCCGCGCAGCGGGGTCAGCGAGGCGAAGCCCGCCACCACCAACGCACCGTCATCCTCGGGCTCCTCGTCGCTCACGTCGCCCACCTCGGGCGTCGCGGCCCCGAGTCGCAGCGGCAGGACGCCGACGTCCTCGATCGGTGCACCACCGGCCCGTGGGCCGGCGGCCTTGATCAGACCCGCCACCGACACCCGTCCCCGGCGCACGCCGCGCAGGTCGGCGGGAGAGAGGTTGGGGACGTTCAGATTCAGCAATGTGCGCGCTGGAGCGCTCTCCATGTGGTCGAGGACCTCGACGGCCACGTCGGCGGCGGTGTCGAAACGGATCGGGTCTCCGTGCTGGATCGACACCGCCAGACCCGACAGGCCGAGTTGCGCGCCGGTCAAGATGGCCCCCACGGTGCCCGAGTGCAGGACCGAGCGACCGACGTTCGCGCCTGCGTTGATGCCCGAGAGAACCACGTCGGGTCGCTCGCCGAAGCTTCCGAGGGCGGCGATGATCGTGCACAGCGCCGGGGTCGCCTCGAGGGCGTAGCTCGGGATGAGCTCGGCGCCCTCGAAGATGTGGCGGTGGTAGGGGACCCCGGAGCGTTCGAAGACGTCGCCCACCGCGGAGGACATGCCCGACTGGTTGGTTCGCGGGGCCACCACGATCGCCTCGCGCGTGACGCCGTTGGGCGCTGCGTCGATCCACCGGGCGACCGCCCTTACCAGGCTCGCGATACCCGGAGCCGTGATGCCATCGTCGTTCGTAATCAGCAGGCGCATTCGTCGTACCATAACGGCTGTGAGTAATCGGTCCGCGAACGCCAGGCGAACGCGGTGACTCTCCCGACCGGTGAGCAGATCGCGATTGCCCACGGTGACCAGCGAGCGGTCGTGGCCGAAGTCGGGGCGACCTTGCGCACCTTCGTGAAGGGTGGCGTGCCCGTTGTGGAAGGATTCGCCGCTGACGAGCGCGCCCGTGGGGGGCGCGGTCAGGTTTTGTTTCCCTGGCCGAATCGCCTCGGGGAGGGGGAGTGGGAGTTTTCGGGCCGGTCGGCGCACTGCGGTGTCGACGACTCCCGCGAGCGAACCTCACTGCACGGCCTCGTGCGGTGGCGGGCGTTCACGCTGGACTCGTTCAACCAGAACCGCTGCGTCCTGTCGCTACTGCTGCACCCTTCGCCGGCGTATCCGTTCCTCGCGTCGCTCGAGGTGGCCTATCACCTCGGTTCGCTCGGCCTGACGGTCACGAGCACGATCACCAATCGTGACGAGGTGCCGATTCCCGTCGGACTTGGCTTTCACCCCTATCTTGCGGTCACGACGCCCAGCATCGAGGGCGCCACACTGGAGATTCCGGCGAACGCGTACCTCACGGTGAACGAACGTCGCCTGCCGACCGGTGAGATCCTGCCCGTGAGCGGTGGTGCGCGGGATTTCCGCGATGCGAAGAGTATCTCTGGCCATGAGCTCGACGTGACCTTCACCGAGTTGCGGCGAGACGACTCGGGACTGGCGACCGTGATCGTCACCGACACCAACGGGGGATCGGTCGAGCTGAGCGTCGATCGCAATTTTCCGTATCTCCAGATCTATACGGGTGACGGACTTGAGAAGGGACGTCGACGCACCGCCATCGGCGTCGAGCCCATGACCTGTCCGCCCGAGGCGCTGCGCAGTGGCAAAGACGTGGTGGTACTTGAACCGGGCCAACGGTGGGCCGGATCGTGGCGAGTGAGACGGAGGACACCGTGACAGTGTCGTGGGACAACAAGGTGGTGCTCGTCACCGGATCGTCGAGTGGCATCGGCGAGGAGGTCGTGCGAACCTTCGCGGAGCGTGGTGCACGGGTCGTCGTCAATTCAGCCCGCAGCGTCGCTGCGGGCGAGGCGGTCGCGGCTCGCACGCGCGGCGCGGTGTACATCCAGGGGGACATCGCCGACGATGGCGTCGCCGACGATCTCATTGCGAAAACGTTGGACGCTTTCGGACAGTTAGACGTACTCGTGAACAACGCCGGGACCACCAGGGTGATCCCGCACAATGACTTGGCTGCGGCGTCGGTCGAAGTGTGGCGTGAGATCTTCGAGGTCAATGTCTTCGGCACGTGGGCCGTGACGGTCGCGGCCATGGAGGCGTTGCGCGCCACGCACGGTGCCGTCGTCAACGTGACCTCGGTCGCGGGGCTTCGCCCGACGGGTTCCTCGATCCCGTACGCGTCATCGAAGGCCGCACTCAATCACTTGACGGTGCTGCTCGCCAAGGTCGTCGGTCCCGAGGTCCGTGTGAACGCCGTGGCGCCGGGACTCATCGACACGCCGTGGACGGCGGACTGGGACGCCATTCGGGGTTTCGTGCAGGCCGTGGCACCGCTCAAGAGATCGGGGACGCCCGCGGACGTGGCCGATCTCGTTCTGGCTCTGGCGGGCTCACCGTACGTCACCGGCCAAGTCGTCGCCGTTGACGGCGGGCTGACGATCGCGACGTAGGCCGTCTACGCCGACACGGCGAGACGAATTGACGAACAGAGAACTGTCGCCACCGGCCGCACGACCAGAGCGTCGGAGAGCGGCACGGTCGTAATCTCGAGTTGTCGGCGCGCCCACGACGGCAAGATGCCCACGGCCGCCGCCATGAGCGTCGAATACGCGAGTCGCCGCGGGGGCGATGCCGGCACGCCTCGCAGGACGAAGTCCCGAGCCTCGCGACCTTCGTCAATGAGCCGAAGTTCGGGTCGGAACCCCTCCAGGCGATCCTGAAGTTCGACGACGTTGCGTGGCGGCGTGGGGACGCCGAGATCACGTGCGACGACTGCCATCTCCTCGACGTAGCGGTCGTACACGTCGCTGTCAAACCTGCGCGGACCATAGGCGCTCACGCCGGCGGCGAACATTGCCAGTTCACTGACGTGCACCCACTCCAGCAGTCGTGGATCGTCCGCGCGATACGGAGTTCCGTCACTGGTCGCTCCCTGCACTCGACCGTGGACCCCGGCGACGTGCTGAAGTGCCGCACGGGCGTCGTCCGCGGAACCAAACGTGGTCGTCCCCACGAACGACGCCGTGCGCGAGAGTCGCCCGAAGGGGTCTTCGCGGTACCGCGAATGTTGCGCGACGCCGCTCATCACAGCCGGGTGGAGAATCTGGAGGAGTAACGACGCGATGCCACCGACGAGCATCGAGGGAAGATCGCCGTGCACGGCTCTCGCGGCCCCGTCAACCGGTAGGTATGACAGTGCCGGGTCGTCGCAACGAGGGGGAGGAGTGCCGCGCACTCCCAGAGATGACCGCACCTGTCGACGAACAGACCTGCGCAACGAGTCCCACACGTCATCGATCGCGGCAGCTCCGGTATCGCGGGCGCTCGTCACGAAATCCATGTCACAAGGTTAGGAGTCTCGACACGGAGGTCGGACTCTGCGACACTGGAGGCCGATGCCTTCGACTCGACGCCTCACAGACACCTCGTCGGAGACAACGACCGAGAGCGAGAGTGAGGTCGCGACCAAGCGACCGTGGAACGTGGTGGTGTGGGACGATCCCGTCACCCCGATGTCAGTGGTTGTGGTGATTTTTCGGAAGATTTTCGGGTATCCCAACGCGAAAGCGACACAGCTCATGATGACCGTGCATCACGAAGGTCGGGCCATCGTCTGGTCGGGCAGCCGTGACCGGGCGGAGGGCTACTGCGTGCAGTTGCACACTCACGGCTTGCAGGCCTCGATCGAGCAGGACTCGTAGAGGTGGGTCGCAACCGAATCTTCATCCGTCGACGGGACGGACGAATTGAAGTGCGACTCTCCGACGAGGGTCGCGCGTTCGTGCGCGAGCAGTTTGCTCGGCTTCGTGTCGCCGAAGAAGATGGGGAGCACGCGTGGCATGCCCTCCTCAACCAGCCAATCGACCCGGGACAGGACGTTGATGACCCACTTCGCTCCTTTGAGAGACAGAAGGCCGTGTCATCGAACGCGGAACTGTCGCTCATTACCGCGAACGAGGAGTATTTGAGTGACGGCGAGGCGTGGGCGTGGATGTCCTCATTGCAACTTGCCTTACGCGCGAACGCCTCCACACAGGGACTGAACAGCGCCGATGACGTGGACAGCGCCACCGATGGCGAATTGGTCGTTATCCACGTCCTTCAACAGTTGCTGTTCGAACTCGCCGACGTCCTGTCGTAGTCGCCAGCCCACACTTCTCTCCAGGCCGTCCGTTAGATTGCGTACCGTGACACGAGCGCGTCGGGTCACACGACGATGGGGGTTGCCATGAGCGACGCACAGGACTTCAATGCCAAGATCATCGCCGACTTCCGGGCCAACGGAGGAAAGGTCGGACCTCCGTTTGAAGGGGCGCCCATGTTGATCCTCCACACCACTGGCGCGAAGTCGGGGCAGGAGCGCGTCAACCCGATGGTCTACCTGGAAGAGGACGGGCACGTCTACGTCTTTGCTTCCAAGGCGGGTGCGGACACGCACCCGGATTGGTACCACAATCTCGTGGCCCATCCGGAGGTGACCGTTGAACTCGGGACCGAGACTTTCGTCGCAACCGCCACACCCCTCGAGGACGCTCGTCGTGAACGGGTCTACGCCGTCCAGGCAGCCCTTATGCCAGGCTTCGCCGAGTACCAGGCAAAGACACGGCGTGTGATTCCGGTGGTGGAACTGGTTCGCGCGTTGTAAGTCTCGTGCGCGAACGCCACGTGCACACACAGACACGTCACACCAACGAATTTTTCGACGAGTCTGTTCGTTTGGATCTTGTCCCCACTGAGCAGACCCAACTGCCCGCCGACGGTCATCGCCCTGTGGGGTCAAGGCCTCAGTGCGCCCCTCGGGATTCGAACCCGAAACCTGTGGATTAAGAGTCCATTGCTCTGCCGTTGAGCTAGAGGCGCGGAATGAGTCTATACCGGACCGATACCGGGATTTCCGCACTGCGTTGCGGCGGTGAGGATCGCCGCGAGACGGCAACTGTACTCGACGAGCCGACGGTTCACGGAGAGGGTGAGTGAGCGAGCAGCGCTGAACGCGACGACTGGTCGGGCACAGAGACGCGGCGTTCAGCTCGCCACGCGATCGCCAGCGCCAACGCCATCGCGACGAGGTCGATGACGTCGATCAGCCCGCGATGAAAGAGGTCGTGGGACGCGTCCGTACCATCGACCACCCACACGGCGGCGCCCAGCACGAAGAGGGACATCAACACGATTGTCATTCTCCCGAGCCGACTTTCGTATCGCACCAGGCGTTCAGAAAAATGCAGACGTCGCACGACGCCGACGGCGCCGGCCGTCGCGAGGACGAGTGCCAAGGGGCTGATGATCATCCAGGCGATCTCGGAGGCGGGGAACGCTCCGAGAGCGTGGAAGTGTGCCCAGTAGGACGTGATCGACATCGTTGCGGCCCAGACGAACGACCCAACCCGTGCGGGGATCCATCCCTGCGCCGACACGTGATGACCGTTGGTCCCGGGCCAGCGGTGAGCGAAGTGCAACGCACCAACTGTCAGTGTCACGAGACCGGCGAGGAGTGCCGTGGTCGAGAGTGCGAGGTGGCGTGATCGAACGGTCAGGAGTTCGAGGCCCAACCGGAGAGCGAGCGGCGCGACCGCGGCGAGTGCAATAAGCAATAGAGCGACCATCGCGCCTGAGAGAACCCACGACGCTCCCGCGGTCCCGACGTCGCGGGGCTGCGCCCAACGCCAACTGGTGAGAAGCTGGGACCACAACGCGTTTCCGAAGGAGAGGAACACGGCGAAGGACGCGACAATCCACGCGGCGCTCAGTGAAATCTGTCGATCACGGACGCTGGGGAGTCCACTGAGACCGGCCGACGAGAGTCGCGCGACGACACCCCCACGAACAATGTCCAGGGTGCGGCCCACAGAGCGGGGACGTTCGGTGAGATCGTCAACGAGCAGCTCGAGAAATTCCTCGCCGTAGATCGCTCGCCACGACCGTGGATACCAACGCACCAGGCGTGCGGCACGACGGCGAGCGTCACTCACGTGGGTCCCCAGTTGCCTTCGAGTCGGCGAAGCCCGACATCGACGAGACGTCGCTGAGCCGAGAGATGTGCCTTCAGCGCCGCGGCGCCCGCTGGCGTCAATTCGTAGGGCTTGCGGCGGTCCTCACTCGCCAGTGCGGCGATGAGTCCAAGAGCTTCGAGTCGGTTGAGCGCTTCGTACAGGGTGCCCGGGGCGAGGCGCACTCCGGCGATGTCCTCGACGTCCTTTGTGAGGGCGTATCCGTGCTTGGCACCCCCGGCCAAACTCGAGAGAATCAACGTCGCCGGCCCGGCGTAGCGCCCGAAGGAGCCGAGTGCGTCCGTGGGTGACGTGCTCGAGGCCATGGGTCAGTGTATATCGGTAGACGAAGTAGCGACCGTACCGTGGTGCGGTCGTCGTCGACACCGGCCACGCCCGCATGAACAGCACACAGCGCGGACCCTCACGGGAAGGTCCGCGCTGTGTGGCCGTCGGCGTTAGTTGTGCTGGATGGCCTTTACTTCGAGGAACTCCTCGAAACCGTAGACACCCAGTTCACGTCCGATTCCGGACTGCTTGTAACCACCGAACGGCGCGAAGAGGTTGAAGGCACCGCCGTTGATCTCCACCTGGCCGGTACGAATCTTGCGCGCGACCTCGAAGGCCTTCTCGTCCGTACCCGCCCACACGCCACCGGCGAGACCGTAGAGCGAGTCATTCGCGAACGCGACGGCTTCGTCTTCCGTGTCGTAGGGGATGATCGAGAGAACGGTCCGAAGATCTCCTCTTGGGCGATCGTCATGTCGTTGCGCACGTCAGAGAAGATGGTCGGCTGGACGTAGTACCCCGCCTCCAGACCCTCCGGAGCCTCGACGCCACCCCGTAATGATGCGGGCACCTTCGTCGATGCCCTTGGTGATGTAGTCGCGAACGCGCTGCTGCTGGGCGGCACTCACGAGAGGTCCAATAAGCTCGCACCGCTGACCGGATCGGCGGGTGCGAACCCGGCCGCCGCCGCGACGGCGAGGTCCTCGACCTCGGCCAGTTTGGCGCGCGGAACCAGCATGCGGGTGAGCGCGGAGCACGTTTGACCCGAGTTGAGGTAGCACTTGAACACACCGTCGGGAATGGCCTTGGACAGATCGGCATCCTCGAGGATGATGTTGGCGGACTTGCCGCCGAGCTCGAGCGACACTCGCTTCACCATCTGCGCGGAGATCTCCATCACGCGCTTGCCGGCGCGAGTCGAGCCCGTGAACGAGACCATGTCGGTCTTCGGGTGTGCGACGAGCGCCTCACCGACGACCGGCCCGAGGCCGGTGACCATGTTGAAGACACCCTTCGGCAGTCCGATCTCGTGAATGATGTCGGCGAGAATGAACGCGTTGATCGGCGCAACCTCGCTGGGCTTCAGCGCCACGGTGCAGCCCGCGGCCAACGCCGCAGCGACCTTGTTGGCGATCTGGTGCAGCGGGTAGTTCCACGGAGTGATGCACGCGACGACACCGACCGGCTCACGAACGAGCGTCGAATTACCGACCTCTTCCTCCCACACGAACTCCGCGGCACGCGTGGCGTTGTCGGCGAAGGTTGCCGTGGGCAGCCCCGCTTGAATGCCCTTGGCCAACATCAGTGGCATGCCGACCTCGTTGGCGATCGTCAAGGCGATCTCGTCGGCACGTTCGGCGAGCTTCTCCGAGATGCGCTGCAAGAACTCTCCACGTTCCTTCGGACTGGTGTTCGCCCACGCCGTAAAGGCGGCGGCGGCGGCCTCGACGGCGCGGTTGGCCTCTTCGACGGTGCCCGCGGGAATCGTGGCGTACAACTCGCCGGTGCCCGAGGACATGACGTCCAGTGTCTCGGTGGAAGTGGCCTTGACCCACTCTCCGTTGATGTAGAACGAGTCGCGAACGATCGCCACGGTTCCCCCTTATGAACGAGTATCGACGCGGACTTGCGCGATAGCCGCAATCTACACGCAGGAGGGGCGACTCTGGTCACGAGAGTCGTCGGCGAACATCGTGGTCGCCGACCCTCCGACGTGGGTCGACGACCATCTTGGGGTGAGCGACGGGGGTCGAACCCGCGGCCTCCAGGACCACAACCTGGCGCTCTAACCAACTGAGCTACGCCCACCAAGTGGGACCAGTATTGCACAGCGGGTTTTAGGTCCAAGAAGAATTGGTGTCGACGTCGGTACGATGGGAGAACGCCCCTGTAGCTCAACTGGATAGAGCAGACGGTTTCTACCCGTCAGGTTGCGGGTTCGACTCCTGCCGGGGGCACCGGGTCGGTACGGGACGATCCGTCACGCGCGTCGGCGCATCTGCCGGTGCCGAGCCGCCCCACCGACAACAGTCGCGACTTCAGACAATTGGTCCGGGCGAGGACTCCGTCGAGCCCGGTCCGAGATGCGCGCGCTCGCGAATGAGTTGCTCCACCGTATCGGCGTCATCGGGTGTGATGAAGGGCTGAACCTTGCGACCCAGGTCCAGCACGAGTCCCTCGGTCTTCTTGGGTCGGTTGGTGTCGAGGGGAGCCCAGTACTTGAAGTTCGCGGTTCCCCAAATGCGCCACTGACCTCGAAACGTGCTGATCTGAACTCGGCGCACATCCTTGATCGAGCTGTACGCAATCTCCTTCGTGCCAAACGGGAAGTAATACGAGTGAAGACGCAGCGACTCCAGGGCACACTCCACCTTGCCGTCGTTGTAGTTGTCGCTCATGAGAGTCCTTCTGACGGGCGGGACTACCGCACGGGTCGGGAAGGCGGGATTTGAACCCGCGGCCTCCTGCTCCCAAAGCAGGCGCGCTGCCAAGCTGCGCTACTTCCCGTCCCTCTATCGTGTCACACCCGCCGGAGACGCTCGATGCGTCACGTGCGTGGTGTGGGGGATGGGTACGCTCGCCGTGGACAAAGTGAGGCGATCGTGGCGTACGAGTGGATCATCGAAGGCCTGGAGACCACGTGGTCGTCAATTGACCAACTCTGTCAACCGCTCTCACCGTCGCAGTATGACGTTGCGACCGCCTGCGACGGCTGGAGCGTGCGAGACGTGCTGAGCCATCTCGTGGGGTTTGAACGAATGCTCCAAGGTGAGCCGGTGCCCACGTTGGAGTTCACGATGCCGACCTACGTGCGCAACGTCGTCGGAGAGATCAACGAGCAGTTCGTCGAGGCGCGCCGGTCGACGCCAGGTGACGAGGTGCGCCGGGAGTTAAAGCAGGTGTGCGCGCGCTCCATCGACCGACTGCGCTCCCTGAGTGACCAGCAGTGGGAGGAGGTCGGCTGGAGTCCCGAGGGCGACGTTCCCCAGCACCGATTTCAGGAGACGCGACTTTTGGACAGCTGGATCCACCTCCAGGATCTGCGCGACGCCCTCTTGCAGCCGCAGGACGATCACGGCGTCGGCGAAGAGATCGTGGTCAACCGCTTCGAAGGCGCTCTCGCCTACGTGGTCGGCAAGCGTGCCGGCGCGCCCGACGGGACGACGGTGCGCATCAATGTGACCGGTCGCCTCGCGCGCACGATCCTCATCGACGTGTCCGGGGGCCGCGCGCACGCGGTGTCGGTCGTGGAGGGAACGCCCACCGTGGAGATCACGACCCCGGTCGCACTGTTTTGGCGCCGAGCTGCCGGCCGCATCTCGGCGCCGTCGTTTCTCAACGCTTCCGCGACGGACGTGCGTGGCGACAGGGACTTGGCCACACGGATCGCCGAGGGCATGGCGGTCATGATCTGAGGGTCGTCCACTCGGTGACCGGTAGGCTGGCTCCCCTATGCGTGCCACCGCCACTTCCATCGAGAACAACCAGGTCCAACTCTTCATCGAGGTTGACGACGCCGAGATGAAGGAGGCCATTGACGACGCTGCCAAGCGCCTGTCGCGGGAGATCTCCGTCAAGGGCTTCCGCAAGGGCAAGGTCCCTCGTCAGGTCATCGAGGCGCGACTGGGAGGGCCGGACGCTCTTCGATCCGAAGCCATTCGCGCATCCGTGCCCGACTTTTACGCCAAGGCGGTCTCCACCGCCCTGATCGATCCCATCGGTCAGCCCGAACTCGAGATCACCGGCGGCGAAGACGAAGGACTCCTCACTCTTGAAGCGAAAGTCGATGTGCGACCCGACGTCTTCCTCGTGGGGTACCGCAACTTACGCGTGACGATTCCGTCGCCCGTCGTCTCCGATGACGAGATCGAGGCACAGATCCAGCGCATCCGTCAAACGGACGCCGAGTTGCGTGAGATCGAACGACCGTTGATTCTCGGCGACATCATCGTCGCCGACATCAAGGCGAGTGATCCCGCCGGGGTTCACGAGGACAGCGAGTTGGAGGACTATTCCTACGAGTTGGGCTCGCACTCTCTCGCCGACGGCCTGGACGAGGCTCTCGTCGGGTGCACGATTGGACAGACGGCGGAGGCCGTGGGTCGCCGGGGATTGAACGAGTTCATCAAGTACGAAGTGACCATCAAGCAGGCTCGTGAGCGCGTGCTGGCCGACCTCACCGACGAGTGGGTTCAGGAAAACACGGAGTACGAGTCGGTCGACGCGATGCGCGACGGCATTGTGACCCAGATGCGCCAGATGAAGTTGGTGGAGGCTCAGATGGCTCGTCGCGACGCGATGATGTTCGCCCTGAGTGACCTCGTCGACACCGAAGTGGCGCCCGACTCCTTGATCTCGATCGAACTTGAACAGCGACTGGGAGATCTCGGATATCGCCTCGAGCAACGAGGCATCAGCTTTGAATACTTCTTGAGATTGACCGGACAATCGCCCGAGGAGTTGATGTCCGCGCTGCGAGAAGACGCCCTTCGCGCAGTGCGCGTCGACCTCGCGCTGCGAGCGTTGGCCAAGGCGGAAGAGCTGGAACCGACGGACGAGGAGATCGATCAGGAGATCGCCGAGACCGCGGAGTCGTTAAAGACGACGCCGGACGTCCTCGTCAACGACCTCTTCGTGAAGGGGCGCCGGGCGGGGTTCGTCGCCGAGGTCGCCAAAATGAAGGCGTCGAAGTGGCTGATGGAGAATGTCTCCTACGTCGATCCCGACGGTGTCGACATTGACCGCGACCTGCTCGAAACCGATCACTCGCACGACGACAGCGCGTATGGTGAAACCGATGAATGAGCACTTCCGAAGCCAGAATTACCTCGTCCCCACGGTGGTCGAGTCGTCCAACCGAGGCGAGCGTGCCTACGACCTCTACAGCCGACTTCTCAAGGAACGCATCGTCTTCCTCGGCACGCCCATCGACGACACGGTGGCGAACCTGATCTGCGCCCAGATGCTGTTCCTCGAGTCCGAGGATCCGGACAAGGATCTGCACCTGTACATCAACTCGCCCGGCGGAGACATCACGGGGCTGCTCGCGATCTACGACACGATGAAGTACATCAAGCCGGATGTGTCGACGTTCTGCTTCGGTCAGGCCGCATCGGCCGCGGCGGTGCTCCTCGGCGCCGGTGCGAAGGGCAAGCGCTACGCACTGCCGCACGCTCGCGTCCTGCTTCACCAGCCGTGGGGTGGCGTCGGAGGTCAAGCGTCCGACATCGAGATCCAGGCGCGGGAGATTCTGCGGATGCGCGACCTCCTCAACGAAATGCTGGCCACTGACACCGGTCAGAGCACCGACCGCATCGCCAAGGACACCGACCGTGACTTCGTCATCACGGCCGCCGAGGCCGTTGAATACGGCCTGGTCGACGAAGTCATCACCTCGCGGGTGTAAGAACCAAAATTCCGCACTCGCGCCTCCTAGGATGGCGGTCGGCGGGGACTGGGTCGGAGGTAGGCGTTCGTGGCAAAATTCGGTGAAGGTGGCGACCTCGTCAAGTGCAGTTTCTGCGCGAAGAGTCAGAAGCAGGTTCGCAAGCTCATTGCGGGACCCAGCGTCTACATCTGTGACGAGTGCATCAATCTCTGTAACGAGATCATCGCCGATGAGCTGGGCGATCGCCCCGAGACCGTCCTCGAGGACCTTCCGAAGCCACGCGAGATCGCGACCTTCCTCGATCAGTTCGTCATTGGACAGTCCGAAGCCAAGAAAATTCTTTCGGTAGCGGTCTACAACCACTACAAGCGCATTCAGGCGGGCCCGCGTCGCGACGATGATGTCGAGATTTCCAAGTCGAACGTCCTGCTACTCGGGCCGACGGGGTGTGGAAAGACCTTTCTTGCCCAGACCCTCGCTCGGATGCTCAACGTCCCCTTCGCCATCGCGGACGCCACGGCGCTGACCGAAGCGGGATACGTCGGTGAGGACGTGGAGAACATCCTGCTCAAGCTTCTCGCCGCCGCCGATTTCGACGTCAAGCGCGCCGAGTACGGCATCATCTACATCGACGAGATCGACAAGATCGCGCGCAAGTCCGAGAATCCCTCCATCACCCGTGACGTCTCCGGCGAGGGCGTCCAACAGGCCCTCCTCAAGATCCTCGAGGGCACGTCGGCCTCCGTGCCGCCCCAGGGCGGGCGCAAGCATCCGCACCAGGAGTTCATCACGATCGACACCACGAACATCCTGTTCATCTGCGGAGGAGCGTTCGCCGGTCTCGAGGCCATCATCGATCGACGCCTGGGCAAGAAGGGAATGGGCTTTGGTTCGTCGGTCGAGTCCAAGCGAAGCGGCGACGTGGAGTTGTTCCGTCACGTCCTGCCCGAGGACCTCATGAAGTTCGGTCTCATTCCCGAATTCATTGGTCGACTTCCCGTGGTCGGCGCCGTTCAGCAGCTCGATCGGGCGATGCTGATCGCCGTGCTCACTGAGCCGAAGAACTCCCTGGTCCGCCAGTTCCAGACCGTGCTCGCCATGGACGACGTTGAACTCGAGCTCGAGCCATCCGCCCTTGAGGCGATTGCTGATCTCGCTCTCGAGCGGGGGACCGGCGCGCGTGGCCTGCGAGCCATTTTGGAAGACGTGCTCTTGGACGTGATGTTCGACGTGCCCGGCCGCGTCGACATCGCCCGGTGCGTCGTGACCGCCGAGTCCGTGCGCAAGACCGCCGAACCGCTCTACGAGATGCGCAAGGCGACCCGCTCCCGACGCGCTAGTTAGCCGTCCGTGTCGTTTCGTACCGTCGAGGAGGCGCTCGACTGGCTGGAGTCGCACGTCGACTTTGAGCGCGTTGCCCCCAACCGCCAGAGTGTCCCCACGCTGCAACCCATTCGTGACACGCTGGCGGCACTGGGCGACCCGCACCGCGACTATCCCTCGGTGCACGTCACCGGGACGAACGGCAAGGGAACGACGACGACTCTCATCAGTGCCCTTCTGACCTCGACGGGATTACGGGTGGGAACCTTCACGAGCCCAGATCTCCACACGGTCAACGAGCGTGTCGTGGTTGCGGGAGAGATCATCGACGACGACGCGTTCACGAGCCTCCTGGCGCGACTCGCCGACGTCGAACGGGTGACCGGAATCTCACTGACGCGATTCGAACTGTTGACGGTCGCCTCATTCCTGCACTTTTCGGACGAGGGTGTTGACGTGGCCGTGATCGAGGTGGGACTCGGAGGGACGTGGGACTCCACCAATGTGATTGACGGAGCCGTGAGCGTCCTGACCAACGTCGATCTGGACCACGTGGCGGTTCTGGGAGGGACCGTCGGCGAGATCGCGCGCGACAAGGTCGGGATCTTCCGACCCGATGCCATTGCCGTTCTCGGGACGCAGAACGCCGAGGTCGTCGCAATCGCCGAAGAGCGCTGCGCCGCGATCGGCGCGGAGCTGTGGCGCGCGGGACGAGATTTTCGCCTCGAACGAAATGATGTGGCGGTCGGCGGCAGAGTGCTCAGCTTCGTGACGCCCTTTGCGACCTATGAGGACGTCTCGCTGAGTCTGCACGGCATCCATCAAGGCGACAACGCTCTGACCGCCGCGACGGCGACCGAGGCGTTTCTCGGTCGAGCGCTCGGTGAGAGCGTTCTTCGCGAGACCTACGGTCACGTCACGATGCCGGGGCGCATGGAACTCGTCGCGCGCCGACCCGTCATCGTGGTCGATGGCGCGCACAATCCCGCCGGCGTGCGGGCACTCGCCGCCGCGCTCGACGGTGCCTTTCACGTTGAAGGCGTGCGTCGTTGTGTCTTCGGTATCTTGCACGGCCGGAACGTCGACGACATGGTGGCTCCGCTCGTGGCCGCCGGCGTCAGCGAGTTCTTCTGTTGTCCTCCGACGTCACCTCGGGCGGTGGACGCCGCGACCGTGGCGGCCGCGGTGCGACGGCTCGGCGCGACGGCGACCGAACACCCGACGGTGATCTCGGCGCTCGCTCACGCGCGCGAGCACTCCACCGAGAGCGATCTCATCGTGGCGGCCGGGAGTCTCTATCTGGTTGCCGAGGTGCGAGCGGTGGTTCTGCACCTCGAATCGCGTCACCGCTGAACACTGTTAGCCTCGGCGACCGTGGATCGCACTTTTGTCATCATCAAGCCCGACGGTGTCGAGCGTCGCCTCATCGGAGAGATCGTCGGCCGACTGGAAGCCAAGCAACTGAGAATCGTGGCCGCCGAACTGCGCACCATCGACCGCGCCACGGCGGAGCGTCACTACGGCGAGCACGCGGCGAAGCCCTTCTTTGGTTCGCTCGTCGACTTCATCACGCGCTCACCGGCCCTGTTGCTCGTCGTGGAGGGTCCCGGAGACACCTGGCAGGTGGTGCGCACGATGATGGGAGCGACAAATCCGAAGGAAGCCGCTCCCGGCACGGTGCGTGGGGACCTCGCCATCGAGATGACCGAAAACTTGATCCACGGCTCGGATTCGGCCGAATCGGCCGAGCGGGAGATCGGAATCTTCTTCCCTGCACTGGCCTGAGGGCCGTGCCTTGTTGGTCCGGGCAATATTCCCCTAACCTTGGAGTCACGTAGGCGTCGCTTGGCGCTCTCAATCTGAGGGACCGCATGGTTGACAATCGATTCTCGCTGTTGGGCCGCGACATGGCCGTGGACCTGGGAACGGCCAACACTCTGGTGTACGTCCGGGGCCGCGGCATCATCCTCAACGAGCCGTCCGTGGTCGCCGTGGACGTCAAGGACGGCAAGCCGCTCGCCGTGGGCGCCGAGGCCAAGCGAATGATCGGACGCACCCCGAGCAACATCCAGGCCATCCGACCCCTGAAGGACGGGGTCATCGCCGACTTCGAGATCTGCGAGAAGATGCTGCGCTACTTCATCCACCGCGTCCACCAGCGCCGTTTCGCGAAACCGCGCATGGTGATCTGCGTCCCGTCGGGCATCACCGGCGTGGAGCAGCGCGCCGTCATGGAGGCCGCCGAATTCGCGGGAGCGCGCAAGGCCTACATCATCGAGGAGCCGATGGCGGCCGCGATCGGTGCCGGTCTGCCCATCAACGAGCCGACCGGAAACATGGTCGTCGACATCGGTGGCGGCACGACGGAGGTTGCGGTCATCTCCCTCGGTGGCATCGTCACCAGCCAGTCGATCCGCGTCGGCGGTGACGAGCTCGACGAGGCCATCGTCGCGTACGTGAAGAAGGAGTTCCAACTGGCTCTCGGTGAGCGCACCGCGGAGGAGTTGAAGATTCAACTGGGTTCGGCGTATCCCCTCGAACAGGAGTTACGTGCCGAGATTCGCGGACGCGACCTCGTGACGGGTCTCCCGAAGACGGTCGTCATCTCGACCCAGCAGATTCGTGAGGCGATCGAAGAACCGGTGCAGGCGATTGTCGACGCGGTGAAGGTGACCTTGGACCGCACGCCGCCCGAACTGTCGGCGGACATTATGGAGCAGGGCATCGTGCTGACGGGTGGGGGAGCCTTGCTCAGTGGTCTGGCCGCCCGCCTCGAATTCGAAACCAACATGCCCATTGTCGTGGCTCGTGACCCGCTGAACTGCGTGGCCATCGGGTCCGGTCAGTGCCTCGAGGAGATTGAAATCTTCCAGCGCATGCTGAAGACCGCTCCTTCGCGGTAGCCGTGGCAACGCCCCGTACGCGCCGGAGCGCCCTGGTGGGCGCGGTGGTGGCGGCCACCGTCATCACGATCCTGATCGCCAGCGGCGGCGTGACGAGTGGCATCCGGTCGGTTGGCCGGGTCGTGGTGGCGCCGTTTGCCTGGACGTTCTCGGAGATCGCCCGCCCGATCGCGGACATCTTCGGCGGCGCCGTGAACTATTCGAGCGTCGTCCAGCAGAACCATCAACTGCGCCAGGAACTCGCTCTGCGCAGTCAGCAGGCCAACCAGAGCGCCGCGCTCGAACAACAACTTCAGGACATCGCGACCACCCAACACCTCACCTACATCGGTAATCTCGATTCGGTGGTGGCGCAGGTAACGACGAATTCGCCCACCAACTTCTCGGCCTCCTTCACGATCGCGAAGGGCTCGCTCGACGGCGTTCTCGCGGGCATGCCGGTCGTCGGCAACGGGGGCCTCATCGGACACGTCGTGTCCACCTCCGCGCACACGGCGACGGTTCTCATGATCACCGACCAAACGAGCATCGTGGGATGCACCTTCGGCAACGGTCGCACCGACGTGCTGATCTACGGCCGAGGCGTGAACTCGCCGCTGGCCGCGGGCAACGTCGCGGCCACGTCGCCGATCTCTCCGGGCACCATCTTCTCGACCAGCGGACTCGAAGGTGGATCGTTCCCCCCGGGACTTCCCGTGGCGCGTGCGCGCTCGGTGACCATCACTCCGGGCTCGAACACCTACGACCTGACCCTCGCACCCGCGGCGAACCTGTCGAATCTGTCGTACGTGTCGGTGCTCCTCTGGGAGCCGTCCACGTGAGTCGCGGCTTCGTGACTCTCGCGCTGGCGACCCTCGTGATCGTCGGCTTCCAGCTCGCCATCGTGTCGCCGCTGCGCGTGGGCGGCGTCGTCGTGATGGTGGTGTGGCTGTGGCCCCTCGTTCTCGGTCTCACCGGTTCGACGGCGGTCGCGGTGGTCACGGGATTCGCGTCGGGCCTGCTTTTTGACGTGCACACCATCACGCCCCTCGGTCTCACCGGCGTCGTTGGTGCGCTCCTGGCGTGGGCGATCTCGATGCTCGCCAAAGAGGGCGTGGGCGACCTTGACGGGGCGGCGTTCTGGGTCCCGCCGCTGCTCATTGGACTCGGGGGACTGCTGGCCCCGCTGGCCTACGTAACCCTCGGCGCCATGGTGGGTCAGGTCGACCTGTGGCGGGCGAGCCTCGTCGAGACGATGCTCGTCAACTTCGTGGTGTTTCTGCTTCTCGCTCGCCCCCTCGGGCGAGTGGCCGAGCGACTCGCCCAGTCGGGCGGGTGGGCCCGCACGTGACACGCACCTGGCGGGACAAGCCCGCGGGACGTCGGTTCCACCGTCGATGGCGGCCGTGGTACTCGCTACGCCCCACGCGCGGGGCCGGAACGAGGATCAACGAGCCCAAGTCCGTCGGACTGCGCGACCTCGTGGCGTCGCCGGGAGAGGTGGGCGCGCGGCCCGAGGTCCGGTGGCGGGTCATCGGCTCGTTCTTCATGGTGCTGTTCCTCCTCATCATCGTCCGTCTCGTGTTTTTGCAAGTGATCGAACACGCCGCCGCGGTCGAGGCGGTTGACTCGAACTCGTTGCGCGTCAGCACGATTCCCGCGTCGCGCGGACAGATTCGCGATCGCAACGGTGACGTGCTTGTGGGCAACCAGATGACGGTGCAACTGCAGATCTCGCGCGAGCAGGCGGCGCTCGATCCCGCGATCAAGGGATCACTGGCGGCTCTCACCGGCGAGACGGTGGCCGAGATCAACACCAAGCTCAACAATGTGCAGTACCTGCCCTACCAGCCCTTGCCGATCCTCACCAACACGCCACCGGCGATCATCGAATACGTCAAGATGCACCCCGCCCAGTTCCCCGGTGTGTTGCTCGTGAACGCCTCCACGCGCTACTACCCGCTGGGCGGCACACTCGCGCCTCAGGTGCTCGGATACGTGGGGCCGATCACCGGCAAGGAGATCTCGCAGAACCCCCACGCTGGGTACCAGACGAACTCGATCTACGGCCAGAACGGCGTCGAGATGTTCTACGAGTCGTACCTGCGCGGCATCGACGGGCACGAGACACTGCGGGTCGACAGTCTCGGCAACGTTCTCGGCACATCGAAGGTCGTTGAGCCCAAAGTCGGCGACTCGGTGGTGCTCAACGTCGACGCGGGCCTCCAGGCAGCGGTCCAGACCGCACTCGACAACGGCATCCATCGCGTGCGTACGCACGTGGACCCGCGCAGCGGCAAGTACCCTCCCGCACCGAACGGCGCGGCGGTCGTGATGAACGTGAACACGGGTGCGGTCGTGGCGATGGCCAGCTATCCGGGTTACAACGTCTCAAACTTCATCGGGGGCCTTTCGCACCAGCAGTTCACGCAACTCGAGAACACCGGCGCCTTCAACAACTACGCCATCCAGGGTCTGTACACCCCTGGATCAACCTTCAAGCTCGTCACCGCCACCGCGGCACTGCAGACCGGCATCTTCCCCGCGGGTCAATACGTCAACGACACGGGCACATTCCGGGTCCCTGGGTGTTTGCAGGGCAAGCACGGATGTGTCTTTCACGACGACGAGACCAACGGCACCGGGCTGGTGAATCTCCCACTCGCCATCACGCGGTCGTCGGACTACTACTTCTACAACCTCGGATACCTGTTCTGGGCGGACCAGGCTCGCTACGGCAAGACCGCGATCCAAGATGTGGCGTCCAAGTACGGCCTCGGCGAGTACAGCCTGATCGATCTGCCGTTCGAGGACGTGGGCCGCGTCGACTCACCCGTGGTGCGCCAGCAGCTCCACGCGGAGGCTCCCCTCGCCTTCCCCAACGACAGTTGGTACACGGGAGACAACGTGGAAATGGCGTTCGGCCAAGGAGCGACCGCGGTCACGCCGCTCTCGATGGCCAACGCCTACGCGACCTTCGCCAACGGTGGGACGCGCTACGCGCCCGAAGTTGCCGCCGGCGTCGTGAACGTGAAGGGACAGCTCGTGGAAAAGTACGCGCCGCGACCGTTGGACCACGTGTCGCTGCCGCCGAACGTTCGCGATCCGATCATGCAGGGACTCATCGGCGTCGTGAACAACCCGTCGGGCACCGGGTACGCCCCGATTCACGCGTACGCCAACTTCAATCTCAACGACTACGTCATCGCCGGCAAGACCGGCACGGCGTCCAACCAACCCGGCCAGGAGCCCAACTCGTGGTTCGTGGGTTTCGGTCCGGTCGCGCGACCGAAGTACGTGGTGTTGTGCGTGATCGAGCAGGGCGGTTACGGCGCCGACGGCGCCGCGCCAGTCGTCGCCCAGATCTTCAACTACTTGGTGGCCCACCCCCTGAAGCCGGTGAACTTCACGGCCATTCACACGGCGAGCACGCCGCACACGGCCAACGGGAGTTAGGTTCCGCGCGACATCGACCGACTCGATTTCGGGTAGGTCGGGTCGTGGGTCAGTGCGAGGAGTGCGACCCTCTGCTCAGTTCTTGAAGAACGACCTCATCAGATACGCGATGACGAAGATCAGAACCACGATGACCGTAAAAATGATCCCAAACCGAAACGAGTGAGGGAGGCCATCACTGATGGCGAAGGCCAGCATCACCGCGTTCGAATCTCAGGATGTGTCACACCGAAATCCTAGGCACGCCGATCCGCGTTCTCCCATGAAGGACCGACCAGGGCGACGTTTTCCGTGGCCCGAGGGGAGTCGACCGCGTGACCACACTCGCTCACAGCGTCTGGTGCGAACGGGCGACGACGGCGACGATGACTTGACGGCTGACCGCCAGAGCCTCGTTTTCGCAGGGTCGGTCAGGGTGGGTGTTCGAGCGTGGGGTGTCGAGGCGGTAACCTTGCGGCGTACGCAGTTGGTGGTTGCGAGCGTCGCAGCCGTCACTGATGCGATTTGTAGAGCGTCTCTGATGATGTCGAAATCCGCGGGGCGCGTGAACGCGAGGGAAGTATGAGGTTCGCCCAGAGGTGGTGGCAGCGCAGGAAAGACCGCGCCGCCCACATTGACCTCGGTGAAACCGACTCCACGCGGACGCGTCTAGGCGAGTCGACGAACTCCCGGGTGCTCGTGAACTCCGTTTCCCCAACCCCATCGCGGCGCTCGGCGCCGTCCCACCCCACCAACGATCGACCGTGCCGACGCGCCCCGAGCAACTGCTCGCGGGATCGTCGCATCCACCGGCAGGCTCCGGCCCCGGCGGCGAACGTCATCAACGCGAGGAGTTACCGTCGTGAACGACGAGACACCCAGTACCGCTACGCCCACACCTACCCCGAAGATCGGTGACACCCGCCCCGCCCCGCAGATAGGCGACACCCGGGAAGGTTCCCCGTCACCCTCACCCGACGCGAGAGCGCCCGGCGCTCGCACCGGAGCACCCCGACGCCGCCGAGGGGGTCGGGGTCGCGGTGGACAGGGCGGCCAGAGCTCTCAGAACGGATCCGGCCGCTCTGCGGGCCAGGGGAGTTCGAACGGCGCCGGATCATCCAGCGGGGCTGCGCGCGCCAACGCCAGCCGTAATCAGGATGCGGTGGTCGAGGCGTCCGCACCCGACGCCGCCGAGTCTCTCGATGGCGCACGACGCAAGTCCCGTCGTCGGGGAGCCGAGCGCAAGACCCGCGCACAGGGTCGGTACCTCATGTGCGTGCACGCGACTCCCGACGCGACCCATATCGCGACGCTCGAGGGGCGTGTTCTCGTCGAGTACACCGTCGCCAAGGCGGCGGACGAGACGAATCAGATCGACGGCAACATCTACGTCGGCCGGATTCAGAACGTGCTGCCCGGCATGGAGCTCGCGTTTGTGGACATTGGCATTCCGAAGAACGCGGTTCTCTATAAGGGCGACGTGACCTACGACACCGACGATGTCGAGGGGCGAGTCACCAACGACAAGCGCATCGAGCAGATGATCAAGGCGGGTCAGACCATTGTCTGTCAGGTCACCAAGAACGCCATTGGTGCCAAGGGCGCCCGCCTCACGCAGGAAGTCTCGCTGCCCGGTCGCTTCGCGGTCTTGGTGCCGAACTCGTCGACGATCGGCATCTCCAAGCGATTGCCCGACGGTGAGCGCCGCCGCCTCCGCAAGATCATCGACGACATCAAGCCAGCGCGCCACGGACTGATCGTGCGCACCGCCGCCGAAGGCGTGTCCGCCGACGACCTCACGCGCGACATCGCGTCACTCGGTGAGAAGTGGGCGGCCATCGAGGCCGAGGTGGCCCGCACGAACCAGCCCCGCCTGATCTACCGCGACCTCGACCTTGCGGTGCGCGTGTTGCGCGAGGAGCTGAACGACGACTATCGCGGCGTGCTGATTGACGATCGGGACCTCTACGAGAAGGTCCTCGAGTACGTCGCCGCGGTCAATCCCGAGCTCACCGACCAGCATCGAGTACTACGACCGCGCCGCGGAGGAACTGCCCCTGTTTGAGCGGTATTTCGTCCACGAGCAGTTGCACCGTGCGCTCGACCGAAAGGTGTTTCTCCCGTCAGGGGGCTCACTGATCATCGAACGCACCGAGGCGCTCACTGTGATCGACGTCAATACCGGCAAGAACGTGGGCTCGACCAACCTCGAAGAGACCGTGTTCCGCAACAACCTGGAGGCCGCCGACGAGGTGGCGCGCCAACTGCGACTTCGCGACATCGGCGGGATCATCGTCATTGACTTCATTGACATGGAGGCCAAGACCAACCGTGAAGCGGTGGCGTCCGCCCTGCGGCAGGCCCTCTCGCGGGACAAGACCCGTACGCAGGTGTTCGACATCTCCGAGCTCGGACTGGTTGAGATGACCCGCAAGCGGGTCGATGAGGGTCTGCTCGAGTCCGTGTCGTCGGTGTGCGGCGTTTGTGACGGTCGCGGATTCATTGTGGCAACCGGCCTCTAGCGCGCTGTTCGACCCACCTGGTTTCGACTAGGATGGACCACCTATGTATGCCGTGATTCGAATCGGAACGTCCCAGGAACGGGTGAGCGAGGGTCAGGTCGTCCGCGTGGACCTGCGTCCGGAAGAGGTGGGTACCTCGGTGGAGTTCACGCCGGTGTTGCTCGTCGACGGCGACGAGGTGCTCGCCGGACCCCAGCTGAAGGGCGCCACGGTCACCGCTACGGTGCTCGGCGAGGAGAAGGGTCCCAAGATCCGCGCCCTCACCTACAAGTCAAAGGCCAACCAGCGCAAGCGCTGGGGCCACCGTCAGCACTACTCAACGGTCGAGATCACCAAGATCTCCACCAAGGCCTAAAGGAGCACCATGTCCAAGACCAAAGGTGGCGGTTCCACACGCAACGGTCGCGATTCCAACGCTCAGCGCCTCGGCGTGAAGGAGTTTGACGGCACGGCGGTCAAGACCGGTTCGATCATCGTTCGTCAGCGGGGCACCAAGTTCCACCCCGGTCGCAATGTCGGAATTGGCAAGGACGACACGTTGTTCGCCCTGGCCGAAGGGACGGTTAAGTTCGGTTTCCGTGGTGGGCGCAAGCTCGTAGATGTGGTCACCGAATAACTGAACTCCTGAGAAACAACGATGCCCCGGGGCGAAAGCCCCGGGGCATCGTTGTTTCCTCAGAGGAGGACTTAGCCCTTGACGGCCTTCTTGAAGGCGGCGCCGATGGACACCTTCGGTGCCTTGGACGCCTTCACCTGGATCGGCTCACCGGTCTGGGGGTTGCGGGCGGTGCGGGCCTTGCGGTCGACGCGCTCGAAGGAGACGAAGCCCGTGATGACGACCTTCTCGCCCTTGCTCACGTTGCTCACGACGATGTCCTCCAGCGCAGCGACGATCTCGCTGACGGTGCTCTTCGTTGCACCCGTCTTTGCGACAATTGCTTCTACCAACTCGGTCTTGTTCACCGGTCGACTCCTAACTTTTCGTTGTTGTGGACCGGGAGAGTTCCCAGCCGCCGAAGTCATCTTTATCGCACTTTCGGGAGTTTTTAGGGATTTCCGGCCCTTCGTCGACCGTGTAATTGGTGCCCTAGGGGCAAAAATCCTCGTCAGTCTGCCTTTTTCAGGGTCGCAAAAGACCACGGCGCTCGCGTGCCATCCCGGTCGGGGTCCTCGATCTGCGGACCCTGTCTGCAGATCGGCCTCGGGGACCGCGCGACGGCGACCGTAGGATGCCAGCGTGTCCACCTTCGTTGATTCGGCCCAACTCCACGCCAAGGCGGGTGACGGCGGAGCGGGATGCGTGAGTTTCCGGCGCGAAGCGCACGTCGCCAAGGGCGGCCCCGACGGCGGTGACGGGGGCCGCGGAGGCGACGTCTGGCTCGAAGCCGACCCCAATCAGGCGTCGCTGCTGGGCTTTCGTGATCACCCGTTTCGCCGCGCCACCGACGGCCAACACGGCACCTCCAAGCGCCAGCACGGCGCGCGGGGCAAGGAGATTGTGGTGCACGTGCCGGTCGGAACCGTGGTCACGACGACGGAGGGCGAGATCGTGGCGGATTTGTCGGGACCGGGCGATCGGTGGCGGGCCGCCGAGGGCGGTCTCGGGGGACAGGGAAACGCCCGATTTTTATCCAACCGACGGCGCGCGCCCGCGTTCGCCGAACAGGGCGAAGCCGGCGAGGAGTGCTGGTTCAATCTGGAGCTGAAGCTGAAGGCCGACGTGGCGCTGATTGGATACCCGAATGTCGGCAAGTCCACGCTGATCGCGCGCGTGTCGGCCGCCCGCCCGAAGATTGCCGATTATCCCTTCACGACGCTCGTGCCGAATCTCGGTGTCGTGCTCGTGGGTGCGCGCGCCGGTCGGCCCGGTGACGCCACGGAGTTCGTCATGGCGGACATTCCGGGTCTGATCGAGGGAGCCGCCGAAGGTCGGGGTCTGGGTCACGACTTTCTCCGTCACGTCGAACGCGCGCGCGTGCTGTGCGTGCTCCTCGATCTCGCCCCGACCGCCCCGGCGACGCCGGACGAACAGGAGAGGGTGCTGCTGCGCGAACTGGGCAACTATCAGCCTGACCTGCTCGAGCGACCGCGGGTCATCGTGGGATCGCGGGCGGACCTCGTCGAGTCCGACGACACGGGGGACGATCTGCTCCTCGTGTCGTCGATGACCGGCCAGGGGATCGACCACCTGCTCGGCGAGCTCGCCCGGCGGGTCAGTCAGGTGCGCCGCGACGAACTTCTCGCGCGCGACGACGACGTGGTCGTGCACCGACCGATGCCCGAATCCATCGACGTCGAAAAGGTGGGCGACAGCGCGTGGGTCGTCACGGGACGACCGGCCGCGCGCGCGGTGCGCTTCCAGGACCTCACCGACGACCAGGCTCTCGCCGAAGTCGTCAGTCGCCTGAAGGCGCTCGGGGTTGACCGCATGCTCTCGCGGGCCGGTGTCCGCGACGGCGACTTCGTGACCGTGGGTCCACTGACGTTTGAGTGGTGGCGCGACCAAGCGGGCTACGGCCTTGATCGAGGCGATCACCATCGCACCACTCGACGGGAACGTCTGGCGCGCAGCGGCCGACTCGGTGACGACGGACCTGATGACGACGCGTGAGACGATCGTCGTCAAGGTCGGCACGTCGTCGGTCACGACCACCGAAGGTGCGGTCGATCACGAGGTTCTCGCCGCGCTCGCCGAGGACGTCGCTCAAGTACGGGCCGGCGGCTCGCGCGTCGCGGTCGTGACGTCCGGCGCGATCACGGCGGGCTGGGCCGACGTGGGCGAGGGACAGCGTCGCCCGAGCGACGCGCTCACCCTCCAGGCGCTCTCGGCGGTGGGTCAGCCGTTGTTGATGGACGCGTGGCGACGCGCCTTCGCGCCACACGCGCTCACGGTCGGACAGGTCCTGCTCGCGCCACTCGACTTCGCCCACCGCGGGCAGTACCTGCACGCGCGCGCCACGATCACGGCGCTGTTCACGCTCGGCGTCGTGCCGATCATCAATGAAAACGACGCGGTGGCCGACGAGGAGATCCGCTTCGGCGACAACGACCGACTGGCCGCGCTGGTGGCGAACCTGATCGCCGCGAGCCGGCTCGTGCTCTTGACCGACACCCCCGGACTGCTCACCGCGGATCCGCATCTCGATCCGAACGCGTCGCTGATCGAGGAGGTCGACCGCGATCGATCGAGATCTCGAATCGTTGGCGGGCGCGAGCAACTCCGTCGTCGGCAGTGGGGGCATGGCCTCCAAACTCGCCGCGGCGAGAATCGCGAGCTGGTCCGGCGTCGAGGCCGCCATCGGGTCCGCGCGCGCACCCGCGCCTCTACGCACGGTGCTCGCTCGAACGCCGGGTGTGGGCACGCGCTTTCGCCCCCGAGAGGAGCGTTTGTCGGCGAGGAAGGCGTGGATTGCCTTCGCGGCACCGTCTCGTGGCACGCTCACGGTCAACGCGGGGGCCGTTCGTGCACTCGTGGCGGACGGCCGCAGCCTCCTCAAGGTGGGCGTCCTACGTGTTGACGGGGACTTCGCAGGAGTCCGACGCCGTGGAGGTGCGTGACGAACGCGGCGACCTCGTCGCCAAAGGACTCGTGCGCTGTCGCGGCGAGGAGTGGCGCGACGCCGACGATCTCGTGATGCACCGCGACGATCTGGTCGTGTTGCGGACGCTTTAGGCGCTCCGATTACGCTTGACCAATGGTGAGTGAGACTCTGTCGCAGCAGGGTCACGCCGTGCGTGGCGCCAGCCGCATCCTCGCCACCAGCCCGAACGAGCTGCGAGTGCGCGTCCTGCGCGACGTGGCCGCGCGATTGCGCGAGAGTACCGACGAGATCCTCGCAGTCAACGAGCGCGACGTGGCCGCGTGCAGCGCCACGGGTGCGGCCCGCGACCGCCTCGTCCTGACCCCGGCGCGCGTCTCGGCGATGGCTGACGCTCTGGGTGCGATCGCCGAGTTGCCCGACCCGCTCGGTGACGTGGTGAATCCGCGCACGCTCGCCAACGGTCTCGAGGTCGCCCAACGTCGGGTGCCACTCGGTGTCATCGGAGTCATCTACGAAAACCGTCCGAACGTCACCTCGGACGTCGCGGGCCTGTGCGTGCGCAGTGGCAACGCCGCCTTCCTGCGGGGATCCGCGAGCGCCCAGCGCACCAACGAAGCCATCGTGGCAATCTGGCGCGCGGCGCTTCATGACGCGGGTCTCCCGGTGGACGCGGTGAGCCTCGTTGCGGACACCTCCCACGACGCCGCAGCGGCCTTCATGAGACTGACGGGGGTCATTGATTGCCTGATCCCGCGCGGTGGTCCGAGTCTCATCGCCGCGATGCGCGAGCACGCTCGGGTTCCTTACGTGCTCGACGGCGACGGGAACTGTCACGTCTACGTTGACCGCGACGCGGATCTCGCAATGGCGGGCGCGATCATCGCCAACGCCAAGATGTCGCGCCCCGGAGTGTGCAATGCCGCCGAGACGCTGCTCGTGCACGAGGCCGTCGCCGCCACGTTCCTCCCGACGCTGCCCGTGACGCTGGCGGGCGTGGAGTTGCGCGCCGACGCGCGCGCTCGAGCGTTCCTGCCCGACGCCGTTGCCGCCACCGACGACGACTTCGCGACGGAGTTCCTGGATCTCATCTTGGCCGTGAAGGTGGTGGACAGCCTCGAGGACGCAGTCCAGCACGTGGCGCAGTTTGGATCGGGACACTCCGAGGCGATCGTGACGAACAACGACGACACCGCGGCGGCGTGGATCGAGCGAGTGGACGCGGCGGCCGTTCTCGTGAACGCGTCCACGCGATTCGTCGACGGCGGCGAGCTCGGTCTCGGGGCCGAAGTGGGAATCTCGACCCAGAAGGTCCACGCGCGTGGACCCATGGGGCTGAAGGAGCTGACCTGCCTGAAATGGGTCATCAAGGGAAAGGGACAGATCCGATGAGTGAAATTGATCCGCGCAAGGAACTGGCGGACCGACTCGGCCTCGCCGAGGTACCGCCGCCCCGCTTCACCTCGCCGGGTGACGTGGGCGTTCGGCTGCGGGACAACGACTATTTGACCGACGAGGCCATTGCCTCGGTGGTCTTTCTCGCGGACCGGCTCGCCAAGCCCGTCCTGGTGGAGGGGCCCGCGGGCACCGGCAAGACCGCGCTCGCCAAGGCGGTGGCCGACGCCACCGGCTCACGCCTCATCCGACTGCAGTGCTACGAGGGTTTGGACGAGTCGAAGGCTCTCTACGAGTGGAACTACCGCAAGCAGCTCCTGCGCATCCAGGCGGGACGCTCCGACGACGACGCCACCGAGGACTGGAAGGAACTCGAAGAGGACATCTTCGCCGAGGAGTTCCTTCTCACGCGGCCGCTTCTCGAGGCCATTCGCGCGACCGAGCCAGTGATCCTTCTCGTGGACGAGGTTGACCGAGTCGAGCTCGAGACCGAGGCACTCCTGCTCGAGATCCTCTCGGAGTACCAGGTGTCCATTCCGGAGCTCGGCACCGTCACCGCGACGCAGATTCCGATGGTGTTTCTCACCTCCAACAACACCCGCGAGCTGTCCGAGGCCCTCAAGCGTCGTTGCCTCTACCTCTACGTGGGCTACCCCGACCTCGAGCGCGAGCGCGACATCATCACCTCGCGCGTTCCCGGGATCTCGACGGCTCTCGCCGAACAGATCGCGCGCGTCGTGCGGTCGCTGCGCGCGCTGGACCTGAAGAAGGCCCCGTCGGTCTCCGAGACCCTCGACTGGGCACGCACGCTGGTGGTGCTCGGACGCGAGGAGATCGGGGACGAGGACGCCGCCGCGACCCTGCACATCTTGCTCAAGTACCAGGCCGACATTGAAAAGGCCACCAAGGAGCTGCTCGGACGCGGGAGGTCGCTTGCTTAATCTGCTCGGCGACTTCATTGCCGAGCTGCGCGCGGCGGGACTGCCGATCTCGATGACCGAGCACGTCGACGCGGCGAGGTCGATGACGATCATCGACCTCTCCGACAAGCCCATGGTGCGCGCGACGTTGGCCGCGACGCTGGTGAAGGATTCCGATCACCTCCCCGCGTTCCACGCGGCCTTCGACGTCTTCTTCGCGACGCGGGGATTCGCCGTCGATGGTGACGATCTGTTCGAAGAGGGCGAGGACGGCGGCGACGATTCTCGACGCAGCGGCAACGATCCCGCGAGCGGCATGCGCGGCAGTGGACGACCGAACGGCATGGGCGGCGGCGGCGGCACGACGATGTCGGCCGAGGAACTCGCGGAACTGCTGTTTCGCGCGATGCGCGACGGCGACGCGTCCATGCTGCAGACCGGAGCCGCCGAGGCGGTCACGCGCTACGCCGGCATGGAGCCGGGTCGACCCGTGGGCGGCACCTACTACCTGTACCGGACACTTCGCAATCTCGACCTCGACGGGCTGTACGACCAACTGGTGGGAGCGCCCCCGCGCGCGGGTGACCAGGGTGACCATCTGGCCCAGCGACTCGCCCGTGACGAGGCCAAGGTGCGCATCGAAGCGTTAAAGGCCGCGGTCGAACGAGAGATCCGTGAGCGCCTGGTCGCTGATCGCGGCGCGGAGGCGCTGGCCAAGTCCACGCGCAAGCCGCTGCCCGAGGACATCGACGTCATGCACGCCAACCGCGACGAGATGGCCCAACTGGAGCGCGCCTTGCGCCCGCTCAGCCGCAAGCTCGCGGTGCGTCTCGCGCGCAAGCGCCGTCACCGGCGCCGTGGTCCGGTCGATCTTCGTTCGACGGTGCGACGGAGCCTCTCAACCGGCGGTGTGCCGATCGACCTTCGTTTCAAGCCACCGCGCCCGGCCAAACCGGAGATCATCGTGATCGCCGACATCTCCGGCTCGGTCGCCTCGTTCGCGCGGTTCACACTGATGTTGGTGCACGCCATCGCCAGTCAGTTCTCGAAGGTGCGGTCCTTCGTCTTCGTGGACGGACTTGACGAGGTGACGCGGCTGTTTGACGGCTGCGACGACCCGGCCGACGCGGTCGCGCGCATCAACGCCGAAGCGGACGTCATCGCCTTTGACGGACACAGCGACTACGGACGGGCGTTGTTGACGTTCCACGAGCGCTTCGCGGACCAGGTCACGAAGCGGTCCGCGATCTTGATCCTGGGTGACGCTCGCAACAACTACCACCAGGCGCACGCCGAGATCGTCGCCGACCTGCGCTACCGCGCGAAGGCCGTCTACTGGCTCAACCCCGAACCCACCAGCTACTGGAACAGTGGCGATTCGATCATCAACCAGTACGAGCCCTACTGCGACTCGGTGATCGAGTGTCGGACCTTGCGCCAGCTCGAGGCGTTCGTCGGGACCTTGGCGTGAGTGACAAGGGCGTTCTGCCGCCGGAGGGATTCCGCACGCGCGGCCCCCTCCCGACGGGGACCCGCTTGATGCTCGTACGCCACGGCGAAGCGGTGTGCAACGCGCAGGGCATCGCCGGGGGACCCAAGGGCTGCGGAGGACTGACCGAACTCGGCCGACGACAGACCGCAGCCTTGGCGGGCCGCTTGGCCGCGAGCGGGGAGTTGCGCGACGCGGCGGCGCTCTACACGTCGACGTTGCCGCGCGCGATCGAGACCGCGGCGGTGCTGGCCCCCTCGCTGCCGGCGCACCTCGAGCCTCGTCGGCGCGAGGAGCTCTGTGAGCTCGACGTCGGCGAGGCCGACGGCATGACGTGGCCGGATCTCGTGGCGACCTTCGGCGCTCCGAATTGGGACGAGGACCCGTCGATTCCCTGCGCCCCCGGGGGTGAGTCCTGGTTGAGTTTCTCCGTTCGCGCCCGACTCGCCCTCGAACGTCTGGCGCTCGAGCACGACGGTGAACTGGTCGTCGCGGTGATCCACGGTGGCGTCATCGAGCAGGCGCTGAAGCTGGTCTACGGTTCGCCCGTTGACGCGCGGCTGCGTCTGCGCACGGAGAACTGCTCGATGACCGAAGTCGAGTTCCGCGACGGGACGTGGCACCTTCTGCGCTACAACGACCGCGCACCCCTCGGTCCCGCCTGACCCGAGCACACCCACGTCGTAACGTGGGTACCGTCGCGACCGCGACGAGAAGGAGAGCACCATGACGATTGCGGTGAAGGGATCCGACATTGTCGTTCTGTTCGTGGCCGACCTCGCGAGGTCGCGCGAGTTCTACGGAACGGTCCTCGGAATGCAGCTCACCCAGGAAGACGACACCTCTTCGGTCTACGCGACGGACGCCGGGAGTGTCCTTCTCCTCGGCCGAGCGGGCGCCGCGGAACTCCTGGGTGACGCGGTCGCGCTCGAGGCGCCGCGGGGGGTCTCGTCGATCCACGTGGCCTCCGTGCCCGACGTCGACGCCGCGTACGCGACGCTCGCGAGTCGCGGCGTCACGTTCCTGCGCGCGCCGGAGGATCGCTGGTGGGGACTGCGCACCGCGCACTTCGCGGACCCCGACGGTCACGTGTGGGAGATCAACCACTCGCTTCCGGAGGCGTGAGGATCACGCCCACGAGTCCGTGGTCGCGTCGCGCGCCAGCCACGTCGGCTCGTGGCGACCGTCACGCGATGGTCCCCGGGCGAAACGGGGCGGCGTCTCGGACATCGCGAGCGCCGGTCGAAGGAACGTGAGTTCGCCGAAGTCGTCGGTGTCCATCGTGTGGAGGTAACGCGACGGGTCACCACTGTCCGCGGCGAACGGATCGAGGTCGTCACCGAGGTCCTGGTACCACGATGCCGTCTGGCTGAGCGAGCACTCGACAAGCCAACTGCCGCCTTCGGTCGCGCGACGAGCCAGGGCGATCATCGCGCCGTACGCGGCCAACCACCCGGTCGCGTAGTCGTTGGCCGCCGCCGGCGCGAGACGCGGAACCCCGTCAACGGACGCGACGCCCTCGCGGTGGCTCATCCCGGTGGCGGCCTGGGCCAGCTGTTCCCACCCGGGACGCGCGGCCCACGGACCCGTGGGTCCGTAACAGTTCTCGGACACGTAGACAACGCCGGGGCGCAGCGCCGCCACGTCGAGGGGACCGAGGGCGCGTCGCGACAGCGCACCCAGGCGGTACCCCTGGCTGACGACGTCCGCACCGGCGACCAGCGCGCGCAGCGCCGCAACGTCGTCGGGCTGATCGAGGTCGAGCGCACACTGTCGCTTGCCGATGCCGGTGTCGACATCGAAGAGGGGGATCGTGCGCGAGCGAGGGTTTGTCACGTGCAAGACGTCCGCGCCGTGTTCGGCGAAGGTCTTCGCACAGGTCGGTCCGGCCAGGACCCGCGTGAGGTCGAGCACGCGCAGGCCGCTCGCGGGCTGACCCGCGGGCGCGAGCGGCTCCGGTGGGGCGTCCGCAATGCGGGTCACGCGCACGACGGGTTGCCCACGCAGGGCTCGACCCTGGGGGTGTGCGGCCCACTCCGACCGTGACAAGACGACGCCACCGCAGAGACCGCGGTCAATGAGAGCGGCCTCGAGCTCGAGACTGTGTCGCGAACGAACGGCCGCGACGACCGCGTCGAGGTCCTCACCGTCGGAGACACCGAGCTCCGCCAAGACGGCGTCGGCGTCGTGAAACGATCCGTGCAATTGGATGTGCCGGTTGTCCGCGGTGGCGAAGATCTGGGTCAACTGACGACCCGCGTCGTCACGCGCGTCCGGACCGAGACGCCGTGCCGGGTCGACGATCTGGGTGAACAGAAACGACAGGAGGGATGCGGCGGCGTGACGGGCGTCGACCTCGAGCCGTTGGGCGCGGCCCCCGCGCGCGCACCACAGGGCGTTCGCGCCGACGCCCGTCAGCAGTCGCGCCACCGCGGCGCCCGTCGCGAGGTGATGCGGTGAGGGAAGAATCGGCTCGTCGCCCTCCACGGAGAACTCGAGATCGTCGGGCAGCGAGAGACCCCCCGCGGCAACCGCGCGGAGCACCACGTCGCGGTCCACGCCGCGTGCCTTATCCCTGGAGGAACTCGGCCACGCGAAAGGCGAGGTCGAGACTCTGGGTGGCGTTCAGTCGAGGGTCGCACATGGACGTGTAGTTCAGGTCGAGGTCGCTCTCGTTGAGGTCGAGGGCGCCGCCGAGACATTCCGTGACGTTGTCGCCCGTCAGCTCGATGTGCAGACCTCCCGGCCACGCGCCGAGAGCGCGATGGATCTCGAAGAACTGTCGGACCTCTTCGAGGATGTCGTCAAAGCGCCGCGTCTTGCGACCGTTGGCCGCCTCGAAGGTGTTGCCGTGCATGGGGTCACACGCCCACACGACGTCGCGACCTTCGTCGCGAAGCGTCGTCAGCAGTCGCGGGAGCAACTCCGTGATGCGGTCGCGCCCCATGCGGCTGATGAGCGTGAGGCGCCCGGGGGTATTGGTCGGATTCAGCCGATCGACGAGCGCCATCAGTTCACCGCTGCCCATCGAGGGGCCCACCTTCAGCCCGATGGGATTGCCGACGCCGCGCAGAAACTCCACGTGGGCGCCGTCGAGTTGACGGGTGCGGTCCCCGATCCACAGCATGTGCGCCGAACAGTCGAACCAGTCCCCGGAGAGGGAGTCCTGACGCGTCAGGGCTTGCTCGTACGGCAGGACCAGGGCCTCGTGGCTCGTGTAGAAGTCCACGCTGTGCAGTGAACTCTCCTTCGAGAGGTCGATGCCGCACGCGCGCATGAAGCGCACGGCGCGTTCAATGTCGTCGGCGACCGCGGCGTAGCGGCGCCCTTCGGACGAGTTGGCGACGAACTCCTGGTTCCACGCGTGAACCCGTGAGAGATCGGCGAAGCCTCCCTTGGTGAACGCCCGCAGCAGATTGAGGGTCGACACGCTCTGGTGGTACGCGGTCAGGAGACGCTCGGGGTCCGGCGTGCGGTCATCGGAGGTGAAGGGCTCGTCGTTGACGATGTGACCCCGGAAGGATTCGAGCGTGACCCCGTCGCGAGTTTCGGTCTCGCTCGAGCGGGGCTTGGCGAACTGTCCGGCGATCCGTCCGACCTTGAGGACCGGCACCCCGGAGGCGTAGGTGAGGGCGACCGCCATCTGGAGGATCACCTTCAACTTGTCGCGGATCGCGTCGGCCGAGCCGCCGTCGAAGGACTCGGCGCAGTCGCCGGCCTGCAGGAGAAAGGCCCGACCGTGGGCCACGTCCGCCAGCTGCTCGGTGAGGTGGCGCGCCTCGCCGGCGAACACGAGTGGCGGCTGGTGGGCGAGACGCTGCTGGGCGCTGACCAGTGCGTTGAGATCCGGCCAGCGAGGACTTTGCGCCGCCGGCCGCTCCAACCAGCTCTGGGGCGACCAGCTCGCGAGTGTCTCGGTCATCGTTCCAGCGTAGAAGGTCCCCGCCACGGGGGGAACGCGCTCCCGTAGTGTGGCGGCGTGACTCCCCATCGGCTCGGGCTGTTCGGGGGAACGTTTGATCCCCCGCACCTCGGGCACGTGGCGGCTCTCGTGACCGCGTGGGAGTCGGGGCGATTCGGTCACCTCCTCGTCACCGTCGCGGGCGACCCGTACCAGAAGTCGACTCGCCGACCCATCGCGCCCGCGTCGCACCGACTCGCCATGGCCCACGCCGCCTTTGACGACCTCGAGGGGGTCGACGTCAGCGACCGCGAGATCACGCGACCGGGTCCGACGTACACGGTCGACACCGTGCGCGAGTTGTGCGCCACCGGACTCGACGTCGAGCTGCTGGTCGGGGCGGACGCCGCGGCCAGCCTCGATTCGTGGCACGCCGCCGCCGACCTGAGCGCGCTCGTGAGCGTGGGGGTGTTCCCCCGTGACGATCTGCCCGTCGTCCTGTCACCCGCGTGGCGGGTGCACGTGTTTCCGATGGAACCCGTCGACCTCTCGAGCACCTGGGTGCGCGACGGGGACTGGACGAGCGAGGAGATGGCAAAATTACTCCCCGAACAGGTAATTCCCCTCTACGAGAGAGGGCCACGATAGGCTGCTCGGAGATGGCAGTTCGAGTCTTCGAAGAGCCCGCATCGCAGTCGATACGGCTGGCGGTAGTGGAGGCGGCGCCCCGGCGTCGTCAGGATGTCCGTCGATTCCGACACCAGTGGTTGCTGGTGGGAGCCCTCGCCCTCGCGGTGCCGTTCGTCGCGGCCGTCGCCATTATCGGGGTTGTCAGCTGAGCGACGCACGCACCGGAGATCACCGCCCTCACTGGTCGTTCGACGACGAGACCGTGCGGCTGCTGGACGCGGCGCTCGATGGGGCCGAGGAAAAGTTGGCCCTCGACCCCGTGGTCCTGTCGGTCAGCGACCTGATCGATGCTTTTGACGCCCTGGTCATCGCCGGGGGCCGCACCGATCGGCAGGTTCGGGCCATCGCCGAAGAGATCGAGCGACGGATCGCCGTCGCGACCCAGCTGAAGCCGTTGCGCGTCGAGGGATACGACTCCGGACAATGGATCGCGCTCGACTACGGCGGGGTGATCGTGCACGTCTTTGACGCCGAGACCCGCGAGTACTACGACCTCGAACACCTCTGGAACACCGCGTCGGCGTTTCGCCGCCCGCAGCGAGTCGTCAACGGGACGGCGTAGTCGTCACGGGTGGTGTCGCGACGGGCTTCTTGTTGAGCAGCTCGAAGGGCACGCTGTGACGGGGGATGACCTGGGGCTGCGAGTCGGTCGGCACGAAGGTGCACGAGCCCAGCACCAGCGCGGCGCCAGCGACCAATAACAACGCACGTACTCTTCTCACGGGCCCTCCTCGAGCTGGACGGGCAGGGTGATCCGGAATCGGGCCCCGCCTTCGGGACTGGTCGTGAGCACGACGCGCCCGCCGAAGTGCGAGACGTGGTCAGCCACGAGAGCCAGACCGAGCCCCGTGCCGCGCGCGGCGCCACGGTCGTGGGCGGAGCTGCCGCGATAGAAGCGATCGAAGATTCGCTCGGCGTCGTTGTCGGCCACACCCGGGCCCGCGTCGTCCACGTCGATGGCCACTTGTGTGTCGAGTCGGCTCAAACGGATGGCGGTGGCGCCTCCGCCGTAGCGCTGGGCGTTATCGAGCAGGTTGGTGATGACGCGTTCGAATCGACGCCGGTCGACGCGCACGAGAACGCCGTCAACGTCACTCGTGAGAATCGGCACGGGATCCAACTGGTGACGCCGCTGCGCCGAGCGCACGCACTGGTTGACCAGCTCGACGAGCGTGGAGTCCTCCAGGTGCATCGAGGATGCGCCGGCGTCGGATCGGGCAATCTCGAGGAGATCCTCCACCAGCACCTGAAACGTCCCCACGTCGGTCGCGAGCAGGTCGAAGGCGCTGCGCCCATCCGGGGTCATCTGGTCACGCGAGTGTCGCATGACCTCCACGGAGGTGGCGAGCGTCGTGAGGGGACTGCGCAGTTCGTGACTGACGTCGCCGGCGAAACGGGCGTCTCGCTGCAGCCGCTCGACCAGTTGCTCGACCATGGTGTTGAACGAGGTCGCCAGGGTGGCGACCTCGCTGAAGCGCGGATCCTCGGGCAGTCGCGTGTCGAGGGCTCCGGCGGCGACGCGTTGGGCCGCGAGCGAGGCCGTCTCGAGGGGCTCCATTGACCGGCGGGTGACCCAGCGTCCACCGAGCACACCCACCAACGTCGTGAGCAGTGACGCCCCAGCGAAGATCAGCAGCAGCGAACGCAAGGTCTCGTCGAGGTCGTGCAAGTTGTCCAGCTGGTAGTAGATGGCGTGCACCGCCGGCACGGGCACGCCGATATAGAGAACCGGGGACCCGTCGGTCACGACGACCTGGCGAGAGACGTCGTCGTTTCGCGCCAGGGCCTGCACGGCGGCGGGCACCGCGTCTTGGGGATTGGTTCTCGAGTGGGCGTACCAGGTGCCGTCGAGGTCCACCAGCGACACGGAGGACGTCGCCGCGTCGAGCGAGCTGACGAGACGGTGCATCGTCGGCGAGCCCGCGACGACGGCGCTGCGCACGAGGTCGGCGTTGACGTACGCCTGTCGCAGGTCGGTGGCCTGGCGATCGGTGACGAGGATGTGACGCACGCCGAAGTACGCCAGCGACGCGAACAGCACGCTCAAGATGGCCGCTCCGAGTCCGAACGCGACCGTAAGCCGCAGCCGGAGACTGCGTTGGTGCACGAGAGGACCAACTTGTAGCCCGCTCCACGGACCGTGAGGAGGTAGCGCGGGTTGGCGGCGTCGGGTTCGATCTTGGTCCGCAGTCGGCGGATGTGGACGTCGACCAGGCGACCATCCCCGAAGTAGTCGTATCCCCACACCCGCTCGAGGAGGTCTTCACGAGACAGGACCTTGCCGTTCGCCATGGCGAGCTCGGTGAGCAGTCGAAACTCGGTCGCCGTGAGGTGCACCTCGGTACCGTCCGCCAGCCGCGCCGACCCCTCGTCCGGCGTGACGAACAACTCGCCGAGCTGGAACGCCTTGGCCTGATCAACCGGACGGCGTCGCAGGTGAGCGCGCACGCGGGCCATCAGCTCCTGGGGAACGAACGGCTTCGTCACGTAGTCGTCCGCGCCCGCCTCCAACCCGGCGATGATGTCTTCGGTGTCGTCACGCGCACTCACGACGACGATCGGCACGTCCGAGGTGGCCCGCAGTGTGCGACACGCCTCGATTCCACTCATGCCGGGCAGCATGATGTCAACGATGGCGACGTCGCACGCGAGCCGTCGATACTGTTCGATGCCACTCTCGGCGGTGGGCGTCGCATCGACGTCGAAGCCTTCGCCCTCGAACATCAGGCGGAGAGATTCGCGAATGCGATCGTCATCCTCAATGATCAGAATCCGGGCCATTCACTCTCCGCGCTCGTTGCTCAGAGCCTACCGAGAGCCGTCCGTTAACTCGCGGCGCCGTTAGCCTTGAGTTGTGCCCGCAGCGTCATCACCACGGACCGCGCGCGAGAGGTGGTTGCTCGACGCGTACCGGTCGTCGCTCGCGGCGGCGGACCGCTCGCCGCAGACCGTGCGGGCCTACCTCTCGGACCTGCGAGCGTTCGTGGACTGGTGCGAGCACGAGACGCTGTACGCGCCGGAGGCCATCACGCGGCGCGAACTTCGCTGGTACCTCGCGTTCTTGACCGAGCGGGGCGACGAGCGATCCTCGACCGTGCGCCGGGTCGCGTCACTGAGGGGGTACTTTCGGTGGCTCGTCGAGCGCGGCGACCTCTCCGACGATCCGTCGGCGGGACTGAGCGCTCCGAAAGCGGCTCGTCATCTTCCCGTCCTGGTCGTGCGCGAGCAACTTGACGAGCTCCTCGACGGCGACTGGGGTGAGGATCCCTGGTCGCGTCGAGATCGGGCGGTCTGTGAGGTGCTCTACGGCTCGGGAATCCGCGTGAGTGAGTTGTGTTCGCTCGATCTCGACGACGTCGAGTGGCGTCTCGGAGTACTGCGCGTGACCGGCAAAGGTCGCAAGCAGCGTCTCGTGCCCCTGCACGAAACGGGCATGGAGGCGCTTCGACTCTGGCGCGACGACGCGCGAGCGGACGTCGTGACCAGTGCGACCCCGACGGGCGCTCTCTTCGTCAACCGTCGCGGCCGACGACTCACCCCGCGCGACGCGCAACGGCTGCTGGACGCGCGCGTCTCGCTTGGTCACGTGCACCCGCACGCCCTGCGCCACACGTTCGCGACGCACCTGCTCGAAGGGGGAGCCGACCTACGCGTCGTCCAGGAGTTGCTCGGTCACGAGAGCCTCACGACGACCCAGATCTACACCCACGTCTCCAAGTCTCGACTGCAGAACGTCCACCACGACACGCACCCGCGCGGGTGAGTCGGCCGGCGCCCTTTTCGGGGATCTGCGCGCGCGACTAGTATGGACGGGCCTCCTCAGAGTGGGGTGGCACTTAGTGATTACGTCGGGATATTCGTACGGTCGCCGCTCGCGGCGCTCTCCCGGCGTGACAGAACCATACGAAAGGGAAGTAGTGGCACTCGTCACCTTGCAGGAACTCCTCGACTCGGGCGTGCACTTCGGGCACCAGACCCGTCGTTGGAACCCCAAAATGCGCCGATTCATCCTCGGCGAACGAAACGGCATCTACCTGATCGACCTGCGCAAGACGCTGGCCGGCATCGAGACCAGCTACGCCTTCGTGCGCGACATGGTCGCCGACGGTGGCACGATCCTGTTCGTCGGCACGAAGAAGCAGACGCAGGGCCCCATCGCGGACTACGCGGCCGCCTGCGGAATGCCCTTTGTCAACCAGCGCTGGCTCGGCGGCATGCTGACCAACTTCTCGACCGTGGCCGGTCGCGTGAAGCGCATGGTTGAACTGCGCGCGATGCAGCGCGCCGGCGACTTCGAAGGCATGCCCAAGCGCGAGGCGCTGCGTCACTCGCGAGAGCTGGACAAGCTCGAGCGCAACCTGGGCGGCATCGCCAATCTGGATCGACTCCCGAGCGCCATTTTCGTGATTGACACGAAGAAGGAGCACATCGCGGTCACCGAAGCGCGCAAGCTCGGCCTGCCGGTGGTCGCGGTCGTCGACACGAACTGTGACCCCGACCTCATTGATTTCGTCATTCCCGGCAACGACGACGCGATTCGCGCCGGTTCGCTGTTGTGTCGCGTAATCGCCGACGCCGTGGCCGAGGGGCGTTTCATCGCCGCCAACCGCCCGAAGGTCGCCCCCCGGGCGTCCGTCGTCGCTGCCGCGGCCGCCATGGCCTCCGAGCCGGCGCCCGCCGCGCCCGTCACGGCGGAGGTCGTTGAGACCGAGTCGGCCACTGACGCGCCCGCGCCGACACCGCCCGTCGACGAGGTCGTCGCCGAGAGCGCCCCCGTCGTCGCCTGAGCCCGCACCTACTCGTCACAACGAAGGAGAATCACGGTGGAATTCACCGCTAAGGACGTTCAAAAACTGCGCCAGGAGACGGGTGTCGGGATTCTCGACGCCAAGAAGGCGCTCGAGGCCAACAACGGCGACATGGACGAAGCGCGCAAGTGGCTTCGCGTGCAGGGACTCGCCTCCGCCGCCAAGCGAGCTGACCGCGAAGCCTCGCAGGGCGCGGTCTCGGTCGTGCGCGACGGATCGGTCGCCGCCATCGTCGAGATGCGCTGCGAGACGGACTTCGTCGCCAAGTCGCCCGAATTCGTCTCGTTGGTCGACGAGATCGCCGCGCGCGTCGCGGCGGAGGACGAGAGTGCGACCTCCGCGTTCAAGGACCAGATCGAGACGATGCTGACCACGCTGAAGGAGAACATCTCGGCTCGGCAAAGTCGTCCGGCTGGTCGCTGGCGCCGACGAGGTTGTCGAGACGTACCTGCACAAGCAGTCCGAGCGCGGCGTGAACGCCGTGGCGGTTGTCGTCAAGGGCGCGAGCAACGAGGTCGCCAAGGAGATCGCGATTCACGTCGCCTTCGCGCGCCCCACCTACTTGAGCCGTGCGGAGGTTCCCGCCGACGAAGTCGACGCCGAGCGCGTGACGATCGAGGAGATTTCCGCAAGGAGGGCAAGCCCGACGCGGCCATGCCCAAGATCATTGAGGGTCGACTGAACGCCTGGTACAAGGATCGGGTTCTGCTCGAGCAGAACTTCGTCAAGGACGAGAAGATGACGATTGAGCAGTACCTCAACGGCGCCACGATCACGGCGTTCGCCCAAGTGGTCATCGGGGCCTAGGTGGGTGTTCGTCGCGTTGTCCTGAAGCTCTCGGGCGAGGCCCTCGCCTCGTCATCCAGTGAGGAGACGATCGACGCGTCCACGGTGGACTTCCTCGCGCGCGAAATCGCCCAGGCCGCGAAGGCCGGGGAACTCGAATTAGCCGTGGTGGTGGGCGGTGGCAACATCTGGCGCGGCGCCACCGGCGCGATGGCCGGCATGAATCGCGCCAACTCCGACCTCATGGGAATGCTCGGCACCGTCATCAACGCCCTGGCGTTGCAGGACGCCATCGAGTCCCACGGGTGGGCGACGCGCGTGATGAGCGCGATTGGGATGGATCAGGTGTGCGAGCCCTACATTCGACGTCGCGCGGTGCGCCACCTCGAGAAGGGACGTGTCGTCATCTTCGCGGCGGGCATGGGGAACCCCTACTTCACGACCGACACACCGGCCGCCCAGCGCGCCGCCGAGATCGAGGCCGAGATCGTGCTCAAGGGAACCCACGGTGGCGTCGATGGTGTGTACAGCGCGGATCCGAAGACCAACGCCGACGCGACGAAGTTCGACGTGCTCTCCTTTGACGACGTGCTGGCCAAGGATCTGCGCGTGATGGATCTCACCGCCATCACGTTCTGCAAGGACAACGCGCTGCCGATTCGCGTGTTTGACCTGATGGCACCCGACAACCTGCGCCGCGCCCTCGCCGGTGAGGCCGTAGGTACGCTGGTGCAGTGATGGAGCAGGAACTGATCGAACTCGTCCTCGACGACACGCGCGAAAAGTTCGCAAAGGCAATCGACCACCTGCGGACCGAGTTCGGGACGGTGCGTACGGGTCGCGCGTCCTCGGCGCTCGTCGAAGGACTCATCGTGGACTACTACGGCACCAACGTCGCCCTGAAGCAACTCGCGGGGTTCTCGGTGCCCGAGCCTCGGCTGCTCGTGATCTCACCGTTTGACAAAGGGTCCGTCGCCGCGATCGAGAAGGCCATCCAGAACGCGGACCTCGGACTGTCGCCGTCGAACGACGGCAACGTCATTCGCCTGAGCTTCCCGCAACTGACCGAGGATCGGCGCAAGTCCCTCGTGAAGATCGTTCGTCAGAAGGCCGAGGAGGGCAAGATCGCCCTGCGCGGCATCCGCCGTCACGCCCGCCAGGAACTCGAAGCGCTCGAGAAGGATCAGGGCCTCAGCTCGGACGAGATTGAGCGGGTCGAGAAGATCCTCGACAAGATGACCCACGACGAGGTCACGACCGTCGACGACCTGCTGAGCCAAAAGGAGCACGAGCTTCTTGAGGTATGACGACGACGACGCCGAGGTGAACCGCACCGGGGAGATCCCGGTCGTCAACCCCGCCGACCCTCGGGTGACGTTCCTCGGCGCCGAAATGGCGTCCGAGGTCGCCGACGACGGCGAGTCGATCCTGCCGCACTGGACCGAGGCCCCAACCGGACAGATCCCGGCTGTTCTTCAGCCGTGACACGCCCGTCGACGACGATCCGTGGGCCTCGATTCCCGCTCCCGCCTGGCGCGAGGGTGAAGCGGACTGGGTGGCCCAGGACGAGGCGTTCGAGCCCTCGATGCTGACCGGCGAGACGCCCGTCACCGTCGACGACGACGAGGTCCGACCGTGGGAGTACGTCGAAGACCCCGAGAGCGCGGTGGCGGCGGAGGCGGCGATTCTGGCCGACACCCCCCGTCCGAGTCGGGCAACCCGAACCCGCCGACCCGCCTCGGACAACCCACTCGCCGGTCGTGCGGCGCGTGCGTCAACCAACAAGAACGTGACTCTCGCCACCCTCACGGGCGTGCTCATTGCGGCCGTCGTGGTCATCGTGTTCCTCATGGGGACGATTCCGGTCATGGTCCTCGTGTGCCTCGCGTTGCTCATGGCGACCGCGGAGGCCTTCGCCGCGTTCCGCTCTGCGGGAGCGCATCCGGCAACTCTCCTCGGCCTGCTGGCGACGTTGGCGCTGGCGATCGGCGCGTACAACAAGGGTGAGGCCGCGATTGGCCTCGTGACGGTCCTGTTCGTGTTCTTCGCGGTCCTGTGGTATCTCGGGGCCGAACGCGAGGTCGACATGCTCGACGGCATCGGTGCCACCGTGTTCGTCTACGTCTGGCTCGCGATCTTCGGGTCCTACGCGGCCCTGCTCGTGTCGCCCGTCAACTATCCCGACGACCACGGGTTGGCCTTCCTGATCGGGGCGATCATTGTCGTGGTGGCCAACGACGTCGGTGCGTTGTTCCACCGGCCGGTCCTTCGGCAAGCACCCCCTCGCCAAATCCATCTCTCCCGGCAAGACCATTGAGGGGCTCGTGGGCGGGACGGTCGTCTCGATCATCGTGGCGTTCGTGGTTTTGCTGTGGATCAGCCCGTGGACCCATCCGGGGCGCGTTGATCGTCGGCATCGCCATCGCGGTGGTGGCACCCATTGGTGATCTGTTCGAATCGATGATCAAGCGCACCCTCGGGATCAAGGACATGGGCGAACTGCTGCCCGGCCACGGCGGAATGCTCGACCGAGTGGACGGTCTGCTCTTCGCGCTGCCCACGACCTACTACCTCGTCCACCTCCTGCACTTGGGTTAACAGTGGCTCTCGCGACGCGCCGCGTGGCGCTCATGGGCGCCACCGGATCGATCGGAACCTAAACACTCGACGTGCTGCGTCGAGAGAGTGAGAGCCTGCGTCTCGTGTCGGTGGCGGGTGGCTCTCGCCTCGACGAACTCGCCGCTATCGCGCCCGCGAATTCAACGTGGAGCGCGTCGGCGTGCGCAGCGACGCGGACGCCCAGACGATCCGGCCGGCGCTGGCGGACTCGGTATCGATCGAAGTCGGCGACGAGGGCCTCGAGCTGCTCGCGTGCGACGCTGACGTGGTCGTCAACGCGGTGGTCGGCTTCGCCGGCCTCCCGGTAACCCTCGCGACGTTGCGCGCGGGCAAGCGGCTCGCCCTCGCCAACAAGGAGTCACTGATTGCGGCGGCTCCGCTCGTCGAGCGCGTGCGCGCGTTAGGCGAGATCGTGCCAATCGACTCAGAACACTGTGCGCTGCATCAGTGCCTGGCCGGCTCGCCGCGCCCAACGCATCCCGACGTGCGCCGACTTCTGCTCACGGCGTCAGGGGGACCGTTTCGCGGGTGGACCGTCGATCAGTTGCGCGGGGCGACGAAGCGCGACGCGCTCGCGCACCCGACCTGGCAGATGGGCGAGAAGATCACCATTGACTCGTCGACGCTCATGAATAAGGGACTCGAAGTCCTCGAGGCCTGCGCGCTCTTCGGTGTCGAGATCGATCGCGTCGACGTCGTGGTGCATCCACAGTCGATTGTTCACTCCATGGTCGAATACGTGGACGGCTCGACGATCGCGCAGCTGTCACGTCCCGACATGCGACTGCCGATCGCGTACGCCCTCGGGCTCCCCGAGCGGTTCGAGCACGGGTGGGGGAGACTTCGTTTTGACGAAGCGCTCGCCCTCAGCTTCGAACCGCCCGACCACGTCGCCTTTCCCGCCATCGACTTGGCCTACGCCGCGGGTCGCCGCGGGGGCGCGGCGCCGGCGTGGCTGAGTGCGGCCAACGAAGTGGCCGTTGACGCGTTCCTGCACGACGACATACGCTGGTTTGACATCGTTCCACTCGTTTCTTCGGTTCTCGACGATTATCGCGACGATCCCCTCGATAGTCTGGACGCACTGCGGGAGAACGACGCTCGAGCGCGCTCTTTGGCGCGAGAAAGGATCGGTCGGCCCTCCTCATGAGCACGGATGTCACGACGCCCGAACTGTTCGCGCCTGAACCGGAGATTCCCGCGGAGACTGCCGCGGCGCCGTCGACCAATTCCGCGCCGGCGAACAAGCCTCTCTGGCAGCTCGTCCTCGGTGCGATCGTCGTCATCGGGACCCTCTACCTGCTGGGTGGATGGGCCGTGCCGTTCGTTATCTTCGCCATTGTCCTCATGGTCGTGATGCACGAATTGGGCCACTACCTCACGGCCAAGTGGACCGGCATGAAGTCCACTGAATTCTTCGTCGGTTTCGGTCCGCGGCTGTGGAGCAAGCAGATCGGAGAGACCGAGTGGGGACTGAAGGCCATCGTCGCCGGTGGGTACGTGCGCATCCTGGGCATGACCACCAACGAGGAGCTCGACGAACTCGACGAGCCTCGCAGTTTCCGTCAAGCCACGTACCCCCGACGGGTCCTCGTGGCCTCTGCGGGAAGTCTCATGCACCTCCTGCTCGCCTTCATCCTGGCCTGGTGCTCGCTGGTGTTCTTCGGCCAGGTGACCTCGCACACCACCGAGATTGGCGGCTTCACCGCGTTCAAGGGAGCCTCGGCCAACGCCGCGCAAGCCGGGGGACTGCACAAGGGCGACGTCGTTGTGTCGGTCAACGGCTTCACGCTGCACAACGACCAGCAGTTCATCTCGCGCATCCAGGCCAGCCCGGACACGACCATGACCCTGGTCGTGGACCGTGACGGCCACCCCGTCACCCTCCACGTGACCCCGGCGAACGCCTCGACGACCTACGTGAAGGATCAGCAGGGTCAGTGGACGATTGCGTCAACGACTCGGTCGGGACTGCTCGGCGTGTACATCACGAGCAACGCGGTCCGCACCCCCGTGTCGCTGATCGACTCGATACCGGCCACCTTTTCACTGATTGGCAACGTTCTCAACCTCTCCATCCAGGGACTGGCGCACATCTTCTCCCCGAGTGGGGTGACCGGTCTCGTGCATCAGGTGGTGAACACGAAGGCCGCGAACAACCCCCAGCTGCAGGATTCGCGACCGATCTCGATCATTGGGATGGTCAACGTCGCGGTCCAAAGCGCCGACCAGAACCCCTCGAGCCTGTTCGTGATCTTCATGTTGATCAACATTGGTGTCGGACTCGTCAACATGTTGCCGATGCTGCCTCTTGACGGTGGCTACGTGGCGATCGCCACCTACGAGAGGTTCCGCACGAAAAAGGGCGCGCCGGCCTACCACGCGGACGTCAACAAATTGACGCCGGTCGTCTACGCGTTCCTCATGCTGTTACTGGTGATCTTCGCCAGTTCGGTCTATCTCGACATCACCCATCCGCTGCACTTGTAGCGCGACGCGCGACGCCGTCACCCGCACGGCAGAATGGTTCCATGGACGTCACCTCGCATCTGCTCACCGCTCGTCGCGCCACGCGACAGATCCACGTGGGATCGGTCGCGGTCGGCGGCGACGCCCCGGTGTCCGTGCAATCAATGACGACCACCAAAACCGCCGACGTCACCGGCACGTTGGAACAGATTTACGCGCTGGCCGCCGCGGGCGCCGACATCGTGCGCTGCACCTGCAATGAAGAAGCCGCGGCCGAAGGTCTCGCGCAGATCGTGCCGCGCTCGCCCGTGCCGATCATCGCCGACATCCACTTCCACGTGGAGATGGCTCTCGCCGCACTCGACGCCGGTGTGCAGGGGCTCCGACTCAATCCGGGCAATCTGCGCAAGCCCGCCGAGATCAAGCTCGTGGCCTCCGAGGCGAAGGACCGTGGCGTGCCGATCCGCATCGGCGTGAACGCCGGCAGCCTGCACCCGGAGATCTACGAACGATTCGGCGGGGCGACGCCGGAGGCGTTGGTCGAGTCCGCGCGGCTCGAACTCGCGTACTTCGAGGAGGTCGATTTCACCGACGTGAAGATCTCGGTCAAGGCGTCCTCGGTGGCCACCATGATCGCTGCGTACCGGCTGGCGTCGGAGACCTTCGATCACCCGTTGCACCTCGGTGTCACCGAGGCGGGTCCGCCACCGGCGGGACTCGTCAAGGGCACCGCCGGCATCGCGACGCTGCTCGCCGAGGGCATTGGGGACACCATCCGCTTCTCGCTCACCGCCGACCCGGTCGAGGAGGCCCGCGCGGGGCGTCAGCTGCTCGAGGCGATGGGCCTGCGCGAGCGCAAGGGCCTCGACCTCATCGCCTGTCCGAGTTGCGGACGCGCGGAGGTCGATGTCATCAAGGTGGCGCGCGACGCCCAAGCCGCCCTCGGGGATCGCAACCTCCCGATTCAGGTCGCCGTGATGGGCTGCGTCGTGAACGGCCCGGGCGAGGCGCGCCACGCGGACCTCGGGATTGCCGCCGGTCGCAAGCGGGGACACCTGTTCATTCGCGGACAGATCGTGCGCGTGGTGCCCGAAGATGAAATGGTCGAGGCGCTGGTCTACGAGGCGGAGCGACTGGTTGCTGAAGGGATCGACGCTCGCCTGGCCGCACGCGACCTGAGCGCGGAGAAGGAGGCCGAGGCCGACCGCGCACTGCTGCTCGATGAGAAGGGTCTTGACGCGAACCACGCCAGCGAACGCATTGAGAAGATCCGTCGTCGCACCGGGGTGGATCCGGAGTCCTTGTAGGCTGACGACTTCAGTGAGGTCCCGCACCGGCGCGGGACTCGATGCGAGGAGTTCCGTGGCCACCCAGCCGATTCTGACGCCCCAGGGTGAGGACTTCCCCCGTTGGTACCAAGACGTCGTGGCCAAGGCCGAGATGGCCGACAACGGGCCGGTGCGTGGATCGATGGTGATTCGTCCCTACGGCTACGCGATCTGGGAGAAGATGCAGGCGGAACTCGACGCTCGGATCAAGCTGACGGGGGCGGCCAACGCGTACTTTCCCCTGTTCATTCCCGAGAGCTACCTGCATCGAGAGGCCGAGCACGTTGAGGGTTTTAGTCCGGAGTTGGCGGTCGTCACCCACGCCGGTGGCGAGAAGCTTGCGGAGCCCATCATTGTGCGACCGACCTCGGAGACCGTCATTGGTGAATTCATGGCGAAGTGGGTCCAGAGCTACCGCGACCTGCCGCTCCTGCTCAACCAGTGGGCGAACGTGGTCCGCTGGGAGTTGCGCCCCCGTATGTTCCTGCGGACGACGGAGTTTCTCTGGCAGGAAGGTCACACTGCTCACGCGGACTACGCCGACGCTGCCGCGTACGCGCGGCGCATTCACTCGGAGGTCTACCACGACTTCTTTGTGAAGGTGCTCGCCGTGCCGTGCCACCTCGGGATCAAGACCACGCGTGAGCGCTTCGCCGGTGGCATCAACACAATGACGGCGGAAGCCATGATGCGCGACGGCAAGGCGCTCCAGATGGCCACGAGTCACGAGCTCGGCCAGAACTTCGCGCGCGCCTTTGACATCACGTTTCAGGGCGAAGACGGCCAGGAGGCGCACTGCTTCACAACGTCGTGGGGTGCGTCCACGCGGATGGTGGGCGGGCTCATCATGGCTCTTGGTGACGACCAGGGATTGGCGCTGCCCCCACAGCTCGCCCCGACTCAGGTTGTCGTGCTCGCCGTGCGTGAGAATGACGAGGTGGCCAGCGCGTGCGAGAGCGTGACGAACTCCTTGCGAGCGGCGGGTGTGCGGGTCCTGCTCGACCAAGGACGCGGCACGTTCGGTCGCCGGGTCACCGACTGGGAGATCAAGGGGGTACCGGTGCGCGTCGAAGTTGGACCGCGCGACCTCGCCACGGGTGTGGTGACCATTGCGCGTCGCGACACCGGCGAAAAAGTGACCGTCACGCTCGACAGCGTCGCGGGCCACGTGAGCAGCCTGCTCGTCTCGATCCAAGACGACATCCTGCGCGACGCCACCCAACGCCTGCACGCCGGAACGGTCTCGGTGAACAGCCTCGAGGACGCGATGGACGCGGCCCAGGTCGGATTCGCGCGACTGCCGTGGCGTCTCGTTGGTGACGACGGAGAAAACGCACTGAACGACAAGTCCCTTTCGGTGCGGTGCTTGCAGCGAGCCGATGGATCGATGCCCGAGAGTCAGGACGAAGACGACCTGTCCTGTGTCGTGGCGCGCTCCTATTAGGCGGACGCTCGTTCACAACGATTGACGACAACTCTCTCGTGCGGCCTCGCTCCGCGACCTCAGGGCAAACCCTGAGACGCCCGAGGGGAGGATCGGGTTGACCCCTATTCATGACGTCGGTGCCCGTGCGTACAGTGAACGAGGTCGTCGTGACGCGCTCTCGCGGGGGAGTGACGTGACGGCGCGAGGGGAGTTGTGACATGACACACGCCGGTCTCAGAACGCGAGCACATCACAGCGTTGACGTGACGAGTTCACGATGAGTGTCTCGACGCTCTCGTCGGCCGATCACCGCACCGCCGAGGACAGTCCCTACGCGGTCGAGACGCACGGTCTCACGAAGAGGTTTGGAGCGAGCGCGGCGGTGGACGACGTTGAACTGCTCGTGCCTCGCGGTTGCGCGTTCGGATACCTTGGACCAAACGGTGCGGGCAAGACGACCCTCATCCGCACTCTGCTCGGTCTGACGAGCGCCGACGCGGGAACGATGTCACTGCTCGGCTACGACGTTCCCCGCCACCGCGACCGAGCCCTGGCGCGCGTCGGCGCGATCGTCGATGAGCCGCGCTTTCATGCTCACCTCTCGGGGCGCCAGAATCTCGAAGTTCTCGCGGCCTGCCGGGAACCCGCGGCGCGCGGTCGGGTCACCGCGTCACTGGAGCGCACGGGGATTCTGCACCGCGCCGACGACAAAGTCGCCAAGTACTCCATGGGCATGCGCCAGCGCCTCGGTGTCGCCGCGTGTCTTCTCGGTGATCCGCAGTTGCTGATTCTGGATGAGCCCATGAACGGTCTCGACCCCGCGGGGATGCAGGACATGCGCGACATGATCCTTTCGCTCGTGGCGGAAGGGCGCACCGTGATGCTCTCCTCGCACTTGCTCGACGAGGTGGAACGAACCTGCGACGCCGTCGCGATTGTCGACCACGGTCAGATCATCCGACAGGGTGCGATCAGCGACCTGCTCGGTGGCGCGGCCGTTGAAGTCCAAGTTGACTGCACGGAACCGGAGACCGCGACGACTCTGATCGAGGGTTCCTCGCTCGGCGCCACCGTCTCGCGCACGCCGACTGGCGTGACCCTCAGCTTGCCCGCGGGCACGCCCGTGGGCGTGATCGCCGAGATCAATCGAGTCTTGGTGGAAGGGGGAGTGGCGGTGTACCGACTGCAACAGATCCAGGAGTCACTCGAATCATGGTTCCTCCAGGTCACGAGCCGCCTCGGAGACGACTCGTGAGCGCCGCCGTGACCACGCCCCCCGCGATCGCCGAGACCAGCGCTCCGCTCGATCATCGCGGCTCGTGGATCCCGACGGGCCACATGATCCGCACCCGCATGATGGAACTGCGCAAACGTCGCGGCCTGATGATCATGTTGCTCGGCGTCTACGTCGGGCTGCCGGCGCTCTTCTTCATCGTTCGTCTCATTCTGCACGCCGTCGACCCGAAGACCTACGGAGCGGCGGGTGGCTACAGCACGTTCGGTTCCGCCACCGTTCTCGTTCTCTATTTCTTCGGGTTCATCGTCGCCGCGACCCTCGGGTGCACGGCCGGGTCCGTGGACCTCACCGAGGGCATGTTTCGTCACACGGTGATCACGGGTCGTTCTCGTCTCGCGCTGTACTTCGCTCGCATTCCTGCGGGACTCGCCATCGTGTTGCCGATCGTGTTGGCGGGATTCATCGTCGTGTGCTCGGTGTGCGTCTTTGCGGCACCGACCAAGCTCGAGTACAACGGCGTGACGGTGCCGGTCGGTCTCACCAAGGTTGGCTTCGAACAGTGGGCGGCCAACAACTCCGAGGCGGTCGTGTGCAACTTCCCGTTTGACAACATCAACATCAATCCGCCGTGCTTCAACGGTCCTGGCAGCAAGTTCATCACCAATGGCGGCGGTCCCGCCACGCCACCACCGGTGTCCACGGCCGCGCAGATTCACGCCGCCGCGATTGTGATCGCGACCCAGGACTTCGTGGACTATCACCAGCAGTTCCTCTCGCCACCGTTCGAGCTGATGGTGCGATCGGGCCTGTGGGTCCTGCTCGAAGCGACGATCGGCTTCATGGTGGGTCTCGGACTCGCCTCGCTGATCGGTCAACGAACGCTCGCGGTCATCTTGATGGTGGTCCTCGAGATCATTTTGACGCCGATCTTGACCCATACCGTGATCGCACACTTCATCAATGTCCAGCGCGGCATCATCGGTCTCGCGATGGCGCACCTCGAACCCTCGGCCCTGCCACGGCTCCTTGGAGGCGGCAACGGTCCGAATAGTGGGAGCGCCCTGATCCCCGAGACCCACCTGGTTGCCTCCCTCGTCATCGCCGGTTGGATCGTCGTGTGGACGGCCCTCGGGGCGTGGCGGATGGCCACGCGGGAGTGCTGATCGTGGCGGCGGTCACTGCGTCGGGGCTGAACAACGGGTGACCGTCAGCCGAATTGTGGGGTGAAGTCGGGGAGGCCTGCCTGCTACACTGGACCCGAAAGTCCGCTAAGGACGTCTGGACTCGTTTTAGCGCGGGCCTCGTGCCCGCGTTTTTTCTTTGTCTTGACGTGGTTTGGCCAGAGTGGAGAGGAGTCGAAGGTGCAGGACCTCGCGACGCCCTTTCGCGCCCTCGTGGCCCCTCTGGGACTGGAACTCTACGACGTCGAAATGGCGTCGGGAACCCTCTCGGTGACCGTGACGGCTCCCGGGGGAGTGGATCTGGCGGCTCTCACCAAGGCCAACGGCGCCATCTCAACCTGGCTCGACGAGAACGACCCCATCCCGGGTCGTTTCACCCTGGACGTCTCGAGCCCGGGCCTGGAACGTAAATTGCGCACGCCGGAGCACTTCGCGAGCGCGGTGGGCGAAATCGTGACCCTGCGTGAGCGCCGCGACGGCGACGCCACGCGACGCCTCGAGGGCGAGCTGCTGGCAACGACGGCCACGAGCGCCACGGTGCGTGATGACGACGCCGGTGAGGTTACGGTCGCCCTCGATCACGTCGAGCGCGCTCGCACCGTCTTCACCTGGGGCGCCACCGCCAAGCCTTCACCGTCGAAGGGTCAGCCCTCGACATCGCACGCGAGCAGGAGTTAATGATGGCGAACTTTGAATTTCTCGACGCGCTGGGTCAAATTGCGCGCGACCAGAACATCGACGAGGCCGAGCTGCTCCAGGCCCTCGCCAACGCCCTTCTCGCCGCGTACAAGCGTCGCGATGACTCCGCCGAGGAAGCCGAAGTGGAGATCAATCCCGAGACGGGTGAGATCAAGGTCTGGGGCCTCGAGCTCGACCTCGACGGCAACGTCACGCGTGAGTGGGACGCGACCCCGTCGGACTTCGGTCGGATCGCCGCTCAGACGGCCAAACAGGTTCTGCTCCAGTTGATCCGCGACATCCAGCGCCGCCAGATGTACGAGGAGTTCGCCAATCGCGAAGGTGACATCGTCAGCGGCACCGTGCAACAGAACGACAATCGCTACACGCTGCTCGACATCGGGCGCGTGGAGGCGTTGCTGCCCCAGGCCGAACAGATCGCCTTCGAGCGCTACGACCACGGCGCGCGCATCAAGGTGTACATCGTGGAGGTGCGCAAGACCAACAAGGGTCCCCAGATCGTCGTGAGTCGCACGCACCCCGCACTCGTGGCGAAGTTGTTCGAGATCGAAGTGCCCGAGATCGCCTCCGGACTCGTCGAGATCAAGGCGCTCGCGCGCGAGCCCGGCCACCGGTCAAAGATCGCGGTGGCCTCCAATGACGCCATGATCGACCCGGTCGGAGCGTGTGTTGGCGCCCGTGGGTCGCGGGTGCGCAACGTGACCAACGAATTGCGCAGTGAGCGCATTGACGTGGTGCCCTACAGCGACGATCCGGTCCAGTTCATCCAGGCCGCCCTGCAGCCCGCGCGGGTGCGCGAAGTTCGCCTCGACGAGGTGGAGGGCACCGCGACGGTCATCGTCCACGATCAGCAGTTGTCGCTGGCGATCGGCAAGGAGGGTCAGAACGCCCGCCTCGCCGCGCGTCTCACCGGCTGGCGAATCGACATTCGCTCGGAGTCCCAGGTGAGTGACGAGGAAGAGGGCGTGCCCGAGGACCTCGTCGACGTCGTGGAGGGAACCGATGACGAAGAGCAGATCATCGACGAGATCGACGGCGACGCCGGTCTTGACGCCGAGGTCGCGCGTGCGGAGACTGAGGAGATCGCATAGTCCCGCAACGTACCTGCGTCGTCTGTCGGCGCAGCGCACCGGCGTCGGAGTTGACGCGGGCGGGGTTCCGCGACGGGACGGGGGTCTACATCGGTCCCGGACCGGGTCGGGGGGCCTGGTGCTGCGCGCGGGCGAGTTGTGAGGACGCACTGAGCGCGGGTCCGTTGACCCGGGCGTGGCGTCGGGAGGTGACCGCGGAGGACGTGACGAGAGTCGTGACCCTTCTTCGCGGCGAACGGGTGAAACACGCCCTTGAATTGTGAGAGACTAGGAAATACGTGCGTAAGCCCCCCGCGGGGCGGCGCGAAGGTGAAGGAACGTCTTGGCGACAAAGAAAATTCGGGTACACGAGCTCGCGCGTGAGCTCGGGATAACCAACAAGGAACTGCTCGACCTCTCCCAGACCCTGGGCATCGGGGTCAAGAGCGCGTCCTCGTCCATTGAGGACGCCCAGGCCGACCGCGTCCGCCGCAAGGCTGACGCCGAGGGCCTTCGTCGCGAGGTCCAGCCCGAGGAGCCCGCCGCGAAGAAGTCGACGAAGCCCTTGGACGCGCCGATCGCAGAGGCCGCGCCCATCGTGGCCGACCCGCCGCGACCCGCGCCGGCGGTCTCACCGAGTCCATTCGCCGAGCCCGTTGAGTCGACGCCGGACGCGGCGCGTCCGACGAGTGACGCTCCGCGCGTCGTGCGGACCCGCGCCGCCGTTCCGAAGGCTCCCGCGCCGCGCACGGTGACGCCGGACGGCCCCACGACGATCCGTCCCACGCAACGTCCCGCCGCCGGCGAGGGCGAGACTCGCCCCCCGTCCGCGCGTCCGCCACTCAGCTCGACGGGTCGTCCCATCCCGCCGCCGCCGTCGCGCCCGCCGATGAGCGCGACCGGCCGTCCCATCCCGCCGCCGCCCGGCATGCGGCGCACCGCGCCCGGGGGAGCCCCGGGTCGACCCGGCGCACCCGGCACGCGCAGTCCCGGCGGCAGTTTCGGTGGTCGTCCCATGGGTCCCTCGACCGGACCGCGAACTGGAGCACCCCGTCCGGGTGGACCGGGCGGACCCGGCGGAGGCGGTGCTGGGCGTCCCGGCGGCGGCTTCGGCGCCCCGCGACCCGGCGCTCCCGGAGCGGGTGGCCCACCGCGTGGTGGTCCGGCGCGAGGGGGAGGCGGTCCTCGCGGCAGTCAGCGCAAGCAGACCCGCCGACGTCGTCGCAACGTCGAAGAGCTGGAGCCGACGCTGCTCACGACCTACGTGCCGAGCAACGCCCCGGTGCCCGACGGCGAGATCATCCTGGAGCGCGGTTCGACCGCACGCGACGTGGCGCCGCGACTCAACCGCTCGGCCGCGGACATCGTGCGTTTCCTCTTCCTCCAAGGCGAGATTGTCACCGCCGTCCAGAGCCTCACCGATGACATGATCGAGCTCTACGCGGCCGAGATCGGCGCCACGGTGCGCCTCGTCGATCCGGGTGAAGAGCAAGAGGCCGCCCTCATCGCCAAGTACTTCGACGACGAGGACGACTTCGATGACGTGCCCGTCGTCGCACGCCCTCCGGTCGTGACCGTCATGGGTCACGTCGACCACGGCAAGACGCTGCTCCTCGACCGCATCCGCTCGACCAACGTCGTCGCCGGTGAAGCCGGCGGCATCACGCAGCACATCGGGGCGTATCGCGTGAACTGGCACGGACGCGCGATTGCGTTCCTCGACACCCCCGGCCACGAGGCGTTCACCGCCATGCGCGCTCGCGGGGCCAAGGTGACCGACATCGTGATCCTCGTCGTGGCCGCGGACGACGGCGTCATGCCGCAGACGGCGGAAGCGATCGATCACGCGAAGGCCGCCGACGTGCCGATCATCGTCGCCATCAACAAGATGGACAAGGCCGACGCCAATCCCGACCGGGTCCTCCAGCAACTGTTCGAGCGCGGCCTCGTGCCCGAGAAGTGGGGCGGCGACACGATCTGCGTCGAGGTCTCGGCCCTGCAGACTCTCGGCATCGACGACCTGTTGGAACAGGTCCTCCTCGTGGCGGACGTCGCCGAGTTGACCGCCCGGCCGACCGGTCGCGCGGCCGGGACCGTCCTCGAGGCGAACCTCGAGATCGGACGTGGTCCGGTGGCGACAGTCATGATCCAAGAGGGTGAGTTGAAGGTCGGTGACCCCGTCGTGGCCGGCGCCGGATGGGGCAAGGTCAAGGCGTTGATCAACGACCAGGGCGAGCAGATCAAGTCCGCCGGTCCCTCAACGCCGGTGCAGATCCTCGGTTTCTCGGAACCGCCGTTCGCGGGCGACGAGATGCGGGTCTCGCGCGACCTGGCTCACGCGCGCACGCTGGCCGAGGCGCGCGCCCAACGCGTGCGGCTCACCGGGCACTCGCCGGTCATCGCCGGTGGCGGTGCTCGACTCGAGGACCTCTTCGAACAGATTCAGCGCGGCGAGACCGCGACGCTGAACATCGTGCTCAAGGCCGACGTTCAGGGATCACTCGAGGCCTGCACCGAGTCACTCAAGAAGCTCGAACGTGACGAGGTCAAGCTCTCCATTGTCCACCGCGGCGTGGGTGGCATCACTGAGAACGACGTGCAACTCGCGCGGGCGTCCAACGCCACGATCATTGGCTTTAACGTGCGCCCCGACAAGCGCAGCCGCGAGATGGCGGAGGTCGAGGGCGTCGAGATCCGCACCTACGAGATCATCTACAAGCTGATCGAGGAGATCGAGGCCGCCATGCTCGGTCTGCTGGCGCCCGAGTTCGAAGAGGTCGTGACCGGTGAGGCGGAGGTCCGCGAGGTCTTCCGGGTCCCGCGCATCGGGGCTATCGCGGGTTGCTTCGTGCGCGACGGCGTGATCACACGTGGCTCGAAAGTTCGCTTCCTTCGCGATGGCGCGATCATTTGGAAGGGTTCGATCACGTCACTGCGCCGCGTCAAGGATGACGTGCGCGAGGTCGCGTCGGGCTTCGAGTGCGGGATCGGTCTGTCGGACTTCCAGGATCTGAAGGAAGGCGACCTGATCGAGACGTTTGAGGAACGAGAAATTCCTCGGGGCGCCTAGCCCCGTGACGCCCAAGGGCGGTGGCAGTCACCACCCCTACCCACGCACCGCGAGGATCAACCAGATTCTCCGGGAGGTGATCTCCGAGACGATCGTTCGTCTGAGCGACGTCGACGATCGCCTCGGACTGCTGACCGTGACCGGCGTGGTGACGACCGAGGATCTGCGCGCGGCGACGGTGTATCTCGACTCCTTGAGCGCGCCGGCCCTCGAGGCGCTGAACGAGCGGCGGGCCCAGATCCAGTCGTCGGTCAACGCGCAGACGCGCATGAAGCGCACGCCGAAGCTCACCTTCCTGGTGGACCCGGCCGTCGCCGCGGGGACCGCGGTCGAAGAGATCATCCGACGGCTGCACGATGACGAGTCGTAACGGGCTCCTGCTCGTCGACAAGGAGAGCGGTCTCACGAGTCACGACGTGATCGCGCGGCTTCGTCGACTGCTCGACGAGCGACGGATCGGCCACGCCGGCACGCTCGACCCCCTCGCGACGGGGCTCCTGGTGGTCGCGGTGGGTCCCGCCACACGCCTCTTGCGATTCGCCCAGGCCGAGACCAAGCGGTACGTCGGCGTGGTGCGTCTCGGCGTGGCGACGGCGTCGCTCGACGCCGACGGAGAGGTGACCGCAACGGCCCCCGTGCCCACGCTCACGCCCGACCAGGTGACCGCCGTCACGACGACGTTCGTGGGCACCATCAGCCAGATGCCGCCGATGGTGTCGGCGGTCAAGGTGGGTGGACGGCGGCTGCACGCGATCGCGCGCGCCGGCGGTGAGGTGGAGAGAACGCCCCGGGAGATCCACGTCTCGCAGTTCACGATGTCCCCGACGTCGCGTGTCGACGAGTGGGGATTTGCCGTCACGTGCTCCACGGGCACCTACGTGCGCGTGTTGCTCGCCGACGCGGCGGCGTCTCTCGGCACCCTGGGCCACCTGACAGCACTGCGACGTGAGTCGAGCGGTCGCCTCCACGTGGCGAACGCGCGTCGCCTCGACGAGATCGCCACGGTGTTGGAGACGGGTGGGGATCCGTTGCTGTCGCCGAGCGAACTCGTGAGCTCGCTGACGTCGGTGCGTGCCGACGACGACATCGTGACCGCGGTGCGTCACGGTCAGCGCGTCTCGCTGCGGGTCGATCCGGAGATCACCGAAGTCGCCCTGTGTCGCAACGACGGGACTCTGGTCGGGGTTCTGATTCGCCGCGGCGATCACTTCAAGCCGGACGTTGTCCTTGACGCGCTGCACTGAGCGCGGCAGTTGCGCGAGCCGCGCGCACGCGGCGGGACATTAGTTTGGTCACCGTGCGCGTGCGGAGGGACAACGACCCCGTTGGTGAGAGGGAACTCTCCGTCATCACCGTCGGCGTCTTTGATGGTGTGCACCGCGGACACCAAGCCCTGCTCGCGCGGGTCGTGGAGATCGGTCGGCGCGAGCACCTCGTGCCGACGGTGGTGACCTTCCATCCGCACCCGGCGCGGGTGCTCGATCCCACGCACGCGCCGAGTCAACTGGAGTCCCTGGAGCGACGGCTGGCGCGATTCGCGCAGTTGGGGATCGCCCAGGTGCGTGTGCTCACCTTCGACGAGTCGACCGCCCGCGAGACGCCGGACGAGTTTGTTCAGCGCGTAATCGTCGGCGACCTCGCCGCTCGTCGCGTGATCGTGGGGGCGGACTTTCGATTCGGCCACGATCGCTCGGGAGACGTTGCGTCGCTGCGTCTCCTCGGGGAGCGCGACGGCTTCGCGGTCGAGGGCATTGACCTCGTTGGTCAGCACGACCGGTATTCGTCGACCGCCGCGCGCGCGCTCGTGCAGCGAGGCGACCTGGTCGGCGCGGAGGCCATCCTGGGTCATCACGTCGTCATCAGTGGCGAGGTCATTCACGGCGACGCCCGCGGGGGGATCGACCTCGGCTTTCCAACCGCGAATCTCGCCCTCGTCGCCGACGTGGTGCAGCCCGGTGGGGGCATCTACGCCGGTGCCGCTCGCGTGCCGAGCGGCGAGTGGTTCCCGGCGGCGATCTCGGTGGGGCGGCGACCCCAGTTCTACGCGCACGGCGAATTGCTCGTCGAGGCGCACCTCGTGGGCTACGAGGGAACTCTCTATGGGGAGTGGATCGACGTGGTGTTCCTCACGTTTCTTCGTGGTGAGGCCAAGTTCGACACGACGGCCGACCTGATCACCCAGATTGGCCACGACGTGGACGAAACCCGAGAGATCTACAAGAGTTTCTCGGGAAACCCCGATTCCCTGCTAGGATTTTCCCTTGGTCAGCGTCGCTGATCGTGCGGGTCGCCAAGGCGGCGGTTCGCAGCCGGACCCCCGATTCATAAGGCGATATCAACTCCATGGCCGAGAAGCAGCAGATCATCAAGGACTATCAGCATCACGAGAGTGACACGGGTTCGCCCGAGGTTCAAATCGCGATCCTGACCGACCGGATCTCGCACCTCACCGAGCACCTCAAGGTTCACAAGGGCGATCATCACACCCGCCGTGGACTCATGAAGCTCATCGGCCAGCGCCGTCGACTGCTCGATTACGTGCAGCGTGACGACGTGGAGCGCTACCGCACCCTGATCGGTCGGCTCGGCATCCGTCGCTAGACGGGACACACCTCGGCGTTGCCGGGGTGGGAGGGCGAACCGAATACCTCGGAGACCAGTGGAGGGTGCCCGCACACGCGGACACTGCCCACTGGGGTTCGAGTCGGATCGCTCCCGAACAACTTAAGGAGTACTACCCCAATGACTGACGCCATCCGCGTGAGCGGTCCCATTACCGGGACTGACAAAACCCTTTCCTTTGAGGCGGGCAAAATTGCCCAACTCGCCGACGGCGCCGTGGTGGCGCGAATTGGTGACACGATCCTGCTCGCGACCGTCGTCGCCGCGCGCAACGTGCGCGAAGGAACCGACTTTTTCCCCCTAACCGTCGACATCGAGGAGCGCAGCTACGCCGCGGGCAAGATCCCCGGCGCGTTCTTCCGTCGTGAGGGCAAGCCCTCGGACCAGGCCGTGCTGCTGTGCCGTCTGATCGACCGTCCGCTGCGCCCCAGCTTTCCGAAGGGCTTCCGCAACGAAGTCCAGGTCGTCGGCACGATCTTCTCGGCGGACCAGGAAAACCCGCACGACATCCTCGCCATCAACGCCGCGTCCGCGGCCTTGATGCTCTCGGGGATCCCCTTTGACGGTCCCATCGGTGCGGTGCGCCTCGCGTACACGACCGATGGTGTCTGGGCCCCGCACCCGACGTTCGCCGAGGGTGACGACGCCGTCTTCGAACTCGTCGTCGCCGGTCGCGCGCTGAGTGACTCGGTCGAGGCCGAGATCGCGATCATGATGGTCGAGGCCGGAGGCACCGAGGGTTCCTTCGTCAAGTACGCCGACGGTGCCCCCAAGGTGACCGAGGAAGTGCTCGCCGGGGGACTCGAGTCCGCGAAATTGTGGATCCGCGAGTCGATCAACCTCCAGCGCGAGCTCGTGCGCGCGTACGTCGCCGAGCGCGGCGTGATCGAGACGATCCCCTTCAAGGTCTTCAACGAGTACGAGTCCGACGTCTACGACCGCGTGGTGGCCGTCGGCACCGACGCCCTCGCCTCGGCCAACGCCCTCACCGTCAAGCAGCCGCGCGCCGCGGCGATTGACGCAGCCACGGCCTCGATCATTGAGCAGTTGAGCCCGGAGTTCCCCGAGCGCACCAGCGAGATCAAGGCCGCCGTGCGATCGCTGACGAAGAAGCTCGTGCGCAAGCGCATCGTCGAGGAGGGACTGCGCATCGACGGCCGTTCGACCGCGGACATCCGTCCGCTGTCGGCCGAGGTGGACCTGTTCCCGATGACCCACGGCTCGGCTCTGTTCCAGCGCGGTGAGACCCAAGTCATCAACGTGACCACGCTCGGGATGCCGCGCATGCGCCAGCAGCTCGACACGATCACGCCCGACGAATGGCGCCGCTACATGCACCACTACAACTTCCCCCCGTATTCGACCGGTGAAGCCGGACGAGTGGGCACCCCGAAGCGACGCGAGATCGGTCACGGCATGCTCGCCGAGCGTGCGTTGATCCCGGTGTTGCCGAGCGAGGAAGAGTTCGCGTATTCACTGCGCGTGGTCTCGGACATCATGCAGTCCAACGGGTCGACGTCCATGGGTTCGGTGTGCGGTTCGACACTGTCGCTCATGGCCGCGGGCGTGCCGATCAAGGCACCGGTGGCCGGGATTGCGATGGGCCTCGTCTACGACGAGGGTACCTACGTGACCCTGACGGACATCCTCGGCGCCGAAGATGCGTTCGGTGACATGGACTTCAAGGTCGCCGGCACCGCCGACGCCGTCACCGCCCTCCAGCTCGACACGAAGATCGACGGACTGCCGGCCGACGTGCTCGCCAAGGCGCTGCACCAGGCCAAGGACGCCCGGCTCAAGATTCTTCAGGTGATCTCTGACACCATCGCCGAACCGCGCGACCACGTCGCCGAGGTGGCGCCGAAGATCGTCAGCATCGAGATCCCGATCGACAAGATCGGCGAGGTCATCGGTCCGAAGGGCAAGGTCATCAACACCCTGCAGCAGGAGACGGGTGCCGACATCGCCGTCGACGACGACGGTGTCGTCGGAACGGTCACCATTGGGGCCAAGGACGGCCGTGCGGTCGCCGAGGCGCGACGTCGCATCGAGCTCATTCTCGACCCGCCGACCGCCGACGTGGGCGCGGTGTACCCGGGCAAGGTCGTGAACATGACCAAGTTCGGCGCGTTCGTGAGCATCCTGCCGGGCCGTGACGGACTGTTGCACATCTCGAAGATGTCGCCGCTCAACGGGGGCAAGCGCATTGGCCAGGTTGAGGACGTCCTCGAGTTGGGCCAAGCGATCGAGGTTCGTGTCGACGACATCGACCCCCAGGGCAAGGTGTCGCTCTCGCTCGCCGGTGAGTACGCCGACGTCGCGACCGACGACGCACCGCGCGCGCCGCGTGAGCCCCGCGAGGAGCGCCGCGCTCCCCGCGAGGACCGTTCGTCATCGTCATCGTCTTCGTCGCCGGCGCGTCCCGTGGCGACCTTCGAGGACAGCTTCGAGGCCGAGCTCGCCGGAGAGATCGGTGATCTGGGACCGGGTGGACCGACGCTCAACGACAGCGATGGCGGCGAGCGTCGCCGTCCGCGCCCGCGCCGCCGCTAGGAACGCCGTACCGCGACCCGCGGGTCCCGCCCTTGGTGGCGTGCCCCGCGGGTCGCGATCACTCTCGTAATCTGTACAGACCGTGACCGAGCCCACCGCACCTCAAGGTCCCGGCTGGTGGCGGCCACTGCAGCGCGCCGATCGGCGGGCGATTTCCTTGTTCGTGGTCCTGCCGACGATTCTGTTCGTCGTGCCCGCTATGGCCGGCCACCCGGCGATCGCCCAGGACAACTTCATCCAGAACTTTCCGCTGCGCGTCCTGTCGGGCCAACAGATTGCCGGCGGCCACCTTCCGCTGTTCAACTCTCTCGCGAACTCCGGGACGCCACTGCTCGGCGGGATGAACGCGGGCTCGTTCTACCCGATGTCGTTGGTGTTCGTCATCCTGCCGGCGCTCGTGGCGTGGGTTCTCAACCTCATCGTCGTCTACGTCGTGGCCGCCCTCGGTCTGTACTCGCTGTGCCGGTGGCTCGGGCTGCGCTCCAGTGCGGCGCTGCTCGCCAGTTTGGTGTTCGCGTACGCGGGCGCGATGATGGGCCAGATGGTGCACCTCGGTGTCGTCGAGGGGTACTCCCTGTTGCCGTGGCTCGTGCTCACAGAACTCGCCGCCGCGCGGTCGCTGCTCAGTGTTGGTGACGGCGTTCCCTGGCGTTCTCAGGTCGTGGAGTCCCTGCCGGCCGTGGTGGGGTTCGGACTCATCTGGGGCCTCACGTTCCTGTCCGGCGAACCGCGCGCCATCGCGGAGGCGGAGCTCGTCTCGCTGATCGTGATCGCCGTGGAGATGATCGTGCACTCCGGCGTCGAGCGGGCGACGTGGCGCGGACGCGGACTGTTTGTCGGGGCCAACGTGGTGGGTGCAGCGTGGGGAGCGGCGATCGCGCTCGTGCAACTCCTGCCCGGGTGGGCCTTCATTTCCCAGTCCGAGCGATCGAACGAGGGCTACAACTTCTTCGGCAGCGGGTCGCTCGCGGTCAAATGGTCCGCCCTTCTCTTCAATCAGCAGCTGCTCGGCGGAAATGGAGTGCTCGGCACGCCGAAGTACTTTGCGGGCTACAACCTCGCGGAGGTGACCGGGTACGTCGGTCTCGTGGCGTTGGTGGGGACCTTCGCGTTCTTCGCGCAGGTCACGAGTCGCGGGTGGCGGGGTCCGAATCGTTCCTTCACGGTGTTCGCGGTGTTTGTGCTCGTGGGGTTGTTCGCCGCGTGGGGCTATTTCACGCCCGTTGGCCATCTCTTTCACCTGTTGCCGCTGTTCGGTAAGACGCGCCTGCAGAGCCGCAACATCGTTGTGCTCGATCTCGGCGCAACGGTGCTGATGGCGTGGTTCCTCGACGCCGTCTTCTCGCGCCGCCGCGCCGACGCGTCGCTCGTGGGATGGCGACGAGCTGTCACTCTGGCGCCCGCGGCGGTAACGGTGGGGATCGCACTCGTGGTGCTCGTCTGGCCGACCTCCTTCGAGCGGTGGCTCGGCGTGCTGACGCACCCGTCGTTCGCCTCGCGCGAGTCGCTCACGGTTGCCATCTCCCTGATTCTCGCGGCCGGCGTGGTGGTCGCCCTGAGCGTGCGCGCCTCCGCGACAACGACGCGGCGGCTCATCGTGGCGGTCGTTCTCGCGGACCTCATCATGTTCAATTTGCTCTCGGACGTCGGTTTCGCGACCGGCAGCACGTCGACGATGCCGTCGCGCGCAGGGGCGACCGCGGTGCTCGGAACGACCGGTCGCTACGCGATTGTCGATCCCACCCAGGTGAACTTCGGTGTGTTCGAACAGCTCGGCGTGCCCAATCTCAACGTCTTCACCCAGCTGCCGAGTGTGCAGGGATACGGCTCGTTGGTCTCGGCGAACTACAGCGAGGTGACCGGGACGCATCCGTTGGTCGCACTCAACCGCTGCAACCTTCAGCGTGGCGTTTTTGCCCCCCTGCGCCTCAACACCCTCGTGCTCTCGTGGAGTGCACTCAGTCACGAAAAGGGCACCATTGACACCTTGCCCGCGTGCACGCCCCCGGTCACCACGCCGACGGCGTCGCGCTACTTCGGTCGCGAGCTCACCCTCTCACGCCTCGTCCTGCGGGTCCAACACACCCCGGCGACGCCGGCGGGCGCGTTCGTCGTTCACCTGCTCGGACGTGACGGCCAGGACATCGGAACGTCGATCAACGCGGGCACGGGTCCGGTCCTGCGCGTGCGCGTCGTCAACGAGCCACCCGCCGCGGGTTTTCGCGTGAGCGGCCCCTACGGCGTGCGACTCGCCGACACCCAGGTGGTCACGACGGTCAACGCTCATCCCCAGACCCTGCTCATGAACGGTGCCTATCAGGACGTGGTCTCCTCGTCCGCGTGGCGACTCACCACCACGACCGATGACTACGCCGTGTTCACCGCGACGAGCCTCCTGCCGCCGCAGTGGCTCGAAGGGGCCGCCGCGACTGCGGCGATCACCGCGCACCGCAGCGCGTCATGGGGCGACGAGTGGATCACGGTGCACACGCCGGCCCGGGTGACGCTCGTGCGGTCGGTGGCGTGGCTGTCGGGGTGGCGCGCGGATCTGGTCAACCAGACGACCGGCGCCACCGAGAGCGCCACGGTGCGCGTTGACGGACTGATCCAGAAGATCTCCGTGCCCGCGGGAACGTGGGTGATTCACTTTCACTATCACGCCCCCTACGTCGAACTCGGACTGCTGGTGTCGATCGCGGCGTCCCTGTTGTTTGTCGTGGCGGTCTTCGTCATCGTTCGACCTCGAGTGAAAATCTGGCGCAGGGGTAGGGTGAATCGATGACGCGCGTCGCAATTGTCGGTGGATCGGGACGCATGGGGCAGGTTGTCGCCGCCGGTCTGCGAGCCGCCGGGGATTTCGAGGTCGTGGCCCTCGTCGATCCGTCGCCACCGCTGGAACTGGCGTCGTCACGGTGGCTGCAGGGCGTGGACGAGATCGATGCCCACGCCGTGGACGTGGTGATTGATTTCTCGCGTCTCGACGTGGCGCGGACCACGGTGGCCTGGGCACTTACGAACCACGTCGCCGTTGTCGTGGGTACGTCCGGTTTCGGCGCCGGCGAACTCGAGGAGATTGGTGCGCGCGCGCGGGCCGAGGACGGCCACGTGCTGATCGCGGCGAATTTCTCCATCGGTGCCGTTCTGGCCGAGCGGTTCGCGGCGGTCGCGGCGCCGTATTTCGATCGCGTCGAGATCGTCGAGTTGCACCACGATCGAAAGATCGACGCGCCGTCAGGAACGTCCATGGCCACCGCCCACGCGATCGCCGACGCCCGGGCGCACGCGGGCCTCGCACCGCTGGATGACGTGACCGAGCGTGAGTCGCTGCCGAACGCGCGCGGCGCCGAGGGCGCGGGCGGTGTGCGCATTCATTCGGTGCGACTCCCGGGTCTCGTCGCGCATCAGGAGGTGATCTTCGGTCGCGCCGGCGAGGGGCTCGTCATACGCCATGACAGCTACGCGCGCGAGAGTTTCGTGGCCGGGGTCGCGCTCGCGGCGCGACGGGTGCGTCAGCGTCCCGGCCTCACGCTGGGCCTCGACGCGCTGGTATAGGCGCGTGGTCCCCAGCGTCACCGAACGCGCTCTCGACGCCGCGGCCCGCTGTGTGGCGACCACGGGCGTCGCCGCGACGACGCTCGACCTGGTGGCGCGCGAAGCCGGCGTGGCACGCGCGACGTTGTACCGTCACTTTCCCGGTGGGCGCCAGCAACTGTTTGACGAACTCGTCGGCCACGAAGTCGGTCGCTTCTTTGCGGACCTCTATGACGCCGTCGGACACCTCGCAACCATTGACGACGTCCTGGTGCACGGACTGATCCACGCCCACGAGGCGGTGTCTCACCACTTCCTCCTGCAAACGGTGCTGCGGGAGGACCCGTCCATCCTCGAGCCGGGTCTCACCGTCGCCATGAGCTCTATCGAAGCGCAGGTCGCCGCGGTCCTGCGTCCATTCTTGCCGCGCGGCGCCGTCGTTGACGAGCGAGCGGACGTGCTGTCACGAATGTCCCTCGACTACATCTCGACGCAGGGACGCTGGGACCTGTCAGACAGAGCGCAGGTGAGCGAGCTCGTGCGTGACGAGTTGCTGGCCTGGCGCGGATCGCGACCACGGTCGCTGTCTCCCGCGCGCGTGCGACCCCTGCGACGCGTTCACGACGTCTCCGTACGAGGACGAGTCGTGGACGCGACCCTGGATGAGATCGCCGCGGGACAGTTCTCGCGTTTCACCGTCGACTCAATTGTCCACCATTCCCACGTCTCGCGCGCCACCGTCTACCGGAGCTTCCCGGGAGGTCGCGACGCCATGATCGGCGCCGCGGTCGACCGGGAGGCGGCACGGCTGTTCGCGTCGGTGGCTGACGCGATGGCGTCGGAGAACACGTTGCACGGTTGCCTGCTGGCCGGACTCACCACGGTGTGGAGTCACGTCGCGGAACACGACGCGATTCAGGGCTTCGTGACCTCCGAACCCGAGCGGGCCCGCCGGGCTCTCCGCTTCGAATCCGCCACGCGCACCTACTTCGTGGCGTCGTCGTTCGCGCAACCCCTGCTCGGACGGTGGCTGAACGCCGAGACGGCCGGGCGACTCGCCGAGTGGATCTGTCGCATTGTGGTGTCGTACTGGTTGAACCCCGCGGCGTATCTGGACGTGTCGAATCCCGCGAGCGTGGCGCAGTTCTACGGCCGACACCTCGCCGCCGGCGTCGAGCGCATGGCGGCTGCGACGTCGTAGGAGTCGCGCGACTGGCACCGGGCGTGGTCGGGCGCTCGAGGAGCGACTGGTAACTTACAAGGCGTGTCAACACCTCGATTTGGCCGTGTCATCACGGCCATGATCACCCCGTTTCACGACGATGGTGACGTCGACTTCGAAGTGGCGGCCGAGGTCGCGCGCTACCTCGTCTCTCAGGGCAGCGACGGACTGGTGGTGGCCGGATCGACCGGTGAAGGTGGGGCACTGAGTGACGACGAGAAGCTGAGCCTGTTCGCCGCGGTCGCGCAGGCCGTGACGGTGCCGGTGATCGCGGGCACCAGTTCGTCAGATACCAAACGCTCCGTGCATCTCACGGGTCAGGTTGCCGTGACGGGAGTGGCCGGAGTGCTCGCCACCACCCCGGCGTACGCCCGTCCGAGCCAGAGCGGGATCGCCGCTCACCTGCGCGCCATGGCCGAGGCGACCTCATTGCCGGTGATGCTCTACGACATCCCCGCGCGCACCGGACGCAAGATTGCCGCCGCCACGACGATCGATCTGGTTCGCTCGACGCCCAACATCGTCGCCTTGAAGGACGCCAGTGGCGACGTGCCCGCCGCGGCGCACACCAAAGCGGTCCTGGGTGACCGCCTGGATCTGTACTGTGGAGATGACGCGTGGCTCTTGCCGTTCCTCGCCGTGGGCGCCGTCGGACTCGTCTCGGTCGCCGCCCATTGGGCCGGACCCGAGCAGGCCGCCATCGTGGCGGCCGTCGAGCGCAATGACTGGGCGGCCGCACGGTCGCTCACCGAAAGGATCGCCGTGAGTTGTGCCTTCGAGGGGACGGACCAGTACCCCAATCCCCAACCGAGCAAGGCCGCCCTGCGCGCGCTCGGTCTGCCCGTCGGTCAGTGCCGACTTCCGGTGGGTCCCAGTGACGCCGAGCTCGACGCCCAGGCGCGTCGAATCGTCGAAGAACTGCACGCCCAACGTGTCTAAGGCCCACGTTCGCATTGTCTTTCTCGGCGGACTCGGTGAGATCGGCCGCAACTGCATGGCCCTCGAGTCCGACGGCCGCATCGTCGTAATCGACGCGGGGCTGATGTTCCCCGAGCCGAACATGTACGGGATCGACATCATCCTGCCCGACTTCACTTGGCTGCGCGACCGCGCGGACAAGGTGGACGGCGTCGTTCTCACGCACGGTCACGAGGACCACACCGGTGCCCTGCGGTATCTGATGCGGGACGTGAACGTGCCGATCTACGGCGCACCGTTGACGATTGGGTTCGCTCGTCACCGCCTCGAAGAGGCGAAGATGGCCGGCAAGTTGACCTTCATCGAGGTGGCCGATGGCGAGCGTCGTCGCATTGGTCCCTTCGAGGTGGAGTTCATCCCGGTGACCCACTCGGTTCCGAGCGCGCACGCCCTGGCCGTGCACACTGAGATTGGCACGATCGTGCACTCCGGGGATTTCAAGCTCGACCTCACGCCCATCGACGGGCGCCGCACCGACGTCGCGCGCCTCGCGGCACTGGGTGACGAGGGGGTGGCGCTGCTGCTCGCGGACTCGACGAACGCGGAAGAGCCCGGATTCACGGCCTCGGAGGCGACCGTCGGTGGCGCCCTGCGTCGCTTGTTCCTGGAGCGACCGCAGAAGCGCATGGTGGTGGCGTGTTTCGCCAGTCACCTGCACCGGGTCCAACAGATCATCAACATTGCCAAGGAGCAAGATCGTCGCGTGGTCCTGCTCGGACGATCCATGGAGTCCAACGTCAAGTTGGGTCGCAAGTTGCACGCCCTGCACGCCGAGACGGCGATTTTCGAGGACGCCGCCAACATCGATCGGTACCCGCCGGGAGAGATCTGCGTCATCTGCACCGGCAGTCAAGGTGAGCCCCTCTCGGCGCTGGCCAAACTCAGTCGCGGTGACGGACGATTCTTAAAGGTCGGCCACGACGACACCGTGATCCTCAGCTCTCACCCCATTCCGGGCAACGAATGGTCGGTGGGCCGGGTCATTGATGACCTGCACCGCTCGGGGGCCGAGGTGATCCACTCGGGCAACGAGCCAGTGCACGCCTCCGGTCACGCCCGGCAGGGTGAACTGCGCACCTTGCTGCAACTCGTGCGCCCTCGATCGTTCGTCCCGATCCACGGCGAGTACCGCCACATGGTGCACCACGCCGACCTTGCGATGGAGATGGGCGTGGCGCACAACCGGGTGTGGGTCTGCGAGGACGGCGACGTCCTCGAGGCCACCGCGGCCGGCGTGCGTCGGCATGGCACGGTGCCGGCCGGATTTCACTACGTGAGCGGCACGACGGGCGACCTCGATGATCGACCGCTCGAGGAACGCCGACTGCTGGCCGAGCACGGCGTCCTTCTCATCACCGCCGGCGTCGACAAGGAGACCGGCGCGTTGGCCGTTCGCGCGAAGGTGACCTCGAGGGGCTGGTTCGAGGGTGACCACGAGCAGCAGCTCCTCGAGACCGCGGGTGCCGCAGTCTCGACGGCCCTGCAGGAGGCGCTAAAGGACGGCGAGCGTGACGCCGCAGCGCTCAACAAGGTGGCCCAACGGGCAGCCGGGCGGCTCATCGGTCAGAAGTACCGTCGCCAGCCACTGATTCTTCCGGCGGTCACGGTTCTCTGATAGCGCGACGGCGATCTCAGAGAAGAAGTGTGGTCAGTTCGTTGGGAGTCGCGACGAGGTGCTCCGCGCCAGCGGCCAGGAGATCGCCGGGTTCGCCGTAACCCCAGGTCACCCCGATCGCTCCGAGATCGTGGGTCAGGGCCGCCGCCATGTCGAAGGCCGTGTCGCCCACCATCACGATGCGATCTTGACGCGCGACGGCCACCTCCGAGAGCGCTCGTCGCACGATCTCGCTCTTGGAGAGCGGTGCTCGATCCTGCGTGGTGCCCGACACGGTCGTGAAGTAGTCGCTCACGTCGAAGTGATCAAGAATCCTCTCGGCAAATCCCGTGAACTTTGACGTCGCCACGCCGAGAACGGCTCCCCGGTCCCGCAGGGTGTCCAGCATCTCGCGCACGCCATCGTAGAGGCGATTGTTGTACATCCCGACGTCGGAGAAGTACGCGCGATAGGCGTCGACCGTGGCGTCAAGGTCGGAAGGTTCGACTCCCACGGTGCGCAGTGCGTCACGAAGGGGAGGACCGATTAACGTTCGAGCGGTCTGGTCATCGACGCTCAGTCCGAGGGGCGCCAGCACGTGGCGCAACGCGTCGGCAATACCGGGTAACGAATCGGTCAATGTCCCGTCAAGATCGAAGAGCACCACGTTCGCCGACAGACCCATTGATCCATTCTGACCGGTCCCGACGAGTCGCGGGCCATCGGTGGCTGGTTCAGCTCACCTCGGCGGGTGTACCGGCGGGCAGCACGATGCCGCTCACCCCTTCCACGGACTCGGCTTGACTGATCTCCTTCAGATGCTCGAGCTCCGCCTGCAGCCACTCAAACTCTCGCTTAAATTCGCGGCGCGTGTCGTAGGCCACGTAGACAAAGTTGCGGTAGTCGTCGATGGACGGGTCGTATCGATACCAGTAGATGACCCAGCGTCGCCGGGACTTGTCGTCGGGGTCAACCTCTGCCATGACGACGAGTTTGACACCGTGACAGTGACAAGAAACGTCGGGACGTGAAGTTTCTTGTACGACATCGTCACTGTCGTTTTGTGCCGGCAAGGGGGCAAGAATCCATTTACAACACGGACGAATTGGAAAGTGAAGCGCCACAAAAGCCTCGGAAATACAGGACGTCTCGGCTTCTATTGCCGCCACTTTTGATCGTTAGATATCACAGAAGTTCGATGAAACAGCGCCTACATTGGCATGGTGACGGACGATCACGACGCACAGTTGCAACGTCCGAACTCCGACGAGGAGTTTGGTGCGGACGCGGCCGCCCCCGCTCCGGGTGGGACGGACTTGAGGTGATCGCCGTTTGGAATCGGTGCGCTGGCCCTGCGGATGGTGGCTGCCGTGGTGGGCGGATTCCTGTCGATGCGCTCGTCGGCGTTCGACAGCAGTGCACTGCATCTGGCAAGTACCTTCAGTGGTTCGCTGTCGCGAGTGACTCGGTGGGCGTGGCGCTGAGTTTGATCGCGTTGGGTTTGGTCTGGTGGCAGGTCACGGTCCGGACCAAGGAGCTCACGATTGCCGAGGACGGCGACGGTCCCTACCGGGCGCATCGACCTCTTGGCCACCTGTTGCGCCTGCGGCTCTTCGTGGGAGTGCTACGAGTCCTGTTCATCCTCGGGTTCGTGGGTTCGCTGGCCCTGCTGGCGTCCATCTACGTCGATCCCAGCTTTCCGTCCGATCTCAGCTACGTCAGCCAAGGCGCTCTCGCGGTGTCGTATTGCGTGATCTGGTTCTGCGGAGTTCTCGCCTCGTGGCGCCTGTGGAGCGAGTGCGATGACGCCCTGTTCGTGTCCGACGAGAGCGGGGACGACGACGGAGCGATGAACGAGGACGCGGGACGCGCGGCGACCTGAAGTCGCATCGTCACGGGTGCCCGCCCGGCTCAGTGTGACGCTTCGGTGCGGGGACGGTGCGCCGCGAGAAACGTCCTTCCGCTCGCCGTCAGGGTTTCGCACGGACCAGCGCCGGGGATGACGCGGCGCACCAGAAATCCGCGATCGTGGGCCTCTTCCCACACGGGCAGCCGCGGACACGACGTGCGCCACGTGTCGAGCGCGTCGGCGTAGGTTCGCGTGTCGGCACACACCCACTCCAGAAGGTCGAGAATGAGACTGTCCACACCGACGTCGGCCACGGACGTCAGTGTATGACGGTGCCGTTGACGCTCACCGGACGTCAGAATCGTTCGACTCGACTACGACTTGGGCGGCTCGCCGTGCTCCGCGTTTCCGACGCCCGCCCGCCAGAAGGCCTTGACCGCGATCTGCTCGTCGCGCAGTCCTCGGTCCAACAGGATGGAACGCACCACGCGACCCACGTTGTACTCGCCAAAGACGTAGGCCTGACCGACGTCGTTGGGCAGGACGAGAGCAGCGAGCCCGTTGGACAGTCCGGTCGCATCGCCCAGAGCTCGGTCGGCGCGGTCCACGAAGATTCCCGTCACACCCAGTCCCTCGGGCATCGGGCTCGTCACGGCGTCGTCGGGGTGGTCGACCTCGACAACGAAGATGGCGCGTCCGGGAACCTCAATGGCCTCGGCCATCCGGTAAAAGGCCGCGAGACCCGTCGTATCCCCAACGAAGAGATGCCAGTCCGCGAGCGGATCGAGAGTGATCTTCCCACGCGGACCGACGACGTCCACCTCGTCGCCCGTGCGCAACGAGGTGGCCCAGCGAGCACCCGGGCCGTTGGGGGCCGTTGAGACCCACAAGACGAACTGCTCGTCGTCGATCACTCGGCGCACCGTGTAGCGCCGCCGGACGAATACGCCCGGGGACTCCTCGATGCGGACCATGACGTCGTTGCCAGGTGCACCGGCGATCCTCTTGGCGTGCGCCACGTCCAACGTCACCTCCACGAAGGAAGGAGCGAGTTGCGTGACCGACGCCACGCGAGCGACGACGGCGTCCACGGACAGACGCCGGGCGAGTTCAAGGGATGATTCGTGGACGAGCGACGTGGACATGGCGGAATCATACGGGTAATGCCTGTTGAGGCGAACTCCCGTTCGGTAAGTTGGCTACGTGGCAAAGGCCCAGCACACCAAGAAATCCACGGCGACTCGGGCACCCTCACGCGCCACGGCCGCCCCGCCGACCGAGACGTTGTGGCGTCGTCACCAACGCGACATCTGGACCCTCGCGATGGTCGTTGTCGGACTGTTCATCGCCTTGGCGGAGTGCGGCGTGCTCGGACCGGTTGGTCACGCGATCTCGGCCGGACTCAAACTGCTCTTCGGCCTGGCCCGCTGGTTTCTCCCCATCGCTCTGTTGGGAGTGGCTGGGGCCATTCTCTGGGGTCACCTCGAGCGCGAACGCCTTCGCCTCGTGCTCGGGATCAGTCTCGGACTCGTCTCGCTGTGCGGATTGTGCCACTTCATCGGTGGCGAGCCACCGCTGCACGCGAGCACCAATTCGTTGGGCGGTGCGGGCGGCTGGCTCGGCGTCCTCGTGGGCGGGGGACTGAAGAGCGTCATTGGTGTCGCGGGCGCGGTCGTGATCCTCGTTGCCCTCTTGATCACGTCGTTTCTCTTCCTCACGGGAATGACTCTGCGGGCGCTGGTCGCGGCGATCGTGTCGGGGGCCAAGTCAATCGGTGCCCGGGCCGCGACGTGGTGGAGCGCGCGACCCGAGCGAACGCCGACGGTCCCCACGGTCGATGAGATGGCGTCGGTGGAGACGGAGCGCACCGACGACCCTCCCTTCGACGAGGAGCCCGCCTCGTTCGTGTTTGACGACGTCGTCGACGTCAGTGACGAATCCGGTCGCGTCGGTGACGACCTTGTCATCCCACCTCCCGCTCCGGCTCGGACGGCGAAGAAGAAGCGCACGGCCGTCACGGCGGGTTCATGGACGCTCCCGAGCCTGGATCTCCTGCAACGGGTCAAGGAGCAGCGCCACGATCGCACCGCCATCGACGCGGCGGGCGACGAACTGGTGAGCGCACTGGCCGCCCATGGGGTCGACACGACCTTGGTGGGCTACACGGTCGGTCCGACCGTGACACGCTTTGAACTCGAGCTTGGCCCCGGGGTGAAGGTCGCACGCGTGACCTCGCTGCACCGCGACATTGCCTACGCCATGGCGTCACCGGATGTTCGCATCCTGGCGCCGATCCCGGGTCGCTCGGCCATTGGCGTTGAAGTGCCCAACCGGCAACGCGCGTTGGTCGCCCTCGGTGACCTTCTGGCGGCCGAGGAGTCGATGAACGCCACGCACCCCCTCGACGTCCCCCTCGGTCGCGACATCTCGGGCAAGACGGTGATTGTGAACCTTGCGGAGATGCCCCACGTGTTGATCTCGGGGGCCACGGGAGCGGGCAAGAGTTCGTGTATCAACTCGCTCATCACGTCGCTCGTGATGCGTGCGACGCCCGATCAGCTGCGACTCATCCTCATCGACCCCAAGCGCGTCGAACTCGGTCAGTACAACGACCTGCCGCACCTGCTCGCGCCCGTGGTCGTGGATCCGAAGAAGGCCGCCGGCACCCTGACGTGGGCCGTGAAGGAGATGGAGAGACGCTACGACCTCCTCGCCGAATACCACGTTCGCGACATCATCAGCTACCAGCATCTGCTCGACAGCGGCGAACTGACGACGCCGCCCACGGTTGCGTCGGCCGTGGCCGACGTGATGGAGAGCGCCGCGGGACTCGCCACCGACGCGCCGGAACCCGTCGGACCCGAACGTCTTCCGTACATCGTGATCGTGGTGGACGAATTGAACGACTTGATGATGGTGGCCGCACGCGACGTCGAAGATTCCGTGGTGCGCATTGCCCAAATGGCTCGCGCCGTGGGGATTCACCTGGTTCTCGCGACCCAACGTCCGAGCGTCGACGTCATCACCGGGGTCATCAAGGCGAACATCCCCAGCCGCATGGCCTTCGCGGTCTCCTCGCTCGCCGACAGTCGTGTGATTCTCGACCAGGCGGGAGCGGAACGGTTGATCGGCAAGGGTGACATGCTGTTACTCACCGCGTCGAGCAACGTTGCCCGCCGGTTGCAGTCGCCGTGGGTGTCCGAAGACGAGGTCCGACGTGTCGTCACGGCGTGGCGGGCCCAAGGCGGAACCACCGAATCGGTCATCGCGGTGGACGTGGCGGGCGTCTCCAACGGGGAACTCGGTGGCATGCCCGACGAGGACGACGAAGTCGTGCTCGCCAAGGCTCGCGAACTGGTCATTCGAACCCAGTCCGGCTCGACCTCCATGTTGCAACGCAAGCTGCGAGTGGGCTTCGCCCGCGCGGGTCGCTTGATGGACCAGCTGGAGATCGAGGGCGTCGTGGCCGCGGGTGAGGGTAGTAAGGCCCGTCGGGTGCTGGTCACGCTCGAGGACTTCGAGTCCGGTCGCGTCCCTCGGGGAGACTGACGACGTGGCGCATCGGGGTCGAATCGCGAGGGGGGCGGGTGCCGTCATGGGCATCCTGCTCGGCGGCGCGGTGATTGTCGCGACCCAGTTCCCCCTGGCGTACTCGTCCGCCACCGTCGTCCTGCAGACCTCCGCCTTCAAGGTTGCGACGACGCGACCCACGAGTTACACATGGCCGAGTGGTGCCACCGCGGCGGTGTCGGTGCCGTCGCTGCAAGTCTTCGCGCACTCGCCAACCCAACACGTGCAACCCATTGCGAGTCTGACCAAGATGATGACGGCGTACGTCGGCATCAGCAAGTTGCCTCTCGACATCGGTGAGAGCGGTCCTTGCCTTGTGGTGACCCAGGCCGATTATGTGCTCTACGAGCATGACGTCGCAACGGGTCAGTCGAACGTCAAGGTCGCCGCCGGAGAGCGACTGTGCGAGATCAACATCCTTGACGGCATGTTCGTGCACTCGGCCAACAACTTCACGCAACTCCTCGTGCAACTGACGCACGAGAATGTCAAGCAGTACGTGGCTCAGATGAACGCGCAAGCGACTCTGTTGGGGATGGACCACACGCACTACGCCGACATCTCTGGCATCAACGAGGATTCGAGATCGACCGCCGCGGACCAGCTGATTCTCGTGAACGCGCTCATGCGCTCGACGCTCATCCAGTCCATTGTGCGACAGACCTCGGTCTACATCCCCGTTGCGGGGACGGTCACGACGTACACGCCCCTGCTCGGCACCGGCGGTGTCGTCGGTGTGAAATCGGGCTTCACCGGACTCGCCGGCGGTTGCGACGTCATGGCACTGGAGCGCACCCGCGGTGGCATCAACTATCTCACCTTCGCGGTGGTGCTGGGCGTGTACGGGGGTGACGTCCTCGGGCGCGCGGGCGAGGATGCCTACAACCTCGCGGTGTCCGCCGCCAACCAAGTGGTCGGCTCGACGTATCACTCCGGTGAGGTCGTGGGCACCTTGGGGTGGCGCGGTTCGACGACGTCGGTGATGCTCGGCGAGACGACCAGCGCGATCTTCTGGCAGCACACGCCGCAGTTGGGGGTGACGATCGCGCCCTACGCCGGTGTTGCGGGATCGGTCAACTCGTCGTCGCTCGCAACGGCCCCGCACCAACTCTGGGATTGGGGATCGTTGCCGAACACGTGGAGTGACACGTACAGCGGATCGTCGCCCATACCGGGGGGCACGGTGATCGGTGACGTGCGCTTTGCGGGAAACACGAACGTCTTCATGGTTCTCTACACGCACGGCTCCGTCACCCGTCCCCCGTGGTGGGGCGGCCTACTGTGATCGGATGCGCGTTCGTGTCCCCGCCAGTTCCGCAAACCTAGGGCCGGGATTCGACGCGCTCGCGTTGGCGCTGTCGCTGTACCTCGAGGTGGACCTCGAGCTCTCGGACGCCTTTGAACTCGAGACGGTGGGATTCGGAACCGAGGTCGACCCGGACCATCACCTGGGCGTTCGCGTGGCGCGCACGATCATTGGGCACGACCGATTTCGGTTACGCGTGAGTTCCCGCATCCCACTGGCGCGTGGACTGGGCTCGTCGGCGGCTCTCGCCCTGGCGGTGGCGGCCGCGGCGGGGTCGTCGGACGCGCTGGGCGTGGCAATTGACGTGGACGGTCACGCCGAGAACGCGGCCGCGTCGCGCTTCGGCGGACTCGTGGTCGCGACCGTGATCGACGGTGAGACGATCATTGAGCCACTCGCGCTCGACGACGATCTTCGCTTCGTTCTCGTCATTCCCGACGAGGAGCTCGCCACCCGCGACGCTCGCGACGTCTTGCCGGCGTCGGTCGCATTTCACGACGCGACGCACAATCTCGCTCGACTGGGACTACTGATCGCGGGACTCGCGGATCACCGTCACCTGCGTGCCGAGGCTATGGACGATCGGCTCCATCAGCGATACCGGGGCACGCTGTTGCCCTTCGCTGACGCGGTGCTCTCGGGCCTCCGCGATGCGGGCGCCATCGCCTCGTGCTGGTCGGGGGCCGGTTCGACGATGCTTGGCGTCACCACGTCGAGCGACGCCGACGCCGTGGCGGCGAGCGCTCGCGCTCTCCTGATCGACGTGGGGGTGCCCGGAGTCGTCGAGGTCCTCGAGGCCGACCGAACCGGACTCGTCATTTTGTGAGCGCCCGTCCGTTTCTCGCGCCGCCACGCACGGCCGTCGGCGGCGCGGGAATGGTTCTGTTGGGAGCCTTCCTCGTGCAGTATTCGGCGACCCTCGCGGTGAAGACGTTCCCGCGAATTGGCCCCGCAGCGACGTCCGGGTGGCGATTCTTCTTCGGCGCCGTGATTTTGATGATTCTGGTGCGGCCGCGCGTGCGCGGGTGGCGCGCGCGAGAATGGACGGCCGCGGCGACGCTCGGCGTGGCGACCGCGCTCATGAACCAGAGCTTCTATCAAGCCATCGCCCGTATTCATCTCGGGACCGCGGTCGCCATTGAGTATCTCGGCCCGTTCCTCGTGGCGGCTCTCGGAAAGAGGAGTTGGCGTCACGGGGTGTTCGTTCTCGTTGCGGGCGTGGGGGTGATCGCACTCACTCGTCCCGGTAGTGGCATCACTGTCGCGGGTGCGCTGTTCGCCGCGGGAGCCGGATGCGGCTGGGCGGCCTACACCCTGGCGTCACATCGCGTCGGGGGAGCGACCGAGGGATTCGAGGGTTTGGCGGTCGCGATGTCGATCTCGGCGGTCGTCACGTTCGGCTTCGCGGCGTCGTCGCTGGCGCGCGTGTGGACGACGCCGTCGATCATTCTCACGCTCGTGGTCATGGCGGCCATGGCGATCGTTCTGGGCTTCGGCGCTGAACTCCAGGCTCTGCGTCGACTCCCGCCGTCGGTCGTGGGCGTGCTGTTGGCCCTGAATCCCGCGGTGGCGTTCCTCGTCGGGTGGGTCTTCTTGCATCAGCGGGTGAGTGGGTGGGATGTGGTGGGACTGGTACTCGTCATTGGTGCGGGCATGGCCGTCACCCACGACGCCCGAGACGTCGCCACGGTCGTGGTGTGACCGGGGGCAACGTGGGCAAACCACACCGCCGCGTCTGCTGGGCGTGGCGTCGACCACGGTGTTAGTTTCGCTCGCAACGCCGCGAGATGTCGACGTCAGAGCCACACGAGGGGGAGTTGGATGACCACAGCAGATGACACCGTGTCACCACGGGCGAGTCGACGTGACGCACTCAAGATGACCGGCGTCGCGGCGGCGGGCGCGGCGGCGTTCTGGTCGGGACTCGCCGCGCTCAGTCAGACCGACGCGGGAGCGAGTTCCGTCGTCTCCCACGCGACCTCCGGGGTGCCCGCGAGCGTTGTTGTGACCATCAACGGCGTGAAGATTCAAAATGTGACGGTGGCGGGGTACGCCGAATCCGACATCGACGTGGTTGCCTACACGCCCTCAGGAACGACGCAGACCCGCTACCGTGCGGGCAACAACAAGACAACGCGCATCAAGATCACGCGGGAGTGGTCCAACGACACGACCTTCATCGACTGGTACCAGGGGATCGCGGCGGGCAAGGCCGACGAGCGGACCTTGGTGATCTCGATTCTCGGGCCGAAGTCTGCCGTGATCGCCAAGCTCACCGCGACCAACGTCTGGCCGTTCAGTTGGGTCGGTCCCGCGTACGACAAGTCGCTCGGCAGTGCGCACGCCACGGAGTCCATCACGTTGTCGGCCGACTCATTCGAGTACTCCTGAGACTCGCTCGCGTCGCCATCGGCGCGAAAGTCGGGCTCACTAGGCTGGACGGGTGAGTTCTCCCAAGACGTTCGCCATCCGCACCTTCGGTTGTCAGATGAACGAACACGACTCCGAACGACTCGCGGGGCTGTTGGCGGCGGACGGTCTCGTGCCGGCGACCAGTGACGACGAGGCGGACGTCATTGTCCTCAACACGTGCTGCATCCGGGAAAATGCGGATAACAAGCTCTACGGGACATTGGGACATTTGAAGAGTTTGAAAGACCGCCGTCCGGAGTTGCAGATCGCGGTCGGTGGGTGCCTCGCCCAGAAGGACCGTGACGAGGTGCAGCGACGAGCGGGCTGGGTGGACGTTGTCTTTGGGACCCACAATCTCGCCAGTGCGCCCGGACTCCTGCGACGTGCGCAACACGACGGACCCCAGATTGAGGTGCTGGACGCCCCTGATCCGCAGTCCATGGCGGACATCGTGCCCGCGCTCAACGCGGTGCGCGAGTTGCCGTGGGCGGCGTGGATGACGATCCAGACGGGTTGTGACAACTCCTGTGCGTTTTGCATCGTGCCCTCGGTGCGCGGAGGAGAGATCTCCCGGCCGTTCGACGACCTGCTGACCGAGGCCCAGATGTTGGCTGACGCCGGCGTCACCGAGATCACGGTGCTCGGACAGAACGTGAACTCCTACGGTCGCGATCTGACCAAGCGGCGCCCGCTGTTCGCCGATCTCCTGCGCGCCCTCGGCGACGTCGAGGGCATCGAGCGGATTCGCTTCACCAGTCCGCACCCGAAGGACCTGCGGCCCGAGACCATCGCGGCCATGGCGGAGACACCGGCGGTCTGCAACCAACTGCACCTACCGCTGCAATCAGGTTCGAACAACGTGCTGCGCGCCATGCGACGCGGCTACACCGCCGAGCGCTACCTCGACAAACTCGCGCGCGCTCGCGCGTCCATCGAGGACCTGGCCGTGACGACCGACTTCATCGTGGGATTTCCCGGTGAGAGCGATGCCGACTTCGACGACACGCTCGCCGTGGCCGCCGCCGCGGAGTTCGACAGTGCGTACACCTTCATCTTTTCGCCTCGACCGGGCACTCGTGCGGCCGACATGACCGACGAGTTCGTCGCTCCCGAGGTCATTGCCGAGCGCTTCTCCCGTCTGTGCGCCGTCATCGATCGATCCGGACTCCTCAAGCACGAAGCTCGCGTCGGCCGCACCGAGGAGGTGCTGGTGGAGGGTCCGTCGAAGCGCGATTCCGCGGTGCTCTCCGGACGCACGCGACAGGGCAAGCTCGTGCACTTCGCGGCTCCCGAGGCGGGCCTCCGAGCGGGTGCGCTCGCCACCGTCTCGGTCACTCACGGGGCGCCACACCACCTGATGGCTCGTCACGTGGCCACCCTGCGCGGACCCCGCCACAAGGTTCGCCTCCCGCTACTGACGTCGTGAGCGACGTCGCGCGGCGCCGGGTCGTCGCCGTCGTCGGAACGACGGCGTCGGGCAAGTCCGCTCTCGCCCACGAGGTCGCGCGAGAGCGCGGTGACGTCGAGATCGTGACCGTCGACTCGATGACCGTCTATCGCCGCATGGACATCGGCACGGCGAAACCGTCGACACAGCAACGCCGCGACGTCGCCTACCACTTGCTCGATCTCGTCGAGCCCAGCGAGGAGTTCACGGTGGCGCAGTTCCAACGCGCCGCGCGCGCGGCCACCCAGTCGATCGAGGAGCGGGGCCACCGGGTGCTCTACGTCGGCGGAACGGGCCTGTACGGACGCGCGGTCATTGACGATCTGGAGATTCCGGGGCGTTACCCCGCGATTCGTGCCGAGCTCGAGCGACGCGCGAGCGACGACCTCGCGTCGCTCTATGACCAGTTGCGCGACCGGGATCCCGTCGCGGCATCGCGCATGGAGCCCACGAACGAACGACGCGTGGTGCGGGCGCTGGAAGTGACCCTGGGTGCGAATCGGCCGTTCTCGTCGTTTGGCCCGGGCCTCGAGGCCTACGGCAACTCTTCGGTCGTCCAGATCGGCCTGCGGGTTCCCCTGACGGAGATCGATGAGCGCGTCGCCCGACGCTTCGCGCACTGGATGGACGTCGGCCTCCTGAGCGAGGTGCGCGCACTCGCGGCCTCGGGGGATCTCTCGCGTACGGCCCGTCAAGCGGTGGGATACAAGGAACTGCTGGCCTTTCTGCGCGGGGAGACGACTCTGGAGGAGGCGGTGGCGTTGGCGATCACTGCCACCAGGCGCCTCGCGCGTCGCCAGCGCTCGTGGTATCAGCGGGATCCGCGCGTTGAGTGGTACGACAACCTCGACGAGGCGCGCGCGCGACTTGACGAGCTGTTGTCCCCGACGAGCGCCGACGTGCGAAACTAAGGCCAACGTGAAGCAACGGACACTTCAGAAATGGCACGGCGCCGGTAACGACTTCCTCATCGAAGTCGGGTCGGCGGCGGACACGACGTGGTGGAGCGTGGATCGAGTGGCCTCAGTGTGCGATCGCCACCGAGGGATCGGTTCGGACGGCGTGATCATCGCTGCTCTCGACGGCGACGACATCACAATGGTGCTGTTCAACTCGGATGGTTCGCGTGCCGAGATGAGCGGCAACGGCGTGCGCTGTCTCGTGGCGGCCGTTCAGCGTTCGACCCGCGACGAGCGCACGGTGCGCGCGGTGCACACCGACGCGGGTGTGCGTGAGGTGAGCGTGCAGGTCGACGACCTGGACGGCTATGGCAAGGTTGACATGGGGCCGGTGACGCTCGCCACGCCACTCGACGGCTCCCTCGGCGTCGCGTCCGTGGGCAACCCGCACGTCATTGTCCGTGACCGGCCGGAGTGGCCCGATCACATTCGAGAGGCTCTCGCGGCGAACTGGTCAGTGCAAATCGGCGGGGCCAACGTGGAGTTCGTGACGGTGCTCGCGAGCGATCGCATCGCCATTTCGATCGTCGAGCGCGGTGTGGGGTGGTCGCTCGCCTGCGGGACCGGCTCGGTTGCGGCGGTGGCGGTTCTGCACGATCTCGGTCTCGTGGGTACGCGCGTCGACGTCGAGAACCCGGGTGGCGTTCTCACGGTGACGTTGGACGACGCGGGTTCAACGTTGGCCGGTCCGGTTCATTTCGTTGCTGACGTCACGTGGACGGCGCCGTGACCTACATTCCGACCACACTGATCGACCGATCTTTTCGCGAGCGCATCGTGTTGGTGGGTGTTCAGTTTCCCGGCACCACCGCTGAACAGCTTGATCGTGAGTTGGACGAACTCGCCCTCCTGGTCGACACCGCCGGCGCCGACGTGGTGGCACGGGTCGTCCAGCGCCGTGACGCACCCGACGCGGCCACCTTCCTCGGTTCGGGCAAGGTGGACGAACTCCGCGAGATCTGCCTCGCCGTGGACTCGGACACTGTCGTGTTCGATCACGATCTCTCACCCGCGCAACAGCGCAACCTTGAACGGATTCTGGGACGCACGGCGATTGACCGGACGGCGGTGATCCTGGACATTTTCGCTCAGAACGCCCGTTCCCCCGAGGGCAAGGCGCAGGTCGAACTCGCGATGCTTGAGTACCGACTCCCGCGACTGCGTCGCGTGGGTGGTTCGCTGTCCCAGCAAGCGGGTGGCATCGGGACGAGGGGACCGGGCGAAACCCAACTCGAGACTGATCGACGGCGCCTCGTCCAGCGCATGCACACCATTCAGCGTCAGCTGAAGCAGGTGGCGCGCACTCGTGGTGTGCAGCGTCAGAGTCGAGCCCGGGGCCGGCACCGTGAGGTGACGCTCGTGGGGTACACGAACGCCGGGAAGTCGTCACTGCTCAATCAGCTCACGGACGCGGGCGTGCCGGCTGAGAATCGCCTGTTCGTGACGCTTGATCCGCGGACGCGCCAGTTGGCCCTGCCCGGCGGCGAGACCGTCCTCGTCACGGACACGGTCGGCTTCATCGCGAAGTTGCCGCACGAGCTGGTGGACGCCTTTAAGAGCACCCTCGACTCGGTACGACTGGCGGACCTCCTGGTGCACGTCGTGGACGGTTCGAGCGAGTCGGCCGAGGAGCAGATCGCCGCGGTGCGCGAGGTGCTGTTTGATATTGGAGCCGACGAGGTGCCCGAGCTCGTCGTGATCAACAAGGCTGACCTCGATGAGGAGCGCGCTCACGAGCTCGCGTCACAGTATGAAGGGTCCATCATCGTCTCGGCGCTGACGGGCGACCACCTCGATGAACTCATCAGCACCGTCGCCGATCGACTGCGGATGCGCGACCGGGTCCTGACCTTGCACCTGCCCGCGGGACGCGGTGATCTGATTGCCGCGGCGCACCGCGAGGGCGAGGTCCTCGGGAGCGAGTCAGTGGGCGACGAGGTCGTCGTGCGGGTGGTGCTCGACGAGGTGGGTGCGGCCCGATTCGAGCCCTGGGCGGCCACGGCGTGAGCTTTTCGCCACCGCCGTATCCCTACGCCCGGCTCGACGAACTGCGCGACCTCGCGAAGCGCCACGACGGCGGCGTGGTGGACTGCTCGATCGGTACACCGTGCGACGCGCCACCATCCTTCGTGCGCGAGCAGTTGGCGCGCGCCGAGGGCGCGCGTGGCTATCCCCCCTCGGCGGGCACGCCCGCGTACCGTCGCGCCGCCGCGGAGTGGCTCGAGCGTCGTTTCGACGTGACGATCGATCCCAACAATCTCGCGGCGTGCGTCGGGACCAAGGAGTTCGTGGGAACCGTGGCGGGCTATCTTCACCTGCGCACACCGGCGCGCGACACCGTCCTCTATCCGGCCATCAGCTACCCGACGTACGCCATGGGGGCGACGCTCGCGGGTCTTCGTTCGGTTCCGGTGCCCGTGGTGAACGGCTCGTTGGCGCTGGAGTCGATTGATCCCGCCGACGTGGCGAGAGCGCTCCTCTTGTGGTCCAATTCGCCGTCCAACCCCACGGGCGACCTGGACGACCTCAACGCCGCCGCCGCGTGGGGCCGGACCCACGACGTTCTCGTCATCAGCGACGAGTGCTACTGCGAATTCACGTGGTCCTCCCCGCCACGATCGATCCTCCAGAGCGGGACCGACGGCGTCCTCGCCGTCCACTCCATCTCCAAGCGATCGAATCTGGCGGGTCTGCGCGCGGGCTTTTACGCGGGTGATCCCGAGATCACCGAGTATCTTCGCGCCGTGCGCCAGCACGCGGGGTTCATGGTGGCCGCACCCGTGCAGGCGGCGGTGGCCGCGGCGTACGGCGACGACACGCACGTGAGCGAACAGCGCGAGCGGTACCGCCGACGACTCGCACGTGTGTCGCGGGCCATGACCGAGCGCGGCATCGACGCACCGATGCCCGAAGGGACGTTCTATCTCTGGATGCGTCGTCGGGGCGTCGACGGGTGGTCCCTCGCACGAGAGCTGGCGGAGACGGCGGGGTTGCTCACGAGCCCCGGCGAACTCTACGGCGAGGCCGGTGCGCAGTTCGTCCGACTCGCCGTGGTGCAACCCGACGAGCGGCTGGAGCTCGCGGTGTCGCGGCTCGTCCCGAAATAACCAACTGGCCACCATTACGATGGCGCGGTGAGCCTCGAGAGCCGAATTGCCCAGTGGTACGACCAGATCCAGGAACTCTCTCCCGCCAGCGCGGAGGCTCGTCGCGATGTGGAGTTGGTGATCACCAAGCTCGACGACGGTCAGATTCGTGTCGCCGAGATTGATGCCGCGGGCGACGTCGTGGTGCACGAGTGGGTGAAACAGGCCATCTTGCTGCTGTTTCGACTGCGCGGTCTGGAGCGCACGGGCGCGGGGCCATTTGAGTACTACGACAAGTTGGAGCTAAAGACCGACTACGAACGTCGCGGCGTGCGCGTGGTTCCTGGCGCGTCGGCCCGTCGCGGCAGTTTCCTCAGTCGCGGTGTCATCTTGATGCCGAGTTACGTGAACATCGGTGCCTGGGTGGGCGAGAACACCCTGGTCGACACGTGGGCGACCGTGGCGAGTTGCGCACAGGTTGGCGCCAACGTCCACCTCTCCGGGGGCGTGGGACTCGGTGGGGTCCTCGAGCCCGTGAACGCCACGCCGGTCGTCATTGAAGATGACGCCTTCATCGGCAGCCGCTGCATGATCACCGACGGTGCCCGGGTGGGCCGCGGCGCGGTGCTCGGAGCGGGAACGGTGCTCAATCCCTCGATCCCCGTGATCGATGCCGCCACCGGCGTTGAACTGTCGCGCGGCTACGTGCCCGACTACTGCGTGGCGGTCACCGCCAGCCGTCGGCGAGAGTTCGCGGGTGGTGAGTTCTATCTGCCGTGTGTCTTGGTGGTGCGACGGCTGGACGAGGGTGAACGCCACGACAAGATCACGTTGAATAACGTGCTGCGCGATCACGGGATCGCCACGTGAGCGTGCTGGAGGACGCACTGGCGCTGGTGCGTATCAACTCCGTGAGCGGAAACGAGGCCGAACTCGCGACTTGGGTGGCCACTCGGCTCGCAACGGCGGATCACCTCGACGTCGAGCGGGTGGGCGACAACGTCGTCGCGTCGACGCGAGGCAGTCACCGGCGGCGCGTGATCGTCGCCGGCCACCTGGACACGGTGCCGGGAGATCCGGCGAGCGCGGTGATCACGGGCGACACGTTGGTGGGACTCGGCGCGTGCGACATGAAGGGCTCGCTGTCGGTCATGGTGCGTCAAGCGCTCGATCCCGTCCGCCGCCCCCTGGAAGTGACGTGGATCTTCTACGCCCGCGAGGAGATCGATCGACGTCAGTCAGGGCTGTTGGAGTTGGCGGAACTTCGTCCCGATCTGCTCGTGGCCGACGCGGCCCTGTTGGCGGAGCCCACCGGCGGCGTGGTTGAGGCGGGCTGCCAGGGAACGTTGCGGCTGGAGGTGACCCTTCGCGGCGTGCGAGCTCACACGGCGAGGCCGTTTGCGGGGCGAAACGCCATCCACCGCATGGGCGAGCTGATCACGCGTATCGCGACGTACGAGCCGCGTCAGCCGGCGGTTGACGGCGTGACGTACTGCGAGCAGTTGCAGGTCGTCGCGGTCTCCGGGGGCGTCGCACCGAACGTCGTCCCGGACGAGTCGCGGTGCACCCTCAATCATCGTGTGGCGCCGGACCGCCAGCTCGACGAGGCGCTCACCAGCGTGCGAGATCTCCTGGGCGACGTCCTCGAAGAGGGTGACGAGCTGGCGGTGCTTGACTGGGCACCACCAGCACCACCGGCACTCGAGCACGAGTTGATTCGCAAACTCGTGGACGCGACGGGCCACCCGCCGCGCGCCAAGGTGGGCTTCACGGACGTGTCGCTGTTTTTCGAGCGTGGAGTGCCCGCCACGAACTTTGGAGCGGGTGACCCCCTCTTGGCGCACCGCAGCGACGAGTACGTGACGGGTACGGAGCTCATCGACTTTGACTCCGCACTGCACGACTTCCTCGCGTAACGTCGACGACGGGCGTGACGCGGTGCAGTACGTTGGCCCGATGAGCAACGACATCCGCCCATTCCAGATCGCCGCCACCGACGAAGGTCTCGATGACCTGCGCGACCGGCTCGTGAGGACCCGCTGGCCTGAGCGCGAGACGGTGTCGGACTGGACCCAGGGGATGCCCCTGTCGTACACGAAGGAGTTGTGCGACTACTGGGCTACGACCTACGACTGGCGCGCCGCGGAGCGCCACCTCAACTCCTTCCCGCAGTTCACGACCACCATCGATGGACTCGACATCCACTTCCTTCACGTGCGCTCGAAGGAGCCCGACGCGATGCCGCTGTTGATCACGCACGGCTGGCCCGGCTCGATCGTTGAGTTCCTGAAGGTGATCGGTCCGCTCACTGATCCGGTGGCTCACGGCGGCAGCGCCGCGGACGCCTTTCACGTCGTGTGCCCGTCGTTGCCGGGGTTCGCGTTCAGCGGCAAACCGTCAGTCGCCGGATGGGGAGTCCCGAAGATCGCGACCGTGTGGGCGACGCTCATGGCGCGCCTCGGGTACGAACGCTACGGCGCGCAGGGTGGTGACTGGGGCAGTTCCATCACGACGGAGTTGGGACGCCATGATGGGGACCACCTCGCGGGTATTCACCTGAACATGCCCATGGTTGCGTTGTCGTCGATTGACTTCAGCGACACGACCGAAAAGGAGCAAGCAGCGCTGGCGGCCATGGGGCACTACCAGGAGTGGGAGTCGGGATACTCGAAGCAGCAGTCGACGCGACCCCAGTCGGTTGGGTACGGACTCGTCGATTCTCCCGTGGGTCAGTGCGCGTGGATCGTCGAGAAGTTCTGGGCGTGGACCGACTGCAACGGCCACCCCGAGAACGTGATCTCGCGCGATGAGTTGCTCACCAACGTCATGCTGTACTGGATCACGGCGTCGGGTGCGTCATCGGCTCGGCTCTATTGGGAGAGTTTTGCGAAGATGGCCAACGCGACCGATGGACCCGTCAGCGTACCGACGGGGTGCTCCATCTTCCCAAAGGAGATCTTCCGCATCTCGCAGCGCTGGGCGGAGACGGGCTTCAGCGACCTGCGCTATTGGAACGAACTCGACCGCGGCGGACACTTCGCGGCGTTGGAACAACCCGAAACCTACGTCAACGAACTACGGAACTTTTTCCGGCTCGTTCGTTGAGGACACGATCGGTTCAGCCCGTGATGTGGCCGATCGACGACCCCAGCTGGTTTGTGAACCAGAGGTCGTAGTTCGCACCCGTCGCGATGTCAACGGGGCCATCAATTGTGGGCGACGGCCAGCTGGTGACGCCACCGGAGGTTGTCACACGGCCAATCGTGTCGCCGCTGTAGTTGGTGAACCACAGGGCGTTGTCGGCCCCCACGGCGATTCCCTCGGGTCCCTTGATCGATGAATCCGTGAACTTCGACACGGTCCCCGACGTCGTGATGCGACCAATCGAGTTATTGGAGAAGTTGGTGAACCACAGGTTGTTGTCGGGGCCCGTCACAATGTCGACGGGGTGCGAGATGTACAAACTGGGGAAGGTCGTCACCAGTCCGCCGAACGTCTCGATCTGTCCGATGGAGTTCCCAAGGTTGTTCGTGAACCACAGATTGCCGTTCGGTCCGCTGGTGATGTCAAAGGGACCATTGATGCCAATGCCGGTGTAGTTCGACACCAAACCGCCAGTCGAGATCCGCCCAATCGTGTTGTTGGTGTGATTCGTGAACCACAGAGCACCGTCGGACCCCGACGTGATCCCGATGGGGCCGTCAATTCCCACGCCCGTGTAATACGACACGACACCCGTCGTCGTGATGCGACCGATGGTGTTGTCGGCGTAGTTCGTGAACCACAGTGCGCCGTCAGAACCGACGGTGATATCCAGCGGGTCGTCGATACCGGGACCGCGGAACGTCTGGACGGCACCGTTCGGCTCCACCCGACTGATGGAATTGGTGTTGGTGTTGGTGTACCACATGTTGCCGTCGGGGCCGAGAACCACGCCCGCGGGCAAGACGGTGTCACCGAACAACGTGAGACTCCCCGGCGTGAAGCGACCGAGGGCACTGCCGAGATAGTTGGCGAACCAAATCGCCCCGTCCGGTCCGACGGCGAGTCCGAGAGGGCCATCGGCCGTCGATTCGGCGTATTGGGTGACGGTGCCGGTGGGAGTGATCTCGTCGATGGAGTTGTTACCCAGGTTCGTGAACCAGAGCGCCCCGAGGGGCCCCGAGATGATCGCCTGGGGAGACGAAATGCCCACGCCGGTGAACTGGCTGACAACGCCGGCGGTGGAGATGGTGCCGATTGAATTGTTGCCGTTGTTGGTGAACCAGAGCTTTCCGTCCGGTCCGGTCACAATTCCGAGGGGGTGGCTGATGCCGACGCCCAGGAATCGAGTGACGGCACCCCCGATGGTGATACGTCCAATGGAGTCAATCCCATTATTGGTGAACCACAGGGCGTTGTCGGGCCCGAGGGTGATTCCGGTTGGCTTGTTGATGTAGGGACTGGAGAATTTCGAGACGACGCCACTCGTGGTGATGCGGCCAATTGTGCTGTTGCCGTTGTTGGTGAACCACAGTGCGTTGCCCACGCCCTTCGTGATGGCAAAGGGCTTCTTGATCAGCGGACTGAAGAAGTTGTGGACGACGCCAGCGACGGTGATGCGTCCGATGGAGTTGTTGCCCTCGTTCGTGAACCAGAGGGCGTTATCTGGTCCCACCGTGAGTCCGAACGGCTCACTGATGCCGGGAGCGGTGAATGTCCGAACGAGGCCCTGCGTATTCATCTCTCCGATGGAGTTGTTCGCGAAGTTCGTGAACCAGATGGCGCCGTTGGGGCCCCTCACGACGGAGACCGGACCGACCGCGCCCTTGACGGAGGTGACGACGGGCACCGTCACGGTGAAGGGACCGACGGTGGTCGTACCCGTCGCATTCGTGCACGACACGCTGTACGAGAAGGTCAAGGTGGACCCGGGCAATGTCCCGCTCACTAGTCCCGTTGACGACGAGATGTGCAGCCAGGAGGGATTGCCACTGATCGCGTACGTCTCCGGCGTGGGGACACCCAGCGCGTTGAATTGATACGAGTAGCTCGACCCGGCGGTGGTGACGAGCGGCGGGGTGGAGGCCGAGAACGTCGGCGCGCGAGCGACCACCATCTCATCGACAAGTTCGTTGGCCGTGTCGGTGAAGAAAACGTCACCGTATTGGTCCGTCGTCACCCCCGTCGGAAGATTGATCTCGGCGTTGATCGCCACGTGACCAAAGCCACTGAGTCCCTGCACACCGGTACCAATGATGTCCGTGACGTTGCCTCGATTGTCAATCTGATCGATCTGGTTTTGATAGGGACTTGTCACGTCGACGTTGTCGTTGGGATCGACGGACAGGCTCGTCGGATACGGCACGTGGGCGAGCGTGGTGATGATGTCCGTATCGAGATCGACCTGACGGACGGCGGAGTTGCTGGTGTCGGCAATGTCGAGGTCACTCACCCCGTCAAAGGCCACGCCGTAGGGATAGTTCAGCGTGGCGTTGTAGGCGTACCCTCCGTCACCGAAAATGGCCTTGGCGGTGCCAGTGCCCGCCAAGGTGTAAATGATTGTCTGTTCGGGGAGATTGAACCGTGGTCGACTGGAGGCGTCGTTCAGCGCGCGCAACGCGCCACGCTCGGCGGGACTGCGCTCCGCCGAACGCTCGTTGTCGATGATGAACCTCGTCTCGACGATGCGCACCTCACTGTTGCCCGTGTCGGCGATCGCAATGACGCCCGTGGGACTCACGGCCACGCCGCACGGAGCGTCCAATTCGGCATCGAGCGGATTGACATCATCACCGATGCTGCCCGCCGTTCCGTTGCCGGCGATCGTGGTGATCTCACCGTTCACGACTTCACGAATCACGTTGTTGCCGGTGTCCGCGATGAAGACATCTCCGTTGGCGTCGACCGCGACTCCCTCGGGGTGATTTAGTTCCGCGTTGTACGCGGGACCATCATCGCCGTAGTATCCCGCGACCCCGGTCCCCGCAAAGTTGGTGATCTCGCCCGACGGTGAGATTTCACGAATCATGTTGTTGTCGGTGTCCGCGAAGAAGACGTCACCGTTGCTGTCGACGGCTACTCCCGTCGGATCCGACAGGTCCGCGCCGAGTGCAGGGCCGTAGTTCCCGAGCGAGGGACCGACGCCGCCGCCGGCGAGCAAGAAGAGTTCGTTCGGAGTCGCTGGCTTGGGCGGCAACGCCAGTGCACTCGCAACGGACGCCGACACCACCATCACGCCTGCGACCACCGCTGTGGTCACGCAGACGCTGAAGAATCGCCTTCCTAAGGCTTGTCCTCGTCCCACGTGCACCCCCCGCTTGGGCTTGCCGAATTGAGCCAGCACAACTCCTCTCGCGAGCGTACACTCCAAGCATGGTCACGGCCAGCGGTCACGATCCGAATCCGGGACAGAAACGATGAAGCCGGAATTCGACGACGCGCAACCGTCTCGCGTGGCACACGCCCGCGCGCAGGCCGCCGCGGGCGGCGCCGACGCGACGTGGATGATGTCGCGGCGCCAGTTCATCGGTACGGCCGCGGCAGTGACCGTGGCGGGAGTGCTGATCCCCTACGACGAGAGCATTCACGATCCGTCGGCGATCGACATGCGCTTCGCGGAGCTCGCTCCGCAGACCTCGGTGATCGTGAAGCCGGCGGTACCCCTGTTGCCGCTGTCGGTCGAGCGTGACGCCGACATGTGTCTCGTCGACTTCACCTTCTGCGGATTTTCCGTGGTGAAAAGTGGAAGCAAGGTCTCGCTTAAGGCCACCGCGAAGCAGACGAGCACCAATTGGATTGGTGTGGTAATTGAGCTGCCCCCGCAGTCCATCGCCGAGGGTGACTACTGGGTCACGAACGCAGGCAAGGGTGACTACACGTCGTCGACGCCGGAGTACAAGCAAGTTGATCCGACGCCGATCGTGTCCCAGGTCGCCGGTCCGAGTCGCATCGCGTACACGTTCAAGCAGGGTGACGAAATTCCGCTGCCGACCAATACGTTCCAAGATCTCCTCAATTGGTCGGGCTGGACGTTCAACGTGGTCGAAACCGCGCTCAGCGGCTCGGGCATCACGCTGCCGATCAAGCCCAACTACTTCCAGACGGCGATCGAGTGCCCGCTGGCGTTGATCCTCTCGCCGGTGGCGTACCAGAACTCCGAATTCATCCTCTCGAAGACATACAGCGAATTCAACAATCGCACGACGCCCTTTCCATCGCCACGCCTCGTCACGGAATGTTGGACCACGACTCTCACGAGCTACGAGTTCAACGTGATTGGCCCCCACCTCGGAACGAGCTCCTTCACGCCGGAGGTTGCGGTGATCTGGGCCAACGACATGTACGAAGGTGTACCGGGCGTCACCTCCGAGGAATACATCGACTACGACCGATACGAGCCACCACCACCATGAGTCCACTTCCCAAGGAAGGTACCGACGGCCCCGAGTTCTCTCTCGGCGCGCTCACGGAGACCGATCGACAGGACCTTGTCTATATCGCGGGCAACCAGTCGAAGGGGTCCGCGTTTGTCGCGGGTAATGACCTGACGCTGAGCGCTCTCGGCGCCACGGTTGACCTCGAAGGAATCTGGAATCTCCGTGGCATCACCAACGGCATGCCGGCTAACAATCTCGTGGCGTGGCATGAGGTGATGACCCAGGGCCGCGAGCAGCACGTCAAGATCGTCTTTGGCGGGTACCTCTTCCCCCTCGGCAATCGCGCCACGCTCACGATCGTGACGAACCGTGTCCTTTTGCCGGACCTCGTAAGTCCGTCAACCTACGCCGACGCCTACTTGCAGCAGCACGCTTTCATCCGCGTCACGGAACCGCTGAAGACCTACCCGGCGTACGGACAGCCCTACGGAGACGGAGCGTGGCCCTTCGTCTCGGCGAACATCCTGACGTCCGTGACGCCGGACCTCGATCCGCCTGGAAGTACCTGGACACCGTCGTTGTGCAATCAACCTTCAACCGACGACTATCCGCAAGCGTTCTTCCCGACGACCGATGGGGGACAGTACATACCCTTCAAGATTCATCTCGTCGACGAAGCCGGGACTCTGGTGTCCCTCCAAATGCCGCTGGTCTTCTTGTTCGCTCAAGGTGGCACGCAAGATCCCGTCAACCAGTTTGACGGCTCCACGATTTCGGGCATCGGTGAGTTCGCGGAGTTTTACAACTCCTTCGGTCAAGTCGGCGGAGCCGGTCTGTCGGACTTGGTGTCAAGTGCGGTCTCGGGCACGCCCATTCAGTACGCGCCCGAAGTCCTCAATAAGGGCAAGGTCGTTCAAGGTGCCACCACCCATCCCACGCTCTCGGTGACCCTCGGAGTGGCAACTCCGTCCCTCGTTCCTCCCGCCACCCTCGGCGTGACAAGTAGCTCCGACCAATACGTGAAGCCGGTGAGCAACCCTGTGACGACGACCGAGTTGACGTCCAACAACCAGCCGGCGTTCTTTCCAACGCTCCTCTCGGCCAATGTGCGATTGCCGGCTGCCGAGACGCTGTCGCGTTCGACGTTCAACGATGGATCGGGTCCTGGAGGCGTGGCCATCTTCCTGTACGGCCCCTTCGTCGAATACGGCTTTACGACGGGCAGCAGCACGCCGCTTGACCGGCCGCGCACGTCACCGATCGATCCGAGCGGATCGAACAATCCCGGATCGGTCTACGCCGGACTTTTCAGCCCTCCGAACCTCAATTTCCCCGCCGACATGGTTGGTGGTCTTGCCAACCCGAACCTCGGGGTCGCGGGACTGTCCGCTGCCGCGGGCGCCATCGGCGGCACACTGTCGCAGTACGCCGGGAATGCTCAGGCCCTCATTAGTCAGTACTTCGGGGACCTGACGAGTGCGAACTTCCTCGGCGGTCTGAAACTGTCCGACATCCTCGGTGAGTTCCTCGGCGACACACAGGCACCGCAGATCACCCGTCAGATTGCTAGCGACGGCACGATCACTGTCACCTACACGTTGCAGACAACACTGTCCAACTTCCCGTCGTCTGATCCCGTGTTCCAACCCGTGTCCTCGGACGGGAACTTCACGCTGACCGCAACCATCGTGATCACCCCAACGGGTTCGACAACGTTCGACATCAAGGGGACCGTTGACGCCTTCACGATCACGATCCTCGCCTCGGCGGGGATCATTCTGATTCCTTTCGGGGCGTCGGACGGCTCCACACCCGGTGCGGTGTTTTCTGCCGCCAGCGGCAAGAAGAGCAACATCCAAGTCAACGTCGGCCAGCCCACGTTCCTCGGCGTGCTCGACTTCGTCAACACGCTCGAGCAGTTCCTCCAGAACATCGGAGGTTCCGGTATTTCCATTGACGTGGGACCCACCCAGATCTCGGCCAGCGTCTCGTTGTCCTTGCCCAGTGTGGGCTGCGGAGTGTTCAACCTCGAGAACCTCGCGCTCTCGGCATCGGTCGTCGTACCCTTCCTCGGTGGCGCGACGATTGCGACGTTCAGCTTCTGTTCGCAGGAGCAGCCGTTCTCGCTGACCGTGATGTGCTTCGGCGGCGGCGGCTACCTGACAGTGAGCGTCGGACTCTATTCGCTCCAAACTCTGACCGCGAGTTTTGACTTCGAGGGCCAGCTCGCGCTCGACCTCGGCGTGGCCAGCGGCGGGATCTCCGCCATGGCCGGCATCACCTTCTCATACTCCGCGAGCAACGGATCCACGTTGAGCGGCTTCGTGCGCCTCACCGGTGAAGTTGAGGTCCTCGGGATCCTGAGTGTGTCAATCGAGCTGCAGCTGACGCTCAGCTACAACTCGGGCTCGAACTCCGCGACCGGAACCGCCACGATGACGATCTCGGTCTCGCTGTGCTTCTTTTCCATCTCGGTCCCCATCACTGTGCAAAAAACTTTCGGTGGACCACCACAGTCGTCTCCGTCGTTTCGGGAATTGCCCCACCACGCTTCACCGCACAACCAGTTCGCCAACGCGTCCGATCTGACGTTTGCTGATCAGATGGCGTTTGGCGACTGGCAAAACTACTGCAACGCGTTTGCGAGCTGATCATGAGCCTCTCTCAACTTCTTGTCTGGACCGCACTACCGAATGGGGTGAACGAGAACGGGAATCTCAACCTGTCGGTGTTCCTGTCGCCCCAATTGACCGCAACGATCCCGAACGGGCAGACATTCGCTCCGTTGTCCCTCTTTCCGGATTTCGTGAACTGGCCCGTGTCGATCAACGAGTCACCCGACGGGCCGATCAGTTTCACGGTGACTGTCACCAATGGGTCCAGCAGTTTCACCGAGACCTCGACGATCGTGACCCCCGCGCCGCCGGTGGGAGTGAGCCCCGGTGCCGCGTGGACGGCAATCTTCAATCCCACGACCACGCAGGTCGAGCCCTTTACATTCCAGGATTACAGCACACGGGCGCTCCACAGTTTCCCCAACGCGCAGATCGAGGCGTTCGTCAGCGCGATCTACGGAAACATCGGTGACATCAGTCCGACCAACCCGCTGATCCTCGCGGCGACACGCGACAACGACTTCAACTCACTCAGCGCGGGCGACCCCAACTCGCAAGCAATTGTCAACGCGTTGTTGGACCTCACACAACTCGGCTTGGCGGGCGTCGGGCCACTCCGACGATCTCCGCATCTCAGCACAATTCCGTCGCCGACCATTCCCTTCTCCGAGTTGCAGGCGTTCCACCAGCCTCTCATCGACCCTCTCTATGACACGCCCACGACGCCGATTCTCGACTTCCACCAAGGGCTCACGGGGCTGAACAACTACCCCGTCGTGTTGCGGATGTTCAACCTGGTGTTCGACCTCGAGATCGCCTTCCCGGACCGACTGTCCTACGGCGAGATCAAAGTGCTGGTGACGCCGACGTGGCACTCCCAGCTCGGAAATCTCAGCAAGAACGTGACACCGTGGACGGCGACGAACTTCAACGCGACGACATTCCAGCCGTGGAACCAGGGTCCGGACTACGGCAACGGCATGATGGATCTCAGTGACGAGAGCCGCTTCTCGGTGAGCAACCTCGACAGCGACCTCGCAGGTGATCGCCTGATCTCGCTCGGCAATTCCATCCAGAATGCCAGCGACGCGCAGGGCGCCAACGTCGAAAAGACCTACGCTCGAAATTCGCCCGGCCAACTCGCGCTCACGGTTCCCGCTCTTCGCTCTTCGGGCCCGCAGGTCATCTGGTCCGGATACGCCGATGCGCCCTACACGGGATTCACGGGTCTTCTCGCGGGCCAGAAGTCACTGCAGACCCAACTCAACACGTGGTTGGCGAGCCCGACGAACGCCAATCTCCCCGTGATGTACGCCGAGCAGTTGATGCGTGGCAACCGTCTCGACGTCTATACCTACTCCGAGGCCTCTCCGACGTGGCGGAGCCTGTGCGGTCGCTACGGTCAGTACACGTTCGGCCCCAACAGCGAGTCTCCGATCACCTTCAACTTTTTCGACGAAGGAGTCCTCAGTCCGGGTGCCAGTCAGAAGGCTGACTCGATCGAGCCGGTGCCGCTCGATCTCTGGGTGCACGAAAGTATCTTTCGCTGGCGCGGCTGGGGTCTGTGCGCACAACGTCCCGGAACGATGATTGACCGGTACTCGAATTCGACGATCGCCAACGGTGAGAACATGCCTCCCGAGCCGGTCGCTGGTCAGCCGTCGCCGCCGCAGATGTCGGCGTACTTCTTGCCTCCGTCGCCGAGCGTGTTGCCGACGGAGCCCGACGGTGGCGCGGGATTCCTCTTTCCGAAGCTGCGCTTCGGGAACCAGTACCAGTTCCGCGCGCGTGGAGTGGACCTCGCGGGCAATTCGTTGCCGGTGTCGTCGACCGACAACTTGACCGCGACGCGTGTGTTCACGCACTATCGCTACGAGCCGGTGCGTCCGCCCGTCTTGGCGGGAATGGCCCCGTTCACGCCGGGCGAGTCGACGTACTTCTTGACAATCCTGAACTATCAGCTGTCCGACGAGACGCCGACCACCAACGGTCGTTGGATCTCTCCCCCCTCGGTGTCGGAGTTGTTCGCCGAGGAACACGGCGTGCTCGACGGGTTCAACTTCGGGAGCCCGCCCAACCCCAACGACGGTCCCGCCAGCGATGCGGGCACCTACAACATGCTCGTCAATATGGACCAGGCCAACCTCAGCACGGTGACGACGGTTCCCTTCGACTACAACGCCACGTCGATTGGAACCTATGACGCGAACAACAATAATGTTCCCTACTTCACGGGCTCACCAACACCGTGGACCCCGTACGCTCCTGACCCGTTGAGCTACGGTCCGGCGTTCGTGGGTCTGCCGGGAACGTCCGGTCCCGAGGGGGCGGCGTGGAACGGGACGTGGCCGCAGGCGGATCCGTTCTGGCTGACCCTCGACGGGGGTAGCTCGCCGAATACGTCATACACCCCTCCCTCGCTCGGTTCTCCCGGATTGATCCAGACGCAGTTGCCACCCGCGGCGGTGTCGATCGTCAGGATCTCCAGTGCTCTGAGCGACGCCGCACTGAACATGCTCGGTGTCTGGCAGTGGTTCGGTCCCGGTGGTGGCAGCGCGCTGCAGCTCTCGGCGAATGAGGGACAGGTCTGGCTCCTCTCGCCGTTCGCCGTGTTGCGGATGGTGCACGCCGTACGACTGCCGCTCGTGGCGCCGTCACTGCAGTCACCAGTCGCGTCACGCACCCCGGGGGACATCTCCGTGTACCTCGACGACCCCGAGTTCCTCGTGGACGCTCCGAGCACGGCGCACGTGGATGTCGTGGCGAGTTGGACAGATATCTACGACAACCCGAATGATCCCAACAGCGACCCGAGCGTTCCCGCGAGTTCTCTCACGCCGCAGAGTCGCATCTCGTCGGGAGGACCCGCATTCCGCCTCACCATTCCCGACCCGAATCCCACCGGCCCCGAGGCGATGCCGCTCACGATCCAGTTGCCCCCTCAGGGATTTGCGTTCAATGGATTCGACGACACCGACGGTCACAGCGAAACGGCGACGCACCGCATTGGCGACACGAAGCACCACCTCGTCAACTACACGGCGACGGGAACGAGTCGCTTCGCGGATCTCTTCGAGGAGTCACTCACGATTGACTTGGCGACCGGGAGCTCGACCACTCTCGGAACCCCCGAGTTGGGACTGAACGGGAACTCCGTCGAGGTGTCGGTTCGCGGTGCCCTGCTGCAAAAGGACGTCGATTTCTCGGTGGACGAGTCAACGCGAACCTTCACCCTGCTCGTGACGTCCGCGAACCCCCTGGGAACGGTCATGCCACTGGACATCACGTTCCAACCCATCGTGACCCTCACGGGGGCGCCGTGGCCGGTTGAGGTCCTGTCGAGCGCGCCACCCAAGGCGCCCGTGATCAACCAGATCGTGCCGGCGTGGCAGCTGAAGGGACCGACGGGTTCCATCAAGAGTGGAATCTCCGTTACCCGCACTGGCGGGTTCCTACGTGTCTATCTCGATCGACCGTGGTTCTCGTCCGGCGACGGTGAGTTGCTCGGTGTCGTGACAACAGTGACCACCGAGGCCGAAGCCTACGAGTCAACCTTCCCGTCGCCCGTCCAGCAGGCTTGGGTCACGATGATGGGTATCGACCCGATCAACTACGTCGGGGCGT
>CAWHLQ010000043.1:0-3578 GCA_963830195.1 uncultured Actinomycetota bacterium | reverse complement strand
TGACCGGGGTGCGACTCGAAAAGTGTGTGGTGTCGTTGGCGACGGCGGACACGAGCTCGTGGGTGACCGGGAACCAGCCACCGCCGTAGCGGTCGGTATGGGCCACGGGGCAGGTCTGGCGGAGGTCCTCCCAGATGGGATAGGGGTCCTTCACCCACGCCGGGTCCGTGTGGTCCCAGTCGGTTGCGAAGTCCTCAACGGGGGCTTTGGTGATCTCAGTGGTCATGGACTTCACTCCTCAATCGAAATGGCGTGTTCGGGGCAGTTGGCCAGTGCGAGACGGGCGTGGTCGACTTGATCGGCGTAGACGGTCCCGTCGCCGATCACGAACCCGTTGCCGAGTTCGTCGGAGTCGAACATCGCGGGTGCGAGCGAAAAACAGCGACCGTGTCCCTGACAGCGATCTGGATCAATCGAAACCTTCAGATCCCCTCCTTCGTGGTGTTGAAGTGAGACAGTAACAGCAAAATTGTCTCATCGCGAGACTTTTTTCCAGATTTTGTCCCACGTCGGTCACCGGGGCGGGTGGGCTGGGCGAGATCCACACGCAGTGCGCACACGGTGGCGCCCGACGCGACCGCGCCGACTCGCCGACGTGACGCGTCTGCGACGTCCGGGTCCACCTTGGGGCCCGCGTCCACCGCGAGTCCGGGACGGTTACTCGGCGTCGATCTCTTCGCGGCTGATGCCGAGGAAGTAGAGCACCGCGTCGAGGTAGGGAACCGACAAGGCGGTGTCGGCGTGTTCTCGCACGACCGCCTTGGCGTTGAACGCGATCCCGAGTCCCGCAATCGAGAGCATGTCGATGTCGTTGGCCCCGTCGCCCACCGCCACCGTCTGCTGCAAGGGCACGCCCACCGCCTCGGCGAAGCGCACGAGCGCAGAGCCTTTCCCGCCCGGTCAACCACGGCGGACGCGAGGTGACCGGTGAGAACACCGTCGACCACCTCCAGGCGGTTCGCCTCGAGCAGGTCGACACCGAGCTCGGACAGCAGGGGCGCCAGGACCTCGACGAAGCCGCCGCTGACGACGGCGGGGACGTACCCGAGACGTTGCAGGGTGCGCAGAAGGGTTCGCGCGCCGGGCGCGAGGCGGAGCTTCGCTCGCACGTCGTCGAGGACCGACGCGGGTAGCCTTTGAGCAGCGTCACCCGTCGGCGAAGTGATTCGGCGAAGTCAATCTCCCCCGACATGGCCGCGTCGGTGATCGCCGCCACCTCGTCGGCCGCTCCGCTGGCGGCCGCGAGCAAATCGATCACCTCGTCCTGGAGCAGCGTCGAGTCCGCGTCCATCACCACGAGGTGCTTGCTTCGCCGATGCAGACCCGCGCGCTGCACCGCGAGGTCGAGCCCGAGAGTGGAGGCCGTGGCGGTAAGCGTCTCGCGCAGCGTCGTGTGATTGGGACCACGCACCACGAGCTCGTAGCAGTCAACGGGATAGCTCGCCAGGTGCACGATGCGTTCGCACGTGGCGCCACTGGTCGCGATGGCGTGAAACACGCCGACGAGCGACTCACTGGTGATGCTGGGAGCCAAAAACGTGACGAGCAGTCGCTTGCCGTTGACGAACTCACCGGGTTCGACCACACTGACGGTGACGTCGATGCCGTCACCGACAACGCCGGTCTCGACCGTCCGCTGGCGCAGCCGCTCGGGCGTCTCACTCGCGTCCACCGTCACCTCGACGCACAGAACGAGGTAGCCGCGGATCGTGATCTGCGCGACGTCGTTGATCGTGCAGGCCTCGCAGTCCAGCTGATCGATCGCCGCGAACAGTTGCGCGCCGACCCCCGTACGGTCCGGTCCGCTCGCGGTCACCAGATAGGTCGTCGTCGTCACGGCCAAAGCGTAGAGGCTCCCCGACGGCCCGCTCGTCAGTCGAACTGTTCGTTCGCGCGCGCGGCGCGCACCGCGGCCACGTGAGGGTCACCGCGTACGTCGAAGTTCCACGTCGAGCGAAGGGCCAAGGGCAAGACGGCGCACGTCCCGGCGCACGCCACGCCGCCGGCGACGAGAGAGATACGTACCGTTGTTGCCGCGGCCATGACGCCCGCCCGAAACTGGCCCGCCGTCGGACCGACGCTGAAGCTGAGAAGTTCAATGCCCGCCATGCGACCTCGCACGTCGAGGGGAATCGACTCGTTCCACATCGTGGTGCGGAAGATCCCGCTGACCGCGTCCGCACCACCCCCGATCACGAGTCCGACAAAGGCCAACGGAAGCGATCGCGCCACGCCGAAGATGATGATGCCCCCTCCCCACAACACCGCGGCCACCGCGATCGCGCGCCCGTAGTGGGACACCTTTCCGGTCCAGCGTGAACTGAGGGTCGCGAGCAGGGCGCCGGTGGGAATCCCGCAGTACAGCACCGCCAACGCGTACGAGGAGTGGTAGGTCGCGGCCACGAACGGCAGCAACGTGACCGGATAGGCCATCGTCATCGCGACCAGGTCAATCACGTAGGTCCCGAGCACGTCCGGACGACTCCACGCGTAGCGAGCGCCGGACGCGAACGCCGCGAAGTCCGGCTTCTCGGCGCCGCCCGCACGGTGTTCGACGTGAAGACCCACCAGTAACAACACGGTCACGACGTACGACGCGAGGTCACCCCCATAGACAGCCGCAGGCCCCCACGCCACCGCGACGAGACCCCCAATGGCGGGGCCGAGAATCGAGGCTCCTGTTCCCTGCACCATCTGCAACGTCGCCGACTCGCGCTGGAGATCGTGCGGGACAAGCTGTTGGAACAACGCCGCGTAGCTGGGACTCAGAATGCCGTTCAGTGCCGCGAACGCCGCGGCCACGAGGTAGATGACCGCAACGGATGGATGAGAGAGTCGCGCGTTGACGAACAAGACCCCGGTCACCGCGAACAGACCGAGTTCCGCGCCGAGGACGACGCGTCGTCGATTGAAGTGATCCGCGAGAACGCCGCCGTAGAGGCCGAAGACAATGATGGGCAGCAACTCCACCAGACCCAACACGCCGACGTCGAGTGCCGAGTCGGTGAGAATCTTCAACTGGTACATCAACGTCACGTAGGTCGCTTGTGACGCCAACGTGCCCAAGGCGCCGTAGAGAAACAGTCGACGGTACGCCGAGGAGGAACGGAACGGGGCGAGGTCGACTCCCCAGCGCCGCGGGCTCGCGTGGGCGGTGGACCGGCAACCCACCCGGTGGCCGGCTCGTAGTGCCGCAACACCTTGGCCGGTACGCCGCCGAGCACGACGTGACTCGGAAATGAGCCGCGCACGACCGCCCCCGCCGCGACCACCGTGTTGGCGCCCAGCGTTGTGCCGGGCAGGATCACGACGTTCGCTCCAACCAGCTCCCCGACCCAATCGACACCGCGGCCTCGGTCGGTTCCTGCCAGCCGACGGCGCGATCGGGGTCCTCGTAGCCGTGGTTCTGATCGGTGATGTAGACGTAGGGACCCGTCTGGATCTCGTCGCCCAGCACGATCGACCAGTGACCAATGATGTGGCTGCCGCGGCCGATGATGCACTGTCGGCCGATCGCGACGACGGGGTTGGTGAGCATTGTCTGATCCGGACTGATCCCCGCGGTCAGACAGACATTA
>CAWHLQ010000042.1:0-61496 GCA_963830195.1 uncultured Actinomycetota bacterium | reverse complement strand
CTTGTTCTTGAAGGCCGAGCCGTTGAGGATCGGCACGCAGTGCCCCTCGAGGGTGCCCACGCGCAGGGCGTGGCGCACGTCGGCCGTGGTGATCTCCTCGTCGCCGAGAACCTTCTCCATGAGGTGGTCGTCGAAGGTCGTGAGCACGTCGAGCAACTTGATGCGGTACTCCTCGGCCTGGGCGCGGAACTCCTCGGGGATGTCGATGACCTCGAGCTGCTCGCCCTTGTCGTCGTGGTAGATCGTCGCGGTCATCGAACAGAGGTCGATGATGCCGCGGTAGTTGCCCTCGGCGCCCATGGGTAGCTGGATGACGGCCGGCGTGCAGTCGAGTCGGTCCTCGATCATGTCGACGCAACGGAAGAAGTCCGCGCCGACGCGGTCCATCTTGTTCACGAAGCAGATGCGCGGCACGTGGTACTTGTTCGCCTGACGCCACACGGTCTCGGTCTGGGGCTCCACGCCGGCGACCGCGTCAAAGACCGCGACCGCACCGTCGAGCACGCGCAGGGAGCGCTCGACCTCGACCGTGAAGTCGACGTGGCCGGGCGTGTCGATGATGTTGATCTGGTGGCCGTTCCACTGGCAGGTGGTCGCTGCCGAGGTGATGGTGATGCCGCGCTCTTGCTCCTGGACCATCCAGTCCATGGTCGCGGCGCCCTCGTGGACCTCACCGATCTTGTAGTTCTTGCCCGTGTAGAACAAGATGCGCTCGGTCGTCGTTGTCTTGCCGGCGTCGATGTGCGCCATGATGCCGATGTTGCGGACCTTCTCGAGGGGAAACTCGCGTGCTGTCATGATGAGCTCTCTGCTGACTTACCAGCGGTAGTGCGCGAAGGCCTTGTTGGACTCCGCCATCTTCTGCATGTCTTCGCGGCGCTTGACCGCGGCCCCCACACCGTTGCTGGCGTCGATGATCTCGTTGGCCAGGCGCTCGGCCATGGTCTTCTCACGACGGTTCTGCGCGAAGTCGGTGAGCCAGCGGATCGCGAGCGTGGTGGCGCGACGGGGACGCACCTCCATGGGAACCTGGTAGGTGGTGCCACCGACGCGACGGCTCTTCACTTCCAGTTCGGGGCGAACCTGCTCGAGGGCGCGCTTCAGCGTGGCGACCGGATCGGTCCCGGTCTTCTGCTCGACCGTCTCGAGGGCGGTGTAGACGATGCGCTCGGCGATCGTGCGCTTGCCGCGCTCGAGGATCTTGTTGATGATCTGGGTGACCAGGACCGACTTGTAGATCGGGTCCGGCGCCAGTTCGCGACGGGGGGCGGGGCCCTTGCGCGGCATTAGCTCTCCTTCTTGGCGCCGTAGCGACTACGGGCCTGCTTGCGGTCACGCACACCGGAGGTGTCGAGCGCGCCGCGGATGATCTTGTAACGCACACCGGGGAGGTCCTTCACACGGCCGCCACGCACGAGCACGATGGAGTGCTCCTGGAGGTTGTGGCCGACGCCGGGGATGTACGCCGTGACTTCGACGCCCGAGGTCAGACGCACACGTGCGACCTTGCGCAGGGCCGAGTTCGGCTTCTTCGGGGTGACGGTGTGAACCCGGGTGCACACGCCGCGACGCTGCGGGGCCCCCTTCAGGGCCGGCGTCTTGGTCTTGGAAATCTTGTCCTGTCGACCCTTTCGGACCAACTGTGCAATCGTGGGCACGCGGAACCTCTTCTAGTTGTACGTCGTCGTGGAGCGTGCAGGCGAACCGACACGCGGACTGTCAATGCTACGGCAGATGCGGTGGTGGTGGCAAGCCCGCCCCCGGCACTCTCGCGCCGGGAACGGGATCGTCACCAAGTTGCTACGAGATCGCCGCCACCCCGTTGTCCGGACCATCCTCGGGATTGGTGGCCTCGTCCTCGGGCAGCGCCGACTCGTCGTAGGTCGCGCCGATGTTCTGGAGCGCCGACAGGTCGTCCGCGAAGCTTGTCGTCGAGCTGACTTCACCGAGCTCCCAGGCGAAGTCGGGGTCGACGTCGCTCATCATGCCCCAGTCGGGCAGCAGCTCGGCGTCGGGCATGTCCAGACGCAGGGCCTCGCGGTTGTAGTAGCTGAGTCCCGAACCGGCCGGGATCAACTTGCCGATGATGATGTTCTCCTTCAGGCCCACGAGGTTGTCGCGCTTGCCCTCGATGGCGGCCTCGGTCAGCACGCGGGTCGTCTCCTGGAAGGAGGCGGCCGACAGCCACGAGTCCGTCGCCAGCGACGCCTTGGTGATACCCATGAGCTGGGCTCGTCCGTCGGCCGGCTGGAGGTTGTTGGCCTCGAGCTCGTCGTTGGTGTCGTTGAAGACCTTCATGTCCACCATTGCGCCGGGCAACCACTTCGCGTCCGACGGGTCGACCACCTGCACGCGGCGGGTCATCTGACGCACGATCAACTCGATGTGCTTGTCGTGGATCGACACACCCTGGTCGCGGTAGACGTTCTGAACCTCTTCGACGAGGTACTGCTGGGTCTCGCGGGTGCCGCGGTACTTCATCATGAGCTTCGGGTCGAGCGGGCCGTCGTGCAGCGGGATGCCGACTTCGACCTCCTCCCCGTCCTGAACGAGCAGGTGGCGGTTGATGGAGACAATCTCCTCCTGGACCTCACCCTCGTTGCCGACGACGGTCACCTTGCGGCTACGACCCTCGAGCTCGACGTGGACGATGCCGGAGTGCTCGGCGACCTTCGCGGCCCCCTTGGGCGTGCGGGCCTCGAACAGCTCCACCACGCGCGGCAGACCGTGGGTGATGTCGCTCTCGGCCACACCACCGGCGTGGAAGGTCCGCATGGTGAGCTGGGTTCCCGGCTCACCAATGGACTGCGCGGCGATGACGCCGACGGCCTCGCCCAGCTCCACCATGAGGTGGGTCGCCAGTGAGAGTCCGTAGCAGCGCGCGCACACGCCCTGCGCGGCGTCGCAGGTGAGCATCGAGCGGACACGCACGCGGCTGACGGCCTCGTCATCACGCAAGCGGTAGACGTCGTCCATGAGCAGCATCGTGCCGGCGGGCACCGTGGTGCCGTCGCTCAGCGCGACGTCCTCGGCGGTGACCCGACCCCACAGCTTGGTCTCGAGGTGGGCACGCACGGCGCGGGTGTCCGCGGCCACGTGCTCGATCCAGACACCACGCGAGGTCTCGCAGTCCATCTCCTTCACGATGAGTTCCTGGGCCACGTCGACGAGTCGACGGGTCAGGTAGCCCGAGTCCGCGGTGCGCAGTGCCGTGTCACCGAGACCCTTGCGGGTGCCGTGGGTCGAGATGAAGTACTCGAGCACCGAGAGGCCCTCGCGGAACGAGGACTTGATCGGACGAGGAATCATCTCACCGCGCGGGTTGGACACGAGGCCCTTCATCGCGGCGATCTGGCGGATCTGCTGGCTGTTACCACGCGCTCCCGAGTCGACCATCATGCGGATCGGGTTGTCGAACTGCGCGTTCATGGCGCGGTCGGATGCGTCACCGACCTCCTTGTTCGCGTTCGTCCAGATCTCGATCTCCTGCTGACGGCGCTCCTCGTCCACGATGACACCGCGACGGTAGTTGGCCTCCACCTTGGCCGCCTGCTCCTCGTACTTGTTGAGGATGGCCGCCTTCTCGGGTGAGGTGACGACGTCGTCAATGGCGATGGTGAGACCCGACTGGGTCGCGAAGCGGAAGCCCAGCGACTTGATCGAGTCCAGCGACGTGGCCACCTGCTGTCGACCGAAGGTGTTCGAGATCTCCTCGACGATGCTGCCGATGGGCAGGGCGTTCTTGCCGATGAGCACGTTGTGGAACTTGTAACCCGCGGGCAGCGCCTCGTTGAAGAACACGCGGCCCGGCGTCGTCACGAGGCTCCGACTGGCGCCCGTGATGGCGATGCCGGCGGCCTCGAGGCGCTCGTCGAGTCCCGACCCGGCGATGGGCCGGATCTCGATCGGCGTGCGAAGGCCGAGGAGCCGGCGCTCCACGGCGATCTCGATCTCGTAGACGTGACGGAAGACCTGCGGGTGCTCGACCTCGCCCTCGGGGGGCAGGGTCAGGTAGTACGCGCCGAAGACCATGTCCTGGGCGGGCTCGGTGATCGGACGACCAGTGGCGGGCGTGAAGATGTTGTTCGTCGACAGCATCAGCACGCGGGCCTCGGCCTGGGCCTCGGCGGACAATGGCACGTGCACGGCCATCTGGTCACCGTCGAAGTCGGCGTTGAACGCCTTGCACACGAGCGGGTGGACCTGGATGGCCTTGCCGTCAACCAGGATCGGCTCGAAGGCCTGGATCCCGAGTCGGTGCAGCGTCGGCGCGCGGTTGAGCAGCACCGGGTGTTCACGGATCACGTCTTCGAGCACGTCCCACACGACCGGGCGACGACGCTCGACCATGCGCTTGGCACTCTTGATGTTCTGGGCCTTCTGCGTCTCGATGAGACGCTTCATGACGAAGGGCTTGAACAGTTCGAGGGCCATCATCTTGGGCAGACCGCACTGGTGCAGCTTCAGCTGGGGACCGACGACGATGACCGAACGGCCCGAGTAGTCCACGCGCTTGCCGAGCAGGTTCTGACGGAACCGGCCCTGCTTGCCCTTCAACATGTCCGAGAGGCTCTTCAGCGGGCGACCGCTCTGTCCCTGCACGGGATGTCCCCGACGGCCGTTGTCGAACAGCGCGTCGACGGCCTCTTGGAGCATGCGCTTCTCGTTGTTCACGATGATGTCGGGCGCCTGCAGGTCGAGCAGTCGCTTCAGACGGTTGTTGCGGTTGATGACGCGTCGGTACAGGTCGTTCAGGTCACTGGTGGCGAAACGTCCACCGTCGAGCTGGACCATCGGACGCAGGTCCGGCGGGATAACCGGCACGGCCTCGAGCACCATGGCGCGCGGGTCCGACAGGCGACGACCGTTGTCGTCGCGACGGTTGAACGACTGGACAATGGCCAGACGCTTCAGGAACTTGGCCTCGCGCTGGGCGGACAGCTTCTTGCGACCGTCCTTGGCCTCGATCATCTCGCGCATGGTCTTTTCCTCGGCGTCGAGGTCCATGCGATCGATGAGCTTGAGGATCGCCTCGGCGCCCATGCCACCTTCGAAGTAGTCCGCGTACTTGAATTCCATCTCGCGGTAGAGGGTCTCGTCCTCGATGATCTGGCGCGAGTGCAGTCCCTCGAAGGTCGGAGAACGCGTTTTCGGCGAGTTCCTTCTCCTCGACGTAGCGCTGCTTGACCATCTCGAGTTCCTTCTCGGCGTTGCGCTGCAGCGCGCGAAGCTCGGACTCCTTGGCGCCCTCCTTTTCGAGGGTGGCGACCTTCTCTTCGAGTTCCTTGAGCTTGCGCTCCATCTCGCGGGCCTCGCGCTCGGCGATCTCGGCGACCTCCTCGTTGAGGGCCACGCGCAGCTCGGGCAGGTCGCTGTGGCGACGCTCGACGTCGACGAAGCTGACCATGTTGGCCGCGAAGTAGATGACCTTCTCGAGCTGCTTGGCCTTCAGCTCCTCCTTGGGCAGGGTGCCCATGAGGAGGTACGCGAGCCAGGACCGGGTGCCGCGCAGGTACCAGATGTGCACCACCGGCGCCGACAGCGCGATGTGGCCCATGCGGTCACGACGGACCTTGTCGCTGGTGACTTCGACGCCACAGCGCTCACAGACGATGCCCTTGAAACGCACGCGCTTGTACTTGCCGCACGCGCACTCCCAGGCCTTCTGGGGCCCGAAGATCTTCTCGCAGAACAGTCCGTCCTTCTCGGGACGCAGGGTGCGGTAGTTGATTGTCTCGGGCTTCTTCACCTCACCGGATGACCACGACCGGATGTTCTGGGCTGTGGCGAGTCCGATGCGGAGCTCACTGAACTGGTTGACGTCCACTGGGCTCATGACAGTCTCCTCTCGGCTGCGCGCCGCGCGTCTTCTTCGTCCGAACCACGTTCGGGCCGACTGATGTCAATTCCGAGCTCGCGCGTGACACTGAAGAAGTCCTCTTCGGTGTCGGCGAGATCCACGTTGTTCCCGGTCGCCGTGAGGACCTCCACGTTGAGACACAGTGACTGCATCTCCTTGATGAGGACCTTGAACGACTCGGGGATGCCCGGCTCCGGGTAGGTTCTGACCCTTGACGATCGACTCGTAGGCCCGCTCGCGGCCCTTCATGTCGTCGCTCTTGACGGTCAGCAGTTCCTGGAGCGCGTAGGCGGCGCCGTAGGCCTCGAGGGCCCACACTTCCATCTCACCGAAGCGCTGGCCACCGAACTGCGCCTTGCCACCGAGCGGCTGCGCGGTGATCATGGAGTACGGACCCGTCGAACGCGCGTGGATCTTGTCGTCGACCATGTGGGCGAGCTTCAAGATGTAGGCGTAGCCCACCGAAATCGGACTGTCGTAGGGCTCGCCGGTGCGACCGTTGAACAGCGCGATCTTGCCGTCGTTGTGCTCCCCGAGCTGACGCTTGCCGTTGGCGCCGTCGTTGTTCATCTTCTCGAAGATGCCCTGGATCGTCGGCTTGTCCTTCGGGCCGCCGTCGTCGTCCCAGTGCGCGCCGTCGAAGGCGGGTGTGGCGACGTAGATGGCCGGCTCGGTGCGAGGACGGGTCTTGCGGAACGGGCGGTCCTCACCGAACTGGTCGAGGTGACCGGAGGTCCCGGCGACCGGGCTCACGTTCACGCCATCCCAGCCGTAGCGCGCGGCGTAGCCGAGGTGACTTTCGAGCACCTGGCCGACGTTCATGCGGCTCGGCACGCCGAGCGGGCTGAGGATGATGTCGACGGGAGTGCCGTCGGCCATGAAGGGCATGTCCTCTTCGGGCAGGATCTTCGAGATGACGCCCTTGTTGCCGTGGCGGCCGGCGAGCTTGTCGCCCTCGGAGATCTTGCGACGCTGGGCGACGTAGACCTTCACGAGTTCGTTGACGCCGGGCTGCATCTCGTGGTCCTCGTCGCGACGGTAGACCTTCACGTCGATGACCTTGCCGGACTCGCCGTGGGGCACCTTCAGCGAGGTGTCTCGGACCTCACGGGCCTTCTCACCGAAGATGGCGCGCAGGAGTCGCTCTTCGGGCGACTGCTCCGTCTCACCCTTCGGCGTGACCTTGCCGACGAGGATGTCCCCGGGCTCGACCTCGGCGCCGACGCGCACGATGCCGCGATCGTCAAGGTCGGCGAGGATGTCGTCGGGGAGGTTCGGGATGTCGCGCGTGATTTCCTCGGGCCCGAGCTTGGTGTCACGGGCGTCGATCTCGTACTCCTTCACGTGGATCGACGTGAGGACGTCGTCGCGCACGAGACGCTCGTTCAGGATGATGGCGTCCTCGTAGTTGTAGCCCTCCCACGGCATGTAGGCCACGAGCAGGTTCTTGCCGAGCGCCAACTCACCGTTGGAGGTCGAGGTGCCGTCGGCCAGCAGGTCGCCGGTCACGACGGACTCGCCACCGAAGACCAAGGGCTTCTGGTTGATCGAGGTGTCCTGGTTGGAGCGACGGAACTTGTTGAGGTTGTAGCGCTTGCGGCCGAGCTTCTTGCCGTAGCGGTCGGTGACGTCCGCGTCGTAGTCGACGATGATGCGGTCACCGGAGACTTCGGCCACGGTGCCGGTTCCCTCGGCCACGAGCACATCGCCCGAGTCAATGGCGGCGCGTGACTCGAGTCCGGTCCCGACGAACGGGGCCTCGGGCACGATCAGCGGGACGGCCTGCTTCTGCATGTTCGCACCCATGAGAGCGCGCTGGGCGTCGTCGTGCTCCACGAACGGGATGAGCGACGTCGCGACCGAGATGATCTGCTTGGTCGACACGTCCATCAGCTCGACTTCCTTGGCGGGGACGAAGTCGATCTCGCTGGTGGTGGAGCCGGACTTGTTGGACGCACCCACGCGCAGTCCGGTGCCGGTCGGTCCACGACGCACGAGCACGCGCTCGGAGGCGATGTTGCCCTTCTCGTCGAGGACCGTGTTGGCCTGGGCGATGACGAACTTCTCTTCCTCGTCGGCCGTGTAGTACACGATCTCGTCGACGACGCGTCCGTCGCGCACCACGCGGTACGGCGTCTCGATGAAGCCGTACTCGTTGATGCGCGCGTAGGTCGCGAGGTAGCCAATGAGTCCGACGTTCGGACCCTCCGGGGTCTCGATCGGGCACATGCGTCCGTAGTGCGAGGAGTGCACGTCACGAACCTCGAGGCCGGCGCGCTCACGCGACAGACCACCGGGCCCGAGCGCCGAGAGACGACGCTTGTGCGTGAGTCCCGACAACGGGTTGTTCTGGTCCATGAACTGGCTCAACTGGCTGGTGGCGAAGAACTCCTTGATCGCCGACATCACGGGACGGATGTTGATCAGGGTCTGCGGCGCAATCGCTTCGACGTCCTGGGTGTTCATCCGCTCACGCACCACGCGCTCCATGCGCGACAGACCGGTGCGCAGGGCGTTCTGGATCAGTTCGCCGACGCTGCGGATGCGACGGTTGGCGAAGTGGTCCTGGTCGTCGATGTGGTACGTGGTCTCCTTGGCCGTACGGTCACGGGCCAGGTTCAACAGGTAGGTCGCGGTCGCGAGGACCTCAGCCTTACTCAACACGTGCAGCTCCATGTTCGGCCGGTCGAGAATGTCGCCGAACAGTTCGCGGTTCTTCTCCACCTCGGTGCCGAGCTTGCGATCGAGCTTGTACCGACCGACGCGGCTGAGGTCGTAGCGCTTCTCCGAGAAGAAGGCACCCTCGAAGTACTGGCGGGCGGCCTCGATCGTCTGCACCTCACCCGGACGGGCGCGGCGGTAGATCTCGAGCCACGCGGTCTCTTGGCTGGCGCGCGCGAAGTTCTCCGGCGAGTCGTCGTAGTTGTACTTCGTCATGTGCGTGGCGATCTCGCGCAACGCCTTCTTCCAGTCATCGTGGAACTGGTCCTCGAGGAAGTCGAAGTGCTCGACGAACTTGATGAAGAACGCCTCGTCCATCGCCGTGTCGAGGGCGCGCATCAATGTGAACAGGCTGATGCGGCGCTTGCGCGCGATGCGGGCGCCGGCGTTGGCCGACTTGTTCTTCTTCTCTTCGAGGTCCACCTGCAACCACTCACCGCGGCTCGGGTGGATGGTGCCCTCGAAGGCGACCTTCTCGTCCTTGCCCGGCTGGAAGATGACGCCGGGCGAGCGCACGAGCTGACTGACCACGACGCGCTCGGTGCCGTTGATGATGAACGTTCCCTGCTCGGTCATGATCGGGAAGTCACCCATGAAGACGGTCTGCTCTTTGATCTCACCGGTGTTCGCGTTGAGGAAGCGCGCGCGCACGAAGATCGGCGCCGAGTACGTCGTCGCACGCTGGCGACACTCCTCGACGGTGAACTTCGGTGGGCTCTTCAGATCCGGATCATCGGGATCGAATTCGAGCTCGAGTTGCAGGTTGCCCGAGAAGTCGGTGATCGGCGAGATCGCCTCGAAGGCGTCTTGGAGACCATTGCGCAAGAACCAGTCGAAACTGTCGCGCTGAATCTCGAGCAGATTGGGCAGAGGTGAGCTTCACCCAATGCAGAAAAGCTAAAGCGGTCGGGGCTAGTGGACCGTGACGGCAACGGTCATTCCTCCGTGTGAGTGGGTGGCTACTACAGGTTGGTGGTGCCCGTTTCGACGAGTTGAATTTGCCAAGAGACATGGCGAGGTCAGCAGGGAGAACACGGTCTTTCGACTCTAGTGGCTTTTTACGGCAACGCGCAAGTAGCGCCCACCGGAACCCCGGTTGGCGCTCGACGCGTGTCGTAGCCGGTAACCCTAGGCAGGTCCGGCGGCGAGGTCAAGCACCGTCCGCCGCCCGGTCCCCTCAGAAATGGGGTCCCGGGCGGCGGCGGGCTGGTTACTTCAGTTCGACGGTGGCGCCGGCGGCCTCGAGGGCGGCCTTGGCCTTGTCGGCGTCGGACTTGGACACCTTCTCGAGCACGGGCTTGGGTGCGCCGTCCACGAGGTCCTTGGCTTCCTTCAGACCCAGGTTGGTCAAGGTACGAACTTCCTTGATGACCTGGATCTTCTTGTCGCCCGCGCCGGTGAGGATGACGTCGAACTCCGACTTCTCCTCGGCTGCGGCGCCGTCTGATGCTCCGCCGCCACCGGCTGCCGGGGCGGCCGCCACGGCCGCCGGGGCGGCCGCGGTCACACCGAACTTCTCCTCGAACTCCTTGAGCAACTCGCTCAATTCGATCACGGAGAGCTCGGCGATGCCGTCGAGAATCTGATCTTTCGTCAGTGTTCCTGCCATGGTGATTCCTTTCTTCCTGCGGTCTGGTACTGCTCGGTTATTCGGCCGGTGAACCGTCGGCGGCCGCGTCGGCCACCTCCGTGGTGTCGGTGTCGACCGTCGCCTCCGTGGCGTCGGTCATCTCCGCGACCTCCGTGGCGTCAACCACGGTGTCGTCGCTCGCCGCGGGTGCGGCGTCCTCGACCCCGGCCGGAGTCTCGGTGGCCTCGGTGGCCTCCTCGGTCGTCGTGGCGGCGGGTGCGCCACCCTTCGACTCGAGCAGGGCCGCGAGGCCGTAGGCGAAGTTCTGCGGCACGGCCTTTAAGAGACCGGCCATCTGGCGCATCGGCGAGGCGAGCAGTCCGGCGAGCTGGGCGAGCAGCACGTCGCGGCTCGGCAGATCGGCGAGTGAACTGAGGTCGGCGGCACTGAGGGCCTTCCCGTCGAGAACCCCACCCTTCAGGATCAGCGTCGGGGTGGACTTGGCGAACTCCTTCAGGATCTTCGCGACCGCCGAGATGTCCCCGTTGACCCAGGCAATGGCCGTCGGTCCCTCGAGGAACTGCGAGAGGGACTCGCTGGGCGTGCCGGCGACGGCGCGACGAACGAGGGTGTTCTTCAGGACCTTGTACTCGGCGTCGGCGGCGCGCAATGAGCGACGAAGCGACGAGATCTCCGCGACCGTGAGTCCGCGATATTCGGTGACGACGGCCGTTGACGTGGCGCCGACGCGGTCCTTGACCTCGTCGACGACGGCGACCTTCTCGGTGCGTGCCTTGTTCATCCTGCTCCTCCACCGGATGCCGCCCGGTACGGGCCTCGGACATCCCAGCGAACGAGCGACACCTTTCGGTGCACTCGAACAACCTCGTCGGGCGGATCCAGTGGATCCTTTCAGTGGGCGAACCCACACCGGATGTCTTCGGCGTTCCTTACAACTGTGGGCACTGCGTCGTGCGCGTCGGGAAGCCTACTGACTTTCCCGCGAGCGCGTCAAAACTGGTGTTACGAATTCGCGACCGCGTCGACGACCTCGCGCGCGTGCGCGGGATCGATCTTCACGCCCGGGCCCATCGTGGACGAGATCGTCACGCTGATGAGGTAGCGACCCTTCGCGCTCGAGGGCTTGACACGGAACAGTTCGTCGACCACCGCGTGGATGTTGCGGGTCAGGTCCTCGGCACTGAAGGAGGCCTTGCCAACGCGAAGGTGGATGTTCCCGACCTTGTCGGTGCGGTACTCGACGCGTCCGCCCTTGAACTCGCTGACGGCCTTGGCCACGTCCATCGTGACGGTGCCGGTCTTGGGGTTCGGCATGAGACCACGGGGACCGAGAACACGGCCGAGTCCACCGACCTGACCCATGAGGTCGGGCGTGGCGATCGCGATGTCGAAGTCGAGGAACCCGCCGGCCACGCGAGCCACCAGGTCGTCGGCGCCCACCTCGTCCGCTCCCGCGTCACGGGCGGCCTGGGCTGCCTCGCCCGCAGCGAAGACCGCGACGCGGTTCGTCTTGCCGGTCCCGGCGGGCAGCGTCAACGTGCCGCGCACGATCTGCTCGGCCTTGCGAGGGTCGACTCCGAGTCGACACGCAATCTCGATGGTCTCGTCGAACTTGGCCGTGGCCAGGGTCTTGACCTTGGCAACGGCCTCGGTGACGCTGAGGAGTTCCTCGCGGTCGACCTGAGCCAGGGCGCTGGTGTACTTCTTGCCGTGCTTCATTGTTCTCTCTCCTAGCCCGCGACCGTGATGCCCATGGAGCGCGCGGTGCCGGCGATCTGCAACTTCGCCATCTCGATGTCGTCGGTGTTCAGGTCCTGCAACTTGGTCTTGGCGATCTCTTCGACCTGCTCCATGGTCACCGAGGCGACGGTCTCACGACCAGCCAGTGTGGCGCCCTTGGCGATGCCCGCCGCCTGGCGCAGCAGCACCGGCGTCGGCGAGGTCTTCAGGATGAACGTAAAGGTCCGGTCGTCGTAGATGGAGATCTCCACCGGGATGACCGTGCCGCGCATTGACTCAGTGGCCGCGTTGTACTGCTTGCAGAACTCCATTGTCTGGATGCCGTGCGGCCCGAGCGCCGTACCGACCGGCGGTGCCGGGGTGGCGCCGCCTGCCTCGAGCTGGATCTTGACGATTGCCGTCACCTTTTTCGCCATGGGGTGTCTCCTAACCTGCGACTATCTAGAGCTTGGTCACTTGGGTGAAGTCGAGCTCCACGGGCGTCTCGCGCCCGAAGATGTCGACCAGCACCTTGACCTTGAGTTGGTCCTCGTTGATCTCGGCCACGTGTCCTGAGAAGGTCGCGAACGGACCGGTCTTGATCTGAACGGTGTCGTTGATCTCGAACTCGTGCTGGGGCATGCGGCGCTTGACGACCTGCTGCTCCTCGCCCTCGACCTGCGGACGGATGATGTTGTCGATCTCGCGACGCGTGAGCGGCGTCGGCTTGGTCTTTTCGGGGCCGACGAATCCGGTCACGCCGGGCGTCGAGGCGATGACGTAGAAGATCTCCGGGTCCGGGTCGCAACGCACCAGCACGTAGCTCGGGAACATGCGCTTGGAGACGGTGACCTTCTTGCCCGACTTGAACTCGGGCACGTCTTCTTCGGGCACGAACATCTCGTAGATACGGTCGGAGAGGTCACGACTCTTCACGATGTTGTTGAGGCTCGACTGCACTTTGGCCTCGTGACCAGCGAATGTGTGCACGACGTACCAGCGACCCGGACGGTCAAAGGCGCTCTCCGCCTCAACCTCGGGTTCCTCGTCGAACTCGTCGGTCAGGATCAGGACGTCGCCGCCCTCGCCATTTTCGTCGTCGGCAATCTCGACGATCTCGATCACCTCGTCGGTGGCCGTTGGTTCGTTGTCGAAGTCACTCATCGGTTCGGCCTTACTTGAGGAAGAGGTAGTTGACGAACTTCGAGAAGGCGAAACCCAACCCAAAGATCAGAGCGGTCATAAAGATGAGGACGAAGAGGACGATCGAGGTGTAGTTGAGCAACTCGGGTCGCGTCGGCCAGGCGACCTGACGCATCTCGTCGCGAACCTCGGAGAAGTACTGACGGACCCCGACGCGACCGCGGCGGCGGCGCTGGACGTCCTCGACCGACGCGGGGCGTCGCGCAACCGGGGTGCCGTCGGCACCCGTCTGGCCCTGCTTCTGCATCATCCGCTTGGTTTCGCGATTCATCTCACGTCTCTGTCTTCGTTCACTGCGCTACTTCGTTCCCGCCACTGCCGGAGCAGGGCAGGAGGGACTTGAACCCCCAACCGCCGGTTTTGGAGACCGGTGCTCTACCAATTGAGCTACTGCCCTGTGCGACACCCAGGGCACCTCAATCAGCAACCGGGCGTCAGGGTAGAGAATCCTACCACCTCGCCCGAGACGACTCCCTAGCGGGTCTCCTTGTGCACCGTGTGGCGGCGGTCCCAACGGCAGAACTTCTTCATCTCGATGCGCTCACGGTCATTGAGCTTGTTCTTCATCGTGATGTAGTTGCGCCGCTTGCAGTCCTCGCACGCCAGGGTCACCTGGATCCGCTTCTCGTTCTTGGCCATCTTGTCTCTCCCAACCTCATTGACGTCATCGGTACTGCTGAGCCCCGGAGGGCCCGCCTGGTAGCGGCGGCGGGAGTCGAACCCGCGACACCACGATTATGAGCCGTGTGCTCTAACCACCTGAGCTACGCCGCCTGGCGAGCCCTCTGTCGGGATTGAACCGACGACCCCTTCCTTACCATGGAAGTGCTCTACCACTCAGCTAAGAGGGCGCTGCACCGCTACACGGCGCGACGGCGAATCTTACCCGTCGGCGGGTTCTCAGTTCCAACCGGGGCCCCACTACGCTTGCGCCCCATGCGAACGCGGTTGGTCGAACGAGGTGACGCGGCGGCCCTGCTCGCGATCTACAACCCCGAGGTCGTCGAGACGACGGTCAGTTTTGACCTCGTTCCGCGGTCCGTGACCGAGCAACTGGAGTGGATTGAGGCGCACCGTGGGACCCATCCGTGCCTCGTGGCCCTCAACGATGACGACGACGTCGGTGAGGTGAACGAGTCGGGGATCGGGTCGTCGGTTTCGCCTCGGTCTCGGCGTTTCGTGAACGCCCCGCCTACGCCACGACGGTCGAGAACTCGGTCTACGTCCATCGCGCGGCGCGCGGTCGCGGCGTCGGGGAACTCCTGATGAAGAGATTGATCGAGGTGTGCAGTCACAGTGGGTTCCACTCCCTCATCGCGCGCATCGTGGGCGAGAACCAGCCGTCAATCGTCCTGCACGAACGATGCGGATTCACCCTTGTGGGGACCGAGTTCGAGGTGGGACGCAAGCACGGCCGATGGCTGGACGTCGTCGAGTACCAGTACGTCGTGCCCGAGGTCGACCGAACCTAGGAGCGAAGTTGGACGACCGGGACCGGTTGCACCTGCGGCCAGGACCACTGGGTCCAGTTTCCGAGCGGTAACAGCAGCATGCTCGCCAAGATCGCCAGCGCACCGATCATGGCGAAGGAGTTCGCGTGGATCAGCGCGTTGAGCAGCTGTCCACCACCGGGCAGACCGAGGAAGGGTCCCACGATCGACATGAGCAACAGCCAGAAGTGCTCGCGTCCGACGTAGGTCACCGCCAGCAGCATGATTCCCCAGACCAGATACCAGGGTTGGACGACGGGGCCGAGGATCACGAACACGATCAACGACTCGCCCAACGACCTCACCCACCCTCGCCGGTCGGCGTTGAGCAGCAGCCATGCCCCGAGCGAGACCGCCGCGAGCAGACCGATCACTCTCGTGACCGAGATCACCGAACCGTTGGTCACGTGCAGGCCCAGCTGTCGGCTGAGGTCCGCGATCGCCAGTCCGCTCGCGGTGGCCGGCGCGGCCCAGGAGCGCACGGTGCCCGCGGCGTCAAGATTTCGTACCCACCCGAACCCGAAGCCGGCGAGGAACGTGAAGACACTGAGCGTCACGACACTCGTGACGCCCGCGATGATGAACGGGCGCACCTTATGTCGCCACGAAATGTTGGGGCCGAGCCACGTCCAGGCGATGTAGACGATGCCGAGCGCGGCGGGGGCCTTGATGGCCGCGGCGCTGGCGCAGAACAAGATGCCGATGATGGGGTGCTTGCGCACCGCGAAGCCAATTCCCGTGACGAGCAACGCGGCCATCAGCGCGTCGTTGTGGGCGCCGCCGATGAGCGTGAGGATCACGAGCGGATTGAGCGCGCCGAGCACGAGCGCCTCGCCCGGGTCACGGCGCACCCCGCGCGCGAGCATCGGCAGGGCGACCGCGAGCAGGGCCACCGCCGCCACCTCGAGCAGTCGTAAGCCGACGATGGTTGCCGTCCAGTCGTGGCCGGTCGTCTTCACGAGGGACCCGTCGAGGAACAGGAACAACGGACCGTACGGCGCCGGTGTGTTCCCCCACAGTGGATCCACCGCCGCGACCCAGGAACCCGACCCGAGGGTGAAGGGACCGAAGAGATACGGACTGAGTTTGAAGCTCGTCATCTGGCCCTGCGCCGCGTAACTGAAGACGTCCCGACTGAACAGCGGCGGGGCGACGATCATGGGCAGGCTCCACAGCGTGAGCATCCCCCACAGGGCCTTCACCGGTGAACCTGGGTGCAAACGGACGACCTCGGCGAGGCGCAGCCACACGCGCATCAACAGAACCAGTCCTCCGAAGACGAGCACGATCGAGAACATCAGGGTGGTCTCGTTCGTCGCCTGGGCGGGCGTCCCGGCTTGGGTCGGGACGCCGAAGAACCACGTGTGGGCGTAGTCGAGTTTGAACGGCGAGTTCGTGAACGACGCTCCCCCCAAGATCGCGCAGAGGGCGAGAAAGCCGAGCACGGCGGGCTGCCACAGGAATCGCCACCCCTGGAACGGGCCCGGCGAGAACCGGCCGAGCGGGGTGTACCGGCGTTCGAGAAGCTGGATGCCGGCTTCGACCTTGCCCGCCGCTCGCTCGTAGACGCGTCGGACCCGGGTGGCGGCTGTGATGACACTCATCCGCACTCCTCCCGTGTCGCGACCGTCACACCATCGTAACGAAATCGCCCTCACCGACACGGCGTCAACTCAGCGGTAACTGAGTTGACGGTGGTGGGCCGGGAGGGATTTGAACCCCCGTAGCATTACGCGTCTGGTTTACAGCCAGATCCCTTTGGCCACTCGGGCACCGACCCGTCGAGAAGCCTACCGGTCGCCAACGGCGCTCTCCAAACGCCCCCTGTTCTACGATCGGAGTCATGCCGAGTTTTGACATTGTCTCCGAGGTCGACGCACAAGAAGTTCGCAACGCCGTCGACCAGGCCAACCGCGAGGCGACCACTCGCTTCGACTTCAAGGGCACCGACGCGTCGGTTGAGTACTCCGAGAAGGAGTTGACGCTGCACGCCTCGACCGAGGATCGTCTTCGCGCCCTGTACCAGGTGCTGGAAGAGAAGTTGGTGAAGCGTTCGGTGTCCCTGAAAGTCCTCGATCCGGCCAAGATCGAAGAGGCTTCCCGTGGCGCGGCGCGCCAGAAGGTCGTCCTTCGTGCGGGCATCACGCAAGATGTCGGTAAGCAGATCAACAAGCTCATCAAGGATCTCGGGCTGAAGAACGTCAGTTCCTCCATCCAAGGTGACCAGGTGCGTGTCACGTCCAAAAGCCGCGACGATCTTCAGAATGTGATTGCCGCCTGCAAAGAGGCGGACCTTCCCGTTCCGCTCCAGTTCACCAACTTTCGCGACTAGAGAGCGCACTCGATCGTCGATGTGCGACGGGAATCACCGCGCGTCGAACGCTCGGTGCACTCAGGAACGATGGAATCGTTCGGTTAGAGAGTCCCCACGATTCGACTGATCGTGGGTGCCATGGCGGACGGTGGGACCGTGCCGAGTGCGGCCACGAACACCACGTACCCGTCTCGCACCGTCGCGTAGAACAGTTCGTAGCCGAGAGTGCCACCCAACGAGAGGCCCGATTTGATCTCGGGCGCCGACGAAAGTTCTGGTGGCGTGATCACGACGGGAAAGTCGCCCGCTTCACTCACGGGGAAGTTCAGAGTGGGAGAAGGCGAGCCACTTCTCACAAATGTCGCTGAGCGTCGAGGCATGGCGCAGCGATACGCCGTCCACCCCGTCGGGTGAAGCGCGTCCCGCAACGCCGCAAGAGTACGAACGTTGCTCTGGCCGACAGACACCTTCACGCGATCACCGGTACCGGATTCACGAACAGTGAGCTGTGCGAGTGTGGGGCCGAGAAGTCTCCGCGACGACAAGCACCCAAATTCGTGAGACGTCGCCGTCAGGCCAACGACTGTGGTGTGGACGTACACCCACGACTCGGACATGTCTGCACGCGAAAGTTCCTGACGGAGGGCTTGGGTCTCCGTCAGGTCACTGGACTGCGCGGACACGATCGCCGTGGTCGTGGCGAGGACAGCCACCAGCCCCAGAATGATCCCCGGTATCCATCGGCGCATGGAGATGATTATCGCCGATCACTCACGTCGACCGTTCGTTCCATCAGTCGTTCGCACGTCGTGCAAGGGACGAAGGAGCTCAATCGAACGTGTGTGCGGGGGCGCCGTCGCGGCCTTAACAGCCGCCCGGTGGCGCGAGGACCCGAGTCGTCAGGTCGCCTCGGCGGCGTGCTCTTCGGCCTCGAGGTGCTCTTCCACCTCGGCCATCTCGTCGACTTTGAAGATGCGGTTGAAGACCCAGAGCTTCAGGAACCAGAAGATCACGAAGCTGAAGAGGTTGGCTCCGACCAGAATGATCGTGTTCGCAATGTGTGGCCAGTCGTGGGTGTGGATGAGGTGCCGGGCGTAAAAGGCACCCAGGGTCGAAAAGGAGATGCCGAGCAGGGACATCGTCCAGAAGGGGACGATCTCCTTGCGGAAGTGACTACGACCGCGCTTGCCCCACGTCCAGGTCCGGTTGAGCTGATAGGCGGGCACCGTCGCGACGAGATTTCCGAAGATGGTGGCGTAGACCTCGCCCGGAATGAGCTTGAGACCGTAGACGATCAGAATCACGACGTTGCTCACGACCGTCGAGATCACCGACACCGAGGTGAATCGGATGAGCTTGCGCCCTTCGTGCGTGTGCGCCCAGTCCCAGACCTTCCGCACGCGTGATTTCACGCGACCAACTTAGTTCGCGCACTGCGAAAACTTCGTGGCGATCAGATTACGAATTCGCGAACAGGGTGTTGTGCGTGGCGACATCGCCGAACCAGTGGGCCGATCCCTTGGCCGCGCGCTCGAACGAGGTGCGATCGACTGCCACAATGCCGAACTTCTGGGAGTATCCGAGGGACCACTCGAAGTTGTCCAGCAAACTCCATTGGCAGTAGCCACGCACGTCGATGCCGTCCGCGATCGTGCGGTGGAGCCCCCGCAGGGCCTCGTGCAGGTAGTCAATCCGTCGCTGGTCGTTCGTGGTGGCGATGCCGTTCTCGGTCACGATCAACGGAACCCGCGCCACGTCCGCAGCCCGCCGGACGCAGTGTTCGACGACCTGGGGCCAGTAGAGGTACCCCATGTCGGTGACGTCCTCGCCGGCCGCGGGCGGGACCTGACCGGTCGGCCCGATCCGTCCCTTCGAGTAGCACTGCACGCCGAGGAAGTCATCACCCTGCACGCCGGTGAGATAGCTGTCCTCCATCTCGGCGACCCAACTCGCGCAGCGCTCTTCGCCGCCGTTGACCGCTTCGTACTCCGTCATCGACAGCGTCAGACCGATGGGGAAACTGCCCGGTCCCGACTTCAGCGCGTCGCGCATTGCGCGGTGGCAGTCGAGCATCGTGGCGTTGACCTTCTTGAATCGGTCCCACCCTTTTTGCTGCGGCGGGAAGTGTCCGAACAGATACCCCGCCATCGCGACGATGTTGGGTTCGTTGATCGTGCAGGCGATCCCGATCCCGTCGCCGAGAGCCGCGCCGACCCTCTCGGCGTAGCGCGACATCCACTCAACGATGTGCGACGACTCGAACGAGCCGTCGTCGGCAACCCACTGGGGCAAGGTGAAGTGATGCAGCGTCACGATCGGAATGATCCCGCGACTGCGGCACGCCTCGATCACCCGGGCGTAGTGGTCGAGGGCCACCTGGGAGAACTCGCCGGGCGCGGGTTCGATGCGCGCCCATTCGACCGAGAAGCGAAACGAGTTGAGCCCGAACTCCGCCACCAGGTCGAGATCCTCCTCGTACCGGTTCCACGAGTCGCACGCGTCTCCGGAGGAGTCCTGGCAACCCGTCCCGGGCGTGTGCTCGAAGCGCCACCAGTCACTGTTGGTGTTGCCGCCCTCGATTTGGTGGGCGGCGGTCGCGGTTCCCCAGAGGAAGCCGTCGGGAAAGTGGAGTTCGCTCATCGTGGTCACGGGAGAAGAAACTAGACGGTGAGGACGCTCGCTCGCGTCGTCGTCACTGGATGCACCACAATGGACGGGTGACCGACGCCCTCGATTTCCTCGTCCACCTGCTCGACCTCGAGACGATCGAGGAGAACATCTTCCGCGGGATCCAACCCGACGAGGAGCGTCAACGCGTCTTCGGTGGACAGGTCGCCGCCCAGGCACTCATGGCGGCGGGGCGCACCGTGGATCAGGGCAACGTCCACTCGCTGCACTCGTACTTTCTGCGTCCGGGCGATCCGAAGATTCCGATCCTCTACGAAGTCGACCGCATCCGCGACGGCAAGAGCTTCACGACGCGGCGCGTGGTGGCCGTGCAGCACGGTCGGGCGATCTACAACATGGAAGCCAGCTTTCACGTGGCCGAGGAGAGCCTCGAGCACCAGTTCACGATGCCCGAGGTCCCTGCGCCCGAGTCGCTGCCGACCTTGAAGGAGCGCGTCGCGGAGGCCAACGGTGTGGTCGACGAGTGGTTCCGCCGACCCCATCCCATTGACCAGCGATTCATCGGCGAGTTGCCGTGGAGTCCCAATCATGAGGTCGAGCCGTACCAGCGCATCTGGATCAAGGCCGATGGCGAACTCACCGACGGACAGTTGCTGCACTCGTGCATCGCCACCTACGCGAGTGACATGAGTCTGTTCGACGCGATTCTCGCCCCGCACCGCGTGCGGTGGGAAGACCGGCAAGTTCATGGGCGCGAGTCTGGACCACTGCATGTGGTTCCACCGTGGCTTTCGCGCCGACGAGTGGTTGCTGTACGACATGGACTCCCCCATCGCGCACGGGGCCCGCGGTCTCGCGCGGGGATTTCTCTACGACCGGTCCGGCCGCCTGTGCGTCTCACTCGTCCAGGAGGGACTCACGCGCATCCTCTAGGAACGCGTGCCGGTGCCGTAGAGGAAATACGTCGGAGTGACCGCGGCCTGCACCGTCAGTCCGACGCGGGCACCGACCTCGACGAGCTCGTCGGGTTCGTAGAAGTTTTTCACGATCGCAAACTCCCGACCGTCATCGAGCCGACGCGTCATGACCTCGTCACCCTGCGTCGGCAGCACGTGATCGGCCGCGGTCGACGTGGGTTCGCGACACGAGTCGACAAATGCCACCACGCCCCCGGGGCGCAGCGCCGCGACGACCGTCGCGAGAAACTGTTCGAGTCGCGCACGCGGCACGTGACTCAGGAAGAAACCAACGAACACTCGGTCGAAGGTCGCACCCGGCGACCACGCGAAGAGGTCCGCGATCTCGTAGGACACGCTCGCGGCGCGCCCGCCGAGGCGCGCGCGCAACTGGTCGAGCATGGCGGGCGACCCGTCCACGACCGACAGTCGGGCACCGTGTTCGAGAAGCCACAGCGACCACAAACCGGTGCCGGGGGCGAGTTCCAGCACGTCGAGGTCCTGCCAGTTCGCGCTCGCCAGCGCCGTACGGACCTCGTCGACTTCGTGGAACCACCGCGTCGTGGCCGCCTCGCCCCGGTCGTAGCGGCCGCGACGGTAGAACCAGTCGTCGTACTCCGGAGCTCGCGCCTCGTAATAGTTACTCTGCGAATGGAGCAGTGAATCGGTGACCTCGAGGCGAGGACCCTCCGTCAATTACCGCTGCCCCATCGGGACGTAGTCGCGCTCGTCCTTGCCGATGTAGAGCTGACGAGGTCGAGCAATCTTCATGTCCTGATCGAGCAGCTCCTTGTAGTGCGCGAGCCAGCCCGACGTGCGGGGAATGGCGAAGAGCACCGTGAACATCTCCATCGGGAAACCCATGGCTTGGTAGATGAGGCCCGAGTAGAAGTCCACGTTCGGATAGAGACGGCGTGATTTGAAGTAGTCGTCCTTCAGGGCGACCTCTTCGAGTTTCAACGCGACGTCGAGCAACGGATTCTTCCCGGTCACTTCGAACACCTGGTCCGCAGTCTTCTTGATGATCGTCGCGCGAGGGTCGAAGTTCTTGTACACGCGGTGACCAAAGCCCTGCAGGCGGCCGTGGCCAGCCTTGACCGACTCGATGAAATCGGGCACGTTGTCCATGGTCCCGATCTCGGTGAGCATCTTGATGACTTGCTCGTTCGCTCCCCCGTGCAATGGTCCGTAGAGAGCCGCCGTCGCGGCGGCAGTCGCCGAGTACGGGTCGGCGTGTGCGCTGGCGACCGTTCGCATCGCGGTCGTGCCGCAGTTCTGCTCGTGATCGGCGTGCAGGATGAACAGGAGATCGAGTGCCTTGGCGAGCACCGGGTCGGCCTGATAGCGCGGCTCGGCGACCTTCCACATCATCGACAGGAAGTTCTCGGTGTAGCTGAGGGAGTTGTCGGGGTAGACAAACGGCATTCCGACGCTGAAGCGGTGCGCGGCGGCGGCGAGCGTGGGCATCTTGGCGATCAGTCGCACGATCTGCTTGTGCAGCACTTCCTCGTCAAAGATGTCCTTCGCGTCGGCGTAGTAGGTGGACAATGCGGCCACCGCCGAGACGAGCATGCCCATCGGGTGCGCGTCGTAGTTGAAACCTTCGAGGAATCGCTTGCGCACGTTTTCGTGGATGAACGTGTGATAGGTGATCTCGCGTTCCCACGCCGCGGCCTCGTCGGCCGTCGGCAGTTCGCCGTGCATCAACAGATACGCGACCTCGAGATAGTTCGACTTCTCCGCCAGTTGCTCGATCGGGTACCCGCGATAGCGCAACACGCCCGCGTCACCGTCGAGATACGTGACCGCACTCTCGGCCGCCGCGGTCGACATGAACGCGGGATCGTAGAACCACACTCCCGGCAGGACCTTAGAGAATTCGCTGGCCGCGACTCCGCCGTTGACGATAGGAATTTCGATGGACTGGCCCGACCGATTGTCGGTGACCGTAATTGACTCTGACACAACATCCTCGCTTGGTAGGACTCGCTCCCATCGTAGGCGAGGATCGCGGGGGCCCGGCGCGCTACGAGGTCGGTGACGGCGCGATCGAGAGGACGTAATGCTTGGTCCCCGTGCCCCCCGATGCGATCGGCACACCTGTTAACGAAATATTCACGACGCCGGTCTCACCGGGAACGACCGCGAGTGACGAGAACGTGACGGCGCGGGCGCCGAGCGGATCGATCACGGTCGACATCCTCTGCGTGATCGTGACGCCCGCGTGCGTCGTGTGCTGCAGCGTGAGATGGACCGTGACGGGCTGGGTGATGTACTGGGTATTGCGCACAACCACGTCAAAACTGATGGAGTTCGTCGGTGGCAGGACCAACTTGCCGACCGGCGAGGGAAAGGGGGCGGGCGTGACGGCCACCGTGGCGATCGTGGCCGCCGAGACCGGCTGGAGCGACGGGGCGCTGATCAGGGCGGTCGACTGTGTCGTCAGCGGTGCGCTGGCGAGTGCGAACACGCTCGCGGGGAGGCGTGCGTGACCTGGCGCGCCCAGCAGTTGCACGCGGGCGTGCTGCCAGAGCTGATTGGACGTCACGAATTCCTGTTGCGGAGTGGAACTCGACGCCGTGCTCGTGGGCGTTCCGGGCAGTTGCAGTTGGTGGCCCACATCGTGGAACAGCTGAGTGACGCCGTCGACGCGCAGGGCGGTGACCGTCCCCAGGGTCAACTGGACGTGGCCATCGAGGCTGGGCTGGGCGAGCAGAGCCGTGCGCTGGAGCAGCTGACTGCCCGAGAGGGTGAGGGCGTCGAGATCGCTCGCAAAGGTGCTCCGCGAGAGCGTTCCCCCCGCGCTGAGCAGAGTCGCCGCCTGCTCACCGTACAGATTCTCGTCCGCCATCACCGAGCCAGCCAGGACCGCGAAGGTCCGATTCAGCGTCGCGCGATTCGACGTTGACTGGGACGCCAACGAGTGGACGTCGCGGGCGATGACGACCACGGAGATGGTGATCGCGGCGGCCACCAGCAGGTAGGTATTCGAACGCCGACGTCGAGTTCGAGACCGGGCCACGACACAGGAACTTACTCAAGACCCGAAACGCACCCCGAGGGTCGTTACGTCGCCGGGGCTGACTCGTCACCCACGTCCAGCTCCAACTTCGGGTCGACGAGTTCCGCGTCCAGCGTCAGGAGGCCGTCGCTCTGCTGGGGCCAACGCTGAGGGTCGAGTCGCCGCGTGGTCTCGGGATGCACGTCAAAGGTGCCGACCTCGCTCTGGGAGCGCACGCCCTTGCGTTGAATCTCACGCACGGTGACGAGCAGATTGTTCTCGAGTGAACCCACGAGGGAGCTGTAGTGCTTGGCCGACGTGTTGATGGCGTTGCCGAGCCGATCGACATGGTCAAACAGCGTCACGGTGCGGTCCACCAACTTCGTCGCGAGCACCTTGATCTCCTCGATGTTCTCGGCCGCCTCGAACTGACTCCACCCCAGCCACGTCGACCAGAGCAGACCCAACAGCGTCGTCGGACCCGCCACGAGAACGTGCGCCCTGAGAGCGTCCTCCAGCAGTTCGCTATCGGCGTCGAACGCGGCTGACAGCAGGTGATCACTCGGGACAAAACACACCACGAAGGTCGGTGCCGTGGCGAGCGAGCTCCAATACTCCTTGCGCTTGAGTTCGTGGACGTGCTGGCGCATCGCCGTGGCGTAGTCCTTGAGGGCGCTCTCGCGCTCGGTCTCATTGTCGGTCGACATCGCCCGATCGAACGCGTCGAAAGGAACCTTCGCGTCGATCGCGATGTTCGCTCCGTGGGGCAAGTGCACGACGACGTCCGGGCGCTGGCGGGTGTCACCGGCGGCCTTCATCGTGAACTGGGGGTCGAAGTCGACGTGTTTGGTCATCCCGGAGATCTCGAGAATTCGCTCCAGTTGAATCTCCCCCCAGCGCCCACGGGCGCTCGAGCGCCCAAGAATGGTGTTGAGCTTGCGCGTCTCATCCATGACGCCCCGCTGAGCCTCCAGGAGTTGGGTGGCCGCGTGTTGGACGTTGACGAAACCCTTCTCCCGGTTCGTCTCGAGTTCGTCGACCTTCACCTTGTACTCCCGCAGCAGGGTCGACAGCGGGTCGAGTCGCTCGTCGAGCTTGGCCTCGCGCTGCTCGAGGATCTGGACCTGTCCCTCATGGAACTGCTTCACGACCGACTCCAGCGTGTCGTTGGCGAGCACCTTGAACCGATCACTCAATTGTGCGATGGCCTGGATGTGCGCCTCGCGTTCACGTTCGATCGTGCCCTGAAGCTCACTCGCGCGCGCGTCGGCGGCAGCGGCGTCTCGGCGCGCGAGTGCGATCTCCTCGGCGGTGGCCCGAGATCGTCGAGCCACCATGACCGCGCACAGCGCCGCCCCGAGGACGAGACCGATTCCGAGACCCAGCAGCAACTCACCCACGTCAGCCCCTCTCGTCTCGCGTGATCCCCACTGTACGGAGTCACTGCGACACCGGGAGCCACAACCTCAGGGCCGGTAGCGTGGCGCCATGGCACGACGGCTCTTTGCGACGAGAGAACCTGAGGTTCTCGCGACGCCGCTCACGCCGCCGCTCAGCGAGCAGGATCGCGCCGAGGTCGTGCGACTGTTCGCCCTCGTGGGCGAGGCGATTGCCGAAGCGACGCACGCGCTGCTGGCCGGTGACCGTGAACTGGCCAAGCACGTCGTGCAGCAGGACAACGAGATCGACGCGATCGTCACGAAATTGGTGTCCCTCGTGGAGAGCGCCCTGACGGCCGAGACGGTGCCCTCGATCGCGCACCGCGAGGAACTCGTGACCCTGCTGAGGATCCTGCCCGACATCGAACGTAACGGGGATCTCGCCGAGCACATCGCTCGGCGCGCCGCGCGCGGACTCGGGTCAGAGATGTCCCCGCGCAGTCGTGGACTCGTCGAGCGGATGGGCGAGGTTGCGGCGACCATCTGGCGCGAAGCCACCGACGCGATTGTTGACGGTGACGAATCCGCGGTCCACGACATCGAAGAGATCGACGACGAGCTCGACGACCTGCACGTGTCGCTGACCGCCGAGCTCGTCTCGGGATCGATGGCGTTGCCGGTGGCCGTGGAGGTGGCGATGATCGCTCGCTTCTACGAGCGCTTCGGCGACCACTGCGTCAATCTGGCGCGTCGCCAAGCCAGTCGCGGCGACTAGCGCCGAGCGAGAATCTCCTCGGCGATCTGCACCGCGTTGAGCGCCGCACCCTTGCGAAGGTTGTCGCCGACGACGAACAGTGACAGGCCGTTGGGGACGGACGACGCTGCGCGCACACGCCCCACGAAGCAGTCGTCACGACCCGTTGCGAGCAGCGGTGTCGGCAGGTCGGTGAGTTGTACCCCGGGCGAGGTAGCGAGGATCTCGTTCGCGCGCTCGGGCGAGAGAGGCCGCTCGAAGGACGCGGTGATCGACATCGAATGTCCCGTGAACACCGGCACGCGCACGCAAGTGACCGAGACGAGCAAATTCGCGATGCCCAGGATCTTGCGACTCTCGTCACGGAACTTGCGCTCCTCCGACGTGTCGAGCGAACCGTCGTCCAGCAGGGTGCCCGCGAGTGGGATCACGTTGTGGGCAATGGGGGCGGGAAACTTCACCGGGGTCGGCGCGGGCAGAGCGGTGCCGTCGAAGGTCAGCACGCGCACGTTGTGCGTCAGTGACTCTTCCAACTGACTCGCCAGTTCCTCGACGCCCTCGCGACCGGAACCCGAGACGGCTTGATAGCTGGAGACCACCAGCGAGATGAGCCCCGCCTCCGCGTGCAGCGGCGCGAGCACGGGCATGGCGGCCATGGTCGTGCAGTTGGGGTTGGCGACAATCCCCTTGTTGATGTGCGCGAGCTCACCCGCGTTCACCTCGGTCACGACCAACGGGACGTCCGGATCCATTCGCCACGCACTGGAGTTGTCGATGACAATCGCACCGGCCGCGGCCAGGCGCGGCGACAGAACCCGTGACGACGTGGCGCCCGAACTCATGAGAGCGAGATCGATACCGGAGAAGTCCGCCGTGGCGGCGTCCTCGACGATGACGGACGAACCGTTCCACTCGAGCAGCGTCCCGGCTGAGTTCGACGAACCGAAGAATCGCAGGTCGCCAACGGGGAAATTCCGCTCGCGCAACAGTGTGCGCATGACGGTGCCGACCTGACCGGTAGCACCCACCACGGCAACACGCATGAGGTCAGCCTACGAGTCGCCGTCGAGACCGAAGGCCGTGTGCAACGCGACGACGGCCTCTTCGACCCGATCCGCACGCACCACACAGGAGATTCGGATCGAACTGGTCGAGATCATTTCGATGTTGATGTTGTGCGCCGAGAGTGTCTCGAACATCATGGCGGTGACGCCCGGATGCGACTTCATCCCCGCCCCCACCAACGTGACGCGTCCCACGCCGGCGTCCGCGGTGACCTTGGCCGCACCCAGCTCGGAGCGGATCGCCTCGCACGCCGCGTGCGCGGACTCGGTGTCGGTCTTGGCGACGGTAAACGAGATATCCGTGAGCCCCATCTCCGAGGTGTTCTGCACGATCATGTCGACGTTGATACCGCGATTGGACATCTCGCGGAACAGTCGCGCGGCCACGCCCGGATGGTCCGGCACACCGCCGACGGTGATCTTGGCCTCCGACGTGTCGTCGGTGACCGCGGACACGATGGCGTCTTCCATACTGGGATCCTCCTCCACTATCCAGGTGCCGGGCTCCCACGTGAAGCTCGAGCGAACGTGCAACGGCACCGAGTGGCGTCGGGCGAATTCGACCGACCGCAGCATCAGTACCCGGCCGCCGGTGGCGGCCATCTCCATCATCTCGTCAAAGGACACCTTGGACAGTCGGTGAGCTTTCGGCACGACGCGCGGGTCCGCCGTGAACACGCCGGTGACGTCGGTGTAGATCTCGCAGACGTCCGCGCCGAGCGCGGCGGCCAGTGCCACTGCGGTGAGATCGGACGCACCGCGGCCGAACGTCGTGATGTCGCGGGTGGTCGAGACGCCCTGGAAGCCCGCGACAACGGGCGTCAAACCCTCGTCGAGCGCCTCACGAATGCGATCGGGACGCATCTCGACGATCTTGGCCCGCGTGTGGCTGGTGTCGGTGATGATGCCGGCCTGGGAACCCGTAAACGAGGCTGCCTGGACACCCCGATCGGCGAGGGCCATGCACACGAGCGCCATCGAGATGCGCTCCCCGGCCGTGAGCAACATGTCCAGCTCGCGGGGCGGTTGGGTTGGGGAGACCTGATCAGCCAGTCGAATGAGGTCGTCGGTCGACTTACCCATCGCCGAGACGACGACCACGACCTGGTCTCCTCCGCGGCGCGTTCGCGCCACGTGATCGGCCACCGCTCGAATGCGCTCGGCGTCGCCAACGGACGTTCCGCCGAACTTCTGGACGAGCAACGCCATGAACCCAAACTACCCGTCAATCAATCGGAGCTGGAAGGGCCGCCTACTAGTATCGCAGCCGTGCCAAACCAGAAGCGTGCCCGTCAGAAGGCCGCGCGCCGTCAGAAGCTCGAAGCGCAACGACGCGCCGCCCGCAAAAACCAAATGATTCGACGCACCTTGATCGTCGTTCTCGTCGCCGCCGTCGTGATCGGGTCCGTCGCGTTCTTCGTCAATTCGGGACCCTCGAAGCCCACGACCACGAGCACAACGTCGACGTCCGCGCCGACGACCACGACCACGTTGAACCCGAACTACGCACGTCAGCAGGCCGCGTCCAATCGGATTGCCGTCGCCGCCGGGTGTCCGTCCAATCCCTACGCCCGCGTCAACACCCTCAGTTGGAAGTCGGCACCGCCGATGACCATCTCCAAGACGACGACCTACTACGCCCACGTCACCACGACGCTCGGCAACTTCGTGATCCAGTTGAACACGTCGAAGGCCCCGATCACGGTGAACAACTTCGTCTTCCTCGCGGACCAGAAGTACTACAACTGCGTGATCTTCCACCGCGTCATCACCGGTGAACTCATTCAGGGTGGCGACCCGTCGGGCACCGGGACCGGAGCCAACAACACCACTCCTGGCTACACGATCCCCGACGAACTGCCCCCGACCGTGACGTCGGGCGCGCAGTACCCGAAGTACTCCGTCGCGATGGCCAACGAGAGTTCCCCGCACACGGGCAACAGCCAGTTCTTCATTGTCATGGGACCCCAGTACGAATCACTGCCGCCGAGTTACTCGCTGTTCGGCCAGGTCATCTCGGGCTTCGCCACCGTGAACGCCATTACCGCCGACGGGTCCGCCGCCGGTGTCCCACCCAACGTGACCCAGCGGATGCTGAAGGTCACCATCTCCACGACTGCGTAGGTACACATGAGCCCGGACATCCCGAACCCCGACGGTTCCTCGGAACAGCGCCAGAAGTTCGACGCCGCACCCCCGATGATCATCGACCCGACCAAGACCTACCAGGCGACCATGGTCACCTCCAAGGGCACTCTCGAGATCCTACTCGACCCGCTCGCCGCGCCCTACACGGTCAATAGTTTCGTGTTCCTCGCCCGGTGGCACTACTACGACGGCATCGTCTTTCACCGCGTCATCCCGAACTTCGTCCTCCAAGGTGGCGACCCGACAGGGACCGGGACCGGGGGTCCGGGCTACAAGTTCAACGACGAGTTGCCCAAGGCCGGCCGCTACGAAGTGGGATCGCTCGCCATGGCCAACGCCGGACCGCACACCAACGGGTCCCAGTTCTTCGTGATCTCGGGTAGTGATGGCACCGCCCTACCCCCGCTCTACGCGCTGTTCGGCAAGGTCATCAAGGGCCTCGACGTCGTGCAGACGATCAACGACCTCGGCACTCGTTCGGGTGCGCCGAAGGAGACGGTGGTCATCGAGTCGGTGACGATCACCGAGTCGTAACTCGCGCGAGCTCCACGTTCTCGCGGTCGCGGGAGCAGGTGACGCCACCCTCACTGGCCTGACGCCACGGTGTCCCGTCGCTCACCACCACACCCATCTCGTCGACAATGACGAGGAGTGATCCGTCGGTCAGCAGATCCCGCGTGCGCGCCATCTGTGACGCACTGGACGGTGTCGTGAAGACCACGTCCTCGCACAGACCCAAGCCCGTCGTGGGTGCTCCCCCGCGGGGGTCGATCATGTGCGCGCCGATCACGGTGGCGGTCTCACCCAGCGCGACGATGCCGGCGGCGTCACGAAGGGACCGTCCGACCGGCGACTCGCGCCACGTCGTGCGCGCGTGTAGGGCCGAACCGTCGAGCAGGAGAACCCACCGCGCCTCACGCACGCGTTGAGCGAAATACTCCTCCTCGACCGAGGAGCGGTCCGTGATCATGAGTGCCTCGACGCGCACGTCGAACTCTTCGAGCATCGCGGCCGCACGAACGGTGGCGGCCGTCACGCCCGTGAACGCGGCGGCCGTTGGGAGAAGGACCACGTCACTGTGCGCGTCAAAGGAGAAGGCACCACTCTGGCGCGCCACGTGAACGACTGCGTCCAGGGATCCCGCCACCACGACTCGTTGCGTCACTCGCGCCACCTTTCCGGAGTGCAAGTTACCGCCCAGTAAGGTGGCGCCCATGGGAATCTCAAAAGTCGGCATCCTCGGTTCGGGCATCATGGGCAGCGGCATCGCCGAGGTGGCCGCCACCGCGGGCGCCACGGTGATCGTGCGCTCGCGCAGTGAGGCCACCGCCGACGGGATGCTCGTCGGGCTGGAGAAGCTACTCGCCAAGCAGGTCGAGCGCGGCAAGAAGACCCAGGAGGAGACTGACGCCATCCGCAGCCGGGTCTCGGCGACCACCGCGCTCGAGGATCTGGCCGACTGCGACCTCATCATTGAATCCGTGGTCGAGGACCTCGAAGTGAAAAAGCACCTCTTCAGCGAGATCGACCGCGTCGTCAAGCACGAGGCGATCATCGCGACGAACACCTCCACCCTGCCCGTCGTGGAGATGGCGATGCACACTTCACGGCCCGATCGCGTCTGCGGCGTCCACTTCTTCAACCCCGCGACCGCGATGAGCCTCGTCGAGATCGTTCGACCCTTGACGGCCAGTGACGAGACCATCGCGACCGTCATCGAGTTCGCCGAAGCCTGCGGCAAGGAGCCCGTTGAGGTGAAGGACCAGGCGGGCTTCATCGTGAACGCGCTGCTCTTCCCGTATCTCAACAACGCCATCCGTCTGCTCGAACAGGGCGTCGCCAACCGCGAAGGCATCGACGCGGCGATGAAGGGTGGCTGCGGATTCCCGATGGGACCGTTCGCGCTGTTGGATCTCGTCGGCCTGGACACGTCCCTCGCCATCCTCGAGGCGTTGCACGCGGAGTTCGCCGATCCCAACTACGCCCCGGTCCCGCTGCTCAAGCGCATGGTGACCGCCGGCAAGCTCGGCCGCAAGTCGGGTCACGGCTTTTACGACTACCGTCGGTAATAACGACGAAGGAGCTCGCATGGGCGATCGCGCCAAGCCCTGGGTGATGCGGACGTATTCGGGACACTCCTCGGCGACCACGTCCAACGAGTTGTACCGGACCAACCTCGCCAAGGGCCAGACCGGTCTGTCGATCGCCTTCGACCTGCCGACCCAGACGGGCTACGACCCGGACGACCCCGCCGCCGCGGGCGAGGTGGGCAAGGTGGGCGTCCCCGTCGTGCACCTGGGACACATGCGCCAACTGCTTGAGGGCATCCCCCTCGAGGCCATGAACACTTCGATGACCATCAACGCCACCGCCGCGTGGTTGTGGGGCCTCTACCTCGCCTACGCCGATGAACAAGGTGTCGACCCGAGCGTGCTCCAGGGCACGACTCAGAACGACATCGTCAAGGAGTACCTGTCGCGCGGCACGTACATCTTCGCCCCCGAACCGTCCCAGCGCCTCATCGTCGACATGATCGCCTACGGGATCAACGTTGTCCCGAAGTGGAACCCGATCAACGTCTGCAGCTACCACCTCCAGGAGGCCGGGGCGACCACGGTCCAGGAGATCGCCTACGCCCTGGCGACCGCGATCGGCGTGTTGGACGCGGTGCGCGACTCGGGCAAGATCCGTCCCGACCAGTTGCCCGAGGTCGTCGGACGCATCTCGTTCTTCGTGAACGCGGGCGTGCGTTTCGTTGAGGAGATCGCCAAGATGCGCGCCTTCACCACGATGTGGGACCGCATCTGTCGCGACCGCTACGGCGTCGAGGATCCGTCGCTGCGCCGATTCCGCTACGGCGTGCAGGTGAACTCATTGGGACTCACCGAGCAGCAACCCGAGAACAACGTGCAACGCATCGTCCTCGAGATGCTCGGCGTCACCATGTCGGCCGACGCACGCGCGCGCGCGATCCAGTTGCCGGCGTGGAACGAAGCGCTCGGTCTGCCTCGTCCCTGGGACCAGCAGTGGAGCCTGCGGATGCAGCAGGTCCTCGCCTTCGAGACCGACCTGCTCGAGTACCCCGACCTCTTCGCGGGTTCGCACGTCATGGAGGCCAAGACCAACCAGCTCGTCGACGCCGCCCAGAGCGAACTCGACGATGTGTTGGGTCTCGGCGGGGCGTTCCGAGCCATCGAGGAGATCAAGAGCCGCCTCGTCGCGAGCCAGGCGACGCGCGTCGCGCGCATTGAATCGGGAGAACAACTGGTCGTCGGCGTGAACGCCTTCCAGGAGACGCGGACTCCCCCCTGACCCGCGGCGACGCCCTCACCACGATCCTCACGGTCGATCCTCGACGTCGAAGCCGAGATGATCGAGGACGTGCGCGCCTGGCGCGAGAACCCGCGACGAGGACGCGGTGCCGCGGTCGCCCGCGCCGAACTGGAGCGCGTCGCGACGAGCACCTCGGCCGCCGACAACATCATGATTCCCACGATCGCTCTGGCCCGCGCCGGCGGCACGACGGGCGAGTGGGCGACGACACTGCGCGCGGTCTTCGGCGAATATCGCGCACCGACCGGCGTGCGCACCGCCACCGGACGTCGCGGCGAGAGTTACGCCACCCCTCGTCGAGCGCTCGCGCGGCCCTCGCCGACGGGCATGGTGGCCCACCCAAGCTGCTCGTCGCCAAACCCGGACTCGACGGTCACTCCAACGGCGCGGAGCAGATCGCGGTGGCCGCGCGCGACGCGGGTTTCGAGGTCGTTGACCAGGGCATCCCACTCGTCGCCCGACGAGATCGTCGCGGCCGCCCGGGACGAAGACGTCGACGTGGTGGGACTGCTCGATCCTGTCCGGTTCACACCTCTCGTTGGTGCCCGCGCGTCGTGGACGGCCTGCGCGCCGCCGGCGTCGACGCGGCGGTGATCGCTCGGCGGCATCATTCCCGAGGACGACGCCGAGAAACTCCCTCGCGGCGGGCGTTGCGGCGGTGTACACGCCCAAGGACTACGAGATCGGCGGCATCATCGCGGACATCCTCGACCTCGTCGAACAACGACGCTGACGCGTCGTTCGCGGACTGATCTCGCGGCGGACCTCAGAGTCCGGGCGCCGATTCAGTGCGTACGGGTGGCCCGCGCCACCGACCGGAGAATCGCCAGTTCGTTGACGCGACCTGCTCCTCGACGGCCGCCGCGCCCCTCAACGCGACGACGGCCGCGGTGACGATTGCGATCTCCTCCCTCGCTCGGGCGACCCTTCGGCGCCAGGGCGTGACTCACAGCGGAATGTTCCCGTGCTTGCGCTTGGGCAGCTCCTCGCGCTTTCCGCGCAGGATGTCGAGGCTGCGCGCGAGCACGCGACGGGTGTCGGCGGGGTCAATGACGTCGTCGACGATTCCTCGCTCGGCGGCGATGTAGGGATTCGCGTAGCGCTCCTGATACTCGTCGATCAGTTCGGTGCGACGCGCCGCGGGATCGGCGGCGTCGGCGAGGTCCCGTCGGTAGACGATCTCAACGGCGCCCGATGAGCCCATGACGGCGAGTTCGGCCGTCGGCCAGGCGAAGGCGAGGTCGGCGCCGATGGACTTGGAGTTCATGACGACGTACGCGCCGCCGTACGCCTTGCGCGTGATGATCTGGATGCGCGGCACCGTCGCCTCGCAGAAGGCGTAGAGCAACTTGGCGCCGTGGCGGATGATCCCGTTGTACTCCTGGTCGGTGCCGGGCATGAATCCCGGGACGTCCACGAGCGCCACGATCGGGATGTTGAAGGCGTCGCACGTGCGCACGAATCGTGCGGCCTTCTCGCTCGACTCGATGTCCAGCACCCCGGCAAGCACCATGGGCTGATTGCCGACGATGCCGATGGGATGGCCATCCACGCGCGCGAATCCGCAGGTGATCTGTCGGGCGTAGGCGGCGCTGACCTCGAGGTAGTCGCCGTCATCGACGACTGACTCGATCACCTTCTTCATGTCGTAGGGCTGATTGGCCGACGTGGGCAGCAGATCGCGCAGCTCCTCGCACCGTCGATCAGCGGGGTCGCCCGTCGCGTCGCGCGGCGCCAACTCCATGTTGTTGCTCGGCAGAAAGGAGAGCAGGGCGCGCACCTCGTCGAGACAGCTCTGCTCGTCGGGCGCCACGAAGTTCGCCACGCCGGACTTGGTGGCGTGGGTCATGGCGCCACCGAGTTCCTCGAGCGTGACCTCCTCGCCCGTCACGGTCTTCACGACGTCGGGGCCGGTAATGAACATGTGACTCGTGTCGCGGACCATAAAGACGAAGTCGGTCATCGCCGGCGAGTAGACGGCGCCCCCGGCGCACGGGCCGAGAATGACCGAGATCTGGGGGATCACGCCCGAACTCAGCGCGTTGCGGTGGAAAATCCCGCCGTAGGAGTGCAGCGACACGACGCCCTCTTGAATACGGGCGCCCGCGCCGTCATTGAGGCCGATGATCGGCACGCCCACCGACATCGCGAGGTCCATGACCTTGTGGATCTTTTCGGCGAACACCTCGCCGAGCGCCCCGCCGTAGACGGTGAAGTCCTGGGAGAACACGCACACCTTGCGTCCGTCGATGGTGCCGAATCCCGTGATCACGCCGTCGGTGTAGGGACGGTTCTCCTCGAGTCCCATGCCGTGGGCGCGGTGGCGCGCCAGCATGTCGAGCTCCTCGAAGGAGCCGTCGTCGAGCAGGTAGTCAATGCGCTCGCGCGCGGTCATCTTGCCCTTGGCGCGGTGCTTGGCGATCGCCGTCTCGCCGCCGGCCGCGAGCGCCTGCTCACGACGGTTCTCGAGGTCCTTCAGCCGTTCCGCCATCGAATGTTCCATGGGTGCAGGCTAGTGAACGCGGAGCGAAAGCCTCTAGTGGGCGGGCCCGTTGTCCTGGACCAACTCGATGAGTGTGCCAAAGGACGTCTTCGGATGCACGAAGGCAACCGTGGTCCCTCGCGAACCGGGGCGGGGGTGCTCGTCGATGACGCGACCGCCCGCGGCCTTGACGGCCTCGAGCGCGACCGCACAGTCCGCCACGCGGTACCCCACGTGGTGGAGACCCTCTCCCTTGGACGCGAGGTACTTGGCGACCGGTGAATCCTCTCGCGTCGGGGTGAGCAACTGGATGTAGGAGTCCGCCACGCGCAGGAGCGCCTCGGCCACCCCGTCGGACTCAACGACCTCCCGGTGTTCGACGGTGGCGCCAAAGACCTTCTCGTACCAGTCAATCGCGACGTCCAGATCGTGAACGGCGATGGCCACGTGATCAATCTCGGTCAGCAGGGTGTCCATGGGTCTCCTCAGTCGTAGCGGCGAAAGATCGTCAGGCGGTCCTCGCCGACGCGCGCGCGCAACGCAGGATCGGTGATGCCGAGGCCCTCGGCGTCGGCGAGACAGAGCACGCCGATCTTGCCCTCGTGACGGTTGTGGTGCATCTCGTAGGCGGCGTCGCCGGTCTGATCGAGGGCGAACACGGCCGAGATCGGCGGCACGACCTTGCCCTCGGCGATCATCTGGTTCGCGGCCCACGCCTCGCGGTAGTTCGAGAAGTGTGAGCCCTTGATGGTCTTCAGCTTCATCCACAGGTGGCGGTTGTCGTACTCAATCATGTACCCGCTCGTGGCCGCGCACGTCACGATCGTGCCGCCGCGCTTGGTGACGAACACACTCGCCCCCATGGTCGAACGACCGGGGTGCTCGAACACGATGTCCGGATCGTCGCCCACCAGGGTGCGAATGTCCTTGCCGAGCCGACGCCACTCGGATTCGTCCTGGGTGTGCTCGTCCTTCCAGAACTTGTACTCCTTCTCCTGACGGTCGATCACGAATTCGCAACCCAACTCGCGCAGCGCCTCGGCCTTGCGCGGACTCAGACGACACCAATGGGGGTCCCACCCGCGTTGAGGACGTACTGCACCGCGTAGGAACCAATGCCCCCCGAGGCACCCCAGATGAGGACACGGTCGCCCATGGTCACCGGGGCCCCGTTGTGAGAGACCATCATGCGGTACGAGGTCGAGTTGCACAGGGCGTTCACCGCGGCCTCCTCCCAACTGAGGTGCGCGGGCTTGGGCATGAGCTGGTTGGCCTTGACGACGCAGATGTCCGCGAGGCCGCCGAAGTTGGTCTCGAAACCCCAGATGCGCTGGTTGCTCGCCATCATGGAGTCGTCGTGGGCGCTGGGGTCCTGATCGTCGACGTAGTTGCAGTGGACCGTGACGACGTCGCCGATCTTCCAGTTGCGCACCATCGACCCGACCCGCAGCACCACACCGGCCGCGTCGGAACCAACCACGTGGTAGTCGAGCGCGTGGCGCGCGCCCCAGACCGACTCGCGGCCGAGCCGATCGAGGAACCCGAAGGTGGGGAGGGGCTCGAAAATGCTGGTCCACACCGTGTTGAAGTTGATGGAACTCGCCATCACCGCCACGTACGCCTCGTCGGGGGCCAGCTCCGGCACGGCCACCTCACCAAGGTGCAGTGACTTTCGCGGGTCCTTCTCCTTGCTCGGCAACCCCTCGAACATGGCCTGCTCGTCGCGTCGCACGTAGACCGCGCGCGTCGACTCGGGGATGGGCAATCCGGCCAATGTTTCAGCGGTCGCGCCGGAACGCACAGCGTCGAGGATCTCAGTCATGGACGCGAGGTTACCGTCCGGTAATAGATCGTGACGCCCTCGTCTATCGTGCTGCAGGGAACCTTCCTCACCTCGAACCCCTAAGGAGCCACCATGTCGCGAAGTGTCATCGTCGCCGGAGCCCGCACCCCGATCGGCAAGCTGTCGGGCGCGTTCGCGTCACTCAGCGCGCAGGACCTCGGGGGACACGCCATCAAGGCCGCGCTCGAGCGCGCGGGCATCACGGGCGAACAGGTCGACGTGGTCCTCATGGGCCAAGTCATCCAGGCCGGTCAAGGTCAGATCACCGCTCGTCAGGCCTCCGTCAAGGGCGGCATTCCCATGACGGTCAACGCCACGACGGTGAACAAGGTCTGCCTGTCGGGGCTGCAGACCATCTGACATGGCCGACCTCATGATCCGAGCCGGCGAAGCCGACATCGTCGTGGCCGGCGGCATGGAGTCGATGGCGAACGCGCCGTATCTGCTGCCGGTGCGCGCGCCGGGTACCGCCTGGGTGACCAGAACGTTGTCGACTCGATGATGTTCGACGGACTCACCTGCGCCTTTGATCACTGCGCCATGGGTCTGGCGACCGAGCGCTACAACGCCGGTCGCATCACGCGTCAGCGCCAGGACGAATTCAGCGCCCGCAGCCACGAGCTCGCCGCGCGCGCCATCAAGAATGGTCGGTTCGCCGAGGAGATCATCCCCGTCGGCGTGCCCCAGCGCAAGGGCGATCCGTTGTTGATCGACACCGACGAAGGCGTGCGCGCCGAAACGACGCTCGAGTCCCTCTCGCGCTGCGCCCGGCCTTTGACGAGGAGGGCACGATCACCGCGGGCAACGCCTCGCAGATCTCCCGACGGTGCGGCCGCGGTCGTGGTCATGTCCGCCGAGAGGGCTGCGGCACTCGGCCTCACGCCGATCGGTGAACTCGTGTCGTACGGGATGGTCGCCGGTCCGGATGCGTCTCTGCTCAGCCAGCCGTCGCGCGCCATCCAGACGGCCGCCGCCAAGGCGGGCGTCGCCGTCAGCGACATCGACCTGTTCGAGATCAACGAGGCCTTCGCCGCCGTCGGACTCAACTCGGCAGACGACTTGGGTGTGAGCGAGGAGAAGATCAACGTGAACGGTGGCGCGATCGCGCTCGGACACCCGGTCGGCATGTCGGGCACGCGCGTCGCACTCACCGCCCTGTACGAGCTGCGCCACCGCGGCGGCGGCATTGCGGCCGTGGCCCTCTGTGGTGGCGGCGGTCAGGGCGATGGCGCGATCCTGCGTTCCCTCTAGACGGTCGGAACGAAGCTCGTCACGTAGTCGTAGGGGCCCGGGCCGATCGGTTCGTCGTCCCGGAGCGCCAGCACAATGGCGGCGCCGAGCGGATACTTGCCCCGCTCCAGTGGGGGCACCGGCTGTGACGCCAGTCGCGCGACGAGTTCGTAGACGGTCGGATTGTGTCCGACGATCACCAGCGACTCGGTGACCGGATCGATGACCGCCAACTCCGCCAGAACGTCCTGGGCCGAGACGTCGCGGCGACCGTTGTAGATGAGCTCACTGGTCTCGACGGCGTGCACGAAGTCGGTGCCGGCGAACGCGAGCGCGTAGGTCTCGCGCGTACGCGCGGCCGCACTCACCAGCGCCGTCGTTGGTCCGTACGCGCCCAGGGCGTGGTGGTCGACAACCCACGTGCGCAGCTGCTCAGATTGCGCTCGGCCCTTCGCGGTGAGCGGACGCTCGAAGTCGTCCATCCCCATCTCGGCGGGAACGGCCTTCGCGTGTCGGACGACGGTGAGGTAACGCACGTCGACAGTTTGGCCGAAAGTGACGGTGCGGGTACAACTCGCGAGTGCGTGGTGACGAGGGCCACGACGCGCGTGGTTTAGCGTGGCGGTCGTGCACGCCACGCTCACGTACTTTCAGGCGATCATTCTCGGCATCGTCCAGGGCGTCACCGAGTTGTTTCCGGTCTCGAGTCTCGGTCACGGCGTCCTCTTGCCCGCGCTGTTCGGGTGGAACAACCTCGTCAGTGCCGAGACGGCCAAGACAGGCTTCTTCCTCGCGTTCCTCGTCGGACTGCACGTCGGCACGGCGGTCGGTCTGTTCGTCTACTACCGCACCACGTGGTTCTCTCTGTTCGGCGGTTTGGGTCGCCAACTCTCCCTCGCGCGCGCCGACGGCGTCGGCGTCCTCTGGCGCCTAGACGACACCTCCACGAATCCGCAGTACCGCCTGCTCGCCCTGCTCGCGATCGGCACCGTGCCCGTCGCCGTCGTGGGTCTGCTCGCCGAAAAGGAGTTGCGGATCCTGTTCACCAAGCCGCTCGCCGCGGCGTGCTTTCTCGTGCTGAACGGGCTGATCCTGATGGGCGGCGAGCTTCTGCGTCGCCCCGCCCCGCGTCACGCGACGCGCGTCACCGTCGGCACCCTGTCGCCGGCCAACGCGGTCGTCGTCGGTTCGGCCCAGATCCTCGCCCTGCTGGCGGGCATTTCACGCAGCGGCGTCACGATGGTGGCGGGCCTGCTTCGAGGATTCGACCATGAGAACGCCGCCGAGTTCGCCTTCCTTCTCGCCACGCCGGTCATCTTGCTCGCCGGGCTCTTCGAACTGCCGACTCTGCTCGGTTCCGCGGGCCACGACGTACGCCTGCAGTCCCTCGTCGGCGCGATCTTCGCCGGCGTCTCGGCGTACGCGTCGGTGCGCTTTCTCACCAGATGGTTCACGACCCGCACGCTGTGGCCCTTCGCCATCTACAGCGTGATCTTCGGTCTCATCTGCGTCGTGCGGTTCGCCTGAGCGACGGCGAACTTCGACCTACTGGGAGAGCTGTCGTCGTCCGTCGATGGCCCGACTGAGAGTCACGTCGTCGGCGAACTCCAAGTCTCCCCCGACCGGCAGACCACTGGCGGGTTGTGAGAAGACGAGGCCGGGCACCTGGAGCAGTTTGGTCAGGTACAGCGTCGTCGCCTCCGACTCGACCGTGGGATTCAGGCAGATGATGACCTCCTTCACCTCCCCGTGCAGGCGCACGACCAACTCCCTGATGCGCAGCTTCTCCGGTGTAATGCCCTCGAGCGGATTGAGCACACCGTGCAACACGTGATAGGTCCCGTGAAATGCGCCGGATCGTTCGACGGCCACAACGTCGCGGGGGTCTTCCACAACGCAGATGATGGTGGCGTCTCGTCGTGCGTCCAGGCAGATCGGACACAGTCCCCCGGACTCGGCGACGTTGCAACAGCGCTCGCAGAAGGCCAACTTCTCCTTCATGTCGTGCAGGGCGACCGAGAGCCGCTCAACATCCTCGGTCGGCTGACGCATCAACCAGAACGCGATCCGTTGCGCCGACTTCGGGCCCACGCCGGGGAACCGGCCCAACTCGTCGACAACGCTCTGCAGAGACGGGGGATAGTTCACAGAATCTCCTCGGCGCCCGGAAAGGCCTCGGTGATGAGCATCGACGCGAGCGAGTCAACCGCGAGATCGTCGCTTTCGGCGATGTCCACGTCGTCCAGATCATCGTTCTCGGGAGCCGCGGACCCACCGGAGGATTCGTTCGTGCGTGGACTCCCCGACGTCATCGGCGGTGCCGCGGCGGCGGGCGTCTCGGAACCATCAACGACCCAGGTGATTTGAAAACTCTGATGGAATTCGTGCTCAAGGGCGCTGCGCAGTCCGCTTTGAATCTTTTCGGCACTCGTGCGCATCGACTCACTCGGCACGGTGATCGTCACGATCGATCCGTGCAACCCACGAATCTGCGATGTCCCGAGGAAGATCTGGGCCGTGCGCGAGAGCTTCGGCAGTACACGCGTCGTGAATCGGGCCACAAGATCATCGAGCGAGAGAGCTCCGTCGTTGTTCTCCGCACCCGTCGACGACGCCGTGGCCGCGCGTTGCGCCGTCGGGGCGGGCGTCTCAGCGACCTCGTCAGCGACGGCGGTCGAGGGGGGCGTCGGCGCCGCGGTCGCGACGGTGTCAGACCGCACGGGCGCGGCCGATTCCGCGACCGGCGTGCTGCGCGTGAGAGACCCAATCGGTCGTGACGGGGTGGGCGCGGCAGTTGCGGGCGGTGTTGGTGCGCCTTGGGCGACGGCGCGCTCGAGTCGCGCGAGTCGCTCCTCCAGAGCGCTCACCGAGTCGTCCAACTCGGGACGAGTCAGCCGGGCGAGCGCGACCTCCAACATGATCATCGGCACCGGAGAACTCTTCATCTCCCGCAACGTTCGCCCGATCGTCTCGAGGGCGCGCACGGTGCGCGGCAGACCGAGTTCACGGCCCCATTCGCTGAGGCGCTCTCGGTCGATGTCGAGAGCGTCAGAGACCTCGGGTGCCACCACCAACAGAAAGATCTGTCGGAATTCACCGGCCAGAGACTCCGCCAACTGCTCGGGGTCCCACCCGAGCCGCGAGAGTTCGGCGAGGGCCGTGAGTGTGTGCACGGCGTCCTGTGCGGCGAAGGCGCTGAGCAGTTCTTCGAACGGTGGTGTGGCGTCCGAGAGCGAGCCGGTGGCGACCACCTGATCAAGCGCGCTGAGCGCGTCGCGGGCCGAGCCGTGTCCCATCCGCACCGCAACGGCGAGCGTGGCTTCGTCGAGGCTGAGCCCGGCGGCGTCACGAACCTCGTGAAGGAGACCATTCAACGTTTCGGCGTTGAGGAGTCGGAACTCGAGATGTTGGGTGCGTGAACGGATCGTCGAGACCACCCGGTGCGGATCGGTGGTGGCAAGCACGAAGACCACGTGCGACGGCGGCTCCTCCAACGTCTTGAGGAAGGCTGCTTCGGCAGCCTTGGAGAGCATGTGGACCTCGTCGATGATGTAGACCTTCCATCGACCAGGGGTGCCGTGCCAGGCGCCGGCAGTGATCTCTCGGATGTCCTCGACGCCGTTATTGGACGCCGCGTCGAGTTCGACGACATCGAGTGACGTCCCCCGGGTGATCGAGACGCAGCTCGCGCACACGCCACACGCGTCCCCGTCGACGGGGCTCTCACAGTTGAGTGCCTTGGCCAATATCCGGGCCGTCGTGGTCTTTCCGGTGCCGCGCGGACCGCTGAAGAGATAGGCGTGGACGACTCGATCGTTGGCGACCGCTCCTTGGAGGGCCCGCACGATGTGGTCCTGACCACGCACCTCGGCGAAGCGTCCGGGTCGGAACCGTCGATAGAGGGAAGCGACGGCGTCGCTGTTTTTTACGGCGTCACTCATGCGGTGATGCTACCGGCGCGCTGTGAGAGTCCGAAGTCCCGAGCGATGGTCAGGCGATCCGCGGCACCCGACACAACCCGCTGAGAGCTGCTGGCTTCCACCTCTGACTCGGTTCACGAACGGTCGTCGCGCGGGACCCGACCACCGCTCGGGACTTCGGCGTCACGAGACTACCGCGCGGGTGCCGGAGCCGGACTCGGGTAGCCTCGCTGCCGGTGTCTGTTCGCAAACAGTCATCTCCGGAGGAGTGCGAGAGCGGCCGAATCGGCACGATTGGAAATCGTGTGTGGGGCAACCCACCGTGGGTTCAAATCCCACCTCCTCCGCCACAGGGTCGTTACGTAAGTGAGACCCACCGAGTTACGAAAGTCCTAGAAGCGGGTCCCATGAGTTCAGTTTTCGCAGTTCTGGGCGACCTTGACGATTCGCGCGTCACGACAGCGCCGTCAGTCCTCACCGGCGCGGTCTCGGACTCGCGGAAGGGCTCACGGGAAGGGTGTCGTCCCATCGAGCGTGTCAGTGAAGTTGGATGCGATCTCGTCCGGTGAATCCAGATCCAGCGTGGCCGGCGACAGCACGATCTTGACGTCAGGGCCGAGCTCCTCGGAGCCGAAGGCCTCGCTCGGCTGCTTGTGCCACGGGTCGGCGGCGACGCCCTCACGGCGCGCCCACTCGCTGACCAACGTGAGATTCGTGGCCATCGCCACGGAGGTCAGCACGATGGACTCTTGAGTAGACCGTACGCGCGCTACTAGCCGCCGTTGATGTTCGTGGCGTCGGCGTTGCGCAGTCGGACCTTTCGGGTTCTAGGAATCACTCAACCCATGTTGCACCCCCGTGACAGGCTGAAACTGTGGACGACCACGCGGACCCGTTACTCGATGCGCTTCGCAAACTGACGGCGAATCCTGTCACCAACTTTCATGCTGGACAGCGAGAGGCCATAGAGAGTCTCGTCGAACGACGTGAGCGCCTTGTGCTGGTGCAGCGCACTGGATGGGGCAAGAGTGCGGTTTACTTCGTGGCCACTCATCTCCTCCGCGCTGAGGGGCTTGGTCCTACCCTGTTGATCTCGCCGCTACTCGTGCTCATGAGGAACCAGATTGACGCGGCCAAACGCCTCGGACTGCGGACTTTCACGATCAACTCTGACTCGGAGAACTCCGTTCGCGAGCTCGTCACCCTGATCGAGGACGACGGAGTCGACCTCGTCGTCATCTCACCGGAGCGGCTCGCCAACCCCGAGTTCGCTGACAACGTCATGCCTTTGATCGGGCGCCGCCCCGGACTCACGGTCGTCGACGAAGTCCACTGCATCTCTGATTGGGGCCACGACTTCCGACCTGACTATCGTCGCATCGGAAAATTGCTCTCTTCGTTTCCGGAGGGACTGCCCATCCTCGGCTGCACTGCAACGGCCAACAATCGAGTGATGGAAGACGCCAGGGAGCAGCTCGGACAATCGGCAGTAGTCCAGCGAGGAGCTCTGGCGAGAGAAGGGCTGGCCCTCGGAGTTCTCGATCTCCCCGATCAAGCCGACCGGCTGGCATGGCTTTCGACGTACCTGTCAACCCTTCCCGGATCTGGCATCGTCTATTGCCTCACGACCCGGGACGTGGACGTCGTATCGAAGTGGCTCCTTGGCGCGGGCCTTGACGCTCGGCCGTATCACGCGAGCCTTCCTCCCGAAGCCAAGCAGGAGGCTGAGCGAATGCTCCTTGACGGGAATCTCAAGATCCTCGTCGCCACGACCGCGCTCGGCATGGGATACGACAATCCGGCAATCGGATTTGTCGTCCACTATCAGTCCCCAGGCTCCGTCGTGCACTACTACCAGCAGGTGGGTCGCGCCGGACGTGCGCTCTCAAGTTCTCGGGGCGTGATGTTGCGTGGGAGTGAGGATGAAAACATCATCTCCTGGTTCATAAATTCAGCTTTCCCCAACGAGCCCCAGATACGCGAAGTCCTCGACGTCCTTGACTCAGCGGAAGGCCCCGTCAACATCAACCAGATTGCCGCAGACGTCAATCTCAAGTACGGCCAGATCGAAAACGTTCTCAAGCAGCTTGACGTGGCCGGAGCGGTTCGTCGCTTGGGGTGGCAGAGGTACGAGCGCACATTGAGCACGTGGGAGTACCCCGGCGAGCATGTTGCGGAGCTCACTCGCATTCGCATGAACGAGTTAGATCAGATGCGCGAGTACGCCCACGACCCGGGCTGTCGAATGGCCTTCCTCGCCCGCGCCCTTGACGACAACACTCTCGTCGAATGCGGCATCTGCGACAACTGCACGGGTCAACTCCTGCCAACCGCACTAGATCCCGCGACGGTGCGAGAGGCCCAAGAGTTCCTGAATGACCAATTCGGGCTCATCGTCTTCCGTTCGCAAGACCATCGCCGAAAGAGCATCCCTGAATCTGAACGCCTCTCCGAGGGGCGGTACCTCTGCCGATGGGGTGACGCCGGCTACGGAAGGATGGTTGAGCGTGGCAAGCAGAAAGACGGACGATTCGACGATTCCCTCGTAGCGGCCTTGACTCGAGTGATTGAGTCGTGGGCGCCCAGTCCTGCACCAGTAGCAATCACCTTTGTGCCCAGCGATCGGCATCCAGAACTCGTCGCCGGACTCGCGCAGCGTCTGGCCGATGCGACGAGTCTTCCGCTCCTTGACGTCTTGGACACGACGCGACACTTCGAACCACAAAAGACCATGGAGAACAGTGCGCACCAGGCACGCAACGTAGAGGGGGCGTTCACGATCAAGGAGTCGGTGGCCCTGCCCGTAGAGTTGGGACCGGTGCTACTTCTTGACGACATCGTCGACTCCCGGTGGACAATGACCGAGATCGGACGCGTCCTACGACGAGCGGGTTTTCCCGTCGTCTATCCCTTAGCCCTGGCGAGCACCACCTCGTGAACCGGTCCCCCGAGTCACTGGCGCTGGCGCTGATCACCAACCGGATTGTCGACGTGGGCACCAGGCCCTTGACCGCAAGGGAGTTCTTCAAGGCGTTTGGGTCTGCGGACAACGTGAACGGGATTGCCGACATGGACGCCGATCGGATTGCGACCCACCTGGTTATCTCTGCCGATATGGCACAGCGCATCCACTCCCTTGTTGGCGCCAGCCGCGCCCTGGCCTTTGAGCTCGAGCGGCTCGAGGAGAGTGGAGTTCGGCTTCTCACTCTGTTGGACGAAGACTTCCCCCTTGGGCTGCGCGACAGACTTGGCGATCAGTGCCCGGCGTCACTTCTCGTGGCTGGTCCGGTGGAATGGCTGTCCATGCCCAACGTCGGGATTGTCGGCTCGCGCGCGATATCAGCCGACGCCGCTGAGGTCGCCTGCCAGATAGCGCAACTGGCTGTGCACTCCGGCTTCGGCGTGACCAGCGGTCTGGCCAAAGGGATCGACCAGACCGCAATGACTTCAGGTTTGACGTACCACGGTCGCGTGTGCGGACTGCCCACCGAGGGCATCAGGGTCGTCGGTCGACGATCTGATGTCCGTATGGCTGTCCACGACGGCGCCCTCGCCCTCGCCAGCCCATTCGGTCCCGACGCGCCCTTCTCGGTGGGAAACGCCATGGCGCGCAACAAGCTCATCTATGGCATCAGTGACGTCACTGTCATCGTGACGAGTGATGAAGGAAAGGGCGGCACGTGGGCTGGCGCCACCGAAGCATTAGAACGTGGCTACGGCCGAGTAGCAGTCTGGATGGGTCCCGAAGCAGGTCCGGGCAACGCCGCCTTGGTAGCCAAGGGCGCAACGCCGATTCACGACCTGGAGGATGTGTCTTGGCTCGTACCCCACTCGTCAGTCGAACGCATCCCGGCCTCAATGCCCTTCGAGGCACAACGACTCTTCTAAATCCCCCGTGTGGTGGCAGTGGGTGACTCTGAGACCAGTAGCTCAAGCCGAGATCACTTGAGCAGCGATTGTCCATAGACCACGAACTGTGTGGTCACTTGTGGTCAAAGTGTGTACACGGGACGCTGAGGAGTGACCTCACACCCAACGCACGGACATTTCGTACACACCCCGCCGCTGTCGTGACCTCAGTGGACCTCGACCGTGCTGGGTCCGGTGGCGGACGACGGTTCCGCGCCGGATACGTTCTTCGAATCGGTGTGCCACGACCGTGTCTGCCGTAAGGTCGCGCCCATGACGTCAACCGATGAGACACTGATGCGACGGGCTCTTGACGCGGCGGCCGTGGCGGCGGCACACGATGACGTGCCGGTGGGCTGCGTCGTCGCTCTCGGCGGCGACGTGATTGCCGTCGGCGAGAACCGTCGCGAGATCGATCAGGACCCGACCGCGCACGCTGAGATCGTGGCACTTCGCGCGGCGGCGCGCGCACTCGGACGATGGCGCTTGGACGACGTCGACGTCGTTGTGACCCTCGAACCGTGCGCCATGTGCGCGGGGGCCCTCCTCGCCGCCCGTGTGCGACGGGTCGTGGTCGGCGCTCTCGATGAGAAGGCCGGCGCCGCGGGCTCGCGCTACAACCTTCTGTGTGACCCGCGGCTCCTTCACGAAGTCGACGTGACGTACGGCGTGATGGCCGATGATGCGGTGGCGATCCTGCAACGCTTCTTCGCCGCGCGACGTCACGAGACCTGATCGAGTGGTGAAGTAAGGTCCGCGTCGGTGGCCAATGACAACGTCGAGGCGACGCGGCACAATCCGCCCAACGAGGTGATCGTGCGAACGGACCGTGAAAGCGTCGTCCGCGCGATCGCTGCGGGCCTGTCGAGTGAGTCGAGCGGCACGTTGGTCGCGCTCTCGGACGGGACTCTGCAGTACAACGAAAAGAGTCTCGACGCCGTGTACGCCGGTTACACGACCATGTGGTGCGTGGCCGCCGCGGTCGCGGCGCTCCTGATCGCGCAACACCGACCGTTCACCTCGTGGTGGCTCGCCGGGTTCATCGCCGTGCTCGTCGCGTTCACGCTCCCGCTCTTTTTCCTCGTGTTGTGGCAGAGAACCACGAGCACGGTCATCGCACTCGATGACGTCGAGGGCGGCACGAAGGTGGCCGTCCTCACTGACGAACCACCCCGAGGGGCACTGCGGAGGACACTCAACAGCGTGGCGCGCGACTTCGCCTGAGAGTCCGCGTGTCCGTGCCGCTCGCGTGAGCGCGGCGGCCCACGAATCCCCCGCGAGCGCTTCGGTAGACTCGTGGACGGAGGAGTGCGAGAGCGGCCGAATCGGACGGTCTCGAAAACCGTTGTGTCGCAAGGCACCGTGGGTTCAAATCCCACCTCCTCCGCGGTGACAGACGGGCGACTTCGGTCGCCCGTCTCGTCGTTTCATGGCCCGTGGCGGCGCAAAAGAACCGAGAACTACGCTCACAGGAGCGCGGAAGTCCGCGGCTGTGCCAGTGAGAGGGAACTATCGTGTCGACGTCCGTCACTTCGAAGATCGGTACCGCGCGCAAGGTGATCACCGAGCTGCCCGGCCCGAAGTCACGCGCCCTCCACGACCGTCGTCAAGCCGTCGTGAGCGCGGGTCTGACCAACGGATTTCCCGTGTACATCGAGCGGGCCGAGGGGTCGATCCTGCTTGACGTGGACGGCAACCAGTTGCTCGACTTCGGCTCCGGCATCGCGGTCACCTCGATCGGGCACGCCGTGCCCGCGCTCGTGGATGCGGTGTCCGCCCAAGTCGCCGCCTTCACCCACACCTGTTTCATGGTGACGCCGTATGAGGCCTACGTGCAGGTCTGCGAGGAGTTGGCGCGGCTCACGCCGGGCACCCACGAAAAGACCTCGGCCTTGTTCAACTCCGGAGCTGAGGCGGTCGAGAACGCGGTCAAGATCGCGAGACTCGCGACCGGACGCGCCGCGATCATCGTGGTGGACCACGCGTATCACGGCCGCACCAACCTCACCATGGCGCTGACCGCAAAGAACATGCCCTACAAGGACCGCTTCGGACCCTTCGCCCCCGAGATCTATCGCGTGCCGACGAGCTATCCGTACCGCGATGGTCTGAGCGGTCCCGACGCAGCGGCGCGCGCCATCAAGGAGATCGAAACCAACGTCGGCGCGCACAACGTGGCCGCGATTCTCATCGAACCCATCCAGGGTGAGGGTGGCTTCATCGTGCCCGCTGACGGGTTCCTTCCCGCGTTGTCGGCGTGGACGAGTGCCAACGGGGCCCTGTTCATCGCCGACGAGATCCAGTCCGGCTTCTGTCGCACCGGTGACTGGTTCGCCGTTGATCACGAGGGCGTTGTCCCGGATCTCGTGACGACCGCGAAGGGCCTCGCCGGTGGCATGCCGCTCGCGGGCGTCACGGGTCGACGCGAGATCATGAACGCGGTGCACGAGGGTGGCCTCGGAGGTACCTACGGTGGCAACCCGGTCGCGGCGGCGGCGGCCCTCGCGACCATCGCGACCCTGCGTGATCTCAACCTCGCCGCACGGGCGAAGGAGATCGGCGCGACGATGATGACGACCCTCACGCAATTGCAGCGCGACACCTTGGTCATCGGGGATGTTCGGGGACGTGGCGCGATGGTCGCCATCGAACTCGTCGAGCCCGGAACCACGACACCGAACGCGGCGGCGGCCAAGGCGATCGTGCATCACTGCACACAGCAGGGTGTCGTCGTCATCAGCTGCGGCACCTACGGCAACGTGGTGCGACTCCTGCCTCCGTTGGTCATCAGCGACGAGCAGTTGGCCGACGGACTGGGTGTGCTCGCCGACGCCGTACGCGCCGTTCGCTGACTCACTCGGACAGGCACGCCCCCGACGAGACCGACGTCGTCGTCGCGGCGGCTCGGGAAATGTCGCGGCGCAGCACCCCGGCCGGAACGGCGTAGGCGACGTTGGCCTGCGCGACGGATTTGGAGAAGATGAGGCCCGCGGCCCGACCCCCCACCAGGAGCGGACTACCCGAGTTACCAGGGAAAACGTTGGTATCAGCCACCAGGAGGTGACGGGTGACCAGCGCGTTGTTGTAGATGTCGCGACCTTGGGCCACGAGCACGCCGGCGATCGCGGCACGAGTCTCGGTGCGTGGGCCGTTGTTGGGATATCCCACCACGCCCGCGGGTGATCCCGTTGGCGGTGTGGACGACCAGAGCACGATCGGTGTCGCGGTCGAGTGCGCGACTTTCAAGACGGCGACATCGTTGTTGGCATCGAACGCGACGAGCGTCGTCGCCGCGCCGTTCACCGTGATGGTGCGCGCACCGGCCACCACGTGCGCCGCGGTGACGACGAGGTCGGGCGACACGAGAAAGGCCGTTCCCTCGAGGTCGAATCCACACGCGTCGAGCGCGCTGACCTTGAACACCGAGTTCGCCGTGGTGCCGATCGCCGCGGTGGTCGCGCGCGCGTTCGGCACCGAGACCGTGGGCACGGTGGGAGCGATCACCGACGCGAAGACACTGGGAAAGTTCGCCGACCGAAACATCGCTTGCACCTTCGCCTCGACGCTCGGCACGGGCGGCATCACCGTGTCCATCACCGCGAGCAGCCGCGAACTCGCGATGGCGCTCGACAGTGACACGAACGAGACATTCACCAACAAGCTCGCCACGAGCCAGCACGCGATCAACGTGCCCAGCGCCGCGAACGCCGCGCCGCCCACCTTGTCGACCGTACCGAGATTCAACCGCCGAAGCGACAGATTGGCGAGTGAGCCAACCTGTCGTCCCGCGATACTGCCGAGCACGACGAAGGTCGTCACGATCAACGCCGCGACGAGCGGCCGCGTGGTGCCACCGTGGATGTGGCCGGCGAGCCACGGCGCCACGAGGATGCCGATCACGAATCCCGTCACGAATCCCACGAGGCTCCCCACCTGGCGCAGAATGCCGACGCGCAGACCTCGTTCGGTCGCCACGATGACCGCGATGGCGATCACGATGTCGACCCAGCTCACCGCACGAGGGTAGACCGCGATGTGGTGACCCGCTCACTACGATGAGAGGTCATGCGCCTTGGACCGTCCGCGGGAGTGGTTCTCGCGCTCGCGTCGTTGGTTCTTGCCGGGTGCGGCGGCGCGTCGTCGACGACATCATCGATCGCCGGCCAACCATCGATCGACATCTCGGTCCCGCTCGCTCTCTCCGGATGCGACGGCCACGATACGTGCTACTCGCTCGGCACGACGGGCTTCGGCGAGGCCGCCGGTCAGGTCACCACTAACGGACGCGCGTGGAACGCCACCTCCGTGCCGGGTGCGGCCGACACCGTGATGACGACGATGAGTTGTTGGACGAACGGGTGTCTGTTCGGGGGCACCGACGGGAACGATGTCCTGTGGGCCGCTCAGGGCGCCTCGATCAGTGCGGTGGGTGCGCCGAGTGGCGGGCGGGGCGTTTTGGCCGTCAGTTGTTACGCCCCGTCGAGCTGCGCCGCGATTGACGCCTACGGTGGCCCGAGCGGCGCGGACCGTTTCACTGAGACAACCGACGGCGGCCTCACGTGGTCCACTCCGCGGACGATGCCCGCGTCCAGCAGCGACCCGGCTCTCGCGCTGCGTTGTCTTTCGGCCCTCGCGTGTGTCGTGTCCGTCACGCATTCCGAGGATTCGTTCCCGATCTCCACCACTGACGGCGGCCTGACCTGGTCCACGTCCCAGGACGCCACCGGATTCACCAAGCTCGACGATCTGTTCTGCGCGGCGACCTCGTGTGTGGGGATCGCACACGCGAACGGTCCCGCCCAGATCTACACCTCCACGTCGGCGTCCTCGGCGGGTGTCGGACTGCTGTGGCAGCTCGCGACGCACCAACCAGTCGGCACCATCAACGCTCTCGCGTGCGTGCGAACAACGACGTGCGTCGCGGTGGGTGAGAACGCGAACGGTGGTGCCTGGCTCGCGACGAGTTCGAAGGGCCGTTGGACCACACAGCCATTGCAGTACGTGACGGACCCGATCACGTCGGTGGGCTGTGGCACACATCGGTGCGTGGCGAGCAACGGCACGAGCACCGTCGTCGTCACGCCCTGACTCAACCTCGCAGCGAGGCGGCGGCGAGTCCGGGCAGCCGGAGCCACGACGGATTGGCTTCAAAGGCCAGCAATTTGCGCATGATGGAGCCCGCGTGGGCGTTGGTGGCGAACCACGCGGGACGCGGCGACGACCGAAACGGTCCCCGCACCACCGACTTCTGTGGGTGTGCGAACAGGTAACCGTTCCCCACAAATCCCGAGCCCGACTGAATGTCGGTCAACGGGTGACCGGGGTAGGCACCCCACACGGTGGTGGCGAACGCGAAGCTCATCGCGTGCCACAGGTTGACGCCGATCGACCCGTAGCGCAGGTCCGCGACGGCCTGTTCGATCGCGGGCCCGACTTCCGAATCCGTCATGCTGCTCGGGTGCGCGATGATCGTCATCGACAGTGTCCCCCAGACGGTGTCGTTACAGAACTCCACGGCTCGGCGCACGAAGTCCGCCGGCGAACTCGCCTGCAGCGCCGTCTCGCTCGTGAGTGAGCAGAACGCCTCCACGTTGAGACACATCTCGTCGGCCTTTCGGGGGTCGACGTCGCGCACAATCGTCCACGGCAGGGCGTCTAGGGGACCGGTGCCGATCTGGTGCGCCTGCGGGTGCTCGGTGAGAAAGCTCGCGTGACGTTCACGCGCACCGGGGTAGTAGGCGCGGCGCGTCGGGAGCGCGGCAAGCACGGACTCGAGGGCGTCAAAGAACTGCGCGCGTTGCGCCCACGCCTCGTGCGTCACGATCACCCGCGGCGTCAGACAGTTGAAGCCCGCGTTGTTCACGAGCATCGTGGCGACGTGTTGAGCCTGGTAGTCAATGTCCTTGTCGCTCCACTCCCCGGGCACGATCACCACCGGCGAGACGTTGCCGAGCTCGCCGGTCACCGGCTTCGTGAGGATGGGGTTGTTCGCCGCCTTGCGGCGCGCGCCCTCGTCTCCACCGCCGAAGACGATCGCGTCGTGGGTCTTGTCCGAGCCGGTGACGTGAACATCGTCGACGTCGGGATGGTTCGTGAGATACGCGCCGGCGGCGGCACCCCCCGTGACGATGCGCAGGAAGCCCCGCTCGATCAGAACCGACATCGCCATTGTCCAGTAGGGCACGAGGTAGTCATTGACGGGGTTGGCCTTGAGGACGACAACGCGACCGTCGGCGAATAGTTTCGTGAGCACATCACGTGGTCCGAGCGACGAGACGTTGCCCGCCGCGAGAACCAGGGACACACCCGCGTGGGCAATGGGGTGCTGGTAGGCGTCGCCCTGGCCGGCGCGCACGCTCGCTTCCGTCTCGCCGGGTGCCATCCACACTTCTCCGGTGAGTCCCGCGAAGAGGAGTCGGTCATACCGCGTCGCCGGAGCGACCTGCACCGCGATGCGATTACCGGGCTTGTGACGCACCGGACCAGGAAAGCGGGGTTGTGCGCCTTCTGCGAGGTCGATCATGGTTCGCCGGAACACCTGGACCATGCGCAGGAATGTTCCGCACCCACCAAAGAGCTCCTCGCCACCTTCTGGTCCGTACGGGTCGTAGCCCTTGGCGCGACACGCCGCGTCGTTCCACTGCTCGGCGACGGCGTAGGTGTCACGGGCGACGCGCTCGAGGATCTCGGCGCGTTCGCGAGGGCTGACGGTGGCCCATTCGCCCGCGTGTCGTGCGACCGCGTCGACGGCGCGATCGAGTGCCAACGGGTCGACGTCACGATCATCGATCGAGACGGAAGTGGGGGCAGCGGCGCCCCGGACGTGCGTGCTCATGGCTCCCCCTTGGTTGGCGAGGTGACGTATGCGAGGCTACCGGGGTGACGACCCTCTCTTCCGAGCTGCCTCCCTCGGGGTGGTATCCCGACCCGGCGGGCTCTCGCCGGTGGCGCCTGTGGAACGGACGAGACTGGACCGAGATCTGTCGCGACTACGCCCCGACGCGCGAGCCCCTGACCACGAGGCTGGCGGCGGTGCAGGCGAATCACGTCCTCGCGTCCTACGGCGCGGCGGCGTACTTCGCCGGAGTGGGCCTGGCGATCGACACCTACCATCACCGTCCCGGACTCAGCGCACCACTGTCGTCGTCGCTCTACGGACTCCTCTTGCTCGTGTCGTTCGCGATGTGGTTTGTGGGCCACCTCGCGTACACCCGCGCCACCATCACCGCGACGATCACGAGCCCCTGGCTCGCCGGGGTCCCGTTCCTCAATACCGTGACGTGGCTGCGGCGATCGATCCGGCGCGCGAGTTACCCGATCGGAGCTCCGGCCACCGGCCGCGCCACCGTGGCCACGGCCGCCGACGGTGCGGCGCTGTCCCAGATACTGATCCTGTTCGCGTTGGCGGCCTACAGCGCGCAGCCCTTGCCCGCGAACGTCGCTCTCCAAGTGATCGCGCACCTGCTCATCGCGGTGCCGGTCCTGCTCAACATTCGCTGGGCCACGGCGGTGCGCGACGACCTCGTGGGGTGAAAAGTGGCGCGTGGGCACGCCGTAGGCTTGTCCGACCCGCGGCGGTGCTCGCGGGCGCAGAGAGGACGCGAGTGATGGCGTACGAAGAGTGGGGTCCGCTCGCCGGCCTGGTGGGGACCTGGCAGGGAGATCAGGGCCTCGACGTGTCGTTCCACAACGATCAGGGCAAGATCACCGAGACCCCGTTTCGTGAGACGACGACGTTTAAGCCCTTTGGTCCGGTGGAGAACGGACCCCAGATCCTGTACGGACTCGACTACCGCACGGCTGCGTGGCGCGAGGGCGAGGACACGCCCTTTCACACCGAGGTCGGCTACTGGATGTGGGACGCGACCCACCAGCAGGTGATGCGCTGCTTCATGGTTCCGCGCGCGTCGACCGTAATCGCGGGCGGAACCGTGGAACCGACCGCGACGACCTTCAAGCTCGAGGCCGAGCTCGGTTCGAATACCTACGGCGTACTCTCCAACAAGTACCTCGACGAGGTCGCGCGCACGACGCGCTTTGACGTGACGGTCACGGTGACAGACGGGACCTTCAGTTACGACGAAACGACCGTCGTCGAGCACCAGCGCACGAACGGCATAATCTTGCACACTGATCGAAACACGCTGCACCGCGTGAGCTGGGAGGCCTGAGCCGTGTACGAATGGTCCGACGAACATCTAGCCATCGCCGAGGTCGTGCGGCGTTTCGTCGACGAGGAGGTCCGCCCGCACCTCGACGACCTCGAGCACGGCGACCTGCCACCGTACGGGATTCTGCGCAAGTTCTACGAGACCTTCGGTCTCAAGGAGATGGCGCGCGAGAACTTCAAGCGCCAACTCGACCGGAAGATCAGTAGTGACGACGCCCCCCGCGAGCGACGCGGCGGCGGTGACGCGGGCATGACTCTCATTCCCATCATCGAGATCTCCAAAGTCAGCCTTGGGCTGATCACGTCGATGGGCGTGTCCACCGGACTCGCCGGCGGCACCATCATGAAGCTGGGCACGCCCGAGCAGATGGAACGGTGGGGACTCGACCTGTTGACGCTCGACAAGGTCGGCGCGTGGGCGCTCACCGAACCCGACTCCGGCTCGGACGCACTCGGCGGGATGCGCACCTCGGCGACCCGTGATGGTGACGAGTACATCCTCAACGGATCAAAGACGTGGATCACCAACGGACCCTACGCCGACACCATTGTCCTGTACGCCAAGCTCGACGACGGCACCGAGACCGACATCCGCAATCGCAAGGTGGTTACCTTCCTGCTCGACAGCGGCATGGAAGGTCTCGTCCAGTCCAAGCCCATGCGCAAGATGGGCCAACACGCCTCTCCGACGGGCGAAGTGTTCTTGACGGACGTTCGCGTCGGCAAGGACCGTCTCCTCGGCGGCTCCGAAGAGCCGCGTGGTGGCGGACGCGAGAGTGCGAAGGACAACTTCGTCACCGAGCGTGCGGGCGTGGCCGCGATGGCGCTCGGCGTGATCGAGGAGTGTCTGCGACTGTCGGTTGACTACGCGAAGAACCGCCGCCTGTGGGGTCAGCCGATCGCCGACTACCAGTTGATCCAGTTGAAGCTCGCCACCATGGAGGTGGCGCGCGTCAACGTGCAGAACCTCGTGTTCCGTCACCTCGAGCGCAGCGCCGCGGGCGCCACGCCGACACTCGCCGAAGCGTCCGCGATGAAGCTCTACGCCGCGAGGGCCGCCTGCGACGTGGCCGACGAGGCCATCCAGCTCTTCGGCGGCAACGGTTACGTGTCGGAGTTTCGCGTGGAGCAGTTGCTGCGGGACGCGCGGGTGTTGCGGATCTACGCGGGCACCGATGAGATGCAAGTCGTGGCGATCGCGAAGGATCTCATCCGTCGCTAGCGTGCGTCGCGACGAAGCGGCAGCGTGAAGCACCGATCAGTCAACTCACCCAACGCGTAGGTGCCGTAGTACCCGTCGAACATGTGGCGCGTCTTCTCGGCCCAGGCCACCGCCGCGGGACTGGTGGCGCGGTGCACAATCTGGGCGATTCCCGTCGTGCCCACCTGATACTCGGCGTAGGCACCGGGGAAGTCCTTGACGCAGGCCACTTCGACGATCGCGACGCCGTCAATGTCTCGACATCGACTGCGGTGCGTGTGACCGGCCGTGTACGCGACGACGTTCGGACACGGCGCCAGCGCCTCGAGCAACCGTCGTGAGTCCTCGCTGCGCACTCCGTCGAAGTGGCGCACGTCGTCGGATCCGGGGACGAAGAGGGGGTGATGTCCCATCACGATGACCGTCTCGTCGACGGCGAGAGCCAACTCGCGAGCGGCGTCGGCCTGCTCGCTCGAGATGAAGCCGGACGGTTCGTGTGCGCGCGAGGTGTCGAGCAGGATGATCCTCAGCCCCACGACGTCGACGACCTGTACCTCGAACGCCGCGAAATCGAGTCCCGGATACGAGTCGTGATTCCCCCGAACGTAGGTCAGTCGACCGGGGAAGGCGGGTTCGTAGAACTGTCGAAACGTCTCGAACTCCTCGATCGTCCCGAAGCTCGTGAGGTCGCCCTTGACAACGACCGCCGACGGCGACAGCGCCGCGGCGTCAGCGATGACGGACTCGTTCATCACTTCGGGGTACGGACGCTCGCCCGGACCGACGAAGAACTCCGCCGGTCGGACGCCGGAGATCTTGCCGCACTCGACTTCCCCGAAGTGCACGTCGTTCATCGTGACGACCACGCTGCGCACCGCACCGATCGGCGCGAGGGTGCGAAACGAGATGGTGTCAATTGTGTGATCCGTCGAAGGTGACAAATTGGTGAACTGTCGAACCTCCCCGTCAATGAACAGTTCGGCTGACGTCGGACCCACCGCGACGAGTTCACGCACATCGATCATCCTACGAAGAACGTGTAGCGTCGGACCTCAAAACCAGTTGCGCCCCCCGGAGGAGAACCCTTGCACCGTCCGTCCGTCCGACTCTGGGGAGTCCCCGCTCTTCTCGCCGTGGGCCTCATGGTTCCACTGTCGGCGAACTCGTCCGCGACGACCACGTCACCCTCGCCCACCGCGTGTCCGATCACCCACGTTCTCGCGTCGCCGACCGACGCACCGTGGCTCTCGGCGTCGTACCAAAAGAAGTTCACGGCGCAGCAACTCGCGCAGCAGGTGGTGGCCTGCGAGACGGCGCTCCACCCGTCGAACGCGTTTCTCGCCGAACTCGCGTTGATCGGTCTCAACAACACGCCGAACAAGGAGTACCAGAACGAGAACATGTCGCTCGCGACGAGCGCGGGCACGCTCACGCCGGTGAGTGACTTCGCCACGCTCGGCATTCCCGCCTTCACCCTCGAAGATGGTCCCGATGGCGTGATCTACAAGCCGCCGACCACCCAGCCCCAACCGACGTTGTTCCCCAATGAACTGGCCCTTGCGGCGACCATGAGCCCGTCGCTCGCCGAACAGTACGGTCAGCAGTTGGGACTCGAGTCATCGGACTTCCATTTCATGGGCGTCCAGGCGCCCGACCTCAATCTCGACCGGATTCCCAACTGGGGTCGCATGCAGGAGACGTTCGGCGAAGACCCCGTCCTCGCCGGGGAGATGGGCGCCGCCGAGACCACCGGCATCCTGCAGGCCTCCCACGTGGCTGTTCTCAAGCACTTCGGGCTGTACGGCCAAGAGACGAGCCGACGCACGATGAACGTGACGCTCACGGGCAACGCGCTCTACGACACGTACGTGCGACCCTTCGCCATCACGATGAACGCCGTGGCGAGTTCGTCGGCCGTGCCCGCCAACCGCGAGGTGGCCGTGATGTGCTCGTACGGGAACCTGAACGGCAGCCAGAGTTGCGTCTCACCGATCCTCGCGACGGCGCTGTCGACGTTGCCGTACTCGGGCCTCGAACGATCGGACCTCGACACGGGCACGACAACACCGGCGATGCTGCGCACGGGCGTGTCACTCATCAAGCCGCTCTTCGCCACGCAGTTCGAGCCCGTCTCGACCGTCAGTGCGCAGAACCGCACTCTCGTTCGTAACGCCGCCACCAAGGTCCTCGCCACGATGTTCGCCGCTGACCTCGTGACCCCGTCTGAGCTGGCGAACACCAATCACATTGGATCCCTCGGCGCCGCGGTCGCTCAGTACGGCACGGCCCTCGCCAACGTGATCGAGGAACACGGGGCCGTGCTGTTGAAGAACTCCACGATCGGTGCCGCGGGCAACCTGCCGGTGACCCACGCGAACGGACCGATCGCGCTGATCGCTCCCCTCACGCTGCAGGACACCTGTCGCAGTCTCGCGAGTTCCTTGGCCAAGGCGGTCGGCGTCAAGGTCACCTGCACGATCTGGAACGCGCAGCCCCCGGGTGCCACCACCATCTTCAGTCAGCTCCCGGTCGGCACGACGAGTCACGAACTGAACAAGGTCGCCAAGTGGGTGGCGCCGACGACCGGGTCCTACTTGGTGGCGTGTGCGACGTACGGACAGTCGTACCTGTCGGTCAACGGCAACTCTCTCCAGTCCCAACCCGGCCTCAATGTCCTCAACGTCGAGAATGACTCCACCATCAACGTCGTCCGCGGGCACACCTACAGTTTCAAGGAGACCTGGGGCTCGGTCGGGCCGGACGTGACGATCCGCCCGCTGGCGCCGAGTGTCGCCATTGCCGTTGCCGCCGCCCATCACGCCAAGAGCGCCATCGTCCTCGCCGACTCCTACGCCGCCGAGGGGGTTGACCGCGATGAACTGGCGATGCCCGACGGTCAGGACGTGGCGATCAGCGCCGTCGCCGCGGCGGTGCCCACGTCGGTCGCTCTCGTAAACACGGGCCCGGTCACCATGCCGTGGTTGTCCGCCGTGAACAGCGTGATCGAGCTGTGGAACCCCGCGGGTCTCGAACCGTTCGATGGTCGAACTCACCTCATTTGTCCCGGCCTACACGGCGCTCCTGGACGGTCACGTCAGCCCCACGGGACACCTCCCCGTGACCTTCCCCGCCTCGCAGAACGAAAGCCCGATGAGCATCGGCACGGGCGCCAAGCGATTCTCGTTCTGGCCCGGCGTGAACGGCACCTCGAACCTGGCGCTGGCCCCGCTCAACGGAACGGTGATCGGCTACGGCTGGTACCAAGAGGCCGGCTGGCCGGTGCTCTTCCCGTTCGGCTACGGGCTCACCTACGCCTCGATGTCGTCCGCCATTGACGCGACCGGTTCGTGCACCACGTCCAACAGCGCAACGTCGATCTGCGTGCCGGTTGCCGTCACGCTCACGAAGGACGTCGGACGACCGGCGAACGACGCCATCCAGGTCTACGTCGCCCAGCCCTCGACCACCGCGGACCCGCGCCCCCAACTCGTGCTCGGCGCGGCGTCGTCCGTTGTCTGTCGCGACGCGACGGGCCCGACGGGCAACTGTTCGGGCACATCGGACACCGACGAAACCATCACGTCCCTCGACGTGGGCGCATGGTCGAGTTCGTCCCGGACGTATCAGTTCCTCACGGGTTGCTACGACTTCATCACGGCTCCCAACGCGACCGCCGCCTACGCCGTCCTCGCCGATCCGGGGGCGCACGCGGACCAGATCGCCAACGCCGTGGCCCCGTTTGACTCGTCGACCACGCTCACTGCGGGGGCGTGTTCGTAGTCGCGGTCGGAAACGCGTCCGCCCACCGCTCCGCCAAATCCGTCCAACCCTTGTAGGCCAAGGTGTCCCCCGGCGCCGTGGCGAGGATCCGTTGCACGTCGCCCGCGAAGCTCTCGTGGTCCCGCACCAGCTCCGAGGCGGGACGCACGTAGGTACGAATGGTGAAGACGGCGGCGGCACTGCGCGGCAGGCGTCGCACCGTCTGGCGCTCGACGCGAAACATCCACGTCGTCGGATCGAGTTGCGGTGACCGTCGTCCCGAAGTGGGTTGGAACAACGAAGGATCGTCGAGCAGCGTCCAATTGAGACGCCAGTAGCCGCGTTCGGGCGTCAGTCGATCAAAGAACAGGTTCGTCGGGTGCGACAACGATGCGTCGTAGCCGGGGACCGGCACGTGAATCTCGTCGAGGGTGGCGGCGATCTTGTCCGCCAGACGCCACCGCGACGGGAAGCGCACACAGGCCGCCACGAGTCGCCAGTGCGTCTCGTCGCGCTGGAGGACGCACAGGTCCTCGGGGACGCGGCGACTCGCCGCCACGATCGGGCTCTCCTCCTCGTCAACGTCGCGCGGCCACGAGGGGTGAAAGAGCGCGAGATTGGCGACAATGTCGTCGCGCAACTCGGCGCACGCGTCGGTGGCGCCGTCGGTGAGCGCGAGAACCTCGTCGCGACGCTCGCGCAGGAGTCGGTCCTTCTCGCGTAACTGGAACGGCGCGTCGGGACCGAATTCCAACCAGTGTGCGAGTTCCAGCGGTCGCAGGCCCATCGAGTGTCGCCAGGGTCGACCGTCGAGGGGAACGTAGGCGGGCGCACTCATGGCGTCCTCGCCCACGAGCGAGGGATCAGGCGAGTGCGGTCGCGTCGTACGGCGCGGGAGCCAATCACGCCTTGACTACGATCACGTGGCGAGGAGATTGAAGAACCATGGCCCAGTCATTGACGTTGCAGCAGAAGATCGTCGGCAAGACCCGCGCGATGGGCAAGTTCCTCGTGCTCATGATGCGTTTCATTATGCATCCAGGAGATTTCATTCGCCTCTACCAGCGCGAAGCCGTCGTGGCGGACTCGGTTCTCGACGTCGCCATGATCTCGCTCGAGCGCGAGTTCAACGAGCAGATCGACGCTCTCGCGGCTCGAGTGGCGCAGCTCGAGGCGCAACTCGAGGCGACGTCCGGTTCGCCTGAATGACGCCGGTCGCCCGCCGGCGCATCAACCACTGGAGCCCGTGGGGCGACGACGCGAGTGGGATCACCAACTACTCCGAGCACCTCGTCCCGGCGTTGAGTGAGTTCGTCGACGTCACGCTCGTGCACCCCACCGCGACCGATGCGCGCTATCGCGTGCGGAGACCGCACGAGGTGGCGGGTCCCTCACTCGATCAGGCCGACGTCAACGTCTTTCACCTCGGCAACAATCTCGCGTTCCACCACTGGATGCTCGGGCCCATTCTGCGACACGGTGGCATTGTGATCCTGCACGACTGGTGCATCTTCGACATGATCCGGCCCCTCTTCTACCGGTCGTTGCATCTCTGGGAGCGCGAGCTGCAGTTCAACGGCGAGACCGACATGAAGCTCCAACTGCACCGCAACGATCCCGGATTCCTGATGGCTCACCCCATGAACCGTCGCTATCTCCTCGCCGCCGACGTGGTCGTCACGCACACGGAGTGGGTGCGCGACTACGCGAAGAGCCTCTACCCCGAACTCGACGTGCGCTACGTCCCGCTCGCCGGACCGAGCCTCACCATGCAACCCATCGCGCGCAACGCGCCGTTCACCGTGCTCGGCGGCATCGGTCGCCACAAGAAGATCGAGTGGGCGATCGACGCGTTCGCGAAGGTCGAACGGGAGAGTCCCTCGGCGCTGCTGCGCATCGTGGGTCGCGGCGACGACGTCTACGAGATCCAGCGCCTGAAGGAGCAGGCCGAACGCCTCGGCGTCGCTCCGCGAATCGAGTGGTGCCTCGACGTCGACCGCGCGACGTACCTGAAGCTGCTCGGTGAGTCGCTGCTGGTGATCACGATGCGTGAGGAGACCGCGGGCGAGATGAGCGGCGTGATGGTCGAAGCGTGGGGGGCTGGCCGCGTGACCGTCACGTCGGATCAACCGCAGTTCGGACTGTTCGACGAGCGCTTCTGTCGACGCCTGCCGCTCGGACCGACGACGCCGGATCTGCTCGCCGACATCATGCGCGACGCGCTGCGCAACCCCGAGGCGTACGAGGAGGCCGGTCGTGTGGGGTGGGAACTCATCAACCGCGAGTTCTCCTTTCCCAAGGTCGCCGAGACCCATGCGGCACTCGTTGACGAGGTCGCCAACCGTCACGGGGTGGACGTCACCAGTGGCATCAACATGTTCGGATCGTGGGGCTCGACCTCGGGACTCACCGAAGTCGTCCGCCGCCTCGCCGACAGCATGCTCGACGCGCAGATCCCGCTCACCATGCCCAAGGGATTCACCCTCGAGGATTACTACGTCGACCTCGTGCCGAAGCGATTCGCGACGGTGCCGCGGGAGCTGACCTACGCCATCAATCTCATCACCGCCAACATCAACGAGTTTCACGTGGTCGAGCCCGCGATCTTCGGCAGCGCGCACGAACGACGCTGGAACATCGGACTGTGGATCTACGAATTTCCCGAGATCCCACCCGTGCTCTCGACGCGCATGAAGAAGGTGGACGAGATCTGGACGGGAAGCGAGTTTGCCGCGGCCGCCTTCCGTCGCTACTTCGACGGTCCGATCATGAAGGTGCACAACATCGTGCGCGTGCGCGAGCAGTCCACCCCCACCGCCGA
>CAWHLQ010000041.1:0-77627 GCA_963830195.1 uncultured Actinomycetota bacterium | reverse complement strand
GGGTCAAGAGAGTGTCCGTGGTGCCGATCTTACGACGGCCTTAGGCGGGCGATGTCCGCCCACGAGAGCCACGCGACGTGCGCGCGTTCCGCTAGATGCTGAGGATCGGCGTCGAACAGGGCTCGCAGCGTTGCGGCGCGTTCGTCGGCGTCCGCGAGAACAGCGGAGACTTCATCGCCGGGTTCGCTCAGCGACACGATGATCTCGCTGACGCCCTCGGGCAGCGACTCCAGGACCTCGGCGAAGGTGAGAACGGAACGTGGCGACCAGTTGAGCGTGCGGGCGGCGACGAAGTGGCCCCGTTCACGAGCGAGCGCGGCCGCATCGAGGGCGATTGATCCGAAGTCGTATCCGTGGCGGATGGGCAGGGCGTATTCCTCCGCCAGATCCAAGAAGACGTCAAACAGCGAGAGCTGGCGCGCAACGACGTCGTCGTGTGAGGCGAGAAACGTGGGCGTGACGCCCAGGATGCGGGATCTCTCGATCTGGGCGCGGAACTCTCGGTGGACCTCTTCGGGGTCCGCGTGCTCCGCCGCGTCCTCCGCGCTGACCGGGAATCCGCCTCGACCGCCGAGCAGCGACGGGGCGTACGTGACGGGGCGCAACTCGAGCAGTTCGTGTTCACTCGACAGGGCGAGTTGGATGCCGACGTCGCCACCAAGGCGGTGCACGGCCTCGCGGGCGAACGGCGCAACGACCAGCAACGAGACGCCCGAGATCACGCCGTGGGCGCGGGCTTGCCGGATGCCCTCGTTGACGCCGTAACACAGCCCGGCGTCCGAGGCGGTCACGAGGACGCCGCGGCGGTGGGCGACGCCCAGGCGGGCCAGTTCATCACTCACGCGCGCGGCAGCTCCTCGTCCTGGCGGGCGGCTTGGGCGTTGAGCTCGTCGCGGTACTGCGCGAGGGCATCGGCCAACGGGTCATCGCTGACGGCCAAGATGCGCACCGCGAGCAGGGCGGCGTTCGCGGCGCCGCGAATGGCGACGGTGGCGACGGGGACGCCACGGGGCATCTGAACGATCGAGAGCAGCGAGTCGAGTCCGTCGAGTCGCGCGAGGGGCACCGGCACGCCGATCACGGGCAGGGTCGTCACGGCCGCGAGCATCCCGGGAGGTGCGCCGCGCCACCCGCGCCCGCAATGATCACCCGCAGTCCGCGTGCGCGAGCAGTCCGGCCGTACTCAATCATGGCCTCCGGCGTGCGGTGCGCCGAGACGACGCGAATCTCGAACGGCACGGAAAAGCGTGTGAGATACGTTGCGGCCTCAACCATCACCTCGTGGTCCGACGAACTCCCCATGACGATGCCGACGACGGGCTGACTCACAGTGACTCCTTTGGTGCGACGGTGCCAAGGGCTTCGGCACTCTCCCATGCTCTCACGCGCACGTCGTCTCGATCGCTGCCCGTCACCGTGACGTGGCCAAGCTTGCGACCCGGGCGCCAGTGCTTGCCGTAGTCGTGGACGTGGGCGTCATCAACGCGCAGGGCGTCCTCGAGACGGCCCGGCGCGTGTGCGCCCACAACATTGACCATCACCACCACGTCGCTCGTCGGCGTCGTCGCTCCGAGCGGTAGTCCGAGTACCGCGCGCAGGTGGTTCTCGAACTGGCTCGTCACGGCCCCCTCGATGGTCCAGTGTCCGGAGTTGTGTGGTCGCGTGGCCACTTCATTCAGCACCACCCCGTCGGGCGTCACGAAGAGCTCGACGGCGAGCACACCCACGGCGCCGACCAGATCAGCGACCTGATCCGCAATAGCGAGAGCACTCGCGATCACGTCGTCGCTGAATCCGCAGGGGTACAGCACCTCGGTGCACAGTCCGTCGTGTTGGATGGTGCGCACAACGGGGTACTGGCGCCGTTCGCCCGTCGAACTCGTCACCACGACCACGGCGACTTCGCCCCGCAGCGTCACCCGCTCCTCGAGGAGGATCGCCGTGTGCTCGAGCATCGTGCGCGCCGCCTCGCGGGCGTCGTCGAGACTCGTCGCGATCACGACCCCGCGACCGTCGTAACCACCTCGAATTGCCTTCACCACGGGCGGCGCATCGAGCACCGCGGTGAACTCGTCGAAGGCAGCGTCGTTCCACGCGGTGAGGATGCTGTGCCGCGGCACCGGCACGCCCGCGTGAGCGAACGTCGCGCGTTGGTGGTCCTTTCGAGCGGCGAATTGTGTCGCGTCCGGTGACGGGTGCACCGTGACGCCCTCGCCGGTCAGGGTGCGCAGGAGGTCGAGATCCACCAGCTCGTGGTCGAGCGTGATCACCTCGACCTGTCGGGCGAGTTCGCGCACGGCGGATTCGTCAAACGGTGTTCCCATGACGGTGCGCGCCGCCACTGCGGTGGCGGCGTCATCGGAGTGTTCGGCGAGCACGACCAGTGTCACACCGAGTGAACTGGCCGATTCACCCATCATTCGGGCCAATTGGCCCGCGCCGATGACCCCCACGGTGCGTGCCGGCACGTGTTCGGTATCCTTCGGCACGACCGCACGCTACCGGTCACGTCCAAGGGAGTTCACATGCGCCTATCCACTGGGTTGAGCACTGACGGATCGATCGACGCGACCATTGCGCGCGCCGCGCACCTTCGTGAGCTCGGTTTCACCAAGCTGTGGGCGTCGCAGATCTTCGGTCCCGACACTCTGACCGCACTGGCGATCGTGGGACGAGAGTTGCCCACGCTCGACTTGGGAACCGGGGTCATCCCGATCCATCCGCGCCACCCCTCGATGTTGGGCGCCCAAGCGCGCACCGTGGAAGACGCCATCGGGGGCCACCTCTCCCTCGGCATCGGCCTCAGCCATCAGGTCGTCGTGGAGGGGCTGTGGGGAATCCCCTTCGACAAGCCCGCGACGTACATGCGCGAATACGTCGAGGCTCTGGCTCCGTTGCTGCGCGGTGAGCCAGTCAACGTGCACGGGGACCGCATCTCGATGGTCGCTCCCGGCGCGGTTGGCCCGAAGGACGTCCGCGCCCCGAGTCTGCTCATCGCGGCACTCGGGCCGGTGATGCTGAAGCTCGCTGGTGAACACACCGACGGCACCGTGTTGTGGATGACCGGCCCGAAGACGATCGCCCAGCACGTCGTTCCCGTGATCACGGCCGCGGCCGCCGCGGCGGGCAAGCCCGCGCCGGAGGTCATGTGTTCGCTGCCCGTCACGGTCACCTCCGACGTCGCCGGCGCGCGCGAGCGGGCGAACGAGACCTTCGCCGTGTACGCGACTCTGCCGAGCTACGCCGCGATGATGGCCAAGGAGGGGGCGACCTCGCCGGCCGATCTCGGTCTCATTGGGTCACGCGAGCAGGTCACCGACCTCATTGGTCAGATTGCCGAGAGCGGCGCGACGGAGTTCTCGGCCAACGTCGCGGGAACCGAGCAGGAACGCGAGGACTCACTCGCGCTGGTGGCCGAACTCGCCCGCCGCTAGAGCGGTGACCGACGTCTTCGCACCCGGGTCCCCGACGGCCACGCCGAGCAACGTCATTGTCATCCTGCTCGACTCACTGAACCGGCACCTCATCGGGCCGTACGGATCGCACGAGTTCGCAACGCCCAACCTGGATCGCTTCGCCGCGCGTGCGATGACCTTCACGAATCACCACTCCGGCTCGTTGCCGTGCATGCCCGCGCGTCACGATCTGTTGTGCGGCGCACAGGACTTCCTGTGGCGACCGTGGGGATCAATCGAGGTGTGGGAAGACGCGATCACCTACGAGCTTCGTCGTCACGGCGTCGTGACGCAGCTCGTGACGGATCATCCCCACCTCTTTGAGTCCGGTGGCGAGAACTATCACACCGACTTCTCGGCCTGGGACTACGTGCGGGGTCACGAGGACGATCCGTGGAAGACGCGCCTCGATCCATCGTGGTTCGGTACCCCGGCGCTTCCCGCGGCCGCGGCTTCGATCCACCGTGGCTACGACACGTCGCGCACGTACTTTCGTTCCGAACAAGAGTTCCCCGGACCGCGCACGATGCGCGCCGCGGCCGACTGGTTGAGCGACAACGCGGGTGACCACGAGCGGTTCTTCCTCTTGGTCGATGAGTTCGATCCACACGAGCCCTTCGACACGCCCGAACCCTGGGCGTCGATGTACGACGACACGTGGGAGGGCCCGCGCGTCATCTGGCCGCCGTACACCCCCGCCGGCGGTCGCAACGTCCCCGATGAACGCACGGGGCGCCACCTGCGCGCGAACTACGGCGCGAAGCTCTCCATGATCGATCACTGGTTTGGACGCGTGCTCGACGTCGTGGACCAGACGAACTTGTGGGAGACCACGGCGGTGTTCGTCCTCACCGATCACGGCCACTACCTCGGCGACCGCGGCGGTATCTGGGGCAAACCGGGTGTCCCGATCTTCTCCGAGATGGGTCACATTCCGCTCCTCGTGGCCTGGCCCGGCGTCGCGCCGAGCCGCAACGACGCGCTGTCGACCACGGTCGACGTGCACGCCACGTTGAGCGAGATCTTCAACGTCACCGTCACCCAACGCACCCACGGCCACTCACTGGTCGGCGAGATCACCGGCACCCGACCCACGACACGCGAGCACGTGCTGACCGGGGTGTGGGGACGAGAGGTTGTCTACGTCGACGCGCACTGGCGCTACGCACGAACGCCGGTCACGGCGAATCGCCCCTTATCGATGTTCTCCAATCGATGGTCGACCATGCCCGTGCACGCCTACCCCGAATTGCGCTTACCCCGACCCGACTCGCGCGCCTACCTCGACACGATGCCGGGCTCGAGTGTGCCCGTGATCCGCCAACCGTTTACGGGCGACGACGCGGTGCCGTTTTGGGCGATGACGGGTGCGTTCCTCGGTGACCAACTGTTCAACCGCGTGGAGGATCCCGCCGAGGTGGACAATCGGGCGAGCGAACTCGACGCGAGTGGCGTCGTCGAGGCACTGCGCGACGCTCTGCAACGGTTGGACGCGCCCGCCGAGCAACTGGAGCGGTTAGGGGTGGCGTAACTGACTACGCAGGCAGTGTGGTGTGCTTGAACTCGTTGAGTGACGGCGAGTACGCGATCATGTCGACGAGTCGGGCGATGAGGTCAATGGACGCTCCGGCATCGTCAGTGGGAACGTCCATGTACCGCACGAAGACGGCGTCCGAATTCACGACGAAGGTGGGGACGCCGAACGCCTCGTAGGCCGCGAACTCCTCGTAGGCCGCGCCAATCACCTTGTGCGGTCGGCGACTCTCGAGATCGGCGGCGACGCGGTCGAGGTCCACGTGCACGGGCGCCAACACGGTGGCGATCTCATCGAAGGTCGCCAGTCGGATCCCGTCCACGTGGCGCGCGAGAAAGAGAGCCTCGTGGGCATCGAGAAAGTGGTCGGGCTGTTCGTCTCGCACCGACACTCCCGCCGCTAGAGACAGAAGGTCGACGTCACGGCGCGGGTCATCCCACACGTCGAGATCTCCCTCGTCGCGGTACCCCTGGCTGAGAGTCCAGGGCACGAAGGTGACGTCGAAGTCCGCTCCGGCGCGCAGCGCACGGATCACGTGGAGGTGGATGTTCTTGGCGAACGGACACCGGTAATCAAAGGACACGGCAAACGAATTCACACTCATGACGAAAAGCCTACGGGCCGAGACTCACAGTGGGACGGCGACGCCGTTGCTGCGACAGGTGTCCTTGAAGGAACAGAATCGACAGGCGTTTTTCGATGGCGTGGCGGGAAACACGCCCTGCTCGTAGTAGTCGGTGATGCGCTTCCACGCCGCGGCCGCGGCCGCCCGACGAGCCTTGACGACGACGGCGGTCACGGGACGCTCGATCGCCTGGCCGTGCGCCACGTAGAGCAGTCGGATGGCGCGGGGACGTTCCCCCAGGTGCGCCTCACAGAGTGCGGCGTACAGCTCCGCGTTCGCGAAGGTCTGTGTGTCGTAGTTGCGATTCGGAAGAGCGCCGGTCTTGTAGTCCACGATGACGAGCGAACCGTCCTCGTCCCGATCGAGGCGGTCGAGAATGCCGAGGACGGGAGCACCGTCGAGTTCGTCACGAAGACGCAGCTCGACGCCTTCGGTGGCGACACTGCGCGGATCCTCCATGGCGAAGTACGCCACCAGGATGTCCTCGATCTCACGGCGAAGTCGCTCTTCTCCCTCGTCCGTGAGTCCGATCTCCTCGCGCACGGTGTCGGTGAGGACCACCGTCTCGGCGGCGGGCACCAGGTCGCGCGCGTGCTCGATGGTGCGCGAGGCGGGTTCGGCCAGAAAGAGCTGTTCGAAGACGTGGTGGACCACGTTCCCCTTCGCCGTGGCGTAGGTGGCGGGCTGGGGGAGTCGGTCGATCGTGCCGTGCTGGAAACGTCGCGGACAACTCTGGAAATCCTGGAGCCTCGAGGGCGACAGAGCGAGCGGCAGCGGGTTGGTGAAGGTCACTTCGCCACCGTAGGACACGTGTGTGTCGTGCGAGCGTCCTTCGTCCCCGCGTGAACAACTAGACAGTGTGCGTGACGAGAGCCGCCGACGACGAGCAGCGCCGAGTGCGGCGCGAACTCACTTGGTGCGGACTGCGCCCGGGCGACGCGGTGGTCGTGAACACGGCCAAGGAGCGACGACACACCTATGAATTCGTTGCGTACGGGATCAACGTGGCCACGGGCGACGAGTGGGTCGAACTTCGCGGAGGTCGTGCGGGGGAGGAGAAATACCGCTCCTTTCGACCCGAACTGATTCACGCCGCCAGCGCACGCAAAGGTGGACAGGTCACCGGCCCACCACTCATCGACGCCCCCCGACTGCCCTTTTTCCTCGAAAGTCCCAAGAAACAAAGGAAAAGAACGACTTGACAGCCTGATATCACTCTGATATCGTCTCAACATCATGTTACTGTCAAATGTCACCACCGCAGTCCTGGCCGACCTCAACTCCCTCGGAGAGTTGGGCGATGATCAACTGAAGAGCCTCGTGTCACGCATGGGCGCGGCGCTCGAGCCGTCGTTGCGCACGAGACTTCTGGACGCCCTGAACGAGGTCGTCGCCGAACTGAACGCGGCCGGGGGTCCGGCGCCCGTGGAGATTCGACTCGCGGGTGATGACGTCACTCTCGTGTTCCGTGACAGCGCGGCGACCATCAATCCGCCGAGCGACTTGAACGCCCGCGTGGCGCTGCGCCTGCCGGACAACGCCAAGTCCAAGATCGAAGAGGTCGCCACCAGTGAAGGCGTCTCGGTCAATGCCTGGATCGTACGCAGCCTGCAGATGGCCCTCGAGCGGTCCTCGAATGCCATTTCGTCGCGCAGCGGCCGAGAGCTTCGCGGAACCGGCAAGAGCTAAGTCACGTCGTATCCAATCCATCAGAAAAGGGGAACAATGAGCACCACCGACCAGTCTGAACACCGTCACGGCGACGGGTCCGCCACGTCACGCGAGGAGAGTTTCGACTCGAGTGGACCCGTGACGGCGTCGGTCTACCTCGTGTCCGGCGACATGACGGTCCGCACCGCTCCCGGCACCGCGGTGGGCGTTCGCGTGAGCGCGCACGGTCCCAAGGCCGCGCAGTTACTCGCCGACACTCAGATCACCTTCGATCACGCGAGCGGACATCTCGATGTCCGCAGTCCCTTGCGCAACGACGGTGGTGGGTTCGGACGAAAGTTCTTCTTAGTCACTCCTTCGGTAGTGACGTGGACGTGACCGTGAGTGTGCCGGACGGATCGTCGCTCGATCTCCACTCGGCCAGTGGGGACGCCGTCGCGGCGGGCGAGTACTCGTCGGTCGAGTTCGCGTCGGCGTCGGGTGACCTCGCCGTCGAAACCGCTGACGCCGTCGAGGCGCAAACGGCGTCGGGCGACATCATTCTCGGCACCGTGCGCACTTCCACGAGCGCGAAGTCCGCGTCGGGCGACGTCCAGATCGCGTCGCTCGTTGGTGACGCGCGCGTCGAGTCGGTCTCCGGCGACGTCAGCGCCACGGTGGACGGCAGCTGCAAGATCGACGCCCACTCGGTCAGCGGTGACGTCGTTGTCGACATCCGCCAAGGTCTCGTCGTCACCGTCTCGGCCAAGACGCTGAGCGGCGACCTCCGTTCCGACATCGACTTGAACGGTGTCGACACCTCCGAGTCCGCGTCCGACGGCACGGTCGACCTCAAGGTGCGGACGGTCTCGGGCGATGTGCGGGTGCGTCGCGCCAGTGGCGCGAACTCGAACGGGCTTCGACCCCTGCTCACCAAGCTTCTGACACGGGGAATCCGCAGCGAAAGCGCCTAGGCCGGCGGCGCTCGGCTAGAACTGCGAGGTGGCGACCTTTCGAACGACGGATCTCGAGATCTATTTTGAGACCGTCGGCTCGGGTCCGCGGGTGCTTGTGCTCAATGGGAGTGGAGGGACTCTGGACGGCATTCGGCCCCTCCTGCAGTTTCTGGCGTCGAACTTCGAAGTCGCCGCGCACGATCAACGCGGCCTCGGTCGCACGGGACTGCCGACAACTCCCGGGGCCTTCACCATGGCGCAGTACGCCCGTGACGTCGCGGCTCTCTTGGATCACCTCGGCTGGCCGAGTGCGAGCGTCGTGGGTCTCAGCTTCGGGGGCATGGTGGCCCAAGAGTTCGCCGTGACGTGGCCCGAGCGGGTGGAGCGATTGGCCCTGCTGTGCACGTCATCGGGCGGTGGCGGAGGGTCGAGTTATCCGCTGCACGAACTGTTCGAACTGGCGCCCGAGGAGAAGTTCGCCCTCTCGTCGCGGCTCTCCGATACCAGGTCCTCACCGGAGTTCTACTCACAGAACCCGCGTGACGCGGCGCTCTACGAGGCCGCGCGCGCGGCGTCACTCGAGAGTCACTCCGAGGAGCAGCGGGAAGGAGAACGACGACAACTCGACGCGCGGCGTCATCACGACGTCTGGGAGCGGCTCGGGGCTGTGCGATGCCCCACGCTCGTCGCGGGAGGACGTTACGACGGAATCGCCCCACCCTCCAACGCCGAGGCCATCGCGTCGAGAGTTCCCGACAGCGAGTTGCGCCTCTATGAGGGTGGCCACATGTTCCTCGTGCAGGACCGCGCGGCGCTGGGTGACCTCGTGGCCTTTCTGACACCGAGCGAGGATCTCTAGCCTCGAGAGTGGTGTTTCTCGAGATGTCGGCATGTGCGATGCAGATGGTCTCAAGTTTGAGGTAGAGAACAATTGAGACACAATGCTGCACTGCAAAGTAATGAATTTTTTCGTGGGATCACAGTTCGGTAGGACAGGGACGGTTCTCTCGGAAACGTCGTGAGCGGGTAGTCGGGCTACGCTCGACCCGAAGACAACAACATGTCGAGCTCGATCACCCGTCGGAACTAATGCACTCAATGTGAAAGACGCCGAACTCGTCGCGCTCGACCCCGTGAATGTCGTGGGCGAATCCCGGGTACTTCTTGTCGAATTCCTGGAGCGCGATCAGGTATTGAAGGATTGGGCCATCGGCGGCTCCCGCGCTCTCACCCGGCATGAGAATCGGAATGCCCGGCGGGTAGGGCACAACCATTACTGACACCACTCGATCGGCCATTTCCGATACGGGCACGCGCTCGCTCTGGCCGCGTACCAGACAACGATACGCGTCGCCGGGCTTCATTTGCGGTGAGGGCAACTCATTGAAAGCTTGATCGAGCAAGGAGATGGTTCCGTGCCTCATCACTTCAGCGTGCATCTCGTCACAGAGTTGATGAAGTGTCACTCCGTCGTAGCGTTGCGGGTACGAGTTCACGAGATCGGGCATTGTTTCGCTGAGTAATTGTCTGTTGTCGTAGGCGCACTTGAAGGAGAGCAGACCTTCGAGCAACGTTCCCCACTTCCCATTGGTCGTTCCGATGGAGAACAAGACAAGAATCGAGTAGTCACCTGTCTTTTCAACCTCGATGCGGTGAGCGTCGAGATAGCTAGAGAGGACGGGCGCGGGAATGCCGGTCTCCGTGAGTTTGCCCGTGACGTCAACTCCTGGTGTTGTGAGCGTCACCTTCGTCGGATCGAGCAGGCAGTAGTCCTCGCCGAGGTCGCCGAAGCCGTGCCACGACTGCTTGCTCTTCAGGGTCCAGCATGACGGTTCGTTTTCGAGCAGCACATTGGGGGTGTCGCTGAACGAGGTTACTGAACCGGTTTTCGGGTCAGTAACGCTGTCGGGTTGCCAAACTCCAAAAAACCAAGGGGCGCTCGCGTTGAAATCGCGCGCCAACTCGAGACCGAGCGCCAGGACGCGCTTGCGAAAGTGGACCGCTTCACGAATTGCCTCGTCAATGAGCGTCCGCCCTCCGTTTCCGTCCATCATCGCTGCCGCAACGTCGAGGCAGGCAATCATCGGGTAAAAAGGCGACGTCGAGCCGTGCATCATGTACGCCTCGTTGAAGCGCGAGGGTATGACTGGCGCACGCTGAGCGGATCGCACGTGGATCATCGAACCTTGGGAGAAGGCCGCAAGAAGTTTGTGCGTTGATTGCGTCGCGTAGATGGTGGGGTCGTCGGCCCGAGGTTCACGCTCGTACATGGCGATGCGATTTTCGTACATCGGATGGAATCGAGCGTAGGCGAACCACGCCTCGTCAAAGTGAATTCTGGGCACGCTTTTGCCGAGCAAGTCAACCACGTGGTCGGCGCGGTAACAAAGGCCGTCGTACGTGGAGTTAGTGACCACTGCGTACACGGCCGACTGGTTCGTGGCGGCTTGTGCGAGTGGATTGCGGCGAACGGAGTCCGCCACGGCCTCGGGAGACAGCTGCGTCGGCGGGATCGGCCCGATGATGCCGTAGCCGTTGCGCGACGGCACCAAGTACACCGGGACTGCGTCAGTGACGGTGAGTGCGTAGTTGACGGATTTGTGGCAGTTGCGGTCGGCCAGGACCACGTCGCCCGCGACAACGCAGCTGTGCGCCACGATTTGGTTGGACGTTGACGTACCGTTGAGTACGAAGTACGTCGCGTCGGCGCCGAAGACCCGGGCAGCGTTCTTCTCCGCCGCACCAACCGCACCGGAGTGATCGAGCAGGGAGCCGAGTTCTCCCACTGAGACGGACAGGTCAGTGCGAAAGAGGTTCTCGCCGTAGAAGTCGTAGAAGGCTTTGCCGACTTGGGACTTTCGAAACGCCGTGCCGCCGGCGTGCCCCGGGGTGTGCCACGAGTATTCGTAGGACTCGTCGAAGGTTATGAGGGACGCAAAAAACGGTGGTAGGAGTTCGTCGGTGTATCGCCGCCAGGCGTAGTCAATGCGACCGGCGATGAAGACCGGGGTGTCCTCTAAAGCAACGAGGTATTCCTGGACTCTCTGCGCCACCTCGAGTGGGATGTCCTCAAGGTCTGCCCGCTCTACGAGCAGGAAGACGGGTAGCCGTTCGTGGCGGTGACGAACGGCCTTGAGTATTTCTTCCGCCGCTCTCACGTTGCCCTCGCCCTCGAGATTCCAGTCCAGAACCACAACGGCGTACGAGGGGTCCGACCTCACCAGGGCCAGGGCATCGTTGGCCGACGTCACGGAGACGATCTCGTGGCCCAGTGTGTGAAGTTCGCCGGTGATTCGGGTCATCGTCTCTTGCGCGCTTCGAAGAAGTTCGGTGCCGCCCACAATGAGGATAGGAAAGGCGTGGCGATCGAGTGTGGGCGAGGGGGTCAAGGTTTCACCGCGCGTCGCGCCAGGGTGGGGGCGACAAACGCCTCCCACTGCGAAAGTGACATCGAGAGTAACTCGCTCGGCGGTATCGGCGCGGCGTTCTTGGCGAGCACCGCGTACGGTGCGCAGGTCAGCGCGCAGCCAACCGATCCCTCGGGCACCCATTCGGTCTTGAAGCCAACGAAGATCTCCTTGTATTTGACGTCTTGATCTTCACCGCAGAGGATGATGCTATCGACAATGTTCTCCATTCGATGATGCAACACCGCTGTTCGCTCCTCGTGGGTGGCGCCGGCAACGTCCTGACCCACGTCTTCAATGAAGAGGCTCGAATCGCAAGCACGGTCCTGCGCGAACGCGAGCGCTATCGCGGACCAGACGGACGTCGGACCGCTCGCGGTGACGTCCTTGGTCGCACAGATGACGTGCGAACCGGGAAGCAAAGGGAATCGCCGCGAGGCCGCCGTGCCGAAGAGCCTTTCTCCGGCCTCCAGCAGGGGTGTCACCGGGTACACGGGTATCTCGACGCCGTCGTGACGTGTTCGGTGCATGAGCGGCTTCACGGAGCCGTCGATCAGCCCATCGTGGCGAGCAACGTCGTAGCCCCACACCACGCCGTTGAGGCCCGAGAACGACGACGCCGTGATCATGTTGATCTGACCCGCATAGGCGTCGTTCTTCTCGGCGCGGTCGTAGGAAACGATGCCCTCGAGCACGCTGTCCAGGCTCTTGACGATCGTGCCCGTCGAGAGTTTGAGTACTGAGACGTAGCCAGTACCACTCGACCCGGGGTTGCCGTAGCCGTCGCAGTAATCCGCGAAAGGACTGATGGCGCCGTCGATCACCTCGGCGGGTGTTAGTGGTCGTTGCATTTTCTTTCTCCTTGATTGTCGTGTTCTGCGTCGTGGGCGAATAGGGGTGCGCCTAGGCCGAGGCGGTGGCAACGGGCGCCGAATCGTCGGGCTTGCTCGCCTCGTCTTCGTCTTCGTCGTCGACGTCAAGTAACACGGGGTCCGGGTGCGTAATCTTCCAGTTCGGCTTCTTCAAGATGTCCGCGAGGAATGGAGGGGCTGAGCAAAGTACGATGCCCACGACCATGGCCGACACGTACACCGGCGTTGACCAGTGCGAGATGCCCGTCGGTGGGAAGAAGCCCAGAATCAGTCCGAACAGCGAGCCGATAATGCCCATGCCGGCGATGATCCACATGCCCAGGTGAGCGCCACCGGGCACGCGGTAGGGACGCACCGTGTCGGGCTCGGTGTAGCGCAGTCGGATGCCCGCCGCCAACACCATGATGTACATCAAGACGGTGAGCTGGGTGGTGAGTGCAGTCAACATCCAGTAGCCGGTGCTCACGCCGGGGGTGAACAGGTAGAGCAGCGCGAAGAGCGTGCCGAGAATGCCCTGGAAGATGAGCATGGCGACGGGCACATGGCGCTTGTTCACGTAGTGAACCTCGGGGGGCAGTTCACCGCTGTCTTCGGCCGCGTAGACGCCTTCGGTCGGCCCGAGCATCCACGTGCTGATGAGCGCAAGCGTGCCGACGCCTACGAGCACCGCCATCAGCTTGGTCGCCCAACTTCCGAGGCCGATGCGAACGAAGAAGATCTGGAAGGCCTGCATCAGTCCAGACACCAAACTCAACTTGTGCACTGGCACCACGAAGGAGATCGCGAGCGTGCCAAGAATAGAGAGCACGAGTATCAATACCGTCGAGACGGCCACGGCGCGTGGGTAGTCGCGTTTGATGTTCTTAAGCTGCTTGGCCGAATAGCCCGCCATCTCGACGCCCGCGAATCCGAGAAGGATGCCCGCAAAAAAGACGAGGTGGCCGATGCTCGAGAGGCTGGGAATCAGTGCGCTCGCGTGGTACGGGATTTCGTTGGGCTTGCCGCTGGTTAACCAGTAGAGGCCTAGGGCGATGAGCACCGCGACCGGTATGAGCGTTCCCGCGATGACCGCGGCGTTGTTATAGCGCAAGATTTTCTTCAGGCCGAGAAAGTTCAGTAGCGTCATGCCCCAAAAGACGACCAGCATGACAACAACCAGGTACCACTTGTTGTTCGCCAGGCTTGGCTCGAACGTGTAGGCAATGGTCGCCGCGACGAAGGACAGCACCGTCGGAAACCAGACAACGTTTTCAATCCAGTCGAACCAGACGGCGAGGAAACCCGAGCGCGGTCCGAAGCCTGCCTTCACCCACGCGTAGACGCCGCCCGCGCGTGGCCAACCGGTGGCCAGTTCGGCTGCGACGAACGAGAGCGGTACGAAGAAGAACAACGCTCCCACGACGTAGAAAAAGATGCTGCCCCATCCGAACTCGGCGGTGCTGGGGAATCCTCGCAGCGTCAGGATCGCCGCGACGGTAATGAGTGCGATGCCGACGGGACCGATGAAGCGCGTCTTACTACTCGGCGGAACTGTCGTTCGGCGAACTGCCGGGTGCTTTCTACGAGCTAGGCGTTCTGCGGGCATGATTTTCTCCTAAGTTTTGAAAGCAGTTTTTGTTACAGTTCCAAATTTCTTGTTAGGCGTTGACGCGTGGCAGGGAATTTCGCCCCTTTCTTGATCGACACGGGTGATGGACGCCTGCCGACGGCGCAACAAACTTCGCAGCGGTGATTGGTCCCCTTTCGTCGGTCGAACCGCCTGCTTCGACGAGGCGTTGGCTCCGTGAAGTGGGCGATTCAACGTTCAAATGAAGGATGCAATGGCAGCGACGTCGCGATAGAAGAAGTGGCCCTTCACCCAGTGCGCTCAACGCACGTGACGGCGGGTTTGGTGAAGGTCGATAGTCCCGCGAGTTCATGAACGTGCTTCCGAAGCTTGCGAGGCCTAGCCGCGAGTGGTCGTCAAGCACTGCCTCGCCGTGGACTAACTGATAGTTGGTCACTGGCAGCATCAGTTCGTCACCGAGGTTGCACCGATCACGGAGGATGGACTCACCTGGGCGAGCGAACACCGACGTGAGATCACTCGTGTGAGCAATGGAGTTCATTGGAACGCTCCGCGCTGGCGGGGCTCGTCGGCGTCATCTTCAGAGAGATCGATTAATTCGGCCCTGGCGAAGGTGTCACCGAGGGCCGTCGTCGACTCAAAAGCCAGGTTCGAGTCATACACCCTCATCTCGATACCTGCATTGGTTGTGCTTCGCCCGGTAATGGCCAATGGTGAACTGCGCGATTTGTAATCTTGCGAAAGGTCGGTTATGGCGAATTGATCCCATTGGCGTTGGATGGATTCGTCAGTCTTTTCGGCGTCAGGTGACCCGACGGATGAAAGAGGTGTGTCACTCACAGCGCTGCTCCTTGGTACAGGGGAGTCACCGAGTTTCTGGAGTGATCGTGTTCAATGTACCATACCGTCATCCACAGCAATTTCGACTGACGTCCTCTGTCTGCCCACGGTGGATTTGACCTCGATCATTCACGAGAGTTCCGGCGAGCTCGAAGGTTCCACTTTGTGAGTTGATGGAGCGACGTGAGTCCGATCAACGCATTGATGTGATGCCCGTCGACGTCATGGTGCCGATTTGCACCACGCAAAAATGCTGCGAGGTCGATCGCGGACGGCACCGTGTCAACGGGGACCGGTCGGGGGGACGTGTGGTTCGCTCAGCTCAGTAGGGCGATGGCTTCGTAGGCGTGGAGGATCTGACCCGCCGCGGGCCAGCCCTCGAGCTGTCGCACGATGCGTGAACGTGCTCTGTAGACGAGTCGTCCCGGCGCGAGAAAGATTCCCCTGCGCAGCGCTTTGGGTCGCGCGTGCTGCCACGCTCCAGAAGGACAGAGCAACCGGAGCTGGCGCACCAGATCGCCGGCCAACGCCACGCACATGAGCCAAGAGGCGTTGGCCTCGAACTTGGAGAAGGGGAAGGCGCTCAGTCCCGAGTCCTTCAGTCGCTGGATGTGGCTCTCCACGTGCGCGTGGGTGCGCATGCTCTGGTTCAGTTGGGCGGGGGTGCCCGCGGCGCATTCGACGAGGACGAGTTTCGTCGCAAGGTTGACTTGTTGCGCGCCATGACCTGAACCGTCGTCACGTCGCGCGGCACCGCCGTGACCTTCGACCCTACTCACCGTTCAATCAGGTCCCTACGTTCGTAGATATCGGATGTTGTTCGTCCGGTATCAGAGGAGGTGGTGATCATGACCATGACCCGCTGGGACCCCATGGAAATGGAGTGGCCCGACCGGCTACGCCGCTGGCTCGACATTGAACCGAGTGGCGACCGGATGATGCGCGTCGAAGAGATCCACAACGACACAGAGATCGTTGTTCGCGCGGAGATGCCCGGCATCGATCCCGACAAGGACGTGGACCTCTGGGTGGACGAGTCGATCTTGCACATCGTGGCGAGGCGTGAAGCGATGAGCGAGCACGTGGGCAAGAAGGGGTATTGCTCCGAGTTTCACTACGGTGAGTTTTCGCGGACGTTGCCACTGCCGCAGGGCGTCGACATCAACGCCGTGACGGCGACGTACTCCGACGGGGTTCTCGAGGTGCACGTGCCGTGCACCTGTGAGCCCATATCCGCGTCGAAGAAGATTCAGGTCCTGCGGTCCTGAGTCCGACGCGAGTTCGCGCCGCACTGAAGGTGGTGCCGTGCGAACCGATCAGAGACGGTGGCGTCGACAGGTGGTTGGTCGTCGGCGCCACCGTTTCTCACTCGTCGCTCACACCGACATCGCCCGAGCGTTCGCGGACCGATGAGTAGAGTCCGACCGTGAAGAACTTCAACGGCAAGGTAGTTGTCATCACCGGCGCCGCGAGCGGGATCGGTCGAGCGCTCGCCGAACAGTTCGCGTCGGCCGGGTCTCGGCTGGTGATTTCCGACGTGGACGCCAAGCGGCTCGACCGCGTCGGCGCGTCACTCAGTGAACGTGGCGCCGACGTCGTGACGGCGTTGTGCGACACCGCGAACGAGGACGAGGTCGACGAACTCGCCACCACGGCCATGAACCACTTCGGCGCCGTCCACATTCTGTGCAACAACGCGGGCATCGCCGGGCTGGGAGATCCTTGGACCGGGACGATGGACCTGTGGCACCGGGTCGTGGGGGTGAATCTGTACGGCGTGATTCACGGTGTGCGATCGTTTCTGCCGATCATGAACGCCCAGGGCGAAGGTCACATTGTCAACACGGCGTCGATGGCCGGCCTCGTTGCCATGCCCGGAGGCGCGCCGTACAACGTCACCAAGCACGGAGTCGTTGCGTTGAGTGAAGGTCTCTATCTGGAACTCAAGTCAACCGGTTCACCGGTTGAAGTGAGCGTGCTGTGTCCGGGGTGGGTCAAGACCGAACTCATGCGCGCCGAGACGGGCGACGTGGAGAATCCCATGACGAATCTCATGCGTGAGTACGCACGGTCCTCCATCGACGGCGGAATCGCGCCGGAGGAGGTGGCCGCCGAGGTGCTCGACGCGGTGGCGAACAATCGCTTTTGGATTCTCACCCACCCCGACACTCGCCAAGCGCCAGTCGATCGCATGCGCCGCGCCGCAGAGCAGTCCAATCCGACCTTGGCGGCCGTGTAGGCACCGCCGCAGGTCGCCGCGAGAGCGGGTGACGGGAATCGAACCCGCATGGCCAGCTTGGAAGGCTGGAGCTCTACCATTGAGCTACACCCGCGTGCTCGTCGAGACGAGCGGTCGCCAGTCTAGAACAGGGCTGCCGCCATCTAGCGTGGGGTCGTGGAGAACGAGACCCTGTACGACCGGGTGGGTGGTCGAGCGTTCTTCGAACGACTCGTGGACGCGTTCTATGAGGGCGTCATCGGCGACGAGACGCTGCGACCGATGTATCCCGAGGACTTGAGCGACTCGCGCGAGCATCTGGTCCTGTTTCTGGTCCAGTACTGGGGAGGGCCGAAGGAGTACGCCGAGCGGCGCGGACACCCACGCCTACGGATGCGCCACGCGCCCTTTCGCATCACGAAACGAGCGCGCGACGCGTGGCTTGGTCACATGAACGCCGCGGTCAACGTGACCGGCGGCGAACTTTCGAGTGCTGATCGCGCCGAATTGGAGGCGTATTTCGACATGGCCGCGCACCAACTTCGTAACGTCTGAGTCAGTGCTCCAACCAGTGCAGGCGCGAGGCTCGCGCGTCCCAGTCGTAGGTCACGCTGGTGCCGGCGGCCAGATCGTGCAACGCCCGACGGTCAGGTCTCGTCGCGATGCCGAGCAGTCCGAGACCCAACAGCGCGATCGAAAACGGTAGAACGACGGTGCGAATGGCCGCCTGTCGCGTGGTGATCTTCGTACCGTCCGCCGTCACGACTCGCACCCCGACGAGCGCCATGCCGAAGGTCCGGCCACCGAGTCCCCACTGCCAGGAGAAATAGAGGAAGTAGAACGGGATGATCAACAGAACCGTGATGATGCTGTGGTGGAAGACCCGGGGGGGATGGGCAACGAACAGTGACACGGTGGCTTGAAACGCGCCGACGGCGAGGAGGAACAACCCCCAGGCGCTGAAGGCGTCGATCGTGATCGCCGCGAGTCGGGAGAACGAACCGCAGTAGTGATTCTCACGATTTTGTACGTCGCTCGACGCCAGGGGCGTCGCATCGGCGGGGCCGACCGCGGCGGTGGCGAAGCGCTTGGGTCGATTGGTGACCCGGTCGAAGAGGTCGTCAACCGCGACGGCTTGACGCCGCAGGACGTCCAGGAACTCCGTCAGGATTCCCGATGTCGACTTGGCGATGATGTCGGCGAATTCGGTGCGGTCGAGCAAACGGCCAATGTCAATGCGATCGGCGATGGCGTCAATGTCCAGTCGCGCGGCGATGGCGTCGACATCGACTCGTTGGACGAGTTCGTTCACGTCCACGCGCTCAATGACCTTGTTGACGTCGACCCGGTCCATCACGTCATTGACGTCAATGCGTTGGACGATTTCGTTGACGTCAATCATCTGCACGATCTGGGTCACGACGGCCTCCGCCACGAGCTGCGGGAGTCGTTCGAGCGGGTTGCGTCGTGCCACCTAGGCAGCGTAACCAGTCAGCGTCCGTTGGGCGGTCACGCACGGCGGTGGCACCCGACACGTGTGCGGCCGTGGCGCAGTCACCCGGGAGTCCATTCGTGTTTACTCTGGAGGCGTGAGTGCGAAGCGAGATCTGCGAGACGGCGAGTTCGTCGTCGTGAGCGTGACCCCGGTCGCCCGTGGCGTGCTGGGGCCCCTGATCGTCACGGCGGCGGCACTCACGGGACTCGTCCTGATCGCCAACACGTGGTCCTGGCCCCGACACCACGCCGTGCTGTTGTCCCTGGTGGTCATCATCCCGGCGGCCGTGCTGGGCGGCCGACTCCTGCGGTGGCAGTCACACAAGATCGTCGTGACGAGTCAGCGGATCATTGAGCGGGGCGGCGTCCTGCGACGACGTCTCGTCTCGTTCGAATTGATCGACATCCACGCCACCCACCTCGATCAACGTCTGCTCGAACGAATGGCGCGACGGGGCTTCGTCGTCCTCGAAATGGGCGGTGGCACCGTCGTGCTCGAGCGCGTCCGACGTCCGGACGCCTTGCTGCGCGTGATCGACCACCAACGCCAACAGCTGGATCGACGTTCCGAAGTGCAACTGGCACGCGCCGACGAGCTGAGCGAGGCGCTCGAGGCGGGACTGCTCACGAACGAGGAGTACGACCAGCGGTGGCGCCACCTCTTCGGCCCTGGTGATCCTCGCTCGTGAACCGCTCGCATCGCTCGAACGGTGCTCGACACCCGGTACCGTGACCAGCGTGCCTTCTCGTTATCGCTGCAACGCCTGCGGCAACATCACGCGTTTTGACGTCGTCGAGACGACCACCGTTCGCTCCTTTCACCACTACACCGTCGGCGGCGAGCTCACCGTGGAGGAGCCCGAGGTCGTCAGCCGCTCGGTTGAATCGGTGACCTGCCGGTGGTGCGGACACGGTCGGGCGGTCGAGGAGATCTCGGCCGAGGCCCTCTGACGAACGCTCCGAGGACCTTCGGCGCGTTTCGTCCGCGACCGGCACCGTCCTCGTTCTCGCTGACGGATCGGCGGGGAGTACGCACGACGCGCGTGGTGGACGCTCCCACGCTCGTCGTCGCCGTCAAGGCGAACTGCGACGGGTGTCGAGGATTTCTTCACGAGAGTCTCGATGAACTGAGCGATGTGGACGTCGTGGTCGTGGCGACGGACGATCTCCACCACCCGGACTTTGACGGGGCCGTGCGTGATCTCTTCGCGGCGGAGGAACTTCTCGTCGCGCTCGACGTGCGGTGGCCGCCGTTTTACGTTCTTCTTGCGGCGGATCCCCCTCGCGTCGTGGTCGAAGGCGTGGCGTTCACGCCCGCCCAGGTGGCCGAGGAGATCTCGTCCCATCTGTGATGTGACATCCCTCGGCCAAGGTGGGGCACGACGGAAGGACACACATGGGACGCGAGATCGAACTCTCCATCAGTTGCGTGGATTGCGTGCGGCGGGGAACGGCAGACTGCGCAGACTGCCTGGTGAGCCACGTGTTGGGCGAGGAGCCCGACACGTTGGAACTGAGTGCGGAGTCGGCCAAACTCGCGGACCTCTTCGTCGCCGAAGGGCTCGTGCCACGGTTGCGGTTCGTGTCGCTCAACGCGCGTCAACGAGGTGACGACGACACCTGAGTAGCGTGACCGCGTGGCACGTCACCTCCTGGTCACCAACGACTATCCGCCCAAGACCGGCGGGATCCAGGTCTACCTCCACGAGCTGTGGCGCCGGCTGGAGCCCGGCCGCGCCGTGGTGGTGACGGCGACGAGCCACGCCGACGCGGCACGTTTCGACGCCGACAACGACGTCGTGATCGAACGCACCGGTCGCGGGACACTGTTTTGGCCGACGCCCGCAAACCGTCGCCGCATTGAAGAGGCGATCGCGCGTCACGATCCCGCACTGGTGTTGCTCGATCCCGCGTGGCCGCTCGGACTGCTCGGTCCGTTTCTTTCCCGCCCCTTTGGCGTGGTCGTGCACGGCGCGGAAGTGACGATTCCCGGTCGCATTCCGATCATCTCGTCGACCGTGCGCTTCGTGCTGCGACGCGCTCGCGTGGTCGTGTGCGCGGGTGGGTATCCCGAAGCCGAGGCTCGACGCAACGCGGGCTCCGCCATGGCTCCGGTCATCCAGATCCCTCCCGGCGTCGACACCACGCGCTTTGTCCCCCTCGACGAGCGCGAGCGGGAGCGTGTGCGCGCGCAACGCCACATGGACGGTCCGGGACCGTTTCTCGTCTCGTACTCACGATTGGTTCCGCGCAAGGGGATGGATACTCTCATTCGCGCCAGCGTCGAGGTTGCCGCGGTGTTCCCGGGACTCGAGGTCGCCATTGGGGGATCGGGGCGCGACCGCGCCCGACTGGAGAGGCTCGCTACCCGACTCGACGCTCCGGTGAGATTCGTTGGTCGCGTTCCCGACGACGAGCTTCCCCAGTGGCTGGCCTCCAGCGATCTCATGGTCATGGACTGTCGAAGTCGCTGGGGTGGATTTGAGCAGGAGGGGTTCGGCATCGTCTTCGTCGAGGCCGCGTCGTGTGGCGTGGCGCAGGTCGCGGGCCGTTCGGGCGGCAGCCACGAAGCCGTCACCGACGGCGAGACCGGGGTGGTCGTCGCCAATTCGCGCAGCGCGAGCGAGTTGGCGGCGGCGATTCTCTCGCTGCTGCGTGACGACGAACGACGTCGGCGCTACGCAACGACGTCGCGCTCGAACGCCGTGGCTCGCTTCGAGTGGAGCGCGCTCGCGGCCAAACTCTCCTCGGAACTCGCTGCCTACGACGGATATGCCAATTGACGCGCCCGCTGTTCTATCCTGACAGTGACCCCTCGAGGAGCATCAGTGAGCCAACGCGGCACCGAATCGATCACCGTCAACGCCCCGCCGGCGACGCTCTTCGCCGTCGCGACTGATTTTCTTGACTACCCCAAGTGGGTCGCCGACCTGAAGTCGGTGACGGTGCTCGCCTCCGACGAGGACGGACGTGCCCACGACGTGGAGTTTCGCGCCGCGGCGTTTGGTCGCTCGACGACGTACGTCCTTCGCTACGACTACTCGCAGGCCCCGAGCGTGCTGTCGTGGTCCCAGGTGAAGAGCGATCTCACGACGAAGCTCGAGGGAACGTACCGATTCGACCCGAGCGGGGACGGCACGCTCGTGAACTACGAGCTAGAAGTGGACCTGCTCGTGCCGGTACCCGGATTCATCAAGACGCGCGCAGCTCAGCGGATCATGACGCAAGCCCTGCGTGAGCTGAAGGCGCGGGCCGAGCACCTCGGGTGAGCGACGTCGCCATCGGCGTCGACGTCGGTGGGTCCAAGGTCTTGGCGCTCGCGGTGGGGCCCCACGGTGACGTCCTTGACGTCGAGCGCGCCACCACTCCGCACGTCGACGAACTCCCGGCCGGCGAGGCCGCCGCCGACGCGGTCCTCGACGTGGTGAACACGCTCGCGTCGCGCAACGGCTGGCGCCATCGTGACGTGGTCGTCGGTGTGGGACTGCCCGGCATGATGTCGCGCGAGGGCGTGTTGGTCTTCGCCCCGAATCTGCCCTCCGCCAACGGTGTCGACCTCGCGTCCGCCGTGCGCCGCCGCGCTGGGGACCTGCGCATCCTGTGTGAGAACGACGCCGACTGCGCCGCCGTGGCGGAACATCGCGTGGGCGCCGCGCGCGGCGTCGACGACGTGGTGATGGTCACCCTCGGCACGGGGATTGGCGGCGGCATCATCATGGGCGGTGAGCTGCTCCGCGGTCGTAGCGGCTTTGCCGGCGAAGTCGGTCACATGGTGGTGGATGCGCACGGGCCACGCTGTCCGTGCGGTGGCCGGGGCTGCTGGGAGCGCTACGCCTCGGGCGCCGGCGTGGCCCGACTGGCGCGCGAGGCCGCCGAGGCGGGTCGATTGCCGACCATCGTGGCGAGACGCGGTGGCGATATCGACGCGGTGCGTGGCGAGGACGTCACGAGTGCGGCGGGGGAGGGTTTGGCGGAGGCACTGGTCGTGCTCGACGAGGTCGGCTGGTGGCTCGCCCTCGGTGTCGCGAATCTGGCCGCGATCCTGGACTGTGGCCTGTTCGTGATTGGGGGTGGCTTGTCGGAGGCGTCCGCCCAACTTCTGCCGGCGGCGCGCCGCCATCTCGAGGAGCTCTTGGAGGGCTCGTCGCGCCGTCCCGCCACGACGCTCGTCGCGTCACAGTTCGCGGAACGCTCCGGAGCCATTGGCGCGGCATTGCTGGCGCGGGAGCGACTGTCGTGAAGGTTGGCGTCTTGTTGCCAACGTTCCGTCACGGTGCGAGCGATGCCTTTCACGCGGCGGCGCACGCCGCACGCGCGGGAGTCGACGGCGTGTTCGCCTACGACCACCTGTGGCCGATGGGCCATCCGGAGCGGCCGTCGCTCGCACCCTTTCTCGTTCTTGCGGCGGTCGCGTCGCGCGAGGTGTCCCTCGACGTCGGTCCGCTCGTCGCGCGTGTGGGACTCGTCGGGTCCGACGTGCTGGTGCAGCAGTTCCGCACCCTGGCGACCATTGCGCCGGGTCGGGTGATCGCGGCGCTCGGAACGGGCGACAAGCTGAGCGAGGCCGAAAATGACGCCTACGGCCTCGCCCGCACGTCCGCGACGCAGCGTCGAGAACGACTCGAGGAGGTTGCGCGCGCGCTGTCGAACGAGATGGAGGTGTGGATCGGCGGAGGCGCTCCGGCCACGAATCACCTCGCGCGCGAGCTCGCCGTCACCCTGAATCTGTGGGATCAACCCGCCGAGGTCATCGCGGGCGAGTCGCCGCGAGGGGCGACCAACTGGTCCGGCAATCCTCGTGATGATCTCGAGCGCCAACTCGACGAGCTCGCTCTCGCGGGGTCGACGTGGGCGGTGTTCGCCCCGACGGTGGACCTCGCCCGACTCGGTGCGTGGCGCCGGGCCTCGCGCGCGGCGTTGTAGCGTTCCGAAATGGAGTTCCGTCGTATCAACGGTTTGCCGCCCTACGTGTTCGCCGCCATCAACAGTCGCAAGGCGGCCGCGCGTGCGGCGGGGCGCGACGTGGTCGACTTCGGATTCGGCAATCCCGATCTTCCGAGTCCGGACGTGGCGGTCGCGAAGTTGGCCGAGGCCGCACACAATCCGAAGAACCACCGCTACAGCGCGAGTCGCGGCATTCCCCACCTCCGTCTGGCGATCGCGGATCGCTACAAGAGGATGTTCGACGTCGATCTCGATCCCGAGACCGAGGTTGTGACGACGATCGGCGCGAAGGAGGGCCTCAGCCACCTCATGTGGGTTCTCATCGATCGCGGGGATACCGCGATGGTGCCCAGCCCGAGTTACCCGATCCACATCTACGCGCCGTTATTTGCCGGTGGCCAGATCGTGACCGTGCCGATGCTCGATCCTTCGGCCACACCGGACACGCCCGGCGACAGTTTCTTCGCGGGCCTGCTCGACGCTTGGCAGCGCGCCTGGCCCAAACCGCGCGTGATCGTCTGTTCGTTTCCGCACAATCCCACGACCGCGTGCGTGGACCTCGCGTTCATGGAGCGGCTCGTGGCCTTCGCCCGCGAGCACGACGTCGTTGTGGTGCACGACTTCGCCTACGCGGATCTCGCCTACGACGGGTACAAGCCGCCGTCGATCCTGCAGGTGCCCGGCGCCAAGGAGTGCTGCGTCGAGCTGTACACCTTGACCAAGTCGTTCTCGATGGCGGGTTGGCGCGTGGGTTTCATGGTGGGAAACGCGAAGATCGTCGCGGCCCTGACCACCCTCAAGAGTTACCTCGACTACGGGACCTTCCAGCCCATCCAGATTGCCGCCATCGTGGCGATGAACGAGGCCGTTGACTACCCGGCGCACCTCAACGCCATCTATCAGTCCCGACGTGACGCATTGGTCGAGGGGCTGGGACGAATCGGGTGGCCCGTCGTGCCGCCCCGCGGCTCCATGTTCGTGTGGGCACCGATTCCCGAGCCGTATCTCGAGATGGGCTCGCTCGCCTTTTCGACCATGTTGGTCGATGAGGCCGACGTCGCGACGTCACCGGGGATTGGATTCGGTGACGGTGGGGACACGCACGTGCGATTCTCGTTGATCGAGAACGAACTGCGCACCCAACAAGCGATCCGTCAGTTGAAGCGGGCGCTGACGAAACTGGACTGACGGCGCACGCTCGTCAGGACGAGCTAGGCATCGTGTCCCGCCACGACGCGCGACACGGCGTCGGGAATGTCGCGCGCCACGTAGTGGGGCGTGAAGGATCGATCGGGCCACGTCCGTCCGCGGGACATCCACACCGTCGACAGTCCACAACCGAGGCCGCCGGCGATGTCGGCGTCGACCGAGTCGCCCACCATCCACCCGTTCTCGAGCGACGAGCCACACTGGTGCGCCGCTTCGAAGAAGATCGCGGGATCGGGCTTGTTGGAACCCACGATGCCCGAGACGCACACCGCGTCCACCAGGGCGTTCAGACCGGTGACTTCCAGCTTGCGCAACTGGGACGGCGGTCCGTTCGTGACCACGCCGACCTTCCACCCGGCGTCGCGCAGGCTCCGCAGCGCCTGCGCGCTCGACGCGGGGAGTTCGAAGTACGTGGGGTACGTGTCGTGATAGTCCGCGAGCAGGTGGTCCACGGAACTCGTGAGGGCAAAACTCTCTCGCAACCACTCCACCAGGGTGACCCGGGACGTGAGCCCGTCGCCATCCAGCGTGATGATCTGATCGGTCAGGGACTCGTCACCGTGCGTCGTCGCGAAGTCGCGCGCCCATCGCGCGAACGCCGCTTCACGGTCCACCAGAGTGTTGTCGAGGTCGAACAGTGCGAGCGGTGCACTCACGGGCGCCCCGCACCGGCGACGGCGACCTGGGCGACCTCGACGCAACCGTGCGGTGTCGAGGTCTCGTCGATCTCGAAGCGACTGCTGGTCGGCGCGGTCATGACGAACAACGTGGTGCCACTGGTCCCACCCAGCATGCAGGCGTACGAGTTCTGCGTGGTGTGCACGCGCGCGGTGATCTCGCCGCCGTCACGCACCCGCACGCACTCGTTCGTCAGTGGGTTCGCGACCCAAACCTGACCCTCGTCGTCCAGGCAGATGCCGTCCGCCGCGACCCCATCCAATTGGGCGAAGGTGCGTCGGGCGCTCAGGGTACCGTCAGGGGCGATGTCAAACGCGCTGAGGCGGTTGGCCATTGTTTCGGCGACGATCAACGTCGTGCCGTCGGGCGTGATCACCGAGCCGTTGGGAAAATGCATCTCGGGCACCGCCTGGAGAAGTGAGCCCGTGGCGCCGATCACGACGAGGTTCGTGGGCGTCGGTGGATGGTCGCTGGGCTCCCCCGTGCCGAGGTCCCGCAAGAACTGGTCCAGGTCGAAGCCGAAGTTGCCGACGTAGGCGACGCCGGTGGCGCTGACCACCATGTCGTTGGCCCAAAACGTGCAGTACTCGCTCATGTCCGCGTAGTCGCTCAGAGTCCCGTCTGCGTAGCGCAGGACGGTCTGCGTGGTCATCGACACGATCAGGAGCGAGCCGTCCGCCAGCCACCCGAGACCGGACGGTTGCGTGTCGACGGTGACCTCGCGGCGCTCATCGGAACCGTCCGCGTTGATCGAAAACACGCCGTGGCGGAAGAAATCCGAGTACCACAAGCGGCCGTCGTGCCATCGGGGAGCCTCGCCAAAGAGCAGTCCCTCACGAATGACGGTGGTCTGATAGTCGGACATGGCCCCCCTGACGCGTCGACGACAACCTAGCGAACCCGTGCGGTCACACGCGACTAGGCGCGTTCGACCGCGCGCAGCCACGACGCGTACGTCACGTCGGCGACCGCGGGATCGCCTGGTGTGGCACTGAACGTCGATTCCCAGATGTCCGACAACGCGTCCAGCGACGGCCACCAACCCGCGGACAGACCCGCGAGAGTGGCCGCGCCTCGTGCGGTCGCCTCGACCGACGCGCTCCTGCGAACGGGAAGTCTCGAGTTCGTCGCCTGCAGCTGCATGAGCACGTTCATGGCCGCCGCACCACCGTCGGCGCGCAGTTCGAGCAGTTCGACGCCCGCGGTGGCGAAGGTGTCGGTCATTGCGCGCACTTGGAACGCCTGTGCTTCGAGGACCGCTCGAGCCACGTGCGCGCGTGTCGTCCCGCGCGTGAGTCCCACGAGCGCGCCGCGCGCGTCGGGGCGCCAGAACGGTGAGCCCAGTCCCGTGAAGGCGGGGACGAACAGCGCGCCGTTCGCGTCGGGCACGCTCAGTGCGAGTCCTCGAGATCGCTCGCGTGCGCCAACAGACCGAGTTCGTCGCGCAGCCACTGAATCGCCGCGCCCGCGACGAACGCCGACCCCTCCAGGGCGTAGGCGACACCGCCGCGCGCGCCGAGGTCCCAGGCCACCGTGGCGACCAGACCCTGGGGTACCTCCGGCACCGAGTCACCGGCGTGGGCGAGGATGAAGGCGCCGGTTCCGTAGGTGGCCTTCACCATTCCCGGGCGAAAGCAGGCCTGGCCGAAGAGCGCGGCTTGTTGATCGCCGAGCACGCCCGTGATGGCGACGCCCGCCAACTCGGGGACAACCGCTGCGGCGACGGTGCCGAACTCGCTCGCCGAGGCGACGACCTCGGGCAACAGGCTCGTGTCGACCTCGAGGATTTGCCCGAGTTGTGTGGACCACTGGCGCGTCGCGATGTCAAAGAGCATCGTGCGCGAGGCGTTCGACGGTTCCGTGCGAAACAGACCGCCGTCGACGCCACCCGTCAAGGTCCACACGAGGTAGGCGTCGACGGTACTGAGCGACGGCACGCTCGCGTCATCGAGCGCCCCGTGCGACACCAACCAGTGCATCTTGGTGGCCGAGAAGTACGGGTCGAGGACGAGTCCGGTGCGCGCGCGCACGACGTCGAGGTGGCCGTCGAGGGTGAGCTGTTCGCATCGCAACGCCGTGCGACGGTCCTGCCAGACGAGGGCGCGATGACGACTTCGTCCCGTCGCCCGGTCGAAGGCAACGGTGGTCTCACGTTGGTTGGTGATGCCGAGCGCCACGACCTCGTCGCCACGCTCCCGACAGCGACGCGCCACCTCGCGCAGGGTCGCCACGGCGAGTTGGGCGATCTCGGAGGGGTCGTGCTCGACCTCCCCGGGGGCCGGGAAGTGCTGGGTCAGGGTTCGCGCGTCGCTGTCGACCGGATGTCCGTGCGCGTCAAAGGCCACGGTTCGAACGCTGGTCGTGCCAGAATCCAGCGCCAGCACCAGTTCCACGGCGTCACGCTACCGAGGTGAACGCCGGGAGACCGTTGGGGCAACGAATTAACAAAAGTTTGCGAAAATAACTGTTGACTCGGTGTAATTACAATGCTGTAATGACACAGCATCTTGCGTTGGGTAGTCGCGACAGCCACTACATCTTGTGTTTAGGGGGGATCCGGACGGATAACCTCGCTTGCCCGGGGATCCGACGCACGAACGTCGTACCACGCAGTGTCGGAATCGAAACGTGAGAGAAAGAGACAGAGAGATGGCCATCGCCCCGCAGCGCCTCGGAATTGGAATTCGTCGGTACTTCACCACTGAGGATCGTCACCCGTACGACGATGTCATCTGGGAGCGTCGTGACGCTCGCATCACCAACTTTCGCGACGGTTCCACTGCCTTCGAGCAGTTGAACGTGGAGGTTCCCGCGTCGTGGAGCCTCAACGCCACCAACATCCTCGCCCAGAAGTACTTCCGCGGCACTCTCGGCACCCCCGAGCGCGAGACCAGCCTGAAGCAGGTCTGCAACCGGATCGTCGACACGATCGCGGACTGGGGCGTGAAGGATGGGTACTTCGTCGATGATGAGGAGGCCGACGTCTTTCGCGCCGAGCTGAAGCACCTGCTCGTCACCCAAAAGGCCGCCTTCAACTCGCCGGTCTGGTTCAACATCGGGGTGAAGGGCGTGCCCCAGCAGGGCAGTGCGTGCTTCATCCTGGCCGTCGAGGACAAGATGTCCTCGATCCTCAACTGGTACACCGAGGAGGGCATCATCTTCAAGGGTGGCTCCGGTGCGGGCGTCAACCTGTCCAAGATCCGTTCGAGTGCGGAACCCCTCGAAGGCGGCGGAACCGCCAGCGGTCCCGTGTCATTCATGCGCGGCGCCGACGCGTCGGCCGGAACGATCAAGTCGGGTGGCAAGACTCGCCGCGCCGCCAAAATGGTCATCCTGGACGTGGACCACCCCGACGTCGAGGAGTTCGTGTGGTGCAAGGCGAACGAGGAGCGCAAGGCCCGCGTCCTGCGCGACAACGGCTTTGACATGGACCTCGACGGCAAGGACATCCACTCCATCCAGTACCAGAACGCCAACAACTCGGTGCGCATCTCGGACGAGTTCATGCAGGCCGTCATCGACAACGCCGACTGGGCATTGCGGGCACGCACGAGCAACGACGTGGTGCGCACGGTGCCGGCGCGTGATCTCTGGCACCAGATCGCCAAGGCCGCCTGGGAGTGTGCGGACCCGGGTTTGCAGTTCGACTCGACCATCAACCGCTGGCACACGTCGTCGAACACGGACCGCATCAACGGCTCGAACCCGTGCTCGGAGTACATGCACATCGACAACTCCGCCTGCAACCTGGCGAGTCTCAACCTCATGAAGTTCTTGCGTGCGGACGGCTCCTTCGACATCGAGTCCTACAAGGCAGCCATCGAGGTTGTCTTCACCGCCCAGGAGATCATCGTCGGCAACGCCGACTACCCGACCGAGAAGATCGGCGAGAACTCCCGTAAGTTCCGCCAGTTGGGTCTGGGCTACGCGAACATCGGAGCCCTGCTCATGGCGTCGGGTCTGCCGTACGACTCCGACGGCGGACGGGCGTGGGCGGCGGCGATCACGGCGCTCATGACCGGCCACGCCTACGCCACGAGTGCCCGGACGGCGGGACGCATGGGACCTCACGCGGGCTTCCACGAGAACGCCGAGCCCATGATCAACGTTCTGAAGATGCACCGCGACGCGTCCTACGAGATCGACGCGTCGATGGTGCCCTCCGATTTGCTCGAGGCTGCGCAGCGTTCCTGGGACGAGGCCGTTGAGCTGGGCGAGAAGTACGGCGTGCGCAACGCGCAGGCGACAGTGCTCGCGCCGACCGGCACCATTGGACTGTTGATGGACTGTGACACGACGGGCATCGAGCCCGATCTGGGTCTCGTCAAATTCAAGAAGCTCGTCGGCGGCGGCAACATGGCGATCGTCAATCAGACGGTGCCGCGGGCCCTGCAGATGCTGGGATACTCGCCCGACGACGTCGACTCGATCATCGCCTACATCGACGAGCAGAAGACGATCCTGGGTGCCCCGGCACTGAAGACCGAGCACCTGCCGGTCTTCGCGTGCTCCATGGGAGACAACACGATCCACTACCTCGGCCACGTGCGCATGATGGGCGCGGTGCAACCGTTCATTTCGGGTGCGATTTCGAAGACGGTGAACATGCCCGAGGAGGCCACCATTGACGAGGTCGCCCAGCTCCACCTGACGGCGTGGAAGCTCGGCGTCAAGGCTGTCGCGATTTATCGCGACAACTGCAAGGTGTCCCAGCCTCTGTCCACGGCGAAGAAGGACGGGGAGTACGAGGACCGTGACGACGACGCCACCGCTCAGAACCCCGCCGAATGGGCTGACCGCGTGGCGCGTCTCGAGAGCGAGTTGCGCGCCGCCAAGGACGCGCACGTTGTCGTGGGCGCGGTGCGCGAGCGCCTGCCGCGACGTCGCGCGTCGGCCACCTTCAAGTTCCGCGTTGCGGACTGCGAAGGGTACGTCACCGTGGGTGAGTATGAGGACGGACGGCCCGGAGAGGTGTTCATCAATGTCTCCAAGCAGGGCTCCACGTTGTCGGGCATCATGGACGCGCTCTCGATCTCGCTCAGCCTGGGGCTTCAGCACGGCGTGCCGTTGTCGACCTACGTGCGCAAGTACGTGAACATGAAGTTCGAGCCGTCGGGCATGACCGACGACGCTGAACTGCGGATCGCGACGTCACTCGTCGACTACATCTTCCGTCGACTCGCGCTCGATTACCTGAGCGTCAGCGAGCGAGAGGAGCTGGGCGTGCTCTCCACGAGCGAGCGGATCCAGCCGACCCTGCCCGACATTGCCGAACAGGCCACACCCACACTCGGTATCGAAGGGTCCATCAAGGTCGTCGAGGTGACCACCAAGTCCACGACGAGTTCGTCGCCCGTCGCTCGGGCCGAACCTCGGGACGCTCCAATGTGCTACTCGTGCGGCAACGCGATGCAACGCGCTGGATCGTGTTACGTCTGCTCCAGCTGCGGGGCAACCAGCGGCTGTTCGTAGTGTCGGAGGCAGCCGAAGGACGGGGATTCGCGTGCGAGTGACACATCGATCGCAACCACGTGGCACGCCGATCGGGGCAGTTCCCTCACCGTCGGCACGAGGATCAACGTCCCGGCTTCGTCGAGCCCGTGTGATCTAGCATCGCCCCATGGACCCCAGGCGAGTGGCGCTGGCGATCAGTGGCGGCCTCATTCTTGGTGGAGGGGTGGGCGGCGAGTACGCCCTCGGCACGTCACAGTGGTCAACGGGTGGAGCTGGATACGTGGCGACGGGTATCGTCGCCGGACTCGGTCTCGGCCTTTTCGGTTGTGCATTTGTTCCCGGCCAGCGCGCGCAATGCGCCGACGAGGAACGCGTTCGCCGATCTCCCTGACCGCCGAGTGAGTCTCGGAGTGCGTTCAGTTCATTCGTGCCCGGACGCGGACACTCGGAGGATACGGGTAGATCGTCGGAACAAGCAGAGGCCTCGCGAGGCTGAAACTCACTTGTGACCGTACCCAGACAGTCTGCGGCTGCGTTGTGGACACAAGGTCACACGTGACGTCGGGCCTTGTTGGGTCTGACGCAGAGCAAATAGCCTGACCGTATGAACGGCACTCTTGCACTTGTACTCGGAGGTGGTGGAGCGGGCGGGAATGCGTGGGAGATCGGCGTCATCGCGGGACTGGCCGAAGCGGGTCGCGATGTCACCGAGGCTGCGGACATGATCGTCGGCACCTCAGCCGGTGCGACCGCCGCCGCACAAGTGCGAAGCGGCTTGTCGCCGTCCGAGCTCTTGGACTCGGTGCTGACTCCACCTGTTCGCCCGGTCGCGCCTCACCATGGTGCTGCGCCTTCCATCCCGATGACCACGGTGTTCGAGAGAATGAGGGAGATTGGCGCTATCGCCACGTCGGCACTCGAACTCCAACGAGCAATGGGCGCGTTTGGATTGGAGAGCGATCGCGTCCTCGCGTCCGGGCACAACAGCGGCGCGACATCGTCGCGGCCAGGCTGCCGAGCCCGGAGTGGCCGCAGCGACCGATGATTGTGGTGGCCGTCAACGCGCAAACGGGAGAGTTGGCCACCTTTGACCGTGATTCTGACGTTGACCTCGTGGACGCCGTCACGGCGAGTTGCGCGTTGCCGGGCCTGTCTGCCACCGTCACCATCAACGGAACTCGCTACATCGACGGAGGCGTACGTTCGTCTGAAAACGCCGATTTGGCGTCGGACTACGCGAACGTCGTGGTCTTCGCTCCATTGGGTGGACGCAACGGGATCGTGCCGGAGGGGCAGTTCGAGGGCCTTCGCAGATTTCCTGGTGCGGACCTGGATAGCCAGGTTGAGGTGCTTCGCCAGCAGGGTAGCCACGTCGAAGTGATCACGCCGGACGCTGAATCGCTGGCGGCCATGGGCACGAACCAGATGGATCCCGCCACACGCATCCCCGCCGCCCGGGCCGGCTTCGCCCAGGGTCAGCGTGCAGCGTCCCACCTGACACTGCGCTGACAGCCCTCACCACGCACGTGTGGGCAGCGACACGCCCGATGCAGTCGACTCTCGCTACCACCGTCGCGGGCCCGCGTTCGGTTGACACGAAGGGTGCGAGGAGGCATCGCAGTGTGGACGACTCGCTCGACAGTCCTTAGGAGTGACTGTCCTGTGCCGTGCGCTGCGCCACCGCCGGGTACAGCGGGTTGCCCGTGCGATCCCACTGCGTGAGTGCGGTGTCGACAAGTTTCGCGACGTGCTCATCGTCACTGAACGCCGCGGCGTGACGCGTGTCGAAAGGAACGTTGTGGGAGGTGGCGACGAACTCGTCCCGGCGGTCCGGAGACCACAGGGGTGGCGCCCCCGTTGACAGGTACGCGGCGAGGAGTGCCTGGAACGCGTACCGATCAAGGCGTTCCGTGTCGTCGACGTAGGTACGGAGGTGGTCGAGGGCACTCAGACCCGTGACACCGTGCAGAGCCGTGAAAGTGTCGTTTGACGCGTAGACGTGTAGCGCACACGCGGCCAGCTCGTCGGACGTCGCGGCGTCGACCGTGACGCGGGTGCAGAGGGACGCGAACTCCTCGTGAGCGACGACCGCACGCATGTGGTCGTCGATGAGCCGACCGACCGGTGGTTGTCGCCACGTGTCGGACCGGGCCGCTCGCGCGAAGATCTCGTCGGGTCGCTCTCCCGATGTCGAGACCGTGCCGAGTTCGCCGAGGGGAGTGGCGACCTGGGCGAAATACGCGAGCCCCGCGGCAACTTGTGTCGGCGACTTCGTGTCAAGCGCGTACGCGAGGCGAATCACCCCGTGGAACGCCCCACCGCCGAGGCCCGGAATCAGCGCGGGAAGGTGCGTGCGCAAAGTGGCGTCAACGCCGTCATCGCGAACACGACGCGTGAAGTAGTGGCGCAGCGCCGGCGCGGCGTGGTGATGACCGATCGCGGTGCGCCACGTGGACACCGACAGTTCGTCGTGGGGATCGCCAAGACGCCTGAGGCGGCGGGAGTACGCGGCAGCGAAACGGCGGAGCTCTCGCTCGTCGGCCCCGAGACGTTCTTTCGCCACGAGCGCCATGGGGAGGTGATTGGTGAATCCCTGGCGGGTCGTGGGGTCGCGGACCAACTCGTCGTCCAGCAACTCCGCGAGGACCGACGGCAGCGGTGATTCCACGAGCGGGACCCTACCGGTCCTGCGATCCTGGTGTCGCGCCGGCATCACTTTGTCGCGTCGTATGACGTCCTAGGACGATGTCGACGAAACGACGTCGCGATGACTGGGGGCACTAGGGTTCGCAGCAATGGCCGAACCCATTGACGATCAGATGAAGTCCAGTCGATTCGCTGATTCCGCCATCCGGTACTGCATTGTCACGATCGAATACGCCATCGTCGCGAGTCTGCTCCTCGTCGCCGGCATCGTCCTCGTGCGTACGGTGGCGGACTTTGTCACTCACTGGAGCGGCTTTCCCGCGACCGTGGTGGCGGCCATTGACGGCATTCTCGTGGTGATCATTCTTCTCGACATCGCCCACACCGTGTTCGGACACCTACGCTCGTCGGTCTTTCCCGTGCGCCCGTTCCTCGTGATCGGCATCCTCGCGGGGGTGCGGGACATCCTCAGCGCGTCCGCGCACCTCACGCTCGGGGGAACGGTGTCCCAGCAGACCTTTCGTGACACGCTGATCTCGTTGGGGGTCGGCGTCGCGGTCGTCGTGTTCTTGCTGCTTGGTCTGTTGATCCTGCGCTTCAGTGAACACCCCGACGCCGTACAGGACTAGCGGCGCGCACGTCAGGAGCCGTTGTGGCGTCGCGGAGCGAAGTACTGGTTGATGGCCTGCACGACTCCCTGGGCAATGACGGCCTGGCCTAGGGAACTGTTCGCGAGCGTCCCTTCGTAGGGGTCCGTGAGGTAGAGCGGCTCAATGAGTGCTCCCGGCATCGCGCTCGGCGTTGTGAAGTACCCCGGGGCGGCCGGGCCGATCAACATCAGGTGGTTGTAGTTGAGTGCCTCCTCGGACAGGGTGGCCGAGGAAGAGCCCGTGACGACGGACCCCAGCAGGGTGTCAGTGTCGACACCGTCGTTCGGAATGGCCCAACCCCGCGCGTTCATCGCGGCCACCACGTCATGTTGGAGCATGGACGCGAAGCGCTTGTTCTGTGCCGCAAACGGCCGCGAGGCGTCGTAGGCGGTCAGACTCCCCGCGTACTGGGGCGAGCCCGCGTCAAAGTAGAGACCCACGAGGAGATTGGCGTGGGCCAGATTGGCGCACTGATCGCGAGCCGCCACGTCATCGTGGGCGCCAAGAACGGAGAGTTCGTTGCCCGACACGTCCGCGGGGTTGAGTTTGAGCACCGTGTTATTGGTGGTGCGAGACACGACGACGCGGTAGCCCTGTGCGCGAAGCGTGGTCAGTGCCCGCAGTTCGACCCGCAGGGTCTCACGTGACTCTTCGATCGACACGCCCGACGTCGTCGTGCCGACGCCCCCCGGGTCCCGTCCACCGTGGCCGGCGTCGAGAAAGACCGTCAGATGTCGGTCGCCGGTGGTGGGCGCGAACGCCTCGCAGGAGCCTCGGGCGAAGAGTGAAGGATCGAGGGCAACTTCGGCCGGTGGGGGATGGACGAGATCCGTGAGACGCGACCACCACCCCTGCGCGGTGACCACGGAGACTGCCACCACGATCACGACGACGAACGCCACCAGTCGACGTCGCCGTGCGCGACGCTTCTGAGACCGGCGGCGTCGAGAGTCCGCACGTTCAGCCACCAAACGACCGTAGCGAGGCCTCGCGCGATTTCGACAAGAAGAGGGTAAGAATCCGGGCGTCGAGCAACCGCGTCGTCAGAATTCCTTCAGGTTCACCGTGAAACACACGGCACCGCGCCGTCACGCGACATTCCGACTCCCACTGAGAGACTCGCTCCGTGGATCTCGTGACAAAACTACAGATTCGGTCCGGTCAAAAAATACAGTTGGCCCACGCGCCGGACACGGTCGTGAATCTCTTCGATCGACAACGTCTGACTCGCTCGTCCGCGGGCGACGCGGCCCTCGTGATGTTTGTGCGCTCTCGCGCGGACGTGGTGGCATCGCGGACGCGCGCGGTCGAAGCCGCGAGTCGTGACCGTCTGACGTGGATTGCCTATCCCAAGGCCGGCCAACTCGATACCGATCTCTCCCGAGACTCGCTCGCGGAGATGTTCTCGACGTCGGGTGTGCGGCCAGTCCGTCAAGTCGCGATCGACGACGTGTGGTCGGCCCTGCGGTTTCGTCCTGCCTGACCTGTGCGCGACGAGTGGACCGAGTGCGCCAGCGCGTGATCGCTAGTCTGACGAGGTGCAGTACGCGGCACTGATCGAGGTGGACAACTCTCGCGAGAATCCCGATGACGGACGACGGGGACTGCGCGACGAGTTGCTGCCGGTCCTGCGAGCGCTACCGGGACACGACAGCTCACTGCTGCTGACGTCGTACGACCTCGGTCGTGGCGTTGCGGTGGTCGTGTTCGACGACGACGCGTCCGCCCACGCTCTCTGCGGGGGAGTCGTTGTTGGTCAGACGCTGCGACCGGGGGTCGTCGTCACGCGCGTCGAGGTGCTGGAAGTGACCGCCCGCAGCGAACGATAGCGAGACTCAGAGAGCGGTGAAACCGACGACGGGTGCACCTTCGTGCTGTGAGGTCAACGAGCCTTGCGAGGACGCCGAACCAAAGTTGAAGACGCTGCCGTGCGCGCCGAGGAGCCAGTACCCGGTGCCTCCGGGAGCCGCGGCGATGCCGATAATGCTCTGACCGGGCTTGGAGCCGTGCGCCTTGGCCGAACCCACCGCGAAGACCGCACCGTTGCTCGCGGCCAGCCAGTACCCTCGACCGTCCGGTGCCGACGCGATGCCGACAATGCTCTGTCCGGGCTTGGAGCCGAGTGCCAAAGCGCTGCCGAAGTGGTCCACCTCGCCGTTGCTCGCGGCGAGCCAGTAGCCCTGGCCGTCGGGGGTGGGCGCGATGCCGACGATGTGCAGCCCCGTCGCGTCGCCCAGCGTGCGGGCCGACCCGTAGCCGTAGACGTCGCCGTTGCTCGCGGCGAGCCAGTAGCCCTGGCCGTCGGGGGCGGGCGCGATGCCGACGATCGGTCGACCGGTGGCGCTGCCGAAGTTGGACGCCGAGCCGTACGCGAAGACGTGACCGAGCGCCGTCACGACCCAGTACCCCCGACCGTCCGGCGTCTCCGCGATGGCGACCACCGGACCGTAGGGTCCCGGAACTTTGCCGACGGGCGAACCGTCCGCGGTGGTGTTGAACGTGTACAACCGGCCGTCGGCGGCCACGATGCTGTACCCGTCGCTGGCGGCGCCCGCGCGATCCGCCAACGACGTGAGCGCGCAGCTCGCGTCGCCCAGTCGGTTGCCGCCCGCGGAGCCCAACACGTCGCCGTTCAGGAGATCGCAGTCGCGCTCGGTCCCCGTTGTTGTGGTGTTGCCCGCGACCACCGTCGCGTGCAACACCGCTCCGCCCGTGACCGCATAGATGCCCGCCCCGAGTGTGGCAACATTGCCCGACAGTGTGGCTCCGTCGAGGGTGATGTTGCGTGCGGTGGTCGCGACGTCGAGATAGAGGCCACCGCCCTCACTCGCGGAGTTGTCCACGACCGCGGTCGACGACAACAGCCCTCCCGCCAGAGCGAAGATGCCGCCACCGTCGCTGGCTTTGTTGTCAACCACGGTGTCGCCCACGAACGTCTGTTGATCGTTCGTAAAGACCCCACCACCGAGCTGACTCGCGTGGTTGCCCGCGACAACCGTGTTCGTGATCGTGGCCACGTCGAACAGTCCGAGTCCGCCACCGGCGCCTTCGGTGACGGCCGCTTGCGAACTGGTGGTCGAACCGGTGGCGCGGTTGGAGAGAATGTCGTCGTTGGTCAACGTGTCGCCGCAGCTCGCGTCCAGCAGTCCGCCACCTTGGGAGTTCGTCGCGACGTTGTCGGCGATCGTGGTGGACGTGACAATTGAACCGGACCCGCACGAACCGTCGAAGAGCCCGCCACCGCCGTCGTTTCCGATGGCCCCGGGTGGGCTGCTCGCCTGGTTGCCCTGCAGAACGGAGTCGGTCAGGGTCAGCCCACCGCCGGACCCCAACGAGTCTGTCAGCGCGATTCCCCCACCGTTTCCGGTGCCCGAGGTTCCGGTGGCGGCGGCGAGATTGGCCTCGACGTGCACATCGGAGACGGTGACGAAGCCGCTGTTGCCACCAATCGCGATGGCGCCACCGTAGGCGCCCGACGCACCCGTGGACGTCGCGCGATTCTCACTGAACGTGTCGTCCTCGACCGTGGCGGACCCACACGAGATGGCGAGACCACCTCCGACAGACTCTCCGGAACCCGACGCGGCCGCGTCGTTGTTCGAGATCACGTCGTGGCTCAACGAGGACAAGCCGTAGCACCCGGCGACCCCACCACCCGCGGCGGACACGTCTCCGGCCGCGGCACCCGCACCGGCGTAGTTGTATTGGATCTCGGCGTTGGTGATCGTGGCACTCGCCTCCGTGTCGACGCCACCACCTTGGGCGTTGCCTGACGTGCTGGTTGCGAAGTTGTTGTCGATCGTTCCCCCGGAGATCGTGAGGGCACCGTCGGCGAACACGCCGCCACCCGCGACCGAGGTGGCTCCGCCCTCAACAATGTTGTGCGTGATATTGGAGTTGACGATCTCGGCGGATCCACCTGCGTCGTAGAGACCCGCTCCCTTCACCGTGGCGGTGTTGTCGAGCAGGGAGCTACTGGTCAGCCACAACGCACCATTGTTGAGGATTCCTCCACCTTCGTACCCGGAGTTGTCCGCGACGGTCACGCTCGTCAACGAGAGGGTGTTCGACGTCGAGTCCACCAGGATGCCACCACCACCCGATGTCGTCGACGGTCCGGCGCCATCTTCGATCGTGAGATTCGACAGGAACACGTCACCGTCATCGTCCAGAACCCGGTCGTGTGATCCCGCTCCGGAGATCACCGTCCGCGACGCACTCACGCCTTCGATCTCGACGCCCCTGGTATCGGTGACGTCCAACTCGCCCAGTGCGGCCAGCGAGTACGTGGCGGCGGCGAGCCGGATGATGACCGATCGATTGAGAGTGTCCGCCTCGGCCACGGCCGCGGCGAGTGAGCAGTGTCCCTTGCTGTCGCGGCACACCGCGACCGGGACCGTGACCCCGGGGGAGTCCGCGGTCGTGTTCACGACGAACGTCACGGGCTGAACGAGTCGAGGTTCGATCAGAACGGTGTGAGGAGTGTTGACGGCCGTCGCGGGCGTCGCGAAGAGGGTCGCCAGAACGATGCTGAGCAACGCAGGCGCGACGCGACGACGCCCCCGGGGTTCGCCCCACGTGCGCGGCGACAGTGCGGCCCTCTTAGTCATGTGGTCTCCTCGACGGCGTTCGAACGCCTCGACGGAAATTACCTCAAGTTCGGTGATGTCAACGTGGCGCTCTCAGCCACCCACAGAGAGTGATGACGAGCCCGAAAAACTGACGGCGTCGGCGACGACAAAGGCCGCGACGACGCCGCTTGAACCCGAAGGCGAGACGGTGCCATCGGGAACGTACACACCCCCGTACGTGGAGCCGACCGAACTCGATCCACTGAGGGTGAGCGGATTCGTGTCCGTGTTGGCTTGCCAGATGGCGATGCCGTCGTACTGTGACTCACCCGAGAGAGAAATCGTCCCCGAGCCGGACGTACCGGCGACCCCACTCGCGATGTAGAACATGGTGCCCCCGGGTCCGCTCGTTAGATTCGCCGAGCCTGATACCGAGAACGCGTTCGCGCTGGCGGAGGTGCCTTGGTATTCATATGTTCCGGCGTCGAACGTGACCGAACCAGAGCCCGAAATGGACAGGCCCGCCTTGAAGAGGTATTCGCCAGCACCGAAGACAACCGTGGCGGAGCCGGCAATCGACACCGGTTGCGTGAAGACGTAGTTGCCCGCACCGAAGATCACGGTTGACGATCCCGTGACCGAGACGGAACTCGAAAAGGTACCGGGCGTGCAGTTGCCGGACGTGCCCGATGTTGGACACGATCCCGTACCCGACGCGGTGGGGGTCGCCGGAGAGGTGAGAGTGCTGAACGGGTCGCCGTTGGGCGCGGCGTACACGGGAGCCGGCGCGCTGGCACTTCCCGTCGTTGAGATGGAGGCCGACGGGGTCGTGTTCGCGGTGTTGATCCCCGACGCGGTGATCTGGGACGAACCGGAGAGTTGGATCGACGGCGAACACGTGGAGTTGTCCATAATTGCTCCTCCACCTCCCGACACATTGATCGTGGCGCTTCCGGAGAGGCTCAACGTTGTCTGCGGGCACGACCCCGTGCCGAGAAGCTCCAGCGGGACGATCGGGAACGGGTCCGACGCGAGACCCTCGCTCGCCGCGTTCCACAGTCGTGGTGTCGCCGCGAGCGAGTACGACGCTCCCGTGGACGTTTCGTTGATGGTGATCGCGACGCCACTGACTCCCGCTCCGGCGATCCAAGCGGAGGAGGGATTGCACGTGACGGCGGGGGAGCACTTGACCGACGCGGTCTGAGTCGTCGTGATATCGGTGGCGATCACGGTGGACGTCGCCGCCACAGACGTCACCCCACCAGTGCAGTACTGGCGAACGAGCTTGTCGGTGCTCCCCGTCTCGACAATCAAGACGTACGAGACCAGGGTTTGGCTGTTCGCGGATTTGGTCCCAAGTATCTGGGTTCCCGTCGTTCCGCACGCAACCGTCGGTTGCGTCGTGATGTAACTCGCCGACTGCACGTCCTTCAACAAGATGGCCGAGGCGACCTGGTTATCAGCGGATCCCGTGAGTTGATCGGTCACGGGTCCCTGCGATCGAAAGATTGCGAGCAGCGTCACCGCGAGTGCGCCCAAGACGAGGGGCAAGATCACCATCACGATCAACAGTTCGATCAGCGTGAAGCCGTCCTCGCGCCGTGCGCCGCGCTCGTCAGGGTGCGTCGGGCCCGTCATCGCGCGACAGCGGCGAGCCAGCAGTTGGCACAAATTTCGGCGACGTGACATATTCAAGTAACAACCTACATTCGAGATTCCCGCCGGCGCCAGAGACTTCTGAAACTATTGAGTTACGTCACACCACCTTGACAGTGTGTGAAGTTTCGTCCGTCGCGACGAGCGGACTCTATCGACGAATGAACACCGGTGTGCGATCGGTGTCGATGTAGTTCTTCAGGTGATCCTCGAAGTCGATGAAGAGCGGACCGTTCACGTCAAGTGGGCGCTCGAGCGTGTCGCGAGCGATGCGCTTGTCGAGAGCGTCGAGGCGAAGGAGTGCACCGGGATCGTCCAATTCACGCAAATCAAGAGAACTGCGCGCGCGCTCGAATGCTTCGCGACCTCGCTCGGTTCGCACGAGGAGCGAGGTCCAGCCGTCAGCGGAACCGACGCTGCCAACTGATATATCGGCGGCTCGTCCGAGAAAGTCCGCACATTCATCACAGCCCTTGAGTGCGGCCCCGTGGAACTGCTTGATGGGCTCGTCGACGGCGATGGCGCCGTCGAGGTACTCGACGATCAGCCGTCCCCGCGTGACGTCGACCTTGCCAACCCGATCGACGTCAATCTGGCGCTCGCGAACGAGCTCCTGAACGATCAACTTCTCGTAATCGAAGCTCTTGGTGCACATCAGGGCGATGGTGAGCGTGACCGCTTCGATCCGGTGTGCGCCCGTGGGCCACCGTCGCTGTTGCATCGCGCGGAGACCCTCGACCTCGCACGGCGTCCCCACGACCGCGATCCGAGGATTTGACGGGAGGTTGTAGCGCGAGAGATCCAACTCCGCCAACGCCATGGTTTGGTTGTAGTACGAGCCCGCGGCCGCACGCAACTCAGCGACCGTGGTGGCAATCGTCGCGACACCCTTCCACGGCTCGTTCGGGTCACTCGACGGCTTCGACACCAGAGCGCCGTCGATGGCCCCGGCCGTGAGCAGCCCCGCCAGGAGTGCCGAGACTGCGCCACCGTCCTGGGCTCCGTCGGGTCGGCGAGCGGCGCGTACCGCGTAGGAGTCAAGGACCCGACCGAGGCCGCGTCCGGGATCGACTCCCGTGATCGTCCAGTACGAGTCCGCCGGGTCGGGACGCGAGACCACGTCGCTCTCGGCGACCACCTCATCGGGCTCGGGCGTTGCCGGAGGCCACGTCGCCTCGTAGCGAAGCCCCCCGCGTGGGCAGAAGTCCCAGCACAGCGAGCAGCCGGTGCACATCTTGACCAACTCGGGCAGGTTGGTGAGGTCGTTGATGCCGATCGAGTTGGACGGACACACCGCCACGCAGGTTCCGCACTGGACGCACCGTTCGGCCTCGATGACGGCGGACTCCAACTCCCAGAACCAGGTCTTGCGCGGCGGCTCGGCGATGTCGTTCATCTCGTCGCGGATCAGGTACCGCTTCATGAGCCCCTCCCGTTGACGATCGTGCGCAGCTCGACGAGGGGCACGCGCCGCGACCACGCCGTGAAGCTCTCGTCGCCGTGGCGCTGTTCGTCGTAGGCGAGAGCCACACGCACGATGGCGCTCTCCAGCGAGCGCGCCGGCACGGCACCTTCGACCCAGTTGAGAAAGCCCGCCTCGGGCCCGAGGGCCCCCCCGAGTCCGACGTCGTAGGCCTCCTCCAAGGAGTGCTGTCCCTTGTGCACGGCGCCGCGCAAACCGACGTCGGCGATCTGGGGCTGCGCACATGAGGCCGAACACCCACTCACGTGGATGCGAAGGGGGTTCGTGCGCAGCGGACTGTCCGCGGACAGTTCTCCGAGTCGCTCGTCGAGTCGCCGCGCCAGCTGCACGGCCCGACCCTTCGTCTCGGTGATGGCGTAGCGACAGAATTCGTTGCCGGTGCAGGCCACGATGCCGCGCGTGAAGGGTCCGGCGTCGGGCCGAAAACGAGAGAGAAGTTCCTCGTCGAGCAGCTCGTCCACGCGCGCCGTCGGGACACCCGAGAGGGTGAAGTTCTGGTCCACGCCGATGCGAAACGTGCCGTCGCCGTACTTGTCGGCGAGCCGCGCGGCTTCGATGAGGTCACGACCACTCATTCGACCGGCGGGCACGACGCAACCCACGTAGTGCAGTCCGTCCTGGCGCTGGGGATGGACCCCCACGTGGTCGCGTCGATAGCCCGTCGAGAGGCTCTCGGCGCCGTCACGAGGCGTGAAGCTGAGACGCGCAACCAGTTCGCGGCGAAACTCGTCGGGGCCGAGTTCTTGCACCAGGTAGCGCATCCTCGCGAGTCCCCGATGCTCGCGATTCCCCAGTTCGCCGAACAACTGGGCGGTGGCGCGACACAGTTCGACGGCCTGACTCGCCTCAATGAAGAGGTCGAGGTCCGAGGCCAGGCGCTCCCCGTCCGAGAGACCCCCACCGGCCAGGACGTTGAAGCCCGTGAGGTCCCCGAGTCGAGCGGGCCAGAGGCCCACGTCGTTGATATCGACACGGGCGCAGTTCTCCCGGCAGCCGCAAATCGCGATCTTGAACTTGCGCGGAAGATTCGAATACAGGCGGTTGCCGGTGAAGAACGCCGACACGTCGCGGGCGGCCTGAAGTGAGTCAACGACCTCGTGGGGATCGACGCCACTCACCGGGCAACTCGTGACGTTGCGCGCGCAGTCTCCACACGCCTGGACCGACGTGAGGCCGACCCGGGCAAAACGTTCCCACACGCGCGGCACGTCGGCGAGATGAAGCCAGTGGAGTTGAACGGTTTGACGCGTCGTGAGATCGGCGTAATGGTTCCCGAACAGCGGGTGTTCGACGGGACCTTCCCCGAAGGCTTCCGCGGCGAGACCGATCTCGCGAAGTTGGTCCGAGCGCACGACGCCGCCGGGAACTTTGATGCGCATCATGAACGCGTCGCCACCCTGGCGTTGAGGGTAGATCCCGACCCACTTGAGTCGCTCGACCTCGCCGGGCACTGTGGCGAGCGCGTCGACCCCTTCCTTCGCGTACCTCGTGATGATCGCCTCGGCGACCTCGAAGGGGTGGCGGCGCAGCTTGAGCAACTCCTGCTCATTGAGTTCGCCGATGTAGCGATACGGATTGAGAAAGGGCATGGTGGACTGGCTGGGACCGTCGAGGTGGAGGCCGTACGGGTCATCCTCGGGGGGTCTCGTCGTGCTCACGCCAGCCCCTTGTGGGCGACGCGGGACGTGGCGGCGGGCGAGAGGAGCGGGGATCGCCCGGGGAATGTCAAGTCCGGCTGCACAATTTGACTATACCCGACTAAATTAGTCATGATTACAATCCGATGTCAGGAGCCGAAGTGGTCACCACCAAGTCCGACGTCACGAGCCAGTTCGAGAGGTTGCTGCCCGTGGCGCTGCGGCTCACGGGTCGCACCTGTCTCGTGGTTGGCGCCGGCCGCGTCGGCACGCACAAGGTGGCCGCCCTTCGTGCGGCCCACGCCACGGTGCACGTCGTCGCGCCGTCGGCGACCGAGGAGCTTCGACGTCGCTGCGAGGACGACGCGCTGGTTCGGTGGAGTGCGCGCGAGTTTTGCGACCGCGATCTCGACGGAGCGTTCGTGGTGTTCACGGCGACCGGGATCTCAGACGTGGACGGCGGCGTCTTCGAGGCGGCGACGTCGAGAGGGTTGTGGGTGAACAGCGCCGACGACCCGGAGCACTGCTCGTTGTATCTCACCAGCGTGGTTCGTCGTGAGCCGGTGACCGTCTCGATCTCGACGTCCGGAGCGTCGCCCGCGCTGGCGTCGTACCTGCGTCAGCGTCTTGACCACATCCTCGAGGTCGAACTGGGCGATCTGGCGGTGCTTCTCTCGGATCGTCGCTCCGAGTTGCGAGCGGAGGGCCGTTCGACCGAATTGGTGGAGTGGGACGGAGTCGTCAACGACGAACTCGTGGCGCTCGTCGCCGCCAACGATTGGGACGAAGTTCGACGGCGGATCGCAACGATCGGGGCGGTGTCGCCGTGACGGTGTATTTGGTGGGGGCGGGACCGGGCGACCCGGACCTCCTGACGCGCCGGGGTGCGCGGCTGTTGGCGCAGGCGGACGTCGTGGTCTACGACCGTTTGACCAATCCTCTCCTTCTCGCCGAGACCCGCACCGGGGCGCTGCTCATCGACGTGGGCAAGCACCCGCGAAACGGGGGACCCTCAACCAGCCAGGAGGCCATCAACGAGCTCCTCGTGACGCACGGACGGCAAGGAGAGTGCGTGGTGCGACTGAAGGGTGGCGACCCGTTCGTCTTCGGTCGCGGCGGAGAGGAAGTGGAGGCCCTGCACGCGGCGGGTGTCCCGGTGGAGGTGGTGCCGGGCGTCTCATCGGCCCTGAGTGTCCCCGCTCTCGCGGGTGTCCCGGTCACTCATCGCGGGTCCGCGACGTCCGTCACGATCGCGACCGGACACGACGTCGACGCCGTCGAGTGGCGCTCGCTCGCCTCGGTGACGGGCACCCTCGTGCTGTTGATGGCGGTGGCGAATCGTGGCGCGATCGCTCGTCGACTGATCTCCAGTGGCCTCTCGCCCACCACGCCCGTCGCGGTGATCGAGAGCGGATCAACGCCGGTGGAGCGCCGGCGGACAACGACTCTCGGGGATCTCGGGGATCTTGAGGTCGACGCCCCCGCGGTCATCGTCGTGGGAGCGGTGGCCACGCACCTGCGCCAGCGAGGCGAGTGCGACGCGGACGAGACGCTCGGCGCGTCACGAACTCGATCGTTACGAGATCGTTGACGGGACCAGCCCGTCCTCGACGTCACTGAGACTTCGACGCAGCGTGAGGGCGACCAGACCGCCTCCCGCCGCCCCACCGGCGACAAAGAGAGGCCAGCACCAACCGAGATTGGTTCCGATAAACAGCGCGGTGATCAGTGGCGCGATCGTGCCCGCCACGCTCCACGTCAGTCCGAACGCGGAGTTGTAACGACCGCGGAGGTGTTCGGGCGCCATCTCGTTGACGAGCGCGGGCGCGACGGGTGACCAGAAGGTTTCTCCCACCGCGAAGATTGTCGTGGAGGCGCACAGCACGACCAGCCCCATGACCCGTCCGACGAGAAGTGAGGACGCCACGAGCAACCACGACGATCCCCACAGGATCCCGACCAGTCCCATGACGCGTGTGCGACGGCGTCCCTCGATATATCGCAACGTGAACAACTGGGCAATCACGATGGTGATGGTGTTGAAGGCGAACGCGAGACCGATGTAGTGCGTCGGGAGGTGGGCGACCGAGACAATGAACAACGAAAATCCCGACTCGATGGACCCGTAGCCACAGATCATCAACAAGATGGCCGCCGCCATGAAGTGACGGAGGCGACGGTCGGCCAGCACCTCGCGCCACCCCCCGAGATCGCCCTTCTCGTCGTCGTGCTCGTGGGCAACGGGATTGCCGTAGCGCGACAGGGTCACGATGACGAGCGCCGTGGCGAGTGTCAACAATCCGGTAGATCGGTAGAGCCACGTGAAGGTCAGAGGATTCCTCAGATTCACAACGGACGCGGAGATGAGAGTGCCGCAACCAATGCCCAGATTGAGCAACATGAAGTTCAGTCCGTAGGCGCGCTGGCGATGCTCAGGCTCAAACAATCGAGTGAGCAGCACCGAGCTCGGCCCCCACACGCCCGAACTGCCGATGACGACTGTTGTAAAGGACACGATCAATTCGACCTGCGTCGTGGCGACCGCGAACAGGATCAGGCCACTCGCTTCAATAAACAGGCCAACGATCATCAACTTGGTCGGACCGATCTTGTCGGTCAGCGTTCCGATCAGTGGCGACAGGGCCAGTCCCAAGATCGCGTTGGCGACCAGGAGCGCCTCGGCGAACAAAATCGACTCGTGACGAACCTGGTGAACATAGACGACGTTCAGTGAAAGGATGAGGCCCGAACCAACTGCGCCGAGGAGCGTCGCGATGTAGAACCGTCGACGCGGTCCGCTGAGAAGCGCTCGGAAGTCGGTTGGCAGCAGCGAAGACACAGGGATCCAACCTACCGGGGGACTGTCACGAAGCGACTGTCAGTGGTTCCTCAGACGTGTCGCGACGACGTTGAGATGTTCGACCGACAGCACGCCGGTTTTGTTCGTACCGAGGAGACCGGCGCGGCGACGCACGGGTACTCTGGCGACGTGGACAGTTCTCCCGCGAGCGGCGCCCTCGCGGTGACCGACGAGTTCCTGTCCACATTCAATGCGGGTGACCCCGACGCGCACGCAAAAACATTGAGTTATCCCCACGTGCGATTGGCCAGCGGGACCGTGCGCGTCTGGTCGACGCTGGACGAGGGCGTGGCGGCGATGCGTCTCGCGTTGCCCGCACTGCGCCGTCTCGGATGGGACCATAGCCAGTGGGATCACCGCCGGGTCATCCACGAACGACCGGACAAGGTGCACCTCGACGTGCAGTTCACGAGGTTTCGCGAGGATCACTCGGTCATTGGGGTGTACCCCGCGATCTACGTCGTGGTCCGAGAGGATGACGGGTGGCGTATCCAGTGTCGCTCGAGCTTCGCTCCCTGAACCTTCGACGACTACAGGTTTCGACGGTACCGTCCACCAACGTCGAAGAGAGCGTCGGTGATCTGGCCGAGTGAACAACACCGCACGGCGTCCATGAGGACGCCGAACGTGTTCTCACCCTCGAGCGCCGCGTGGCGCAGTCGGGCGAGAGCGGCGGGAGCGTCCTCCGCGTGACGAACGTGGAACGACTCAAGGCGTGAGAGACAGAGGCTCTTCTCCTCCTGCGTCGAACGTGCCAACTCCACCGGTCCGTGCGCCGCGGCCGAGCCATCCCCGAGGAAGGTGTTCACGCCGACAATCGGGAGCGATCCGTCGTGTTTGCGCTGTTCGTACAGGAGGCTCTCGTCTTGAATTCGACCTCGCTGGTAGCCCAGCTCCATGGCCCCGAGCACCCCACCGCGCTCGCTCAACGCGTCGAGTTCGGCCAGAACCGCTTCCTCGACGAGTGTGCTGAGCTCCTCCACGATGTAGGAACCCTGCATTGGATTGACCACCTGCGCCAGTCCCCACTCGCGGTTGATGATGAGCTGAATCGCCATGGCCCGACGAACGGACTCATTCGTCGGGGTGGTGACCGCCTCGTCGAACGCGTTGGTGTGCAGTGAGTTGGTTCGGTCGTAGATAGCGCACAGGGCCTGCAGGGTCGTGCGAATGTCGTTGAAACTCATCTCTTGGGCGTGCAGGCTGCGGCCCGATGTCTGCACGTGGTACTTGAGCTTCTGACTGCGCTCACTGGCCCCGTAGCGGTCACGAAGCGCGATCGCCCAGATTCGTCGGGCCACGCGTCCGAGCACCGTGTACTCGACGTCCATGCCGTTGGAAAAGAAGAACGACAGCGACGGAGCGATCTGGTCGATCGAGAGACCTCGCGCCAGCCACGCCTCGACGTAGGTGAATCCGTTGGCCAGGGTCAGGGCCACTTGGGTGATCGGGTTCGCGCCGGCTTCGGCGATGTGATAGCCCGACACGGAGACCGAGTAGAAGCGCGCGACGTCGTTGTCGACGAACCACTCCTGCACGTCGCTCATCATCCGCAGCGCGAATTCGGTCGAGAGGATGCAGGTGTTCTGACCCTGGTCCTCTTTCAAAATGTCCGCCTGCACCGTGCCGCGCACCTGCGTGAGCGCGTGCGCCCGCAGTGCGCGCATCTCCTCGTGGTCCGGGGCGCGACCCTCGCGATCGACGAAGGTCTGCGTCTGCTGATCGATGGCGACGTTCAAGAACATGGCCAGAATCGTCGGCGCGGGTCCGTTGATCGTCATGGACACCGACGTCGTGGGACTGCAGAGGTCGAATCCACCGTACAACGTCGCCATGTCGTCGATGGTCGCGATGGAGACACCCGCGTTGCCGACCTTGCCGTAGATGTCAAGGCGTCGAGCGGGGTCAAAGCCGTAGAGCGTCACGGAGTCAAACGCCGTGGAGAGCCGGGTCGACGGTTGGTCGTCGGCGAGGAGGTGAAAGCGACGATTGGTGCGCGCGGCGTCGCCTTCGCCCGCGAACATCCGCGTCGGCTCCTCATCGTCACGCGTGAGTGCGAACACTCCCGCGGTGAAGGGGAAGGACCCCGGGAGGTTCTCCCGTCGCAGGAAGCGCAACAGCACGCCCGGATCAGTGTCGTCGGGGAGGGCGACGCGCGGGACCACGGTGCCCGAGAGCGACACACGGGAGAGAGGCTGACGAAAACCGTCGATAATCGCCTCGTCACCTTGGAAGATCGCCCGACGCGTGGGCCACTGCTCCAACAGGTCGGCGGCGTCGTCGTCGGTGGCGGCCCACAGTTGTTCCGCCTCGTCGGCGATCTCGTCGACCGGCGTGCCCCGCTCGCGGAAGTACAGAGCCGTGCGACGAAGGGCGTCCATCGTGCGCACGTGCTGGACCATCTCCTCGGTGGCCGCGTGGTACTCGCGGATGGTGGTGGCGATCTCGCTGAGATAGCGCACGCGGTCGTTGGGAATGATCACGTCGAGTTGCGAACTGGTGTGCACGCCCGGGTCCGACAGGGCTCCCGCGGCGAGAACCAGACCCCGCTCCGACAGGTGACGCTTCAACTCGAAGTAGAGGGCGGTGACGCCATCGTCGTTGAACCGAGCCGCGACCGTGCCAAAGACGGGGAGGGAGTCGGCTTCACTCGCGGGCACCTTGAAACGCCTGGCGAGAAGACGACGAACGTCGCGATAGGCCTCTTGAGCGCCGCGGCGCTCGAACTTGTTGATCGCGACCAGATCGGCAACGTCGAGCATCTCAATCTTCTCGAGTTGACTTGACGCACCGTACTCCGGCGTCATGACGTAGAGGCTGAGCGACGCCACTGATTCGATGCCGCCGTCGCCCTGTCCGATGCCGGGCGTCTCGATGACGACGAGGTCGGCGCCATAGACCTTCGCCGCTGCCACGACGTCACCCAGCTGGTCCGGCAGACCACCACTGGCTCCTCGTGCCGCGAGGGAGCGAAAGACGATCGAGTCGGAGTCGATCGCGTTCATGCGAATACGGTCGCCGAGCAAGGCGCCCCCACTGCTGCGTCGCGTCGGGTCAACGGCGATGACCACGATCGAGAGGGAGTCCGCGAGGTCGAGGCGGAATCGTCGCAACAGTTCGTCGGTGAGAGAGGACTTGCCGGACCCACCGGTTCCGGTGATCCCGAGAACGGGCGCGCTCGACGTGCGGGCGCGTTGGCGCAGGTCATCGACGACGGCGGCGTCAACGTCGTCGTCCTGCAGGGAGCTGACAAATGACGCCAACGACCCTCGGTCGCCACGGGCCACGTCATCCACCGTTGCCGTGCGTCGTTGGCGCCGCTCGGCAATGGCCACCAACTGCTCCGCCATGCCGTCGAGGCCCAACGACGCGCCGTCAGAGGGAGAAAAGATCTTCGCGACGCCGTACGCCTCGAGTTCGGCGATCTCGCTGTCGATGATGACGCCACCCCCACCACCCACGACCTGGACATCACCGTGGCCCAGGCGTCGCAGCTCATCGAGCAGGAAGGTGAAGAACTCCATGTGGCCGCCCTGATACGACGACACCGCCACCGCGTCGGCGTCCTCATCGATCACCGCGGTGACGATCTCCGCGACGGACCGGTTGTGGCCCAGGTGGACGACTTCGCAGCCCGCGGCCTGCAGGAGCCGTCGGATCATGTTGATGGACGCGTCGTGACCGTCAAAGAGGGCGGTCGCTGTGACGTAGCGCCGCGGTCCATTCGCCTCGTTGCGAGCTTCCACACCTCAAGGGTACGGCAGTGGACTTCAGTACGCTGACCACGTGCACCTTCGTCGCGTCAACGCCGCGGACGAGGACGACTTTGCGGCGTGGTTCGACGTCTTGCGCCGATCAGAGGAGATTCGCAAGGGCCCATCTGGTCAGAGCTGGCATCCTGACGAATGGCGCGCGCGTTGCGTGAACGAGGACGCGCCCGTGATCACGCACCTGCTCGTGGGCGAGTTTCCGGGACGCCCACCCGTCGCCGTCGCCGCGGTTGAGGTGACGCGGGACGACAACCTCCACTGGCTGCGCGGCGAGATCCACGTCGATCCCCGAGAACGTCGACGCGGTTACGGCACCCTGTTTCTCGCGATGGTGGAGGACTACGCCCGCGGGCTCGACCGACGACACCTCGTGCTCGGGGTCATGGAGGGACCCGACGAGGTGGGTCGCGCGCCCAATCGGTACTTCGCTCCGAAAATGGGTTACCGGATCGCTGACGAAGGCGTTCGTCGAGAGATCGACTGGCCCCGGCCCCACGGCGAGCTGGACGCGTTGGAGGAGACGTGGCGTCCGTTCGCGAGGGACTATGAGATCGTCAGCTGGGTGGGCGCGACGCCGCAACGGTGGGTGCACGATCGCGCGCACCTGTCCGCGGTCATGCCGGCCGAAGCTCCCTACGCGGATCTGGACGTCGACGAAGAACAGTGGGACGACGCTCGTGTTCGAGTGCACGAGCACACGGTGGATCAGATGGGTCGCGAGTTGTTCGTGTCGGCCGCGCTCCACACCCCCACCAACACCCTCGTGGCGTACACCGAACTGACCGTGTCGCGCGAGTTCGTACAGAACGCGTATCAGTGGGACACTCTGGTCCTCACCGCGCACCGGGGCCATCGTCTGGGGGGACTGCTCAAGATCGCGAACATGCGACGTCTCGAGGCCAGCGCCCTATCGGTCGAGCGGATCTCGACCTTCAATTCGACGCTCAACGAGCCGATGATTCGCGTGAATGTCGAACTCGGCGCGCGCGTGTCGGGCGCGCGCGTGGATTGGCGTCGCGATCTCTAACGCAAAAGGCCCGGGGCAACACGCCCCGGGCCTTTTGGTTGTGAGAGGGAACTACGAGGCGGGCGTGCTCGGAGGCGTCGCCGCGACGGAGCGGACGTAGTCCTCGAACTGCTTCTGCTGAGCGACGGCCGCCGCCATCTGCCGCTGCTGCATGCCACCACCGCGCGCGACGACGTAGATGAACACGCCGAGGAAGGGGAGGATGACAATGAAGATCAGCCACAGGGCCTTGGCGAAACCACCCATGTCGTGACTGCGGAAGATGTCGAAGATGATGTGGAACGCGAGCAAGATCCAAAAGAAGATCAGGGCGAACCAGAGCATCGTCAAAAATAGGTCAAGAAGCGGGTAACTCGTTGCGAGCATTGTGTTCCTTTCGGGTGTGGGCACTTCTGCCCACGTAGGACTCTAGGCCGCGCGCCCGCAGCCGCAAGGGATAGGGAACGAGGAGACGGGGACGACGATCGCGCCCCGTTCAAATGGTGCGTCCGGACTGCTCCCAGTAGGGCTCGCGCAGCTTGCGCTTGAAGATCTTCCCCGAGTCCTCCCGGGGGAGATCGTCGTGGAACTCAATGATTTTGGGCACTTTGTAGCCCGCGAGGTTCGCTCGGACGTGTTCGCGGATGTCGTCCTTGCTCACGGTGACGCCCGGCGCCAGCAAGACGGCGGCCGCGATGGCCTCACCGAACTCGTCGTCGGGTATTCCGAACACCGCGCAGTCCAGGACGCCGGGAATTTGGTGCAACGAGGCCTCGATCTCAATCGGGTAGATATTGACGCCACCGGAGATGATCATGTCGCGCACGCGGTCGCAGAGGTGCAAGAAGCCGTCGGCGTCAAAGAACCCGACGTCGCCGAGGGTTACGAGACCGTCACGCTCGACCTCGAGTCGCGCCTCGTGCTTGCCCTCGTAGGTGAAATTCGGCATGCCGCCCGCGCGCATGAAGACCTCGCCGGGCTCACCGGTCGCCACCTCTCCGTCGTCGTCGAAGATCTTGACCGTGCACGAGACGAGCGGACGGCCCACGGTGCCGGGGTGCGCCAGCCATTCGGCGCTGTCACATCCGGCCACGATCCCGCACTCGGTACCGCCGTACATCTCGAAGATGATCGGACCGAGCCAGTCGATCATCTCGCGCTTGACGTGGGGTGGACACGGCGCCGCGGTGTGGGCGACGTGGGTGAGCGACGTCAGATTGAACGAGTTGCGACGCTCGCGGTCCATTCGTAGCAGGCGCACGAACATGGTCGGCACCATGTACAACGACGTGATCTGGTGCTCGTCAACCAGGCGGAGCGTCTCTTCGGGCTCGAAGCGAGTCTGGAGGACAACGAATCCTCCGAACGTGCGCAGGGCCGCCAGGGCGTAGGCGTTGGGTGCGCTGTGATACATCGGACCCGTGATGACGGTGCGCATTCCCGGCCAGAGTCCGAAGACGCGCCCCACGTCAATGAGATATTCGAAGAAGACCGACGCGTCGGTCGAGTCCGGTATGCGGCGAACTCCCTTGGGTCGTCCCGTCGTGCCCGAGGTGTAGATCATGGACGACCCTTCGACGCCCGCGGGAGCGCCGGAGGGTTCAAAGCCGTCGCGCCAGGTCGACCACGTGAGTGTGCCGTCGGGCACGGCGGCGTCGGAGTCGTTGAGTTGATACTGCGCCACAACTTCGGGCGGGGTCGGGACCGCCAGAACGGTGACGCCCGCGGGGACGATGTCGCGCGCGGACGCGAGGAGATCGGCGTGCGCGACCAAGACGCGTACTTTCGCGTCGGTGAGCACGTGGGCCACCTCGTCGTTGCTGCCGTGCCAGTTGATGGGGACCGGTGCCGCGCCCACGGTGGACGCGGCGTAGGAGGCTTCGAAGAACTCGTGGTCGTTGCGCAGGAGAAGTCCCACCGTGTCGCCCACGCCGACGCCGAGGGACCGCAGTCCCGTCGCCGCACACGCGATACGGGTCTCGAACTCGTCGAGCGAGACAAAGACGTCACCTCGCAGGACGCCCGGTGTCTGCACTCCCTCTGCGGTGGCCGTCATGAATCCCCCCTCACGCTGCGCAGGCACGAGTCTGGCACGCGACGAGCACGTGAGTCACGCTCAAGTGCGGTGCCCCTCTGGTGGGTTCACGGTGGTGCCGCGGAGGCGAGGAGGGCGGCGAGTGTCTCCGCCAAGTGGGACGGTTCGCCCTCGACCTCGATGAACTTGCGACGCGATCGGTGCCCGCGCAACACCACGACGGACGCTCGCGTGACGCCGAACGCGCTCGACACCGCGAGCACGACCGCGTCGTTGGCTGCTCCGTCAATCGCCCGAGCCCGGACCCTCACGGCCAACGCCCCCGCGTGGGTACCGCCCACTCGATCCACCTTGCTGCCGGGTTGCACGTGGACCTCGAAGCGGATCAACGCGCGAAATCCCAGCTCTCACCTTGTTCGTAGTGGTGCAGGACGTTCTTCGCAATGAGGATCTTGTGGACCTCATCGGGGCCGTCGGCCAGACGCAGTGTGCGCGCACCGAGGTACATGGCCGCGAGGGGGAGGTCGTTGGAGACGCCCGCGGCGCCCCAGACCTGGATGGCGCGGTCGACGACACGGTGGAAGGCGGCGGGCACGTAGATCTTAAGCGCGGAGATCTCGGTGCGCGCCGCGGGATCTCCGCGGTCAACGAGTTCGGCGGTGCGAATCGTGAGAAGTCGCGCGGTCTGCAGGTCAATGTAGGAGTCGGCGATGAATCCCTGGATGAACTGCTTGTCCTTCAGCAGCCCACCGTGGACCTCCCTCGTGAGGGAGCGCTCGACCATGAGGTCGAAGGCGCGCCACATCATGCCGACGGAGTTCATGCAGTGAAAGACTCGTCCGGCACCCAGGCGATCCTGGGCGGCCTCGTGACCTTGACCCACGCGACCGAGTACATTCTCGGCCGGAACGCGCACGTTGTTGTAGACGACTTCGCAGTGGTCGGAGGTGGCGTGGCCCCAGATGCCGATGCCACGGACGATCTCGACGCCGGGCGTGTTGGTCGGCACGATGATCTGGGACATGGAGCCCGTGCGGCCACCTTCGCTCGTCGGGTCCTCGACCCGACACATCACGATGAAGAAATCCGCCTCGATGCCGTTGCTCGTGAACCATTTGTGACCGTTGATGACGTAGTCGTCGCCGTCACGTCGCGCGGTGGTCGTGATCGACCGCGGGTCGGAACCGGCGTTCTCGGGCTCGGTCATCGAGAATCCGGACTCCATCGTCCCCTCGATGGTCGGCAGCAGCCACTTGCGCTTTTGCTCCTCGGTCCCGTACTTGACGAGGATCGTCTGATTGCCCGAATTGGGTGCGACCACGCCGAACAGACTCGCCGCGCCCACGGCGTACGCGAGAATCTCGTTCATGTAGGCGTGCGCGAGGAAATCGAGCCCCATGCCACCGTATTCCTGGGGGAGGTGCGGGGCCCACAGTCCGGCGTCCTTGACCTTGGCCTTCACGCCCTCGCGCAGCGCCTTCGACTGGTCTCGATCCTCCTGGGTCACCGCACGACCCCGACGAGAGGCGAACAGTTGATCCTCGTAGGGCAGGATCTCGTTGTTCACGAGTGCGGCGGTTCGCAGTCGGACGTCGTTGACGTGGTCGGGCAAGCCAGGGATCGGGGTGACGGTGATGGGCATCCGTACGTTCTAGCAACTCCCCCGTATCGCGTCCATCTCGCCGGTGAATAGGATTTGGCCCGATACTCCAGGAGGAACCTTGACCATCAGCATCGATGAGGCCATTGCGATCGTCGGCGGACCTGGTTCGCCCTTTGAATTGGAGGAGGTGACCGTTGACGGTGTGTCGCTGCGCCAGTTCAAGCACGCGCCCCGGAATCTGCGCCACTTCTTCGACGGTGCTCGCGAGGACGACTCGATTTTTCTCGTTTACGAGGACGAAGAGTGGTCCTTTCGGCGCGTGATGGCCGAAGCCGACGCGCTCGGGTACGCGCTGGTGCACACCTACAACATCAAGGTCGGTGATCGCGTCGGCATCGCCATGCGCAACCTGCCCGAGTGGATCGTGTCGTTCGCGGCGATCTTGTCGGTCGGCGCCGTGTCCGTCTCGCTCAACGCGTGGTGGACCGAAGACGAGATCGACTACGCGGTGACCGACTCGCAGTTGAGCCTCCTCATCGCCGACACGGAGCGCATCTCACGCGCCCACGGGCCGTGCGCGCGGGCGGGCATTCCCATCCTCGGCGTCCGCTTGGACGATCTGCAGCCACTGCCACCGCACGTGCAGGCGTGGCACGACGTGCTCGTGTTGGGGGTTCCCATGCCCGAGGTCGACATCGACCCGAGTTGTGACGCAACGATCCTGTACACGTCGGGGACAACGGGCTTTCCCAAGGGCGCGGTCTCGACGCACAAGGCGATCTCGAACGCGGTGATGGCCTTCGCCGCCAGTGGACCGATTCAAGCCGCGCGACGGGGCAGCGTCGAGGTCGTCGAGCCCAGCGCCGCCAATCCCCAGTGCTTCATCCTCATCGTCCCGCTGTTCCACGTCACGGGCTGCATCCCGGTGATGATGTCGTGCTTCTCCTGGCATCTGAAGCTCGTGATGATGTATCGCTGGGATCCCGAACGCGCGCTGCAGCTCATCGAGCGGCACAAGGTCACGACGTTCGTCGGCGTGCCGACACAGTCGTGGGACATGCTCGAGAACCCGAACTTCTCGAAGTACGACACCAGTTCACTGATGGCGGTCGGTGGCGGTGGCGCACCCGCGCCGCCGAAGCTGGTGGCGCGCGTGGAGAGCTCGTTTCGCAAGGGTCGACCGAGCATCGGCTACGGCATGACGGAGACCAACGCGTACGGACCGGGCAACACCGGTGACGACTACGTCAGTCACCCAACGTCCACGGGCCACGTGCCGACCATCCTCATGGACGTCGACATTCGCGACGAGGACGCCCGCTCGGTGGGGGTCAACGAGCGAGGAGAGATCTGGATGAAGTCGCCGACGCTGATCCGGGGATACTGGAACAAGCCCGAAGCGACGTCCGAGACGATCCAGGACGGCTGGCTGCGCAGCGGCGACGTCGGCCGCATTGACGAGGACGGCTTTCTCTACATTGAAGACCGGGCCAAGGACATGGTCCTGCGGGCGGGAGAGAACGTCTACTCCGCCGAAGTCGAAGCCGCCATCTACGATCACCCGTCTGTCCACGAGGCCGCCGTCTTCGGAGTTCCGCACGAGCGACTGGGAGAAGAGGTCGCCTGCGTCGTGGTGCTGCGCGCGGGGACCACCCTTGACGAGGACGAGCTGCGCAATCACGTCGGCGAGCGGCTCGCCGCCTTCAAGGTTCCAACGCGGGTGGTGTTCACCTCGGAGCCGCTGCCGCGAAATCCTGCGGGCAAGTTCCTAAAGCGCGAGTTGCGCACCCAGTATTTCTCCTAGAGAATGTCTCCTAGAGACGCTGACGCCGGTGGGCTTCCTCGATCGCCTCACGGGAGTAGGGCGCCAGCTCCAACGGTGCGGCCGTTGAGGAGACGTCGCCCACCACGCGTCCGAGCGGTACCCACGCCGCCAGGTCGGTCGTCCCGTCGATCTCGTGGACCAGTTCGTCGTCGCTCACCGTGATGGTGTAGATCACCCTGATCGTGTGGACGACGTCCCCGTTGTCCCGCGTGCGCACGTCACTGCGCACCATCAGAAGCTCCGTGTCGCGAACAGTCAGTCCCGTCTCCTCACGAACTTCTCGCACGAGGGCGTCTTCGGGCGACTCCCGCCAGTCAATTCCACCGCCGGGCAACCACCACAGACCCGGAGCGTTGGAGTGGCGAGATGCCCGCACGAGAAGGACCTCGTCCCCGCGCAACGCGACGCCGTACGCGCGCGGGATTGGTCGATCGTACGCACTCTCAGGCATGGTCCGGCTTCCTTGTCAGTTGAATCGATTCTGACAGAGGAGCCGGGGATCCAAGGAATCGACCGGGAGCGGCCAGAAAACGCTCCGCACACCGTGGTGCACAGAAGTAATACGTCGCGCCGTCGTGCACGGCAACCGCCGCCGCTGTGGCGCGCACGACCTGCATGCCGCACACCGGGTCGATCGCGACTTCGTCGTCGACGACCCTTCGTCGTACGAGCCACGTTCCCAGCGCCACCACCACGATCGCCCCGATGTTCAACACGAGGGTCGAACCGAGAGCGAAGGTTCCGGCCACCACCACCGTTGGTCGAGACGTGGGCAACGCACCGACGCTGCGAAACGCGAGATCGACGACGAGTCCCGCCGTCGCCATGGTCAACCACAACACGACGAACAGTCGCCAAGTCGCACGAGCGCCGTAAAACCGTCGATAGATGAACAGCAGAGGCAGAGTAATGAGGTCGGCGAAGATGAACGCGACCACGCCGCCGAACGCGACGCCGCGCGACCACAGTGCCGCCGCCAGAGGAATGTTGCCCACCGAGCACACGAACGAGACAACCGCGACCAGGGGAGCGACGAGGACATTCTCCACCAGCGTCCAGGGCCCGTGACCGGTGAGAAAGACTGCCCGCCACAGTGCGCGAGGAGCGTCGGCGGCCAAGAATCCCGCTACAAGAAAACCAACGACGAGCTCCCATCGGAGCATGGACAGATCGCCGGCGGCAAAGCGAGCCGCTCGCGACCACCCGTCCAGGGTTCTTGCTGACGCCGGCGTCGAGGTGGTGTCCGTGAGCGCGATGTCGCGTCGCACCCTCTCCAGGAGCTGCTCCTGTCGCCTCGTTCGAAAGACGCGGGGCAAAAGAATCGCCAGGATCACGATCATGATCACGCCGCCAACCAGTTCGGCCACCAGGAACTGCCAGCCGAGAAGGAGGTAGATCACGATGCCGAGTTCGATCACGAGGTTGGTGGAGGCGACCATGAAGATCATGGAGTTGGAGAACGTGGCGCCACGAGCGAACACTGCTCGCGCCATCGCGCTGGCGGCGTAGCTGCATGACGAGGACACGACGCCGAGCAGCGACGCTCTCGCGACGCTCGAGGGACGTCGCGTGCCGAGACTGTCTCGGAGTCCGTCGCGAGACACGAAGGCCTGGACGCATCCCGAGAGCGAAAATCCCAGCACGAGGGGCCAGAAGGTCATCCAGACCATGGCCGCCGCGGATCGCACACCCCGCAGCACCCAGTTCAGTGCGGGATGGGCCACCAGGAGGAGCACGGGTTACTCGTTGGTCGGGAAGTTGAGGTTCACGCTCGATTCGCTCGGACGTGGCCATCGCGTCGTGACGACCTTCGTGCGCGTGTAGAACCGGAATCCTTCCGGACCGTAGATGTGCGCGTGACCGAACAGCGAGTCCTTCCAGCCACCAAAAGAGAAGCTGGCGACCGGAACGGGCACCGGCACATTGATGCCGATCATGCCGACGGTCACGGCACGCGAAAATGTCCGTGCGGCGTGGCCGTCCCGGGTGAAGAGCGCCACGCCGTTGCCGTAGGGATTGGCGTTCACGAGTTCGATGGCGTCATTCAGTGTGTCGACACGTGCCACCCCGAGCACGGGACCAAACAGCTCGTCGTCGTAGCACGCGAGGCCGGGTCGCACGCCATCGAGCAGGGACGGTCCGAGGTAGAACCCGTCGCGAGTGGTGTGCTGGCGTCCGTCGCGCACGATGCGCACGCCGTCAACACGCGCTCCCTCGACGTACCCGGCGACCCGGTCGCGATGCGCCTCGGTGATCAGGGGACCAAGATCGCTCGCGGGATCGTCGCCCGGTCCGACGCGCAGGACGTCCATCCGCGCGGCGAGTCGCTCGATCAGTTCGTCGGCGACGTCACCCACCGCCACGACAACGCTCACCGCCATGCAACGTTCCCCCGCGGAGCCGAAGGCCGCGCTCACCGCGGCGTCGGCGGCGACGTCGAGGTCGGCGTCACCGAGAACAACCATGTGATTCTTGGCGCCGCCAAGAGCTTGCACGCGCTTACCGTTTGCCGAGCCGACTTCGTAGACCTGGCGAGCGATTGCGGTGGAACCCACGAAGCTCACGGCGTCCACGCTCGGATGCGTCAGCAGTCGGCGAACCGCGGCACCGTCACCGTGCACCACGTTGAATACGCCGTCGGGTAGTCCCGCGTCACGGAGGATCTCACCCAGGCGAACGGACGCCGACGGGTCGCGCTCGGACGGCTTCAAGACGACCGCGTTGCCCGCGGCGAGGGCGTTCGCGGTCATCCACAACGGCACCATCACCGGAAAATTGAACGGCGTCACCGCGGCCACGACCCCGACGGGCTCGTGCAGGGAATGAACATCCACGCCATCGGCAACCTGAGTCGCGAACTCGCCCTTCAGGTGGTCACTCAGACCACAGGCGTATTCGACGTTCTCGATGCCGCGGGCGAGCTCACCGAGCGCGTCTGACACGGTCTTGCCGTGCTCGCGCGTGATGACGCGGGCCAACTCATCGCTGTTCGCCACGAGGAGTTCGCGGAAGCGGAACAATACGGAGGTCCGTGTGGCGAGCGTCGCGTCGCGCCAGAGGACCGCGGCGACCGCGGCTCGATCCACGACGTGGTCCACGACGTCATCGCTCGCCAGGTCCACAGTCGCTACGACATCGCCGGTGGCCGGGTCGTAGACGGGCGATGTCTGTCCGGGTGCCTCGTACGGAACGCCTTGGACCCAGTGGGGAATCTGTCGCACGACGATCACCTTTCCAATCGCCAATCTACCGAGGTCTCTCACGAGTCCCGGTAGGGTTCGCTTCGTGTCCGACGCAACTTTGACCCGATCCCTCCGAGATGCCGCCGCCGTGGAGCCACGTGGCGACGGGCGCTATCGCGTGGAACTTTCCCGTTACTTCTCGGTTGTCGGACGACCGAACGGTGGCTACCTCCAGTGCGTCATGGCCAACGCCGCTCTCGCGGGCGCACTCGAAGCCGGGTCCGTGCACCAGCACGCCGCCGCGATCACCACGAACTATGTCGGTGCGCCCGTGTCGGGTGTGGCGGAGATCGTCGTCGACGTTCGGCGAGTCGGTCGAGGGGCGACGTTCGCTCACGTCGAGCTGTTCGAAGAGGGTCAGTTGATGACCGAGTCCCTCGTGACGTTGGCCACCTTGTCGACCGACGACAAGTTGAGGTATCACGACGCACCGACGTTCTCGTTGCCGCCGCGAGACGAGTGCGTACGGTCCAACGGCGGTCCGGTGGACGAGATCAATATGGGCAAGAGCGTCGAGATGCTGATGGATCCCGACTGCACGAAGTGGTGGGCGGGTGAGAAGAGCGACCGAGCGGACGTTCGCGCGTGGCTTCGGCTTGATGACACCAGCGATTCCTGGTGGGACGCCTGGAGTGTGCTGTTCGCGAGCGACGCGATGCCGCCCGCCACGTTTGCGATTGGGTCCACCGGATGGGTTCCCACCCTGCAACTCTCGTCATACGTGCGCTCGGTGCCCACGAGCGAATGGTTGCGGGTCCGCCAATGGTGCGTCGTGGTCGAAGGCTCCTACGCCGACGAACGCTGCGAGATCTTTGACGACCGCGACCGCTTGGTCGCGTCGGCCAGCCAGATGGTCATGTGTCGCTTTCCCGCGAGCGACTGACGTGACGGAGCGGGCGCGCGCACTCGCCAGTGGCGGTATCGCAGCGGGTCCGCTCACGATCCCGGCGCGCGAACTTCACGTGCGCGCGACAACGTCGGGCGGGCCCGGAGGTCAACACGCCAATCGCACGCTGAGCCGCATTGTGGTGACCTTCGACATCGTACACGCCGAGTCGCTCAACGACGATCACCGGACGCGACTGCTGAATGCCTTCGGACCGCTGGTGAGTGCAAGCTCCTCCAGCTCGCGCTCGCAGTCGCAAAATCGCGCGATGGCGTACGAACGTCTCGCGCGCAAGATTTCCGACGCGCTCTACGTCGACCCGGATCGACGAGCGACAAAGCCCACGCGTGCGTCGGTGGCCCGTCGACTCGACGACAAGAATCGACGAGCTCGAAAGAAGAGTGATCGCCGCGTGCCTTTCGAGGACTGAAATCTCAAAAGGCAAGTCTTTTTTGTCGTTTGGCGACCCGCCAAAACACGATATGCGCGACGTGCGGCTGGCGAGCAATCGCCGATTGGGAACGGGAACGTCAGGACTTGTGAGGTGGTCGCGGGAGGTTTGTGGCGGGATGCTTGACAATTGAAACAACGTCCCCTATGTTGTCGCCGACTTTCGAGACGAGCGTCTCAAGGCCACGGTCGGGTGGCTTGCATTACCGACCGTGGTATTGGGGGAGCGAGTGCGCCTTGGCATTGAGCGGAGAGGTGCGCGTGGCCGCGTCCTAACGCGGTTGACAACCGTTCTCGTGCCGGCGGTGCTGGCAACGTGCTTAGTGCAGGCCGGAAGCGGTGCCGTTTCTGTTACCTCAAATGCCCCAACTCCGCCCGACCTGTTTGTTGCCTATTCACCGCTGGTGGCTCAGGGCACAACGTCCGGCGCCGACACCGTGCAGTCTTTTAATACCGCAACACTGGCCGCTCTAAATCCCGCGGCGAGCCCGCAAAATGCCCCCAGCCTTGGCTCAGCCCAGGTAGGAGCGCAGCCCACTGCGGAAGCCGTCTCCCCGGACGGTGGCACCGTGTATGTCTTGAACGCGTCGAGTGACTCGATCACTCCCGTCGATACGTTGGGCTCGCCCCAGAGCGAGTCGGCCTGGCTGTTGCCGAGCGGATTCACCCCGACGGCGCTCGCCGTCGCCCCCGACGGGCTCGACGCCTACGTGACCGCGGTGCCCCTCTCGTCGAGCGGTTCTCGACCCGTTTTGTGGGAGGTCGAGCTCGTCGGCGCGAACCCGGGGGCCGTGATCGACACAATCAACCTGCCCGAGGGAAGTTCGCCCGCCGGCGTGGCGCTCACGCCCTCGGGCGTCGAGGCCCTGGTCACCGACTTCAGCGGGGGCGCGCTCGACCCGGTCTGTTTGTCGGTGGGCGGGTCGCAGTGTTCGCGCACCGGCGTCGGCACTCCGGTGCCTGTTGGGGCCGGTCCCCAGGGCATCCAGGTCAGTCCCGACGGCGATAACGCGTACGTCGCGAATTCCGAGGGCGGGTCGATCAGCCAGGTCAACATCGAGACGGGCACCACGACCCAGACGGTGGAGCTCGAGTCGGGCTACCAGCCCCAGCAGATCGCCATCACCCCGAGCGGCATGACCGCGTGGGTCACTGAGGACAGTGCGACGTCACCCACCCACGCGGGCTTCGCGGTGCCGGTGTCGATCCCCGAGATGAGTGTCGGCTCGCCGATCGCGGTCGGGGGCGACCCCAACGGCGTGGCCGTCGCCCCGGACGGATCGATGGTCTACGTCGCCGACGAGACCGAGACGGTCCCCGAGGCCGCGCCGGGTGGGGGAGTGTTTTCCAACGCGGGAAGCATCACCGTGATCCCCGGTTCGGCGGCCACGGGGGGCGGGTCGACCACGGTCACGACGCTGCTCACCGCGGAGGATCCCGCCGATGTGGTGGTGACGCCCGACGAGGCCCCGGTGGCCGGGTTCACCGAGTCCACCGGCGTCGCCCCGGCGGGACAGGCGACGACGTTCGACGCGTCGTCGTCGTACTCGGTGACGCCCCCGGACGGCACTTTGGACTACACGTGGACCTTCGGGGACGGGTCGGCACCGGTGTCGACCCCGAACAGCTCGATCAGTCACGTCTATCTCCTCTCGGGCTCCTACCAGGTCACCCTCCAGGTGCAGGACAGTTCCGGATCGTCCACCGCGGTCGTGTACACGGGTCAGTACGTTCTGGACAACGGCGGACCATCGGCCAGTTCGACGACGAGCATCACGGTGCCCGGCGCGACCGTGCAGCGGCCGCCCAACGCGTTTGTCGTCGATTCGCTCGCCAATGAGGTCACCCCGATCCTCGCGGATCCCCACGAGCCGAGTTGTCCCGACGAGAGCTGCTCCAACGCCGTCGGCACGCCGATCCCGGTCGGTCGGCACCCCGACGCCGTCGCCATCACGCCCAACGGCGAGACGGCCTATGTCGCGAACTTCGGGTCGAACAACGTGACGCCCATCAACACGGCCTCCGACTCGGCGGGTACCTCGGCGAGCTGGATCGCGGTGGGCAATGAGCCCGACGCGCTCGCGATCACTCCCGATGGTCGCTACGTCTACGTGGCCAACGCGGGCAGCGGCACGATCTCGAAAATCTCGACGGCCACGTCGCAGGTGACGAGCACGATCGCTGTTGGCGGCACGCCCAGCGCCATCGCGATCTCGCCCGATGGTCTGACGGCCTACGTGACCGACAACGCCGTGGGGTTCATGGACGTCATTCCGATCAACTTGAACAGCGGCGTCGTCGAGGCCGGCATCGCGTTGGGCGATGTGTGCAACACCTCGCCCAACGGCGCGGTCACCAGTCCGATCGCCGTCAACGTGTCGCCCGACGGCTCGAGCGTCTACGTGCTTTCGAGAGGCTCGACGACGGTGCCAGGCGCCCTCACCACCATCGCCGCGGGCGCATCCGCACCCGCGGGTTGCTCTCCCGCGGTCGAGCCCTCGTCCACGCTCACCGTCGGTCGAAGTCCGTCGTCCATGGCGGTCTCGCCCGACGGAAGTGAGATCGTCGTGACGACCGAGGGAAGCGCCACTGTGCCCGCCGCCGTCTACGAGACGTCCGCGAGCGAGATCTCCTTCACGCCGTACGCCGCGTCGGTGACCGACCCCACGGGCGTGGCGATCGACCCCTCGAACTCGGCCGTCTACGTCACCAACGACGTCCCGGCCGGTGACAGCGCCAGCGGCGTGTCCGTGTTCTCAGTCAGCAACACGACGTCGTCAGCGACCTTGGTGCCTGCGGGGACGGGGACGTCCGCGATCGCGATCACGCCGGACCAGGCGCCCGTGGCCGACCTCACCGTCACGGCCGCGCCGGCGGGCGATCCCTGGTCCTTCGACGCCTCGCAGTCGACGTTCCCGTCGTCGCCCGGTCAGACCTACCTATGGAATTTCGGCGACGGCTCGAGCGAGACGACCAGCGTCGACGAGTCGGTGTCCGCGGGGACCCTACCGGCCGGCTGTACGAGCGCGGTGCACTGCACGCACACGTACCAGTCGGGTGGCACCTTCACTGCGTCGGTGACCATCACCGACGCCGACGGGACCTCGACCGCGAGCTCGTTCACGGGTCAGACCGACTCGTGGAGTGGCTCGCCCTCGGCGACGGCGAGCCAGACGATCTCGGTGCCCTTCGCCACCCCGATCATCACCTCACTGTCCCAGAACTACGAGCCGGCCGGCGCGGGCAACCCGCTCACCGTGATCATTCACGGAGAGGACTTCACGGGCGCGACCAGTGTCGAGGTCTTGTCGGCGGGCGTCACGACCACGATCGCCACGTTCCCGGCCGACACCTCCGACACCGAGGTCAGCGACATCACCATGCCGTCACAGACCCTCCCGGGCACCGTGGACCTGAGAGTCGTGGGGCCGGGGGGCGTGAGCGCCATCACGTCGCACGACGCCTTTACCTACCTCCCGTCGTCCAGCTCGTCGCCGGACGCGCCGACGGTCACTTCCTTGTCCGCCGATCAGGGGGCCAACACGGGCGGTGATGGACTCACTATTACCGGCACGAACTTCTCCGGCGCGTCAGCGGTGGAGTTCGCCTCCAGCACGGCGTCGACCAGCCTGTCGCCCGCCGCCTTCACCGTCAGCGCCTCGGGCACGCAGATCACCCTGACCACGCCGTCTGTCGCTCCGATGACGGGCTCGGTGGACGTGCGGGTGGTCACCGCGGAGGGCACGAGCGCCGTCACGCGCGCCGACGCCTTCACCTTCCTCGCCCCCACACAGCTCGCACCCCTGCCGACGGTGACCTCGTTGTCGCCCGACTCGGGACGCCTGTCGGGACAAAACGACGTGACGATCAACGGCACGAATCTCGGCACGACGGTGAGCTTGGTGAGTGAGGTCTACTTCGGTTCACTGCCCGCCGAATCGTTCACGTTCACCCCGGCGGTGGGTTCGACGCCGGCCTATCTCACCGCGGTCGCTCCGCCCGTCGCGCATGCCCAGTCGGTCGACGTGACCGTCGTGAGCGCCGCGGGCACGAGCGCGGTGAACCCGGGTGACGATTACACCTACGTCGGGTCGTCGACATCAGCCGGACCGGTCGTCACCTCGGTGACGCCCGACGTCGGATCGGTCACGGGGGGCGAGACGGTGACCATCGAGGGCAGCAACTTCGAGAACCTCGCCCCCGGGGCGGTCACCTTTGGTGGCATTCCGGCCACCTTTAGCGTCTATCAGTCCGGCACCGAGATCTCCGCGACAGTGCCGCCTGGCGCCTCGATCGGCGTGGTCGACGTGGTGGTCACCAATCCGCTGGGCTCGAGCATCGTCTCGCCCGCCGACCAGTTCAATTACGAGAGCGAACTGCTCTTCGCCCCCAGCGTCACCTCGGTGACGCCCCCATCGAGCTCCCTGCACGGGGGTGTCACGGTGACGCTCACCGGAAAGAACTTCGCTGGCGCGACCGCCGTCGACTTCGGGTCGATGCCCGGAACTTCGGTCGTCGTCTCGGACTCCGGTGACGTGCTCACCGTCACGGCCCCCGCGTCGCCCGTCGCCCAGACCGTCGACGTGACCGTCACGAACCCGTTCGGGACGAGCGCGCGCGCCAACGACGGATTCACGTATCGCTCGCCGCCGTCGTCGGCGCCGGGGCCGAGCGTCGAGGGGGTGTCACCCTCTTCGGGCAGCGTCCTCGGCGGCACGGGCGTTCAGATCGCCGGGTCCGGATTCACAGGCGCGACCGCGGTCGACTTTGGCTCGAACGCGGCACTCAGTTTCACCGTGAACCCGTCGGGCACCGTCATCAGCGCCATCACCTCACCGGCGACCTCTCTGGGCGCCGTCGACGTCACGGTCACCGCCGGGGGCGTGACGTCACTCGTCTCTCCGCTCGACGTCTACTACTACACGCTCGTGTCCAACTCGCCGCCGATCGTCACGAACGTTTCGCCCAACTCCACCTACATCGGCGCGAGCGCGTCAGTCACGGTGACGGGATGGGACTTCGCGGACGCGAGCCAGGTGCTCTTCGGGAACGTCCCAGGCACCCACCTCGTCGTCGCACCCAACGGTGAGTCGCTCACCGTTGACGCCCCAATCAGCCACGCGGTGGGCAGTGTCGACGTCACGATCGTCGGTCCGACGGGCACGAGCGCCGTCACACCCCATGACTCGTTCACCTACGAAGAGCCCGTGCCGGCGCCGGCCGGCCCGGTCGTGACGGGACTGTCGTCGCACTCGGGTCCCCTGGCGGGCGGAACGGTGCTGAGCATCGAGGGCACGGGCCTCTCGGGGGCGACCAGCGTGCAGTTCGGTGCCAACGCCGGGACCAACCTCGTGAGTGTCGGTGACGGGTCGACCAGTTTGAGGGTCACCGTGCCGGCGGCGACGACTCCCGGGCCGGTCGACGTGATTGTCACGACGCCAGCCGGGACGAGTGCCATCACGCCGAGCGACGCGTACGACTACGTCGCCAGTGGGTCGACGAACTCGGGACCGACGGTGACCGGCCTGTCGGCATCGAGCGGGTCGGTGGACGGCGGCGACGTCATCACGATCACGGGTACCGATCTGTCGGGACTGACCGCGGTCACCTTCGGCGGGGCGCCGTCGACGGGCCTCAACGCACTGGGAGCCGACAGCGTGACGGCGAAGGTGCCCCCTCACGCCGCTGGAACGGTCGACGTCATCGTGACGACGACCAACGGATCCAGCGCTCCGACTATTGCGGACAACTTCACGTTCGTCGACGAGGGCGATCCCGACATCACCTCGGTGTCACCACCCTCAGGCTCAGTGTCGGGGGGCAACCTCATCACGCTCAGCGGCAGCAACTTCACCGGCGTGACCTCGGTGAGCTTCGGCGACGCCGTGGTAACCAGCGGCTGGGTCGTGGGTGACGGGGGCGACACCCTGACCGTGCCCGTGCCCGAGGCCCCGTCAAATGAGCCGGCCAACGTCAACGTCTCCGTGGTGACCGACGTGGGCACCAGTGCCGTGTCGCCCGATGCGGTCTACACCTACGTCGCGGGAACCGCGACGGTCACGTCGGTCTCGCCGGCCAGCGGATCGGCGGCTGGCGGAACGTCCATCGCTCTCGAGGGCACGGGCTTTACGTCGGCGTCGAGCGTCGAGTTCGGCACCGTCACGCTCAGCCAGACGTGCTCGGCGCAGGTCACGACGGACTGCTTCACCGTCCTGGCGGGTGGAACAACGATTGACCTTGTGACTCCAGCCGAGGCGCCCGGTGTCATCGACGTGCGGGTGGTCAATCCGTTCGGCGTGAGTGCCATCTCGATCGGCGACCGTTACACGTTTGTCACGCCGAGCACGTCCTCGTCCGGCCCCCAGGTCAGCCTCGTGTCGCCCTCGACGGGTGAGGTCCATGCCCAGGACCCACCCGTCACGATCACTGGCTCGAACTTCGTCGACGTCACGGCGGTGAGCTTCGGGGCGGTGGGTACCGCCACCTCGACGTGTGTGTCGCTGACCACTCCGGACTGCTTCACAGTCGACTCCAGCACCGAGATCGTCGTCCACGCTCCCGTTGCCACGGAGCCCGGCACCGTCGCGGTGACCGTCACCGCAGGCTCGGCCGTCTCGGCGATCTCGGCGGCCAGCGCGTACACCTACGTTGTCTCGTCTCCGGCGCCGACGGCGCCGGTCGTCACCGCCGTGAAGCCTGACCTCGGTCCGCTCGCGGGCGGAACATCAGTGACGATCACGGGCTCTGGCTTCACCGGAACAAGTGAGGTGGACTTCGGCTCCTCCGTGCTCGACCAGACGTGCTCATCGTCCGTGACCGCCGACTGTTTCACGATCAACTCGGACACGACAATCACCGCGATCAGCCCGGCCGTCGCCGTGGCCCAGACCGTGGACGTGACGGTCGTTGCCGCGGGCGAGACATCGACCATCACGTCTGACGATCACTTCAGCTATCTCGCTTCGGTCAATCAGCCGGTCGTGACCGGTCTCGGGACCACGTCGGGTACGGCCACCTCGGGCCAGACGGTCGAGATCTACGGAGTGAACCTGGCCTGCGGCGGCTCCTCGGGTCCGTTGGTGATCGTGAATTTCGGTCCCCTGACGGCGTGGGACTCCGCGACGTCGCCCGGCGGAGACTGCACCACACTGACGAACGGCATCGAAGTTCACGCTCCTGACGGCACCGGTTACGGGAGTGTCGACGTGACCGTCACGATCGGTGGGTTCACCTCGGTCGTCAGCGAGGCCGACGTGTACACGTTCGTGCAAGAACTCGTCCCGACGATCACGGGACTCTCCGAGACGTCTGGATCCGCCAACGGTGGCAACATCATCACGATCACCGGCACGAATCTCACTGGGGTGACGGCGGTCGACTTCGGCTCGACGGCCGCGACGAGCTTCAACGCGTCGGGTTCGACCATCACCGTGACGACTCCCGCGCACGCCGCCGGCACCGTCGACGTGACCGTCACAACCACGAGCAACGGGACGACGTCCATCACGCCCGCCGACGTCTTCACCTTCAACAGCGCCAGCACGACCAAGAGCTCTGTTCCGCAGGTCACCAGTGTCGGGCCCGACGCCGGACCGTCCACGGGCGGAGGCGAGGTGACCGTCGAGGGATCGTCATTCACCGGTGCCAGTGCGGTGACCGTGAGTTCGCCGGCGTGCTCGATGACGGTCGGGTCGTTCAGCGTGTCCAACAGCGGGGGAACGATCACGTTCATCGCCCCCGATCTCGCTACCGCTTCCGCGTGCACCGGCGTCACGGCGGGGAGTTTCGACGTCACCGTCAGTGTCGGCAGCGTCACGTCGCCGGTCAACTCGGGTGACGTGTACACCTACGTTGACTCGCAGAAAATCGTCGTGACGGGACTGTCCACCTCGACGGGACCGGTGACGGGACACACCTCAGTGACCGTCTACGGCACCGGCTTCAGTTCGGCGTCGACCGTGTCATTCGGCGAATGGTCGACGAGCACGTTCTCCGTCGCCGCCTCGGGGACGTCGCTCACGGTCATCTCGCCCGCGGCGGCGTACGCCGGCACCGTCGACGTGACGGTATCCAGCGCCACGGCGACAAGTGCGGTTACTCCGGCGGATCGTTTCACCTACGCGTCATCGGGCGCTCTGGCACCACTCGTGACAGGTCTGTCGTCGTCGTCGGGGACCGTCGGGTCCACCTCGCCGACGACATTCATCATCTCGGGCGTGAACTTCACGTCCGCCACGTCGGTCAACCTGGGCTCCACTGTCCTCAACCAAACATGCTCGGCCACGGTCATCGCGGACTGCTTCAACGTCGACAGCGACGGACAGATCACGGTCGTGGCGCCCCCCGGTGTCGTGGCCCAGACGGTCGACGTGACGGTTACTAACACGTACGGTACGAGCGCCGTCACGCCCACTGACGTGTTCACCTTCGTCTACGTCACCTCGACACCGACGAGCGCCGCGCCGCAGGTGACGTCGATGTCGCCGTCGAGCGGCCCCGCCTCGGGAGGCACGACGGTCACCGTCACCGGTTCGGGTCTGAGCGCGGCGACCTCTGTCTTGTTCGGTGCACGACCCGCGATCATTCTCAGTGTCGCGGCCGACGGGGAGTCACTGACCGTCACGTCTCCGGCGTCGAGTGTGGGTACCGTCGACGTGACGGTCAACAGCGCGCTCGGCCAGAGCGCCGTTAGTCCGGGCGACCGCTTCACCTACCAGGCGACGCAGCTCTATGCGCCCACGGTCGATCAGGTCTCGCCGTCGAGCGGTACGGTGGGCGCCGGCACCATCGTGACGGTGTTCGGCAGCAATCTGGCCGATCTCACCGCGGTCTACTTCGACCAGGTGGCCGCCACGGTCGATTTCATTGACCCCAGTGGGACCGAAGCCGTCGTCACGGCGCCCAGCACGCTCGGTGCGGGCAGCGTCGACGTCACCGTGGTCAATCCCTTCGGGACGAGTCCGGTGACCTACAACGACGGCTTCACCTACACGTCGGTCTCGTCGGTCTCGTCGGGACCCGTCGTCACGGGCCTGTCGCCGTCGGCCGGAGCACCGGGTACCGGGGTGACGATTATTGGTGCGGGGTTCACGTCGGCGTCGAGCGTCGAGTTCGGTGCCGTTATTCTCAGCCAAGCGTGTTCGGCCGACGTCACCTCGGATTGTTTCACGGTGGTGTCGGACACCCAGATCATCGCGTACGCCCCGACGCCCCTCAGTGATCCGGCGACGGTCGACGTGACGGTCGCGGTCGGCTCGGCGAGTTCGGCCATCGTGGTGGCGGATCGCTTCACGTACGAGACGGTGCCGACGCCGCCGCCGGTCATCGACGCGGTCTCGCCCAGCACCGGCACGACGCTCGGTGGCTACACCGTCACCCTCATCGGTTCGGGTTTCCAGTCCGCGAACGTCGTCGACTTCGGCACCCAGGCGGCCACCGACGTGACCGTGTCCGGTGACGGAGACGAGATCACCGCGATCGCGCCCGCGGTGAGCCAGGCGGGTACGGTGGACGTCTCGGTGCACACACCCGGTGGCGGGTGGAGCGCCACGACGTCGAGTGACGCGTTCACGTACGTCTTAGCGGCCAGCGTGACGCCACCAAGCATCAGCGGTCTGTCGCCTTCGAGCGGTTCAGTGAATGGCGGAACTGGCGTCGTCATCGTCGGCAGCGGCTTCACGTCGGCGACCGAGGTCTGGTTCGGCTCGACACCCGGAGTCGGGGTGGCCGTGAGCGGGGGCGGCGACGTGATCACGGTGACGTCGCCCGAAGTGACCTCCGCGGGCACCGTCGACGTGGAGGTCACGACGCCTTTGGGTACCAGTTCGCCAGCTCCCGGCTCCACCTTCACCTACCTCAGTGGCGTCACGGCTCCGTCACTGCCGGTGATCAACACCGTGACCCCCGCCGACGGCGCGACGAACACCACGACTGACGTCACGCTGCTGGGTTCGGGATTCTCGGGAGTCACCGAGGTCCTGCTCGGTGACGTGCCGGTCACGCTCGGGTGCTCGAACTCCGTCACGACCGACTGCTTCACCGTGATCTCGGACAGCGAGATCACTCTGGTGGCGCCGCCGGCGGCGTCGCCCGGCACCGTGAGCGTCACGGTGGCGACCAACTCATCCGCGTCTCTCGTCTCGCCCGACGCCACGTTCACGTACACGAGCCCCGTCGCGGTGACCGGCCCCGTCGTGGCGGGAATCTCGCCGTCGTCGGGCTCGCCCATCGGCGGGACCTCCGTGACGATCTCCGGGTCCGGCTTCACCGGCGCCACGTCCGTCGACTTCGGGACGCAACCGGCGAGCTACGTCACCGTCGTGTCCGACAGTGAGATCGTCGCCACGTCGCCGGCGAACGCGCCCGGCATCGTCGACATCACGGTGGCCACGAGCACGCAGACGTCGGCGCCCGATCCGGCCGACGTGTTCGACTACACGTACGAGTCGAGCTCCTCGAGCCCCGGCGCGCCCGAGGTCACGTCCGTGTCCCCGGCCAGCGGCCCACTGGGCGGGGGCACGACCGTCGTGCTCAGCGGTTCAAACTTCACGGGCGCGACCGTGGTCTTCTTCGGCACCGTCCCCGTCGTGGGACCGTCGCTCGTCGTCTCGCCCGACGGCACCACTCTCACTGTGACGTCACCCGCCGGTTCCGCCGCCGGCTCCGTCGTCGTCGAGGTGGCCAACGCCTCGGGCGTCAGTGCGATCAGCGCGTCGACGATCTACACCTACGTCGCGCCTCCGGTCGTGGCGAGCGGACCCCAGGTCACCGGCCTCTCGTCGTCCTCGGGGCCTCTCTCTGGTGAGGGTGCCCTCACAATCACCGGGTCGGGCTTCGAGGACGCGTTCGGCGACCCCATCGTCCAAGCGGTGTACTTCGGCGGCGCGCTCGCCACGTCGCTGACGGTGGCGTCGGCGACGCAGATCGTCGTCACCATCCCGGCCGCGACCTCGGCGTCGAGCGTTGACGTGACCGTCGTCGCCGGCGGCGTCTCATCACCGGTCAATCCCAGTGACATCTACACCTACCTCGCGCCGCTCGCGCCGAGCGTGACCTCGGTGACACCTGATTCGGGACCCGTGTCGGGATCAACGAGTGTCACGATTCTCGGGGCCAACTTCTCCGGCGCGACCAGTGTTGAATTCGGCACGACGACAGTGCCGATGACGGAGTTCTACGTCTCAGCGGATGGGACCTCGATCACGCTCGACGCGCCGCTCGCGCTGAACGCCGGCACCGTCGACATCGTGGTCGAGACCCCCAACGGCCCCAGCGCACTATCGGCGGGCGACACGTACACCTACCAGGCGAACCAGTTGTTCGCCCCCACGATCACGTCGGTGTCGCCCTCGACGGGCTCCGTGCTGGGCGGCACGCTCGTTACGATCGCCGGGACCAACCTCACCGGCACGACCGCGGTGGACTTCGGCGGCGCCTACATCGACCACGCCTGCGCCGCCGGTGCGACCGTGACGTCGAGCTGCTTCAGCCTCTCGGGTGGAGTGCTGAAAGTGCTCTCTCCGGCCATCGTCGCTCCGGTGCTCACGGCCGTCGACATCCAGCTCGACAGCTCCGACGGCGACAGTGCCGTTACCCCCGCCGACCAGTTCTGGTACGAGCCGACGTCGAGCGGGCCCGCCGTTACGGGTATTACGCCTGACCAGGGCCCCACGTCGGGTAGCACGAGGATCGTCGTGAACGGCAGCGGTTTCACGGGAGCGACGAAGGTCGTCTTCGTGTCGACCACGCAACAGGCGCTTGCCACCACGTTGCCGCTGTCGGTGAACGCCACCGGTACGCAACTCGTGGTCGTCACGCCTCCGTTCTTGGCCGGCACCGTCGACGTCGAGGTGGTGACTCCCACGGCGACATCGAACCCGGTCGCCGACGACGCCTTCACCTACGTTGCCGATCAGGCCCCCGTGCTCACGGGCGTCTCGCCGGCGTCGGGACCGGTCTCGGGCCTCAGCGTGGTGACGCTCACGGGGTCAAACTTCTCCGGCGCGACCGCCGTGTATTTCGGCACGACCGAGGTGACGGCGGCCAGCTTCACGGTGGCGTCCGACGGTGACACGATTACGGTGGCCACCCCCGCCTACACGAACCCCACGGGCGGCACCGTGAGCGTCGAGGTTGTCACCGCGGCGGGCGCGAGCGTCCCCAGTGCGGACTCGTCGTTCACCTATCTGCCCGACGTCGTGACGGTCACGGGGGTCTCGGCCTCGAGTGGGCTCGCGGCGGGCGGCAACACGGTGCTCATCACAGGTCTCGATCTCGAGTCGGCGACCGGCGTCGACTTCGGCTCGGTCGCGAGCCCGTCCTTCGACGTGGTGTCGAACACGCAGATCCGCGCGGTCGTGCCCGCCGGCGCCGTGGGCACCGTCGACGTCACGGTGAGCACGTCGTCGATGACGAGCGCGATCACCCCCGCCGACTGCTACACCTACGAGGTCCAGACATCGCCCGGCCCCGTCGTGACGGGCCTTTCCGTGGCCTACGGACCGGTGACCGGTGGCACCACCGTCACCATCGACGGCACCGATCTCACGGGCGTCACCGGCGTGGACTTCGGCGACACGCCGGTGCTCGCGACGAACATCTCGGTCAACGGCACCGGTGACGCCGTCAGCGTGAGCGTGACCAGCCCACCGGCGGCGGACGACGTGGCCGGCGCCGTGAGCGTGACGGTCACCACGCCCTTCGGCACCAGCACCCCGACGGCCGCGTCGGCGTTCGTTTACCTGCCGGTCACGACCCCGCCCCCGTCGGGCCCGGTCGTCACCTCCCTGTCGTCGAACAGCGGTCCCCTAGAGGGATCGAACGTGCTGCAGGTGTACGGCAGCGGATTGTCGGACACGACGCTCGTGGAATTCGGCTCAGCGGCGAACTCCACGAGCGAGTTCGCGGTCATCAGTGACGACGAGATCTCGGTCAACGTGCCGGGGAGTTCGACCGTGGGAGTTGTCGACGTGCGCGTCGTCACGGCCACAGCCTCGTCGCCGGTGGCTTACGGCGACCAGTACACCTACGAACCCGACGCGCTCGACGCCCCGAGCGTCACGAGCGTGACGCCCACGTCAGAGTCTTCGCCCCCCGCGACGCCGGTGGTGATCACGGGCACTGGTTTCAGTGACGCGACGAGTGTCGACTTCGGCATGGTCGAGGCCACCTCGTTCAACGTCAACGCCGACGGCACGCAGATCATCGCGGTGGCGCCGTCGGGGTCGGGCACCGTCGACGTGACCGTCACCAACCCCTACGGCACGAGCGCCACGACGCCGGACGACACGTTCACCTACACCTCGAGCGCGAACGGCTCCACGACGGTCACGAACGTGGGTCCGTCGAGCGGTCCGTCGAGCGGCCTGACGAGCGTGGTTATCACCGGCACGGGCTTCACGGACGTCACCGCCGTCGAGTTCGCCGGCGCGAACGCCGTCTCGTTTGTCGTGAACTCGAGCACTCAGATCGTGGCGATCTCCCCCTCGGCTCCGGTGGGGTCGGTAGACATCACGGTGACCGCCGGCGGATTCACGTCGTCGATTGTGCACGACGACGTCTACACCTACACTGCCAGCGCGCAACCCGTTCCCGTCGTCCTTGCCGTGACGCCGAACGACGGAGGGGTCACCGGCGGAACGCCCGTCACGGTGATCGGTGACAACTTCACCGGCGCGACGTCCGTGTGGTTCGGCAACGACGAGCTCGACGCGTCGCAGTTCACCGTGTCGTCGAACGGGCAGTCGATCACTGTGGCCTCGCCGCCCTCGTCCAACTCGGGCCTCGTGGACGTCCGCGTGCAGACGCCCTACGCGATCAGCGCGCAGGTCGCCGCTGACCGCTTCGAGTACGAGTCAACCGTGACTTCGAGCGGACCGACGGTGACGTCGGTGTCGCCGTCGGCCGGTTCGACAAAAGGTGGGACGGGCGTCGTGATCACCGGCACGGGCTTCACCGACGTCACGTCGGTGCTGTTCGGAGCGTCTCCGGCCACCTCGGTGGTCGTGAACTCCAGCACCCAGATCACCGCCGTCTCGCCCGCCGGAACCGCCGGCAGCGTCGACATCACCGTGAGCGCGGGTGGGGTGACGTCACCGACCGAGATCGGTGACGGCTTCACCTACGTCGTCACGGTGCTGCCCGCGCCGGTCGTCACCGGGCTCTCGGTCTCGAGCGGCACGGTCGACGGGGGAACGTCACTGACGATCTACGGCAGTGGCTTGGGCGGGGCGACCGCCGTGTGGCTCGGGAGTGTCGGCGTGTCGGCCTCGGCGTTCGTCATCGCTCCGAGTGGTGACACCATCACTCTGTCCACTCCGGCCTCGACCGAAGCCCAGACCGTGGACGTGGTTGTCCAGACCGCCTTTGGACTGAGTGTCGACACCCCGGTCGACGCCTACACCTACGTCGCCGACCACGTCACGACGTCGGGCCCTCTGGTGAGCTCGGTGAGCCCGTCGGCGGGTGGTGTCAAGGGCGGCACGTCGGTCAAGGTCACCGGCACCGGGTTCACCTCGGTGTCCGCCGTGTATTTCGGTGCGCTGGCCGCGGCGTCCTACCAGGTCATTTCGTCGACCGAGATCGTGGCGGTCTCGCCGTCGTCGTCCGCAGCCGGATCAGTTGACATCACCGTCACTGCCGACCACGTGACGTCACCGACCTCGGCTGGCGACGCCTTCACATACACGGTGAGCGTCTCGCTACCCGAGGTCACCTCCGTCACGTCCAACACCGGTTCGCCGTCGGGCAACGACACCGTGTTGATCCAGGGGACCGATCTCACCGGAGCCCTGATCGTGCTCTTCGGCAACCAGGCAGCGGTCTCCGAGTACGCCAACGCCGACGGAAGCATCACCGCGGTCACCCCCGCCGCGTCCGCCGCGACCGTCGACGTGAGGGTCGTCACACCCTACGGGGAGAGCCCCGTCAATCCCGGCGACGAGTTCACCTACGAGGAATCTGCCTCGAGTCCCACCGCACCCGCGGTGAACCTGGTTAGTCCCGATTCGGGAGCGGCGGGTGGTGGCACGTCGGTCACCCTCACGGGCACCGGATTCACGAACGCCACGGCCGTGGACTTCGGCACCGTCCCCGCCGCGAGCTTCGAAGTCGACTCGTCGACGCAGATCACCGCGGTCGCACCAAGCTCGCCGATCGGATCGACCAACGTGATCGTGACCACGGCGGACGGATCGTCCCCGGTCGCACCGGACAACGCCTACACCTTCGAGGCGACCAACGAGATCCCCGTCGTGACGTCGGTCACGCCCGCGAGCGGTCCGACGTCGGGGGGAACCCTGGTGACGCTCGTGGGCTCGAACCTCGCCGGGACGCTCTCGGTGCACGTCGGCACCATGGCCGCCACTGACGTGACGGTCAACGCCGGGGCAACCCACACTCACGCTCGTCACGCCCCGTTCGGCCTACCCGGGGACCGTGTCGATCGTGGTGACGACGGCGGCTCGGTTCGAACGCTCCCAGCTCCACCGCGCAGTTCACGTAGCCTGACGCTGCCCTCGACCTCCACGTGGCGACAATCCGACCCGTGCCCGCCGCGCGCTCACGTTCACGCCGCACGGTGGCGTGTCGCCGAACTCAATGCGTGCTCCGAGACTCGCGGGCACGAAGCGACCCGTGCGGGTGCGGGTGGGTGGAGCTCGACGTGACGGTCTCGGCCGGCGACCACGCGCTCGCGCGTGAACATCGTGGCGACGTCGGACACCCGACGCGCTCCGTCGTCTCGCCGAGCGTTCCTCGCCCGGTCCCGCTGCACCGACAGCTTCCTGGAGGAGGTCCCACTCGGACCAACCGGCTCCATCACCCTGAGCGCGAGCGCGGGGACCTCTGCCCCGTCTGTCGACGTCGTCGCGCCACTGATTACGCCACTTCAACGGGTCGGGCTGGCCGCTACGCGACCCGACCCAGCGCCCGCGTTTACGCGACGTCCACCCGTGGCGGTGGTGGTGCGATGGGGCCGGGGGCCGTGCGTGTCGTCCATCTGGCGGGCACGGACGGATTGCCCAAGGTCGGGGTCGCCGACGTGGCCGTGCAGGTGACCGCGACGTCCACGACCGCCCGCTCCTTCGCCACGCTGTATCCCACCGGGACGCGCCGTCCGAACACGCAGAACGTCACCTGGGCGATAGGCGCCACGGCCACGAACGAGGCGATCGTCCCGCTCGGCCGTGGCGGTGACATCGACATTTACAACGCGACGGGTCGCGCCCAGGTCTCAGTGTCGGTCATTGGCTTCGTGACCTCGCCGGCCGCCGACCCACCGGAGGCGCGTTCGTGGCGCTCAAGGGGAGAGTTGTCGTGACCCTGTCGGGGGCGCACGCTCTCGTCGCGGGTCACGCTCCAGCCGTCGACCCGCTGGGTCTCGGTGGACTGCCGGCGACCGGGGTG
>CAWHLQ010000040.1:0-10796 GCA_963830195.1 uncultured Actinomycetota bacterium | reverse complement strand
CGAGTACCCCCACTACACCAAGCCGGCCGAGTTCGAGGGCCGTGAGGTGCCCGCGGTCTTGCGATCCGGCGATCACCAGAAGGTCGCACGGTGGCGGCGCACGCAGGCCCTGCAGCGCACCGCGCGACTGCGTCCCGACCTGCTCGCCGCCCACGGCCCCCTGAGCGCGGAGGATCTCGCTCTGATCGGCGAGTTCCCTGAGGTGGTACCCCCCTCCTCGGACGGCTAGACTTTCCAAGCCTGTGGCGGACCGGAAAGGACCCCTCCCATGAATCCGACTGAACTGATCGACCGCGACTCGTTGCGCGACGACATCCCCGACTTTCGCCCTGGCGACACCCTGAAGGTCCACGTCCGCGTGGTCGAGGGCACCCGCACCCGTATTCAGATCTTCCAGGGTGTCGTGATCCGTCGTCAAGGTTCCGGCGTGCAGGAGAGCTTCACCGTTCGCAAGATCAGCTTCGGCGTCGGAGTCGAGCGCACCTTCCCCGTGCACGCGCCCACCATCGCCAAGATTGAGGTCGACTCCTACGGCGATGTCCGCCGCGCCAAGCTGTACTACCTCCGTGATCTGCGCGGGAAGGCCGCCAAGATCAAGGAGCGTCGCGTCAACGTCACGAACTCCTAGTTCGACGCCCATGGGCGAAGAGGAGCTCGACGATTACGAGGCAACCCTGGAACTGGCGCTGGTCCAGGAGTACAAGGCCGTTCTCAGCATGTTCGCGTTTGCGGTCGAAACCGATCGACGGTTCTATCTCGCCAACGAGGTGAGCGTCGAGGTCAAGGGGACGTCGTCGCCCACCTTGCTCGAGGTCACTCTCGCCGACGCCTGGGTGTGGGACATGTACCCGGCGGCTCGGTTCGTTCCGTCGGTTCGCGTGCTCACGTTCCGTGACGTCAACATCGAGCGGCTCCCCGACAACGAACTTCGCCCCTAGGCCAGCATGATCTGGCAGCATCTCGAGGCGCCGCCGGCACAGTGGCGCGCGTGGCCCGCCGCCGTCGCGAGCGTGAGCGGAGACGATACCGTGACGGTCGTGGCGTTGGCCAATCCGGCCGCGATCCAGTTCGTCGCCGCGACGGCCACCGAGTGGACGATGCCCGTGACGTGGTGGATTCGCGTGTCGGAGCGCTACACGGCGCCGATGGCCGCTCGCGACGTGAAGACCCTGAGTTGGATCGTGACCGTGTCCGACGTGGTGATTTCGAGCGACGACGGTGTCGCCGCGGACCACGGACGGGTCGTGGCGGAACTGCTGCGATCCGACGACGTCACGCTCACGACGTCGGTTGTCACGCTGCGCCACGCCTTCAATCGACCGCTGCCCCCGCATCCGGTGACCGTGTGGGTAACGAACGCCGCCCCCAGTGATGACGACATCGAACTTCGTGAGATCGCCCACGCGGACAGCGATCAGGGTGCCCGCGTGGTCCACTCCGCACGACGGACCTGGGGGGCCTGACTTACTTCGACGTCGCCGTGGCCCGTGCCGCCAGTCCGAGCCGACGCAGGTAGGGGAGCAGTGCCGGAGCGATGAAGGGTGCCGAGTCGTTCGCGAAGTGAACGCCGTCCGCGTCGCGCACGAGATAGCCGTGGAGGTAGTACTGGACCTGGTTGGTCGGACACACGAGGCTGTAGAGATTGAACACGGACGCGTGGAACTTCTTCGCGTCGGCGCGGATGAGGTTGTTGTAGATCGCCAGTCGCTGCGGACTGTTCTCGGGGTACTGCGCACCGTCGACCTGCTCGCCACTCCACGCGCACGGTGCGGTCATGAGGACGAGTTTGGCGTGTTGCGCGGCGGCGTCCGCCGCGATGAAGCCGATCGAACGCGTGATCCGTTGACGGAACGACGCGTCGTAGATGTTGAGCCAGTGACCCCGGATGAGCAGGTCCGTCGTCTCCCATCGACCCGCGAGCACGACCACGACGTTGGCGTGTGACTTGGTGATGGCGATCCGCCACACCGGTCGGGCCCGGAAGTAGCCGTTCTTGTGGAGCAGACAGTAGCCTTCGCGCAGGATGATGTACTGATTGATTCGTCCGACCGTGGAGGGAACGAGTCCACACCCGATGATCGCTTGACTCCCGATCGCGAGCCCGTAGTGGGGTCCCCAGTGCGTGAGCTCGTAGCCGAGCGTCCACATCTCGGAGTCCCCGAGCAGCATGACGCGCACGGGATCGCTCACGTTCGCCGACGCGGGTGGCACGGGCACGGGTTCGACGTTGGCCGCGTTGGCGACGACCAGGCTGGTCGCGAGGAGAAGTGACATCACCGCGACGGCACCGAGGGCCCCACGGCGTGATGACGGCCACGCGCCGCGGCGGATGGGCATCTCGACAAGGTGGAAGCTGAGCACCGCGGCGAGAAATGACGCCGCGCACCGTGCCGCGAACAGGGGCCACACGGACAGACCGGTCGCGTAGCCGGTCAGCCAGTGGAAGATCGGGTAGTGCCAGAGGTAGATCCCGTAGGAGATCTGGCCGACGTAGACCAAGGGACGCCACGACAGTCCGCGCGCGATCGGTGTGTGCGGATGAGCGACGAGATAGGCAATCGACACGCACGACGCGACGGCGACCGCCAGAAAGCCGCCGTTGTACATCCACTTGCTCGTGCCGTACGCGCGTTCCATGATCGCCAGCAGCGCGATCATCGCGACGGGACCGGCGTAGTGGAGGTATTTGAGGACGCCGGGCGCGCCCTTGGGCTCCAGTCGGGACCCCGTGTGCGTGACGTACAGCAGGCATGCCGTCGCAGCACCGAGCAGCAATCCTTCCGCGTGCGTGTCCGTGCCGTAGTAGAGGCGATCAACGGTCCAGGTGTGATGAAATCCGTACGCCATGAGCGCCGTGGACGCGACCGCGCCGACGGCGGCGAGCGCGCCGAGCAGGGTCACGCGACGCCGCACACGAAACACCAAGAGGATGATCAGGGGCCAGACAATGTAGAACTGCTCTTCGATCGCCAACGACCACGTGTGCGTGAGCTGAGAGGGCGGAAACAGGATCGTGAAGTAGTTGCTCTGCTGGCCAATGAGGTGCCAGTTGGAGACATAGAAGAACGCCGCCAGGACGTCGATGTGGAGATCGGGGTAGAGACCGGGGGGTGTCAGAAGCCACGCACCCACAGAGACCGCGAGAATCACGAGGAGCAGAGCGGGCAACAGCCGCTTGGCCCGCCGGAGGTAGAAGCGGCTCAGCCGAATGGAGCGGCGGGTGTCGTACTCGGAGATCAACAGGCTCGTGATCAAAAAGCCCGAGAGTGCGAAGAAGACGTCGACGCCGAGAAAGCCTCCGTGAAAGTGCGCGAGTCCCCCGTGGAAGGTCAGGACGGCGATGACGGCGAACGCGCGGACGCCATCGAGAGCGAGGTTGCGACTGCGAGGATGTTCGTCCGCGGTGAACTCGATGGTCGTGGGCTCGAGCGTCGCGGCCCTGCTGGTGTCACTCACGATGTCACGGGTGTCTTACGCGGTCGGGCGTGCACGGTTCGTCGTGCACGTCGAGTCGCGGTCCGCGAACGCGGCGCGAGAAACGTCCCCACGGCCAGCGTCAACTCGCCGTACCCGGCTGTTGAGCGACGTGGTCGACGTGGATGCGTACCGTGACGCGAACTTCCCCTTCGCGCTTGAAGGGGTATTCGTCAAGGTCGAGGTACTTCTTGGCGAGACGGTCGATAACGGCGTCCGCGCCGTCGGTCGTGAATCCCGTGACGGTCCCTCGAATTGCGATGACGGAGTACGCGTCATCGGGGTCGGTCAGCGACACCGCGACGCGGGCGTCGTTGGCGAGGTTTCGAGCCTTGGCGCGACCGAGGGCGGTATTGATGATCAGATCGTTGTCCTCCACATCGATCCACACGGGAGTGACGTGGGGCTCACCATTCGGTCCGAGTGTCGCGACGTGCGCGAGGACCTTCTTGTGAAGGATGGCGATGGAGGCGGGGGAGAGCTGGTCGGACATAGAGAATCCTTGAATAGTCGAGTCACGAAAGGGTACTAGTTTGAGTGTCGTGAATATCGGCGCTCACGTGCGCGGAGGCGGGAAACTGGTACCCGCACTCGAAGAGGGCGTCGCGATCGGGGCCACCTCGATCCAAGTGTTCACGCAGAGCCCCCGGGCGTGGAAGCCCACCCAGTACGCGCCGGAGATTCTGGAAGGATTCCGCGAGGCCCTCGCCACCCACGCCAGCGTGTCACACGTTTTTTGTCACGCGACGTATTTGATCAACCTGGCGACGGCGGATCGCGAACTGTACGAAAAGTCCGAGCAGTGCCTGATCAACAACCTCTCCGTGGCTCGTGGCATGGCCGCATCCGGCTTGGTGCTGCACGTGGGATCGCACCTCGGCGCGGGATTTGACTCGGTCGTCGGTCAGATTGCGGAGTCACTCCTCGAAGCTCTGGATGGAGCCGACGCCGCCCCCGACGGAGTGGAGGACTGTCCGATTCTCATTGAGAACGCCGCCGGGACGGGAGGCACCGTGGGGCGAAGCTTCGATGAGATCGAGGCGATTCTCGAGGCGACGGGAAACGATCCGCGTCTCGGACTGTGCATCGACACGCAACATCTCTGGGCCAGTGGGGTCGACTTCTCAACGGTGGCCAGCGCGAAGCGTGTCGTGAAGGACGTGAAGGATCGCTTCGGGCTGGACCGACTTCGGTGTCTCCACCTCAACGATTCGAAGATCGAACTCGGCGGCAATCGCGATCGCCACGCCAACATCGGCGACGGCACCATTGGAGTGTCGGGTCTCGCTCCGCTCGTCGGCCACCCGAAGATTCGTGACCTCCCACTGCTGTTGGAGGTTCCCGGAGACGGCAAGGGACCTCGAAAGAAGGACGTCACGACGGCGCGCACGACCGTCACGCGCGGGACGAAGTTGTACCAGCGCGCGTCCGCGTAACTAACCCACTCGACGAGAAAGAGGATTGCATGAGCGAGTTCCGTCTGGAGACTGATTCCATGGGCAGCATTGAGGTGCCCGCGGACCACTATTGGGGAGCGCAGACGGAGCGCAGCCTGCACCACTTCGCCATTGGTCACGACACAATGCCCGCGGCGGTGATCCGGGCGTTCGGTGTGCTGAAGCTCGCCTCCGCTCGGGTCAACGAGACGCTGGGGAAACTTGATCACACTCGCGCCGAACTGATTGAAGCCGCCGCGCGAGAAGTCATCGACGGCACGTTGGCGGAGGAGTTTCCCTTGCGCATCTGGCAGACCGGCTCGGGGACACAGACCAACATGAATGTCAACGAGGTCATCTCGAATCGGGCCATCGAACTGGGCGGCGGCACGGTGGGCTCGAAAGAGCCCGTCCACCCGAACGACCACGTCAACATGTCCCAATCGTCCAACGACACCTTTCCCACCGCCATGCACATCGCGGCCGCGTCCGAGATCGTCCAGCGATTGATACCCGCAGTCCGACAACTGCGAGACGCACTGGCCGAGCGCACGGCGGAGTTCGACGACATCGTCAAGATCGGACGGACGCACCTGATGGACGCCGTGCCGCTCACTTTGGGTCAGGAGTTCTCGGGCTACGTGTCCCAACTCGACGCGGACCTGACGCGACTCGAGATGGTCCTGCCGGGACTGTACGAACTGGCCGCGGGCGGAACCGCCGTCGGAACCGGTCTCAACACGCACCCGGAGTTTGGAACGCGTGTCGCGGCGGAGATTGCGTCGCTCACGGGCCTGCCGTTTGTCAGCGCGCCCAACAAGTTCGCCGCTCTCGCCGCGCACGACGCGCTCGTGTTCGCCCACGGGGCGATCAAGACCCTCGCGACGAGCCTCACCAAGATCGCCGACGACCTGCGGTGGCTCGGCTCGGGGCCCCGCAGCGGTCTGGGCGAACTGCAACTGCCCGAGAACGAACCGGGCAGCTCGATCATGCCGGGCAAGGTCAATCCGACCCAGTGCGAGGCCATGATCATGGTCGCCATCCAGGTGTTCGGCAACGACGCCGCGATCGGTGTCGCGGGCTCGCGCGGGAACCTCGAGCTCAATGTGTGCAAGCCCGTGATCATCCACAACGTCTGCCATTCGATTGATCTCCTCACCGACGCGTGCGACCGGTTCCGGGAGTTCTGCGTTGACGGTCTCACGGCCAACGAGAGCCGCATTCAACATCACCTCGCGAACTCGCTCATGCTCGTCACGGCGCTCAATCCGTTGATCGGGTACGACAAGGCGGCGCAAGTGGCCAAAAAGGCCCATCACGAGAACACCACGCTGCGCGAAGCCGTCCTCGCCCTCGGATTTCTCACCGGGGCCGAGTTCGATGAGGCCGTCGACCCTCGCAAGATGACGCACCCATGACGCGACCACCCCTGTTGAACGACGCTGAGCTCGCGAGCTGGCTGACGTCCGTGTCGGGCTGGTCCGTGGAGGATCGGCACTTGGTGGGACGATTTGCGATTGGCTACGCACGAGGCACTCGCGTCATCGCGACGATCCTGAGCACCGTCGAGCGCCTCGACCACCACCCGACGATCACGCTCGACTACACGACGTTGCGCGTCGAACTGTGGACGCACGATCGCGGTGGCGTGACGTCGCTTGATCTCACGTTGGCGGCGGCCATCACCGACGCGGTGCACGAGTCCTCGCTCGATACGGCGTAGCGTGCAGCACACCGCGAGGACCTCGAGCCCTCGGTCGACGTGACGGCGCCAGTAGAGTGACGGCGTGACCGACGGCCAGGCTCGACCTCGGTCGTGGCTGCTCCTTGGAGCCTCCTATCTCGCCGTGTCACTGGTTCTCCTCTGGCCGGTCCTGCGCGCGGGCGCCGGACACCACGCCGTCTGGGTTGAGGGCGACGCGTCGTTCGAGGTGTGGGCAAACGGGTGGGCGGCGCACGCGCTCAGTCACTTCCATAATCCCTTCTTCTCACCCACTGTCTGGTCGCCGCGGGGTGTCAATCTTCTCGCCAACACCACCTCGGTCGGTCTCGCGATTCTGTTCGCGCCGGTCACGTGGCTCTTCGGCCCGGTCGCGGCGTTCAACCTGCAGATGATCGTCGTGCCGGTGGCGTCGGCGATGGCCATGTGCTTAGCGGTTCGCCCGTGGGTGAAGTCACTGTGGCCGGTGTGGCTCGCGGGACTGGCCTGGGGATTCTGCCCGGTCGCTCTCGAGTCACTGAACTGGGGGTGGACCAACTTCCTGTATCTTGCCACGGCGCCCCTGGTCTTCTGGCTGCTGGCGGATCTGCTGCACTTCAAGCGGCACTCACCCCGCTTCGTCGGTGTGATGCTCAGTGTCGTCGCGACGATTCAGTTCACCTTTGGTGCCGAGATGTTGGCGCTCGTCACCATCTTGACCCTCATCATGCTGATCGCGATGGCGGCAGTGACGGGAGTTCGTGATCGGAAGGTGTTGACCTCATTGGTGCCGCGGGTTGTGCGCGCGGGAGCGTGGAGTCTGCCGGTCGTCGTGGTCGTGCTCTTGCCGTTGGCGTTGTTCACGGTGCTCGGTCCCGCCCATCTGCCCGACTGGGTCTACGGACGGGCGTTCCTCGCCACGTGACGTTCAACGTCGGACTCCTGGTCAGTCACCAGGTGGGCCAGGGAGCGTTCCACGCCCACTGGGTACCGGTCTATCCGTCGCCCGACTACTTCGGCGTGGTGCTGCTGGTGGTCACTGGTGCGGTGCTCGCGTGGATGTGGCGTGAACCGTTGGCCTGGCTCCTCGGCTTCATGGGTCTGGTCTGCTTCTGGTTGGGCCTCGGGTTCAAGGCCCTTCTCCATCCGTGGGGAGCCTTGTGGGCACTGCCGGTGATCCACAACATCATCGCGTCTCGTTTCATCTACCTCCTCTGGTTTCCGGTCGTGTTCGATGATCGCCCTCGGGTTCGACCGCGCGATCAGCGCCGTGGCGAGCCACCGACGCACGGTTGTTCGCGTTGGTGTCGCCGCGCTCTTTCCCATCGTGGCGTTCGGACAATTGGCGTACGCCATGAGCGAGGGCTGGCACATCGTGCCGCAGGCCGTCGTGACGGACGATGCGCTTCCCGCGGTCGCGGCGGTGACGACGGCGCCTCGCTACATCACCTTCCCCTTCCCACTCGCCGGCCGGTCAATGGTCCAGCAGGCGGGCGGAGCCTTCAACTATTCGCTCCTCGGTGGGTGGGGTCCGGAAGTGCGCGTCGGAACGCCGCGCGAGATCGCGGTGCGCAACGACTTCATTGACCTGAGCGAGTTCTACGGTCCGCAGCGAACGCCGGCGCAGCTCGCCGTTATGGGCGCGCAGATCCAGTCGTGGGGCACCAGCGACGTCATCACGCCGTTGGTCCTCACCTATCCCTTGACCCGCGGCTACGTGCAGCCGAGCGCCGTGATTGCCACCATGGTCGAGATGTACGGGGCTCCGTCACTGGTGAAGGACAACTGGGTGTGGAGTGTGCGCGACAAGGTGGCGAGCACGCGCACCCTCAGTGGTGCCCGGTGGTACCGCTGCACGGTGATTGTGTACGGCGCGCATCCCGGGGCTCTGCCGGCGTGCGTGCTGAACGCACTCGGGACGCACTCCTAGTTGACGGGCAGTCCCCACAGCGCCATCCACTTCGAGAGATCCTTCTCGAAGGGGAGGTCAGTGTTGACCAGCGATCGCACCCGCAACTCCAGTTCGTTGTCGCGCCGCTGATTCTCACGCGGCGCGAACGGATAGAAGGTTCCGGATTTGAGCAGATACACGAGTCGGACGTCTCCGTCCCCGGGCGGCGACTTCGGGACGAATCCGAACACGGCGCACAGCAGACGTGGTCCGAGTCCGTGCTCCACCAGGGTCGTGTTGGCGCCGTGGATGCGGGTGACGAGGCTGGGTACGTCCACGTCCGTGATGACCAACCAACTGAACCCGAGGTCGTCGGTGGTCAGGTCCACTTTCTGATCGGTCTCGTCGATCATCAACAGGTCGTGGAGCTCCTGGTCGCTCACGATGGCGCTCTCGCCGCTACCGCCTTAAAGCACAATCCCGCGTGCGTGCTCGTCACCAGATCGAGTTGAGTTTCCAGGGTGAGCGCCGCGGTTGGCAGCGCAAAAAGGGCGTCGAGGTCCGGCTGAACTTGCTTGGTGCGACCGAGAATCGTGTCGAACAGCCCCATTTAGCCGTTGCCGTTGAGCTGGCGCTCCAGCTTCGCCAGCTGGTCCAGCCGCTGCTGGAGCGGTGGGTGCGTCGAGAGCAACGCGGCGGTTGAACCCTTGGAGAAGGCCGGCGTGAAGAAGAAGGCGTTCATCCCTTCGACGCGGCGCAGGTCTTGCGTCGGGATCTTGGCCATGTCGCCCGAGATGCGCACCAGGGCGCTCGCGAGCACGCTAGGCTTACCGATCAAGATGGCGCCCGAACGATCCGCCGACAGTTCGCGATACCGCGAGAGCGACAGCGTGAGCAGGTATGACACGAAGTAGATGACCATGGAGACCAGCCACGTTCCGATCTCAATGAGCACGATGCTGTTGCCGTTGCGACCGCGGCCGCCGCCGGTGAGGAACGCTCCCACATCGCCACACGGCCCACGAGACCCGCCAGCATGCCCACCGACGACGCAATGGTCATCACGGCCACGTCACGGTGGGCGACGTGGCTCAACTCGTGTGCGAGCACGGCCTCGAGCTCTTCGTCCGGCAGCCGTCGCATGATGCCGCGAGTGGCGCACACGACGGCGTTCTTGGGATTGCGACCGGTGGCGAAGGCGTTGGGCACGTCTGTTTCGGCGACCCCCACCTTCGGCTTGGGCATGCCGGCCAACGCGCACAGTCGGTCCACCATGGCGTGCAGCTGCGGCTCCTGCTCCGGCGTGACCTCCTTGGCGTGCATCGAAAACATCGCGATCTTGCCCGAGAACCAGTACTGGGAAAAGATCGCGCCGAACATGATGAGAACGACGAACGGGATGGCGACCCCGACGCGAAACAAGATGAAACTGACGGCGACCCACAAGGTGACGAGCGCCGCGCCGGTCAGGAACATCCGCGAGGTCAGGCCACGATCGGTCTCGATGTGTGAGGCGGCCATGCTTACTTCGACTCCTCCGCGGTCCCGAGTTCACCCGCTGCGGGTGGTGCCGCGATCTCCTGCTTCAGCGCGGCCAGTTGCGCGTCAACGTTGCTGGACGTGCCCGCCTTGTCGAGCTGGCGTTGGATGTCGTCGGTCGATCCCGTGAGGTCAGTGAGGGCACCCGAACTGATGAGATCATCCAACGCGCCGCTGCGAGCCTGCATCGTGGCGACCTTGTCCTGGGCGCGCTGCATCGCGGCGCCGGCGTCGTTCATGGACCCCGAAATGCCCGTCATGGCTTCGCTGATCTTGGTCTGCGCCTCCGCGGCCGAATACGTGGCCTTGATGGTCTCCTTCTTGGTGCGGAACGCCTCAACCTCGGTCTGAAGCTGCTGGGCGGTGGCGGTGAGCTTGTCCTCCTGATCAACAATGGTTTGGTGCTGGGTGTCAAGGTCTTTGAGCTGCGACACGATTGCCTCGCGCCGGGTGAGCGCTTCACGCGCGAGGGGCTCGTTGTTCTGCTGGAGGGCAGCCTTGGCCTGCTCGCTGAGCTTGTCGCCCTGCGCCTTTAGTTGCGTTGCCTGGAGTTCCAGGCGCTTGCGGGCCGTGGCGACGTCGGCCACAGCGCGGCGGATTTTCGTGAGGTTGTCGAGCTGCTTCTCGTAGCTCAGGTCAAGGGTCTGGCGCGGGTCCTCAGCCTTGTCGAGGGCCGCGTTGGCCTTGGCCTGAAAAATCGAGGTGAAACGCTGCCACAAACCCATCGGATCCTCCTTAGATCTCTCTCAAGCCTAGG
>CAWHLQ010000039.1:0-9558 GCA_963830195.1 uncultured Actinomycetota bacterium | reverse complement strand
CCAGGGCGGTCGGACCTTCATGGACAAGATCTTCCCCGACCACTGGTCCTTCATGCTCGGCGAGATCGCCCTGTACTCGTTCGTCGTCCTGCTGGTGACGGGCGTGTTCCTCACGCTGTACTACGTCCCGCCAGGGCTCGTGGTGTACCGCGGGATCTACCTGCCGCTGTACGGACAGCACATGACCGAGGCGTACGCCGTCCACGATCAATCTCTCCTTCCAGTGCGTGGCGGGCTGCTCATGCGCCAGATGCACCACTGGGCCTGCGACATCTTCGTGGATCGATTGTGTGCACATGTGCGGATCTTCTTCACCGGTGCGTTCGCAAGCCCCGCGAGCTCAACTGGGTCATCGGCGTGACGCTGCTCACGCTGGCGATCGTGAACGGGTTCCTCGGCTACTCGCTGCCCGACGACCTGGTCTCCGGCACCGGCATCCGCATCGCCTACTCGATCATCGCTGTCGATCCCCGTGGTCGGCTCGTACCTCGCCTTCTTGCTGTTCGGCGGCAACTTCCCGGGCACGGTCATCATTGAGCGGTTCTTCATCCTGCACGTGTTGATCGTGCCGCTCATCATCTCGGCCTGGTGAGCGCCCACCTCATGCTCCGGTGCGCCAGAAGCACACCGCAGTTCCCCGGGGAGGGCCGCACCGAGAAGAACGTGGTCGGCACGCCGATGTTCCCGGTGTTCATGGCCAAGACCACGGGATTCCTGTTCATCGTCGCCGGCGCGACCGCGCTGCTCGGCGCGTTCGCCCAGATCAACCCGATCTGGCAGTTCGGGCCCTACGTCCCGTCAGCATCACTACGCCGTCCAACCGGACTGGTACATGGGCTTCCTCGACGGTCTGCTGCGTATCTTCCCGTCGTGGTCGCCGCACAACTTCGGCCATACGATCCCGTGGGAGGTTTCTTCCCCGCCGTGGTCTTCCCGGGCATGGTCTTCACCCTGTGCCACCTGTGGCCGACGCTCGAGCGACGTTCACCCAGACAACGAGGCCCACAACCTGCTCGACCGTCCGCGGGACCGGCCCGTGCGCACGGCGAGCGGCGCGGCGTTGCTGTCACTGCTGTCGATGCTCTTCATCGCCAGTTCCACCGACGTCATCGCGAACTTCCTCAAGATCTGCTCAACGAGGTCCTCCTCATCATGCGCGTGTTGGTCATCATCTCGCCGTTCATTGGTTTCGCGGTGGCCTACGTGATCTGTAAGGAGCTGGCGGCGCTGGCGACTGCGGGCAAGCGCAAGGTGCCCAACATCGTCATGCGCACCGCGACCGGCAGACATCGCGGTGGCGGCGCTCGCAACGCCGACACCGTGCACGAGGAGCTGGAGCCGCTGCCCGTCCCGACCTACGTCACCTCGGACGAACCCGTTGAGGTTGACTCGTCGGGCGTTCGACACGTCGAGCGATAGGACGAGGCCGACGCGGCCCGCACGTCAATGACCGTCACGGTGGGCGAGGAGCCCCTGCGCGCAACGGACGTCCTCGCCGTGGCGCGAGGTCACGAGCGAGTGGTGATCGACCCACGAACCGTGTCGCGGCTCGAACACGCGCGACGGGCGATTGAGGAGATGAGTGCCGCGGGCACACCCGTGTACGGGGTGTCGACCGGTTTCGGATCACTCGCCACGACGTACATCCCCGCCCAGAGCCGCCAGGACCTGCAGCGTTCGCTCATTCGCTCCCACGCCGCCGGACTCGGTCCTCGACGTGGAGGTCGAGGTGGTGCGCGCCATGATGGTCTGTCGACTGAAGACGCTCTGCTCGGGCGTCACGGGCGTGCGCGCCACGACGGCCCTCGCGTACGCGGACCTGTTGAATCACGACGTGACGCCGGTCGTCCACGAGTTCGGCTCTCTCGGCTGTTCCGGGGATCTGGCGCCGCTCGCGCACGTGGCGCTGGCGCTCATGGGCGAGGGCGAGGTGCGCGATCGCCACGGGGTGCGCACGACCGCGGCGGCGGCGCTGTCGGACGCCGGTCTTGCGCCCGTCGAGCTGGCCGAAAAGGAGGGCCTCGCCCTCATCAACGGCACCGACGGCATGCTGGGCATGCTGCTGATGGCCCTCGCCGACGGCGAGGCCCTGCTGCGGTGCGCCGACGTCACCGCGTCGCTGTCGGTTCAGGCACTACTCGGCACCGATCGGGCGTTCGCCGCGGACCTCCAGGCGCTGCGCCCGCACGTGGGTCAGGCCCGCAGCGCCCGCAACCTGTTGACCCTGATGGCCTCGTCGCCGCTCGTCGCGTCACACGCCACCGACACGAGTCAGGTCCAAGACGCCTACTCCCTCCGCTGTGTGCCGCAGGTTCACGGCGCGGCTCGCGACACCTTCGCCCACGCGCGGGGCGTCGCGGAGATTGAACTCGCGTCGTCGATCGATAATCCGTCGGTCCTGCCCGACGGTCGCCTCGAATCGAATGGCAACTTCCACGGTGCCCCGATTGGCTACGTGCTCGACTTTCTCGCCATCGTGGTCGCGGACGTCGCGTCCATGGCCGAGCGGAGAACCGACCGGCTGATGGATCCCTCGCGCAGCCACGGGCTGCCGGCATTCCTCGCGCACGAGCCGGGCGTTGACTCGGGGCTCATGATCGCCCACTACACCCAGGCGGCCCTCGTGAGTGACCTCAAGCGGTTGGCAGTGCCCGCCTCGGTCGACTCGATCCCGTCGTCGGCGATGCAGGAGGATCACGTCTCCATGGGGTGGCACGCGGCACGAAAGCTGCGCTCGGGGATCGAGAACCTGACCAAGGTGCTCGGCGTCGAACTGCTTGCCTCCACCCGGGCGCTCGCCCTGCGGCGGCCCCTTCGACCGTCGGCGGCGGCGGACGCCGTGGTGGACGCGTTGGGCTCCCGCGGCCTCGTCCCCGGCCCTGATCGCTTCCTGGCGCCGGAACTGGCCCTCGCGACCGAGGTGGTCGCCGACGGCTCCCTCGAGGCGTGGGTGACGCCGTTCGTCGGATCGTTGGCCTGACCGGCGATGTGTGCTAGAAAGTGGCAGTAAGTCTGCCACTTGATTGGCAATGGACCAGGAGGCCCCGTGAGCACCCAACAAACTGAGCCCCGGCTTGTCACCGGAACCCGCAACCAACGCTACGGCGAGGTCCTGCTGGCGACCGTCACGTCGGACGGCGTTCACTGCGAGGTCTTCAACACGTACATGTTGAACGACTGTCCCGCCGAGCTGTGGGAGAAGTTGTCCGCCACCGACATTGCCCTCGAACACGGCGCCACCGTGGCGATTCTGAACGGTCCGCGCTACTGGCTGATGGACGGCATCGGCAAGGTTCAGAACGTCGATCCCGTCGTGGTGGACTTCGGCGGCATCGCCATGCGCCGGGCCGCGACCGTGGAGATTCCCGACGTGACGAGCCGTGCGCCGTACCGCGAGGTCACCGTGCATCGTGGAGCGATCTGGTTCTTCGATGCCGGCAAGGACGTCCACGAGATCGTCACCAACGACGGCCGCGTCTTCGTCATGCAGGCCTACTGCACGGGCGTCAACCCGTCGATCTCGTTGTCGTCGCTCGCGAGCCTCGGAGGGTCCCTCACGCTCCCGGACGGCTGGTCGTATCGCACCCGGACGTTGCGCGACGAGATGCGCGTGGACACCACGGGATCTCCGGCCACGGTCCTGCAGGACGAGTGGGAGAATACCTACACCCTCGTGCGATGACCTCGGACATCTCGGTCACGTTGCTCGGGACGGGCTCTCCGCTGCCGGACCCGCACCGGGCCGGGCCGTCCACCCTCGTGCGCGCCGACGGGGCGACGATCCTCGTGGATGCGGGCCGGGGAACGGTCATGAGGCTGGCGGCGGCGGGCGTGCTCCCGATCTTTCTCGACGCGGTTCTGCTCACCCACCTGCACAGCGACCACATCTGTGACCTCAACGACGTGATCACGACGCACTGGGTGATGTCGATCACTCCCACGCCCCTCACGATCTACGGACCGGTCGGGACCACGACGGTCGTCAACGCCATCCTCGCGATGCTGTCGGCGGACATCGGGTATCGCCTCACGCACCACGAGGACCTGAACGAGCCGCCGTTGGTGCAGGTCGTCGAGGTGGAGCCGGGCGGCACGTTCACGGCGGGATCTCTCGACGTCCTCGTGGGCGCGACCGATCACCGTCCGGTCACCCCCACCGTGGGTTACCGCGTCGCCCACGGTGACACCAGCGTTGTCCTCGCCGGCGACGGCGTGCCGTGCGACTCGTTGGACGAACTTCTGCGGGGCGCCACCGCCTACGTGCAGACGGTGATTCGCGACGACCTCGTTCGCCTCGTGCCGCGTCAACGGTTCCAGGACATCTGTGACTATCACTCGACCGTTCAACAAGCTGCCGAGACCGCCCAGCGGGCGGGAGTCGACACGCTCATCCTGACGCACTACGTTCCCTCCCCACCTCCGGGCGACTACGAGGAGTGGCGTTCGCTCGCGAGCGCCTTCACCGGCACCCTGGTGACGGGTGACGACCTCACGACCGTCGTCGTCACGGCTCGCTGAGCCGCCGCGTGGGACGTCCACGCGCACGACGTCCCGTCACACTCCCGTTGCCGTGACGCACGCGCGGGGAGGATCTCGGGGGGTCTCTCCGTCGGTGGTTGTCAGCCCGTGACGTGGACGGGGCCGGGCGAGACGGGAGACGGCGGAGCGACCGGATCGGTCGTCGAGGCGTAGCGGTCGGTGTAGGTACACGTCGCCGACGGCGAGCCGGGGGTCAGATCCAACGTTGCTCGCGCACCGGAGACGGCGACGCTCGCACCCTGACAGGTGAGACTCACCAGTGACCAGTTGACCGGCTTGCCCCCGGCGGGGACGAGCTCTTGCACGGCGTAGCGACCGAGGGGCAACTGGGTGGTGGCGTCGCCAGTGGCTTTGGTCGCGACGTCGGTGGCCGGGGGCGTCGCGGACTGGTGGCGCTCGACGGGGCTGCCTATGAGGTTGGTCACGACGAAGTCGGCCGTGCCGAGACCGCCCTTCATGACCTTGAAGATCGTGATTGAGCCGTCGGGAACAAAATCGTTCACAAACGTGCACACGGGCTCTGCGCCTTGGGTAATGGTGATCGTGACCGCGTTGTGACCCACCTGCTCGTCAACACCGTTGCACTGGACGGTGAGCAGTCGCCAGGTGCCGCCGGTTGCCGTCGGCGGATCTTCGTTGATCGTGTAGGTACCCGGCGCGGTGATGTTGGTGGGAGACGCGTCCACGGCGACGCCCGGTGACGTCGTCGTGGCGCTCACGTGCACGGTGGCGTCCGTCGAACTAATTGTGAACGGAAAGGTGCCGGTCCCGCCCAGGGAGATCTTGCGGATCGTCAACATCGAGGCGAGTGTGGGCGCGTCGGTGTACGTGCAATGGACGGTATCGCCCGCCGCCAGGGTGATCGACGCCTGTGGTCCCGAGATCGTTGTCGTACTGGAGTTGTCGGTGCTCACGCAGTCGAGGCTCTGCAGCGTCCAGTTGACGGGAACATCCTCACTCACCGTCCACGGCGTGGCACTCGCCCCGCGCGTGAACGTGGTGCTGGCGCTCGCACCGTTGGTGACGGTCAGACCGAACGCGCCGCCGGGGTTGTACGAGAGGTTCCCGGAGAAGTTGAAGGTCTCGGAATTGGTGTCGCCCGCCGGGATCGCCTTCGTGATGATGATCGTGCCGGCGCTCGGCGGTGGCACGACGTAGTACGCGTAGCAGAAGACGTGGCGCTCACCGGCGCGAAAACCCACCCACTCCACGTTGTCGCCGTTGACGTTGTCCTGGGCGCAGCGAAGGGCTCCGAAGCCGTATTCGTCCGGGTGCGCGGCGTTTTCCACGGGATCGGTCGCGAGGCCACCCTGCAGCCACAGGTTGTGCTGGTCGGCCGCCTGCACCTGCGCCGCCGTCAGCGTGACGGTCACGGCTCCCTCGAGGTTCTGTCCCGTCGGATTCCCGTTCGCGTCCAGGAGCGGGACACTGGCCTTCGTCGGCGGCGTGGGGCTCTCGGGGTTCGACACGACCGACAGTGAACCCCAGGTGCCGGAGACCGGCGCGGCAATGCCGTTTCCGAACGTGAAGTGCCACCCGACGAGCGGCGTGCAGTTGGGCTGAGCGGCGGCTTCGACGGAGGGGGAGACTTCGTCATCGTTGGCGTAGGTCGTGTCGGGTCCGAGGTCCTTCAGGCTCTCCATGATGTCGTTGCGTGACTTGTTGGCCGAAATGTCGGTGTAGGTCGGGCACGTGCGGGCCGCGAGCGTGACGGAATACGTGTCGGGGGCACTCGACGCGTGGCTGACAGCCGTGCCGACAAAGGTGAACGAGCCAATGGTTCCGACGAGACCAACGAGCGACCAGCGGGCGAGCTTGGAGAACATTGCTTGAATGGTAGTGGTGCCCACGTGGTGCGTTGGAAGGTGACGAGATTGACAACACGGCGAGAGGAGAAAGTGGTGCGGCGTCGCGTCGCGATTGGTGCCGCCGTGTTGGTTGTACTCGCGTTGACGATTGTCGTTGTGGCGTCGAACTCGCCGACCCCGCACACCGTGAGGGGACACTTCCACGAACACGCAGGGTGGACCGAACTCGCCACGGTCCTTCGACCCACGTCGCTGCGCGCGAGCGCGACCGGACCTTCCGTCGGTGTCTTTGACGTCACGTGGCACGGTCAACGTCTCTTCGCGCCGGTGCTGGCCTCGTCACACGGTTGGCTGGAGGTCCGTCTGCCCGGCCGGCCCAACGGCTCGGTGGGGTGGATCAACGCGCGCGTGGCGTCACTGGTGCAGACCCCGTATCGGATCGTGGTCAACCTCGCCACGCGCCATCTCGCCCTCTACCGCGCGGGTCACCGGGTGCTGGACGCACCGGCTGGCATCGGCACGCCCACCGATCCCACGCCGACGGGACACTTCTACCTCGGCTTCTTCGCGGCCGCGCCGAGCCCCGCGTGGGGACCGTTCGTCATGGTCACGACCGCCCACTCCAACACGATCGCCGATTGGGAGGATTCGGGAGACGCCCTCGTCGCCATCCACGGCCCCCTCGGCGAGGACGCCGCCATCGGCACCACGGGCGCGGCGATCTCCCACGGGTGCATCCGCCTCCACGACCAGGATCTCGCACGACTGCGGGCGGTTCCCGACGGCTCACCGATAGACATCCTTTCGTCGTAGCCTCGGCGTGCGGACGCAGGTAGGGGCCTAACTCGAAGTAAACCGGCACTTCGCAGATCAGCGGGGAGTCACGCGGTGGAACAGTGACCAGTCGATGCCACCCGCGTAGTGGAGCGCTCGCATCCGGTAGTTCTCGAAGTTGATGAAGCCGAAAGCGACGCGCTTGACGCGCGTGGCCAGGCTGTTCACCGCCTCGGTCGGCCCGATGGTCACTCGAAGTTCGCGCCACGCGATGATCTCGTGGCGCCAGCGCGAGAGCGTGCGTCCGAACGAGCGCACCGCGCGTGGCCAGGTGGGATCAGCCATGTCGCCGATGAGCTCGTCGATGGACGGCGCAGCGGTCTCGCGGTCGTCGGGCGTAAATCAGGGGGTCGTTCTTCCTTCCGCGGTGTCCGAGCAGTTCGTTCTGCACGCGTCGGCGACATTCGTCGAGCTGGTGGACGGCGTGCGTGACGACGTGGAAGGGATCGGCCACCAGAGTGGCCGGCGACAGGGCGATCTCGAAGGCCCGGCGGCTAGGGGCCGGAGAGGCCCAAGGTGCCCGCGATGATGTCACCGCACCAGAGGCGAGACCGCGTGAGCAGCCAGCGAACTGGCGCCGCGGCGGTGCGACCCTCGACCATGTCGAGCAGTCGTCCGCGGCGTTCGTCGACGATCGAGGTCGCGAACTCGCGCCGGTGGAACTCTCCGCGACGCACGACGGTCGTCTCGTCCAGGGCAACGGCGCTCACGACCTCGAGGTGCGGGCGATCGAGCCCCAAAAAGCCGTCGCCCGACCCGCATCACCGCGTCGTTGACCGTGTGCCAATGACACCCGAGCTCAATGGCGACCTCGTTGACGGTGCGACCGAGACGACCGACCTGCCAGGCCGTCCAGCGTGCCGCGGCGCGCCAGCGTCGAGTGCCGCGCCAGGGCGATCCGGCGGTCCTGCTCGGTGAAAGTGGGCTGCGCGCACGCGCGGTCCGCGCACCGGAAGCGCCGCTGGCGCCCAATCACCCGCGTCGAGCGCCTGCGATAGGGCAGATCCACCAGGGTCAGGTCGCGCCGGTCCTTCCGGTGCATCGGTGGTGAGCACGTCGGACAGTTCGGCGCGATCGTCACCTCCTCAAGCGCGATGACGAGGTCACGACCGCCCACTCCAATACGATCACCAATCGGGAGGACCGGGAGACGCCCTCGTCGCCATTCACGGCCCACTCGGCGAGGACGCCGCCATTGGCACCACCGGCGCGGCGATCTCCCACGGGTGCTTCCGCCTCCACGACCAGGATCTCGCGCGACTGCGGGCGGTTCCCGACGGCTCACCCATCGACATCGTCACCTCGTGACGACGCATTTCGGGAACGCCCCACTCCGACGTGTTGCCTCGCTCCGTGTCAACTTTCCTGCGTGCGGCGGCCGCGGCCGTTCCTCCACCACCGAACGGGTTGAGGGTCCCCCATTGGGCGAGTTTTCCGCGAGACCGGTGAACCTATAGGGAGTGTCGAGACATCGGCGCCGTGCCGCGGCGTGCCCTACGATCGGACGTGACCAAGGGAGGTGTCCGTGTACTGCAACCAGTGTGGCGCCCTACGAGTCCAACGCGGTGCTCTGCGCGTCGTGCGGCAAACCCATTCACGTTGCCGTGTCGCCGCCGGAGTCGTCACCGACGTCGGGTGAACACCAATTGACGGCAGGGACGCACTCCCGGCCGCGGGCGCCGCCGGAGCGACTTTCGGGCGCGGCACGGGGGAAGTCGCCGGCTACATGATGAGCAAGTCGGCGCTCGATCGACTCGAGGAGTCCGGCCAGGGGGACAGTGCGATGGCCGACGTGGCGCGCACCGGGCTCGCCGTCAGCAAGGTGAAGATCGGCGTCAGCATCGTGTTCGGTGTGATCTTCCTGATCTTCCTGATCATCCTGATCATCCTGATCATCCTGAGCCACATCAACTCGGCGTCGAACCAGTTCAACCTTCGACCGTTCGGGTCGCCGTCGGGTCTGCACGCGGCTCTCGCGACCACACGCGCAATCTTCTCGCGGTAAAACGCCGCGTACCCCCCCCCGGGAAACAGCTGGTCAGAAGACGATGATCACGTACGCGATCACGAGCGCCAACACCACGAGCCCGGCGTACAGTCCCCGGCGGCTTCGGCGGTCGTGTTCGATCTCGGTGAGCGTCTCGCTCGTGGTGGCGTCCACGCGGATCTGCTCGCGGGCGACCTCGTTGTCGGTCGTCCCCTCAAAGGTCCTTGGACGCAGCTTCCGGGGAATCCAGACGGGTCCAGAGGAGGTCGGCCGTCACGCGGGCAACCCTAACCCCGCCACGTCAACCCGGGAGTGGTCGTGCGCGAAGTTAGTGCTCGCCGCCGCGTCGGCTCTCTGCGGTGGCACCGATCATCGCCCAGATGACGAGGC
>CAWHLQ010000038.1:0-28926 GCA_963830195.1 uncultured Actinomycetota bacterium | reverse complement strand
GCATCGGCTCATCTCCCGCATTCCACAGCTCATCCCCGGTCTCCGCGCGCTCCAGCTGATCGAAGCTGTAGCGATGCGGCCGCGCATCGGCCGCATGCTCCACCAGCGTCTTGCGCGCCCACGGCGCCGCGCACTCCCAGTTGTCGTAGTTCGGCTCATGGCGCACAAACAGCACCGCCAGCTCCCGCCAGCCAATCAACTGCTCCAGATACCTGTTCCGCCGCCGCTTCGGTTGCCTTGCCCTCCGCACACGGCGCTCTTCGACCGCCAGGGCAATGGTCAGCGGCCCAATATTCCCAAAGTGGAGATAGCGGCCGAGCTACGTCCTCGGGGGCCGCGCCATGGAGATTGTCTACGACGACGACTCGCTGCAGCGGGTGATGACCGGTCTCACGGGTGTGCACGGTTCGCTCGCGCGCGAAGGTGGCGTGAGTGCGTCACGGCCGGTGCTGATTGACCGATTCCTGGAGGACGCCATCGAGGTGGACGTGGACGCGGTGCGCGACCGGTTCGGTGAGGTCTACCGCCGGGGTGATGGAGCACGTGGAAGAGGCGGGCGTGCATTCGGGCGACTCGGCGTGTGCGTTGCCGCCCCAGTCGCTGCGCGACGAGGCGGTCGCCACCATTGCCACCATCGTCGAACGGATCGCGGAGGAATTGGGTGTCGTCGGCCTGATCAACGTGCAGTTCGCGGTCAAGGGAGACGAGGTCTACGTCATCGAGGCGAATCCCCGGGCGAGTCGGACCGTGCCCTTCGTCGCCAAGGCTACCGGCGTGGCGTTAGCCAAGGTCGCGGTGCGGACGATGCTCGGGCACTCTCTCGCGTTGATGCGCGACAGTGGTCTCATTCCCGCGACGACGCCACGACCGACCTACGTGAGCGCGAAGGAGGCGGTGCTGCCGTTCAATCGATTCCCGAGCGTCGACACCGTCCGGGGCCGAGATGCGCTCGACGGGAGAAGTGATGGGAATCGGGGAGAGCTTCGGCATCGCCTTCGCGAAGGCGCAGCTCGCCGCCGGCACCAAGCTGCCCACGCAGGGAACGGTGTTTCTCTCCCTGGCCGATCGCGACAAGGTGCAGGGACTCGCTCGCGCCCGACAGTTGCGAGAGCTGGGCTTCACTCTGGCGGCCACCGTCGGCACCGCCACCTACCTCGAATCACACGACGTGGGCGTGGCCATGCTCGTCGGCAAGGTGGGTCTGCGCGACGGCGCGCGCGACGCGGTCGAACTCATTGCGCAGGGTCAGGTTCAACTCGTGATCTACATCCCTCGGGTCGAGGCGCGCGCGCCGACGGCGCACACATTCGTGGGGCGTGCGTTGTGCCCCAGGTTCCCTGTCTCACCACGGTCGCGGCGGGCCTCGCGGCGGCTCTCGGGATGGCCGAGACCAAGCAGCACGGCTGGCGCGTGCGATCGCTGCAGGAACTGCACGAATGACCTCACCGGCACTGGCCACCTCCGTCGGCGACGTGGCGCTCCCGTCGGTCATCCTGACCGCCGCCGGGACGGCCGGCTACAGCGACGAGTTGGCGGCCTACGGCGACCTCCGCGACCTCGGCGCGCTCGTCACGAAGTCGCTCGCGTCGTTCGCGTGGGCGGGGAACGCCCCGCCGCGGGTGGCCCCGTCGGGCGACGCAATGTTGAACTCGGTGGGTCTCGCGGGCCCTGGGGTGTCGGCGTGGCGCACCGAGCACCTGCCGCGGCTGCAACGCCGGGGAGTGCGCGTGGTGGGTTCGATCTGGGGACGCAGCGTCGACGAGTTCGAGGCCGCCGCCGCGATGATGGCGGGTGCCGACGTTCTCGCGGTGGAGATCAATGCGAGTTGTCCGAACCTCGAGAGTCGCGAGGGCATCTTCGCGCACTCCGCGTCCGCGACCGCCACGATTGTGAAGGCCGCCGCCGTGGCGGGTCTGCCCCGGTGGATCAAGCTGAGCCCGAACACGCCGGACCTGATCGCGATCGCCGGAGCGGCGATTGACGCGGGCGCCGACGCCCTAGTGCTCACGAATACGCTGCTCGGTCTCGCCCTCGACGCGCGGACCGCCCAACCCACGCTGGGCAACGGGGGTGGTGGTCTGAGTGGGGCGCCGCTGCGACCGGTCGCGCTGCGCGCCGTGTTCGAGTGTCGCGCCGCGTATCCGACCATTCCCATCGTCGGTGTCGGTGGTGTGAGTCAGGCCGAGGACGTCGTGGCGCTGCTCTACGCGGGGGCCAACGCCGTCGAGGTCGGCACCGCGATCTTCGCGGATCCGCGCGCCCCGTGGAAGATTCAGCGTTCACTCGTGCGATGGCTCGCGCGTCACGACGTCACCCGCGTGACATCACTACAAGGGAGAGCTCATGGACCAACGATTCGGTGACCGACTGCAAGAGAGGGTGCGCGACCTCGGTCCGCTGTGCGTGGGCATCGACCCCTCGAGCGCCCAGCTCGCGGCCTGGGGTCGCGACGATGACGTGAGTGGACTCGAGTTTGCGGCCCTCGCGACGCTCGAGGCCGTCGCCGGTGTCGCCGCGGCGGTGAAGACGCAGGTTTCGTTCTTCGAGCGCTTCGGCGCCGCGGGCTACCAGGTGCTCGAGCGGGTGATCGCCGACGCGCGCAGTGCCCGGATCCTGGTGATCGCCGACGCCAAGCGCGGCGACATCGGCTCGACCAACGACGGCTACGCCGAGGCGTGGCTCCATGATCGTTCGCCGCTCGCCGTCGACGCGCTCACGGTGACGCCGTATCTGGGCCTCGGCGCCATGAGGCCGATGATCGAGCGCGCGCACGCCAGCGCACGCGGCCTGTTCGTCGTGGTGGCGAGTTCGAACGAAGAGGGTCGCGCGATCCAGAGTGCGCGTACCGACACGGGCGAGACGGTCGAGGACTATCTCCTGCGCTCGATCGCCGACATGAACGCCGGCGAGGACGCACTCGGAACAGTGGGCGCCGTCGTGGGCGCGACGCGGGATCGACCGGAGTTCGACCTCGCGCACCTGCACGGTCCCTATCTCGTTCCCGGGGTTGGCGCGCAGGGCGCGACGCCCGATGATGTCGGACAGCTGTTCGCCCGGTGCCCCGCGGGCTCGATTCTCGTGAACGTCTCCCGTGCGGTCAGCGCGGCCGGCCCCGACCAGCGGGCGGTTCGTGACGCCGCACAGCGGTGGCGCGACGATCTGACCTCCGCGCTCCCGTAGGACACGGTGCACGGGGGGAGATAGAGTCTCCGGCGTGACTCCGACCCCACCGTCACTGTCGCAGGAGCAGCGAGTCGCGGCGTCGCGTCAGGCCGTCGCGAACCGTCGCCGGCGCGCTGAAGTCAAGTCACTGGTGAAAAAGGGCGATCTCTCCCTCGAGGAGATCTTCGATCTGGCCGAGAAGGAAGAGTGCGTCGCCCAGATGCGCGCGTTCGACCTTATTGGTGCGTTGCCCGCGATTGGTGAAGTCAAGGCCAAGCGCATCATGCACAACGCCGCGATCGCCCAGAGTCGCCGCATTCGAGGGCTGGGCCCGAAACAACGGGCTGAACTGTTCCGCGCCCTTGTCCGCTGACCACCGCGTCATTGTTCTGATCGGACCTGGCGGCGTCGGCAAGGGAACCGTGGCGCGCCGACTGGTGGCGCGCGAACCCTCGTTGTGGCTGTCGCGCTCGTGGACGACGCGCCCGCGCCGGCCCAGTGAGAATGGTGATGAGTACGTCTTTGTCGAACGAGACGAGTTCGAGCGCGCCATCGCTGAGAATCGATTCCTCGAGTGGGCCGAGTTCAACGGGAATCTCTACGGCACGCCCCTGCCGACGCCGGGGTCCCGCCAACGGATCCTGCTCGAGATCGAAGTCCAGGGGGCTGCTCAGGTCCTCGACGCCGATCCGGATGCGGTCGTGATCTTGATCGTCCCACCCTCGCTCGAAGAACTCGAGACCCGGCTCGTCAATCGGGGCGACCAGGCCAGCCACGTGGCGAGTCGACTGTCCTCGACGCCCGCCGAATTGGCCACGGGACGCCAATTGGCCCACCACATCGTGGTCAACGACGACGTCGACCGTGCCGTGGAGCAGATTCTCTCTATACTGGAGGAGCCTCGCCGAGACCGGTGAGACTCATCAAGGAGCTACGTCGTGAGCGCTGAGCGCCCCACATTGGTCGATCCGCCCATCGAGCCCCTGTTGGCCGCCGCGGAAGGCTCCAAATTCACCCTCGTGGCCGTGGCCTCGATGCGCGCGCGGGAGATCAACGAGTACTACAACGGACTCGGACAGGGCCACGGCGCCCTGATCCCGCCGCAGGTGAATTCACTGTCGAACAAGTCCTTGTCCTTGGCCCTCGAGGAGCTCTACGAGGGGAAACTCCAGGTACGTCGACCGACGGCGGAAGAGCGCGAGCAGGAGCGGCTCGACCGCGAGGCGGAGGAACAGAAGAAGCGCGACGCCACGCTCGATGACTTCATCGCGCAGAATGACCTCTTCGACGCCTGAGGCGTCGCCACCGCGGATCGTTCTCGGTGTCGCCGGCGGCATCGCCGCCTACAAGGCGGTCGAACTCCTTCGACGGCTCCGCGGCCTCGGATATCACGTCGCGCCGGTTCTGACCCCGGACGCCACCCGCTTTGTGGGCGCGGTCACGTTCTCCGCGCTGGCCTCCGAACCGGTGCGCACGTCGCTGTTCGGTGATCCGACGACCCCCATTCCCCACACCCACCTCGGCCAGAACGCGGACCTGATCGTCGTCGCGCCCGCGACGGCCCATCTCATCGCGCGCTACGCCGTGGGACTAGCCGATGATCTGCTCACCGCCACGCTGTTGGCCACGAGGGCCCCGGTGCTGCTGTGTCCCGCGATGCATACCGAGATGTGGGAGCAGCCCTCGGTGCAGGAGAACCTCGCCACCCTTCGCCGCCGCGGCGTGATGGTCATGGATCCCGCTGACGGTGCCTTGGCGGGAGGCGACGCGGGACCGGGGCGGTTGCGCGAACCCGAGGAGATTGCCACGCTCGTGGGGCTGATCCTGAGCGGACCGGGCGGACACCTGCTCGCCGGACGGCGCGTGGTCGTCACCGCGGGGGGCACGCGTGAGCCCATCGATCCCGTGCGCGTGATCACGAACCGGTCCTCGGGCAGACAGGGCTACGCGCTGGCGGAAGTCGCCAGTCGCCTGGGCGCGGAAGTCACCCTCATCACCGCCGCGCGACTCGCTGTCGCCCTCGACGTCGCTCGCCGGATTCACGTCGTGGACGTCGACAGCGCCGCGGAGATGGCCGACGCGGTTTTCGCCCACAGCGTCCACGCCGACGTCGTGGTCATGGCGGCGGCGGTCGCGGACTTCACCGTCGTGGCGCACGACGACAAGATCAAAAAGGAATCCGGAGTGCCCACCGTCACCCTCCAGCCGACCGTCGATATTCTGGCGACACTCAACGACCGTCGACACGACGGTCAGATCCTCGTGGGATTTGCGGCCGAGACCAGTGACGTCATCGCGCGCGCCGTCGAGAAGCGACGGCGCAAGGGGTGCGACCTGCTCGTCGTGAACGACGTCTCCGCACAGGGGGCGGGCTTTGATCACCCGACCAACGAAGTCGTGCTCGTCCATTCTGACGATTCGTTGACACCGGTCTCCCTGCGCTCCAAAGAGGCCGTCTCGTACGAGATTTTGAGTAACGTGGCGGAGTTACTCAGCCGAGGAGCTCCATGACGCAACGCACCCTTTTTACGTCCGAATCAGTGACGGAGGGCCATCCGGACAAGATCGCCGACCAGGTGTCGGACGCGGTGCTCGACGCCATGCTGGCTCAAGATCCCGCGTCGCGCGTGGCGTGCGAGACGCTGCTGACGACCGGACTGTGCGTCGTCGCCGGGGAAATCACCTCGAGCGCGGTCGTGGACATCAACGCCCTGGCGCGCAAGACGATCAACGAGATCGGCTACGACGACAGCGCGAAGGGCTTCGATGGCAACACGTGCGCGGTCTTGGTCTCACTCGACAAGCAGAGCGTCGACATCGCGGGCGGCGTCGACGTCGCCTTCGAGCACCGTACCGGGCTCGGCGGCGAGGACCTGCTCAACGCGCAGGGCGCGGGGGACCAGGGTCTGATGTTCGGCTACGCCTGCGACGACAACGAGGACTACATGCCGTTGCCGATTTGGCTGGCGCATCGACTCTCGATGCGGTTGTCCCAAGTGCGGCGCAGTGGTCAACTGCCCTACCTTCGCCCGGATGGCAAGACCCAGGTGACCATTGTGTACGAGGGTGGCAAGCCAGTGGCGATCGACACCATTCTCATCTCGACCCAGCACGCCGAGGGCTACGACTCGCAGACGACGATCAAGAGTGACCTCATCGAGCACGTCATCACGCCGATGCTGCCGGGCAATCTCGACGCGTCCGACGCGAAGATCTACGTGAATCCCTCGGGCAAGTTCGTGCTCGGCGGTCCGCACGCCGACACGGGTCTGACCGGCCGAAAGATCATCGTGGACACCTACGGCGGAATGGCCCGCCACGGCGGGGGAGCGTTCTCGGGCAAGGATCCCTCGAAGGTCGACCGGTCCGCCGCCTACGCCGCACGGTGGGTTGCCAAGCACGTCGTCGCGTCGGGGGCCGCCGAACGATGCGAGGTGCAGGTCGCGTACGCCATTGGCGTCGCCCGACCGGTGTCGGTGCTGATCGAGACGTTTGGCACCGAGCGCGTCGATCCCGCCGCGATCGCGCGCGCCGTCGACGAGCTGTTCGACCTGCGCCCGGCCGCGATCATCCGCGACTTGGACCTGCGTCGGCCCATCTATCAAAAGACCGCGGCGTACGGCCACTTCGGACGCAGTGACCAGGGCTTCGCGTGGGAGCAGACGCCTCGCGTCGACGCGTTGCGTAGCGCTCTCGCGCTCGCCTAGGTGTCGACGACCCGAGCCGTTCGGGTCGTCACCGAGGTGGCGGCGCTTGATCGCCCCTTCGATTACGCGCGGGGCACCGGCATGGACGACCTCGGCGTCGGTGACCGGGTGCGAGTCAATCTCCACGGTCGCAGCGTGCGGGGGTGGGTCTGGAGTTTTGTCGAGTCCGACCTCGCGGCCAAACCGATCTCGCGGTGGCTCGGTCTCGGATTCGCCCCATCCATGGAGCCGATCCTCACCTGGTCCGCGCGACGGTGGTGCGGGCCCCTCGCCCGATTTCTTCTCGCCGCGTCACCCGACCACGTGGTGCGGGACCTGCCCGTGACGCCGGCGCGGGTCGAGTTGGAGCCGAGCGTGCGCGCCGTCGAGCTCGTCAGCGCACCCGGGGTCGTGCAACTGGCGCCCACGTACGACCCCCTCGGGCTCGTCCTGCACGCCTACGAGACGGTGCGCACACGGCCGGGCTCGTTGCTCGTGCTCGTCCCCAATGACTCGTGGTCCCGCCGGCTGGGGGGACGCCTCGCTCAGCGTGGGGTGCCTGTCGCGTTCGCCGGACAGTGGGAGCGCGCCCGAGCTGACTGGCCCGTGGTGATCGGCGCGCGCGGTGTTGCGTTCGCGCCGGTGGGCCGCGTGGCGGGCGCCGTGGTGATCGACGCGGACGACGAGAGTTACCGCTCCGAAGCCGCGCCGACCTGGCACGCCATCGACGTCGTGCGCGAGCGATGTCGTGAGGTCGCCGCGCCCTACTGGTTCACGTCACCGCTGCCGTCTCCGTCGTTGCGCCATGGCGGCGACGTCGTGACGGTGGCGCCTGACGAACGGGCCCGCTGGCCACAGGTGGAGGTCGTGGATCGCCGTCACGCCGACCCCCGTGACGGCGCGCTCGCGGCCCCCGCGCTCGCCGCCGCGCGACGAGCGCTCGACGGAGACGAGCCGGTCGCGGTCGTCGTGGTGCTCCAACGTCTCGGGTCGGGTCGGCTCTTTGCGTGCGCCACGTGCGGCGAACTCGCCCGCTGCGAACGGTGCACCATGGCGGAGATCGAGGACGGCGGCATGTTGCGCTGTACGTCCCATGACGAGGTGCGCGAGATGTTCTGTCGCGCGTGCGGCTCCACAAAGCTCCGCCGTGTCCGCAGCGGCGTCACGACGCTCGCGCGCGATGTCGCCGCCCAACTGTCCCAGCCCGTCACGGAGGTCACCGCCGCCACGCAGTTGGACCTCGATACCCATCGCGTGGTAGTCGGCACCGAGGCGGTGTGGCAGCGCGTGCGTCGTGCGGGCGTCGTGATCTTCGCCGACTTCGATCAGTACCTCTTGGCACCTCGGGAGCGCTCTCGCCGCGACGCAGTCCTGGCCGTGGCCAAGGCGGGCCGTCTGGTGGGCGCTCGCCGCGACGGCCGCGGACGGGTGATCGTCCAGACTCGTCGGGGTGACGACGAGGTGCTGCGCGCCCTGCGCGACGTGGACTTTGCCGAACTGTGCGAGAACGACGACGAGACCGCACGCCACTTGGGCTTGCCGCCTTTCGGCGCGACGGCCACACTGTCGGGCGAGGCGGCGGCGCAGTTCGCGGCCGCCGTCGCGAGCGACGAGGTGAGCGTGCGCGAGAGCACCGAGGGCTTTGTCCTCCACGCCACCACTGTCGCGGTACTCACCGACCGGTTGGCGCAGGTGCCCCGACCGCCGGGACGTCTCCGTGTGGCGGTGAACTGACGGCGGGTAGCGTGGCGACGTGACGACGATGCCGATTCGCCAGTACGGCGACCCGATTCTGAACCTCGTGACGCAGAACGTCGAGGACATTGACGGCAAGCTCGCCGCACTCGCGAACACGATGATTGAGACCATGTACGACGCTCCCGGCTCGGGACTCGCCGCGAATCAGGTGGGCGTCTCAAGAGAATGTTCGTCTACGACAAGGGTGACGGACCGGTCGTGGTCGTGAACCCGTTGATTGTCGAGTCCGACGGCGAGTGGGCGTTCGAAGAAGGCTGTCTCTCGGTGCCCGGTCTCAGTTGGGAGATCGTGCGTCCCAACCGCGTTCATCTCGTGGGCTGGGACCTCGATGGCAACGAGATCTCCATTGAGACCGACGAGTACGAGGCGCGCATCTTTCAACACGAGATGGACCACCTCGACGGCATCTTGCTGGTCGAGCGCCTCGATGACGACCAGCGACGAGCGGCCAAGAAGTTGTTGCGAAAGCGAGCGGCCACGGTGCGAGTGGGCGACCCGGACGGACTCTCGTCGTTGATGGGCGAGTAGGTGCGACTCGCGTTTCTTGGATCGCCCTCCGCCGCGGTTCCGTCACTGGAGGCCCTGGCGCACGCCGGTCACGAGATCGTGGTGGTCGTCACACAGCCGGACCGACGGAGGGGTCGAGGCGGCAAGCTCGTCGGCACCCCGGTCAAGGTTGCCGCCCAGAGCCTCGGCCTCGCGGTGTCACACGAACTCGGCGACCTGGCGGACGCGAACTGCGACCTGGGTGTGGTCGTGGCGTTCGGAGCCATGATCCCGAACGAACTCCTCGACCGCGTACCCATGATCAACGTCCATTTCTCGTTGCTGCCGCGCTGGCGCGGTGCGGCGCCGGTCGAGCGAGCGATTTTGGCCGGGGACGCCGTGACGGGCGTGTGCGTCATGGGACTCGAAGCGACGCTCGACACGGGCCCCGTGTACGCGCGGGCTCAGACGGCCATCGACGAGAAGAGCGCCGACGACTTGACCGACGAACTTGCCCAGTTGGGTGCGCGCCTCGTGGTGGAGACTCTCGCGAGCGGTCAGCTTCCGAAGGGTGAGCCCCAAACCGGGGAGGCGACCTACGCTCGCAAAATGGGGGTCGACGATTACGTGCTCGACGCGGCACAGCCGGTCGAACAGCTGGCGCGCATCGTGCGACTGGGTAAGGCGGTGACCTGGATCAATGGCCGGCGGCTTCGGGTCCTCGCCGCCACGGCGCGAGCGGGACGCGGCACGCCCGGGCAGGTCCAGGTGCAAGGCGGAGAGGTCGCCTTGTGTGGCGTCGACGGAGAGTTGCTCGTGCGCGTGGTGCAGCCGGAGGGCGGGCGCACGATGGACGCAGTGTCCTGGTGGCTCGGCTCGCGCCTCGCCCCACGGTCCGCGACGTGGGGCCGACCCGTCGAATCCAGCCCGTAGGCTGAGGTTGTGAGCACGGTCGACGCTGGGTCCGCGGGTGCGTTGCGTATCGCGCCCTCGGTTCTCTCGGCCGATTTCAGTTCGCTCGCCGCGGCGGTGCGCGACGTGGACGAGCAGACCGATTGGCTGCACGTGGACATCATGGACGGTCACTTCGTGCCGAATCTCACCATTGGTCCAGCGGTGGTGCAATCACTACGGTCGCACAGTTCTCGATTCTTCGACTGCCACCTCATGTTGAGCGATCCAGCCGATTTTCTGGAACCGTTCGCCCGTGCGGGAGCCGACGGCTGCACGATTCACGTCGAGGTGGGTGGCACCTCCGATCTGCTGCAGCAGATTCGATCATTGGGCTTGCGCGTGGGACTGGCCGCCAATCCGGACACGCCCTTTTCCGCGGTCGCGCCCTTCCTCGACCAGATCGATCTCCTGCTGTTGATGACCGTCCACCCCGGATTCGGCGGCCAGAGCTTCATAGCGCCCGTGATGGACAAGGTTCGTCAGGCGCGTGCCGCCATCGACGCGTCGGGGCTTCACGTCGACCTCGAGGTCGACGGCGGCGTCGACATCACCACCGCCCCCGTGGCGGTGCACGCGGGGGCCAACGTCCTGGTCGCGGGCAGTGCCGTCTTCGCCCAGTCGTCGCCTCGTGACGCCGCTCGTCGACTGCGCGAGGCCGCACTCGCCGCGGTGGCCTGATGCCCCGTGACGACGCCTGGATGAGCCGGGCGCTGGAGATCGCTCGGGGTTCCCGACGGATCGCCCCGCCGAATCCCTGGGTCGGCAGCGTCATCGTCACCGACGACGGAGTTCTCGTGAGCGACGGCGCGACCAGTGCTCCCGGGGGGTTCCACGCGGAGATCGCCGCCTTGACCAAGGCCGGCGAACGAGCCCGGGGGGCGACTCTGTATTCGACACTCGAGCCTTGTGCGCACGTCGGACGTACCGGGGCGTGCACGCAGGCGATTATTCGAGCGGGCGTTGCCCGGGTCGTGGTGGCAGTGGAGGATCCCGATCCGCAGGTGTCCGGCCGGGGCATTGCGGAGCTTCGCGACGCCGGCGTCGTCGTCGACGTGGGACCGCTCGCGTCCGACGTGGCGGAGGAACTCGTGGCGTACCGGTGGCACCGCACGTCGGGTCGGCCCTATGTCGTCTTGAAGGTTGCCGCCACCCTCGACGGCCGCACGGCGATGGCGGACGGTTCCAGCCAGTGGATCACGTCGGACGCCTCGCGCGCCGACGCCCACGAACTGCGCGCGGACTCCCAGGCGATCCTCGTGGGTGCGGGCACCGTGCGGGCGGATAATCCCCGGCTCACCGCGCGCGCGCGTGACGGCGCGCGTGACCCGCTGCGCGTCGTGTTGGGCGCGGCGCCGGCGAACGCTCGCGTGCGACCGTGCCTGGAGCGACGCGGTCCGCTGGAACCCATCCTCACGGAGCTCGCGTCGCTCGGCGTGTTGCAACTCCTGGTCGAGGGCGGATCGCGTACCGCGAGCGCCTTCGTGGAGGCGGGACTGGTCAACCGCGTTGTCTGGTACGTCGCGCCGGCGCTCGCGGGCGACGACGGAACTCTCGGCGCACTCTCGCAGCTGGGCACGGGCTCGATGGACGTGTTGCGGAGGGGACGGATTCTGGGGGTCCGCCAAATCGGGGAAGATGTCCGTGTGGACTTGGAGGTCTGATGGCACTGTCGACGATTGAAGAGGCGGTCGAGGCGATTCGGCGCGGCGGCATGGTCGTGGTCGTGGACGACGAGGACCGCGAGAACGAAGGCGACCTCATCATGGCGGCCGAGGACGTGACGCCTGACGATATGGCGTTCTTCCTGAAACACACGTCGGGTTTGTTCTGTGTGCCGCTCGAGCCCGAGCGGGCCGACGAGCTGGAACTACCCCTCATGGTGGTCGCCAATACCGAAGCGCTCCGCACGGCCTTTACGATCTCGGTGGACTACCGCCACGGCACCACGACCGGCATCTCGGCGAACGATCGTGCCGCCACCGTGCGCGCACTGATCGACCCCGCCACCCGACCGAGCGACCTCAACCGGCCCGGACACATCTTCCCCCTGCGGTACCGACCCGGTGGGGTGCTGAAGCGCGCCGGACACACCGAAGCCACCATCGACCTGTGCCGTCTGGCGGGCAAGTCGCCGTCGGGCGTGTTGTGCGAGATCGTCACCTCCGATAAGTCCGGGATGGCCCGGCTGCCCGAACTGGAGTCCTTCGCCCAGGCCCACGGACTCCCCATCATCTCGATCGCGGAACTGATCCGCTACCGGCGTCGGAACGAGAAGTTGGTGCGACGGGTCGCGGCCGCCTCGCTGCCCACTGAGCACGGAGAGTTCCAGGTGTACGTCTACGAGAACGTTCTCGACGGTCAACAGCACCTGGCCCTGGTGTACGGAGAGATCGAAGCGACGTCCAACGTCCTCGTTCGCGTGCACTCGGAGTGCCTCACGGGTGACGTCATGGGATCGTTGCGCTGCGACTGTGGACCACAACTGCACACCGCGCTGGCCAAGGTCGCGGCCGAAGGTGCCGGTGTGGTTGTGTACCTGCGCGGACAGGAGGGTCGCGGGATCGGACTCGGTCACAAGATCCGCGCCTACGCGTTACAGGAGGAGGGCCACGATACGGTCGACGCCAATCTCGAGCTCGGTTTGCCCGTGGATTCGCGCGAGTACGGGATCGGCGCCCAGATCCTCGTCGACCTCGGGGTGTCGACGATGCGCATCATGACGAACAATCCGGCCAAGTACGGCGGTCTCGAGGGTTTCGGGCTGAATATCGTCGAACGCGTGCCGCTCGAGAGCCACCCGACGGAGTTCAACATCAACTACCTGCGCACCAAGAGGGAACGGATGGGTCATCTGCTCGAAGGTCTCGATGGCCAGTAGTAGCGAGACCGAGTTTGATGCCGCCGATGTGGCTCGCATCGCCCCACGAGTCGGCACCGTGGTCGAGGGGGGCCGAGACGGACGGGGCCTTCGTATCGGCGTCGCGTGCGCCCGCTTCAACGGCGGTATCACGCTGCGCCTCCTCGAGGGCACCCTCGATGCGTTGGCGGAGTGCGGAGTGGAGCGATCCGACGTGACCGTGGCGTGGGCGCCGGGGGCGTTCGAGTTGCCTCTCGTGGCGCGCGCCTTCGCGCTGGCTCCCCAACCGAGCGACGCCGTGATCACCCTCGGCGCCGTCATTCGCGGCGACACGGGACACTACGACGTCGTCGCGGGGGAGTGCGCGCGCGGGGTCCAGGACGTCCAGCTCTCAACGGGGGTCCCGGTCGTCTTCGGCGTCCTCACGACCAACACCGTGGACCAGTCTCTGGAACGTTCCCGTCACGACGAGACGAACAAAGGCCGCGAGTCTGCCTTTACGGCCGTCGAAATGGTCAACGTGCTCCGGCGCAGCCCCTTCGCGACGTAGGCGAGATGCGCGCGCGCGTGGTGAGTTTCGACGAGCAACGCGGTGACGGTTGGCTCGTGAGCGACGACGGGGACGAGCTCTGACTTTCACTGCGTCGAGATCGCCGATGGTTCACGCTCGATCTCGGTTGACACCGTGGTCTCGGCCCGTCGCCAGGTTGGTCACCTCGGCCGTGATGAGGCCGCCGAGATCTACTCGCTGGCGGACTGAGCGTTGGCGATTTGGACGTACGCGAGCTGAATTTGAGCGAGCGCCTCGTTGAGCAGCGGGCCGTGTTCGCCCAGTCGCTCACCAACCGCGCCGAGGAGTCCGGCGACCGCGTCGATGGCCAGCCGAGCGGGCGGCATCTGCGCGGGGTCGGCCGAGAGGTGCAGCGCCGCTAGCTCGAGGAGGTGGAACACGTGGTTCCCGATGACGACCTCCGCGGGCGTCTCGAGAAGAACGGCAATCTCCTCGTCGGTGAATAGTTCGTTGATCGACTCTGGGCTCTCGGACACGTCTGCTAACGTAGTGGGGCAGTTCACAGCAAGTGAGGTTGGTTCGCCAACTTCCACCTGGCCACCCACGGTGCGCCAGGTCCGGCACCTTCGCCTCGCTTGCCGTGTCATCACCCGACGGGTGTGAAACGGAGCAAGGAGAGAGTTATCGCAACAGTGCCTGGTGACCACCGCGTGAATGAGCGCATTCGTGCGGAAACGATCCGTCTCATCGACAACGAGGGAAATCAGCGGGGCGTGACGACGAGTCGCGAAGCGCTGGAACTGGCTCGAAGTCTTGACCTCGACCTCGTGGAGATTGCGCCGACGGCCAATCCTCCGGTGTGTCGCATCATGGACTACGGGAAGTTCAAGTTCGACGAAGCCCAAAAGGCGAAGGAGTCGCGACGAAAGACCCAAAACGTCGGTGTCAAGGAGATGAAGTACCGGCCGAAGATCGGTGATCAGGACTTCGCTACCAAGACGCGTCTGGTCGAGAAGTTTCTCGGCGAGGGTCACAAGGTAAAGATCACGATCATGTTCCGCGGGCGCGAGTCCGCTCATCCCGAGTTGGGGATGAAGATCCTCGACGAGGATCGTGGAACGGGTGGGCGAACTGGCCAAGGTCGAGTCGTCACCGAAGTTGGACGGTCGCAATATGACGATGGTGCTCGGTCCCGACAAGCGACCGAAGGTCGCCAAGGACGCGACCACCGACGAGGGTGACGCAGTAGAGGTGGGGACAACAGGACCCACCACCGATGAAGTGCATGAGGAGAGTTGAAATGCCCAAGATGAAGACCGACAGCGGTGCGAAGAAGCGGATCAAGGTCACCTCGACGGGTCGCCTGCGTCGTCGCAAGGCCTTCCGAGGTCACCTGATGGAGACGAAGTCGTCCGTGCGGTCGCGGCGTCTCGGCCGTGAGGCTGACGTCGCGCCGGGTCAGGCGAAGAACGTCAAGAAGTTGATGGGTCTGTAGGAACGAGAAGGAAGAAGGGGTAGAACGATGGCACGTGTGAAGAGGGCGGTGAACGCCAAGAAGCACCACAAGGCGATTCTCGAAGAGGCGAAGGGCTACTACGGGGACCGCAGTCGGACATTTCGCTCCGCCAACCAGGCAGTCCAGCACTCGGGGGTCTACGCATTTCGTGACCGCCGCGCGCGTAAGGGCGAGTTTCGCAAGCTGTGGATCCAGCGCATCAACGCGGGCGCTCGTGAGCACGGCCTCAGCTACAGCCGGTTCATCGCCGGCTTGAGCGCCGCGGGCATTGAAGTGGACCGTCGCATGCTGGCCGATCTGGCCGTCAATGACAACGCCGCATTCGCGGCGCTCGTCACCCAGGCCAACGACGCACTCGCCAAGTAGGTCGTTCTGAGCGAGGCGCTGGGGTCGTCGCACCAACGAGTGCGCCGCCTGCGGCGCCTGGTTCAGAAACGTTCGCTGCGCTGGAGCGAGGGAGTCTGCGTCCTCGAGGGGCCCGACCTCATCCGAGCCGCACTGGCGACCGGTCAAGAGTTCGAGGGCGTGTACGTGGATCTCGCCCGCGCCACGGACGACGACCTCGTCAACCTCGCAGCCGACGCCCGCTCCCGCGGCGTGCGCGTTGTCGATCTCGACGTCGGCGTGCTGCAACGCATAGCCGACGCCCAAAGCCCGCAGGGGGTTCTGGCGGCGATTCGATTCGTCCCTCGGGCGCTGCCCGACGTGTCCGCGCGGGGCATCACCGTCGTCCTTCATGACGTTCGCGATCCCGGCAACGCCGGCACCATTATTCGCACCGCCGACGCCGCGGGGGCGACCGCCGTGATCATCTCGGGGCATTCCGTCGACCCCTACAACCCCAAGACCTTGCGCGCCACCGCCGGATCGATCTTTCATCTGCCCGTGGTGGTGGCGAGCACCCTGGAGGAGGTGACGCACTGGGCGAAGCACGCCGGAGCGGTGACCATGGCGACGGTCGTACGCGACGGCACCTCCTATCGCGACCTGGATCTCGGCGGCGACGTCGTCGTCGTCTTCGGAAATGAGGGTGACGGTCTCAGTGAGGACGACATCGCGAACTGTGACGAGCGACTCAGCATTCCCATGGCGGGACGAAACGAGTCGCTGAATGTCTCGGTCGCGGCGGGCGTCGTGCTCTTCGCGGCGCTGTCGCAGCGGTCGGTCCCGGCCACGGAACCTTCGCGACCTAACATCGAGGGACCATGAGCGGTCTGGACTCCCATGAACTGAGCGCGCTCACGGCGACGCTGCGTGCGTCGATCAAGACGCTCCTCACGTTGGAGGAGCTCACGGAGCGGACACCCGAACTCGTCGGCAAGCGTTCCGAATTCTCTCGGCTCCAGCGTTCGTTGGGCTCACTCACGCCCGACGAGCGTCGCGAGGCCGGGGCGCAGCTCCAAGCTGCTCGCGCCGAGGTGGAGTCGGCACTGGAGTCCCGGCGACGTGAACTGGTCGCGAGCGAGCGAGTGCGACAGCTCGAGGCGGATCGACTCGATCTCGGTGACGTGGTCGTCACGGACGTCGTGGTTCCTCTTCGTGCGGGACACGCCGGACTCGTGGCGACGACCCAACGGTCGCTCGAAGACGTGTTCGTCGCGATGGGCTTTACGGTGGCCGAGGGTCCCGAAGTCGAGACGGACTGGTTCAACTTCGAAGCGCTCAACATCCCGCCGGCGCACCCCGCTCGAGGGATGTGGGACACGTTCTATCTCGATCTCGGGGAGCCGGAGACCGTCCTGCTGCGCACCCATACGTCGCCGACGCAGATTCACTTGATGGAAGAGGCCGTGGCGAACAACTCTCTGCCGATTCACTCGGTCATGCCGGGTCGCTGTTTCCGGCGCGACACACCCGACGCGCGTCACCTGGCGGTCTTTCATCAGATCGAAGGGCTCGTGGTCGACCGCGGCATCGCGTTCGCGGATCTCGCGGGGGTCATCGAGACGTTTACCCACGCCTACTTTGGTTCCGAGTTCGCGTCTCGACTGCGCCCCGCGTACTTTCCCTTCACGGAGCCGTCCGCGGAGTTCGAGATCACCTGCACGATCTGCCGGGGTGAGGGGTGTCGGACGTGCTCGCACACCGGCTGGGTGGAGCTGGGTGGTTGCGGCATGGTCGACCCGGCGGTGTTTGAGGCTGTGGGCATCGATCCCGACGAGTGGAGCGGCTTCGCCTTCGGATTTGGTATTGACCGTTGCGCGCAGATGCGTCACCAGTTGGCTGACATGCGTGCGTTGAACGAGAACGACAAACGATTCCTGGAGCAGTTCTCATGAGAGTTCCCTTGTCGTGGCTGCGAGAGTTCATTGACGTGCCCGTTGATGTGTCTCGCTTCGTGTCGACGCTTGACGATCTCGGCCTGGTCGTCGAGGAGGTTGAACACGTCGGGGAGGGTCTCAACGACATCATCGTGGCTCGTGTCGACGAGATTCACGCGATTGAGGGAGCAGATCGCATCCGTCGAGTCATCGCCGACGCCGGCGAGGGTCCGGTGGAGATCGTGTGTGGAGCGATGAACGTCGAGGTGGGCAATCACGTGCCGTTTGCTCCTGTCGGCGCAGTGTTGCCGGGCGACTTCGTGATCACGACGCGCACAATGCGAGGCGTCACGTCACACGGCATGCTCTGTTCGGGACGAGAGTTGGGCCTGAGTGACGATCACGCGGGACTCATGATCCTGGACGGCTATCCGGGAATCGCGGCGGGTCAGTCGCTGCTGGATGTTCTGGGCGTGAGCGCCGACATCGTGCTGCACATCGCGCCGGAGGGAAACCGCCCCGACGCGTGGAGCATCGAAGGAGTGGCGCGTGACGTCGCGGCTCGATACGAGTTGACGGTGCGCGCGCAAGCCGTTGCCACCCCCACGGGTGAGACGGCATCGTCGTTGGGGACATCAGCGAGCATCGACGCTCCCGAACTGTGCGGATCGCTCACCGTCGCCCGGGTGCGACAGGTGACCGTGACCGACTCGCCACCGTGGCTGCGGAACCGGTTGAGCGCCGCGGGAATGCGTGCGGTCAACAATGTCGTGGACGCGTCCAACTACGTGATGCTCGAGTTGGGTCAACCCACGCACCCGTACGACGCCGCACTGGTCGCGGGCACGCATCTCGGTGTGCGCCGCGCGGAACCCGGCGAGTCCCTCACGACGCTCGACGGTGTGGTGCGCACTCTCGGTCAACCCGGCCGTGGGCTCGGTGACACGGGAATCGACTGCGTCATCGTCGACGGCGCCGATACGGTCATCGGTCTCGCCGGCATCATGGGCGGAGCCACCAGTGTCATCTCGTCCACGACGACCGACGTGCTCCTCGAGGCCGCGTATTTCGATCCCATGACCATTGCCCGAACGAGCAAGCGTCTCGGACTGCGCTCCGAGGCGTCCAATCGCTTCGAGCGCGGCGTCGACCCCACGCTGGCGTCGCGTGCACTGTCGCGTTTCGTGGAGTTGCTGACCTACACATCTCCTGACCTTCAGTGGTCGCGGGAACCGATTGTGGTCGAGGGTCACCTGCCCGTGCGCCCGGTGATCGACGTGAGCGCCCGAGACGTGGAGAAGCTCCTCGGCACGCCCATCAGCGTGGAACGGGCGGCACCCCTCCTGCGCGCTCTGGGTTTTGAGGTCGTCGTGGCGGGCGACGTGATGACCGTGACGCCACCACCCGCGCGCCTCGACGTGCGGTCGAATGCGGCGGGGCGCGCCGACGTGATCGAGGAGATCGCTCGCCTCTACAGCTACCAGCGACTGGAGCGACGCACCCCGACGTGGACCGCGCCGGGCGGCTTGACCGATCGGCAGGTGTTTCGGCGATTGGTGCGGGACTCGGTCGTCGGACTCGGCCTTCTCGAGGCGTGGACCGCGTCGTTTGTCAGTGACGAGGACTTTGATGCCGTCGCCGAGACACCCTTGCGCGTGCGTGTGACCAACCCGTTGAACAGCGAAGAGTCGGTCCTGCGATCATCGATGCTGGTGGGTCTGGCTCGGGCGTGGGGCAAGAACGTCGAGCGTGGCACGGGCGACGTGGGTCTGTTCGAACTCGGCACGGTCGTGGACCACCCGGGATTTGGCCCCGAACCTCGCCGTTCCCGTGGCGGCGCCGGCGGGACCGAGAAGATCGAACTGCCGACCGAGCACGAGACGTTGATGGTTCTGCTCGGCCGACACGACGACGACGCACGCTCGGCGGTGGCGACGTGGCACGCCTTGGCGCAACGGTGGGGACTGCGTGACGTGGTCGTTCGCACGGCGAACGCTCGTCCGGGCTGGCACCCCACACGCAGTGCCGAACTGGTCGATCGATCAACTGGCGCGCGGGTTGGTTTCGTCGGCGAAATCGATCCGGCGCTCGTGAGCGTGTGGGCCCCCGCGGCGAGGGCGGGTCAGCGGGTCGGGCTCGTGGAGATCAACCTCGACGTGGCGTCGGACCCCACGCTCGTCCTTCGGCGAGACGCAACGGTGCGAATTCCGAGCCGGTTCCCCTCGGCGGTGATCGATCTGGCGTTCGTCACACCGGACGCCATCAGCGCGAGTGACCTCGGTGAGCAGTTGCGGGCGACGGACCCGTTGGTGGAGAGTGTCCACCTCTTTGACGTCTATCGCGGCGAGGGACTGGAGCCCGCAACGAGGAGCCTGGCGTTCACGGTGCGGTTGAGCGCCGATGATCGGACGCTGTCGGACACCGACGTCACCGCGAGTCGGGAGCGACTCATTGAGCGTGCTGGGGCGCTGGGCGCGCGACTGCGCTGACCGATGAGGTCGTCGCGAGGACACACCCGACGATGATCATGGGAAAGCCGATCAGAATGCCCGTCGTCAGGGGCTCGTGAAGGAACACCGTTCCCATCACCACCGCGACCCCCGTGTTGAGAAAGGTCACCACCACGCTGCGCGACGGACCGATCTCTTTGATGAGCGCGAAGAAGATGATGAACGCCGCCACGGTGCACAGCAGGGCGAGACCCACGACCGCGAAATACGTTTCGGCGCGCACGTGTTCGGGCCAGTGCGTGACGCCCCAGGGGAGATACCCGAGCGCCACGAGGCCCACGGATGCCGCGACCACGCCCACGCCCGACGCGTGCCCGAGACGCAAACTCAGAATCATGGGACCAGTCGCGTATCCCGCGACGACCAGTGCCATCGCCCCGATCCACACGATCGAACTCCCGTGCACGTCGAGTCCGACGAGGGTCACGACACCCGCGAAGCCAATGGCCAGTCCCAGGAGTCGACGCCGCGTGATGGACTCGCCCGGGTGCAGAATCTTGTGGAGAACGATGGCGACCAGGGGGACCGTCGCCACCAGCAATCCCGTCAGGGAGCTCGTCAGATGCCGTTCCGCAGAACCCATAAAGAACCACGGGACCGCAATCTCCACCACGCTGTAGAGAACCAGCCACTGCCACGCGTGCGCGAGCGTGCCAAAGGCCCGCTGTCGAATCGCCAACGGCACCAGAATCAGTGACGCCACACACGTTCGTGCGAAGACCAACGTGGCGGGATCCAGCTGACGCACGGCGACGCGAATCATGAAATAGGGCAGTCCCCACAGCAAGCTGAGAGACAAAAAGAGGACCCACCCCCGCCGCGACATGGTGTCTCGTCCTCCCTACTTGCAATATTGCCCTCGGTCGTGCATAAAATTGCACTATGCGAGCCGCCGTCCTTGGTGCATCAGGTTACGCGGGCTCCGAGCTCCTGCGACTGCTGGTGACACACCCCGAGATCGAGGTGACGGTGGCGACCGGTGAGTCGGTCGTCGGCACGCCGGTGGGAGCCCTGATCCCCAGCCTGGCGGCGGCCTACCCCTCCACGAGTTTCGCGCGTCACGACGCGGTCTTTGACGCCGACGTTGATGTCGTGTTTTGTGCGTTGCCCCACGGGGTGTCGCAACTCTTCGTGGGTCGATTGAGGGGTCAGGGACGGATCGTCGTGGATCTCGGGGCGGACTTTCGACTCCGGCAGCCCGCGCACTACGCGCAGTGGTACGAGCACGAGCACTCCGCACCCGAACTGCTGTCGCACGCGGTGTACGCACTGGTCGAACGGCACCGGGAGGAACTCGTCGGGGCCACGCTGCTGGCGATCCCGGGCTGCTACCCGACGGCCACGGCGCTGGCGCTCGGCCCGTTCGTTGACGCCGGGTGGGTGGAGCAGACCGGGACGGTGGTCGACGCCCTGAGCGGCACGAGCGGAGCGGGGCGAGCGTCGTCGGATCGGTTGCACTTCTCCCGCCTGCACGGCAACGCGGAGGCGTACGGGCTCTTGACCCACCGCCACACCGTTGAAATCCAGCAGGAGCTGGGCGTTGAACTGCTCCTGACGCCCCACCTCATTCCCGTCAGCCGCGGAATGCTGGTGACGGCCTACGCCCGCCCGCGCGGCGAGCACTCGACGCAGGAGGCCCTCGACCTCTTGCGCACGACGTATCGACACGACGCCTTCATCGTCGTCACCGATGAGCCCCCGGGTCTCAAGGACCCGCTGGGCTCCAATCTCTGTTTCGTGTCGGCTCGGGTGGACCCGCGCACGGGCTGGCTGGTGGTGCTCAGTTCCCTCGACAATCTGACCAAGGGCGCGGCCGGTCAGGCCATTCAGGCACTCAACGTGTCCCGAGAGTGGCCCGAGTCGTGGGCGCTCACCAACGTGGGTGTCTTCCCGTGACCCGCTACGTCATCGTGAAGGTCGGGGGACACGCCCTCGACGCGGCGAGTGACCTCGCGGTGGCCATGGATCACCTCGCCGCGGACCTCAAGGCCCTGATGCGCGACGGCTACGTTCCGGTCGTCGTGCACGGAGCGGGCCCGCAGATCACCGCCCTGTCCCAGTCGTTGGGTCTGACGAGCACGTTCGTCAAGGGCTTGCGCGTCACCAGTGAGGAGATGATGAGTGTCGTGGCGATGGCCCTGAGCGTCGTCAACCTGTCGCTCGTGGGTGCTCTCAACTCCCGAGGCGTCGAGGCCCAGGGACTCGCGGGTCCCGACCGCAGCCTGCTCACGGCCACGCCGCGAGGACCACGGTGGGGCCGTGCCGGGGGCGACGTGCACGTGCGCACGGACGTCATCGAGGAACTGGGCGTTGGCGTCGTCGGGGTCGTCAATCCCGTGGCCGTTGACCGATTCGGACAGTTGCTCAACTGCAACGCCGACGAGGTGGCGGGCGCGCTGTCGGGCGCGCTCGGCGCCGAGGCGCTGGTCCTTTTGAGCGACGTCGACCAGCTGCGTCTTGATCCTGACGATCCGTCAACCGCCGTGGGCTCGGTGACCCGCGCCGAAGTCGCCACACTCATCGCGCGCGGGGCGATCCGCGACGGGATGGAGCCCAAGGTGGCGGCCGCACTCTGTGCCGTTGACGCGGGCGCGCGACGCGTGGTCATCGCCAACGGCGCGCGACCCAACGCCCTTGTCGCGGCACTGAGCGACGAAGGACTGTTCACCGAGGTGACGAAGTGACGACCGACTTCATTGCCATCTCGGAGCTTGACCACGACGATCTCACGGAGATCTACGCGGGCGCACGCGTCGCTCCCCGGGGTGACGAACTTCGCGGGACGAGTGTCGCTCTGGTCTTTGAACACCCCAGTCTTCGCACGCGCGCGTCGAGCGTGGCGTCCGTGCAGCGCCTCGGAGGATGGCCGTCGATGTTCACGGGTGACGAGGTTGGACTGGACGCGCGAGAGTGCGCCGAGGACGTAGCCCGGACGTTGCGCGCCACCAGTTCCATCGCCGCCTTGCGGGTGCGCGATCACGGTGTTTTTGCACGCATGGCGCGCGCGACGCGAGGAGAGTTGCGGCTCATCAACCTCCTGAGCAACGTCGAACACCCGACCCAAGCCGTCGCCGATGTGCTCACCCTGGCCGATCACTTCACGGGCGGTGACGTGCACGCAATGGCGGGTCTCACGGTGGCCTACGTGGGCGACGCCAACAACGTGACACGCAGTCTCGCCCACGCCCTTGTCCGTCTCGGGGTGTCGCTGCGAATCGGCGCCCCGGAGGGCTACCAGTTCAACCCACAGGAAGTGGCCGAAATGAATTCGTTGTCTCGAGACGGGGCCACCGTCAGCGTCACGACGAGTCCGGCGAGCGCCGTGGCGAACGTCGACGCGATCTACACCGATGTCTGGGTGTCGATGGGTGACGAAGACGAGGCGCCACAGCGTCGACGCGACCTGGCTGCCTTCCAAGTCAACGAGCAGTTGGTTCATGACGCGTCGCCGCGCGCGGTCATCTTGCACTGTCTACCCGCCCATCGGGGTGAGGAGATTACTGAGGATGTTCTCGAGTCGCCGCGCTCTCTGGTGTGGCAGCAGGTACGGCATCGCACCTCGTCCATGGTGGGCGTGTTGCGCTGGATGAAGGAGAAGTCACGGTGACCAAGACGCAACGACAGCACCGGATCGCGCAAATCCTGGAGAATCAGGTGGTCTCGACGGGGGCCCAACTGGTGACGGTGCTCAATCGCGAAGGCATTCAGGCCACGCAGGCCACGGTGACCCGTGACCTCCAGGAACTGGGGGTCGTCAAGACACGAGACGCCGACGGCGTGCGTCGCCTGACCCTGCCGGCGTCGCCCAACCTCGGACCGGCCCCGCTCGATCACTTGCGACGAATGATGGGGGAGTGGGCGGTGGGCATTGAGTCAGCCGGCCACCTCGTCGTGGTGCGCACGCCGCCGGGGTGTGCGCACGTCGTGGCGAGCGCCCTCGACCGTGGTGCGGTGCCGGGCGTCCTCGGGACGGTGGCCGGCGACGACACGATCCTGGTGATCGCGACCGAAGAAAAGGGCGGGGTGAAACTCGCCAACGAACTGCGCGTGATGTCCGGTCTGGTGACGGCACCGGCGGCGAAGCGCGTGAGGAGATAGCCATGGCGAAGAGAGTGGTGTTGGCCTACAGCGGCGGCTTGGATACGTCCGTCGCCGTGCGCTGGATGATTGAGGAGTGGGGCGTCGAGGTGGTCGGCGTCGCCGTGGACGTCGGTCAGGGTGAGGCCGAGAGCTTCGACGCCATTCGCGAGCGTGCGCTCGCCGCCGGCGCACTCGACTGCGTCATTGTGGACGCGCGCGACGAGATGGCCGAGGAGTTCTGCAATCGGGCGATCTACGCGAACGCGCGCTACGAGGGGAAGTATCCGCTGGTCTCGGCCCTCTCACGGCCCGTGATTGTTCGACACCTCGTCGACCAGGCCCGTCGGTTCTCGGCGGACGCGGTGGCGCACGGGTGCACGGGCAAGGGCAACGATCAAGTGCGCTTCGAGGTCGGCACACACGCTCTCGCCCCGGACCTGGAGGTGCTGGCGCCCGCCCGGCTGTGGGGGATGACGCGAGCGGACTCCGTTGACTACGCGGCGACATGGAAGATTCCCATCGGAGCCACCAAGGAGAAGATTTACTCCATTGACGAGAACCTCTGGGGCCGCGCCATCGAGTGCGGAGCGATCGAGGATCCGTGGGCGGCACCACCGGACGAGCCCTACACACTCACGCGCGTAACGCAGACGGAGCCGGTGGAACTGACGTTGAGCTTCTCGAAGGGACTGCCGGTTGCGGTCGACGGCACGGAATACTCCCTCGCCGACCTCATCGCGATCGTCACCACGCGGGCCGGAGCTGACGGGGTTCGGACGACTCGACATGGTCGAAAATCGTCGCGTGGGCATCAAGAGCCGTGAAGTGTATGAGTGCCCGGGCGCGCTGGCCATCATTGCCGCGCACAGCGATCTCGAGGACCTGACCTTGGAGCGCGACGTCCATCACGAGAAGGCCCGTCTGGAGACACGGTGGGCGGAGCTCGTGTATGACGGCATGTGGTTCTCGCCGTTGAAGGAAGCGTTGGACGCCTTCATGGTTGAGACCCAGCGCTCGGTGACCGGAGACGTGCGCCTTCGATTCGAGGCGCCGGGTGTCATGCGGATCGTCGGACGACGGAGCCCAGTCGCGCTCTACGACCACGGGCTGGCAACCTACGACGCCGCCGACTCCTTCCGTCACGCCGACGCCGAAGGCTTTGTTCGACTCTGGGGCCTCGGGATCGCGACGTGGGCGTCGCGACAGGGCGCCAAGGACTCGCAAGCGCGCCCGACGTGACGCTCTGGCACGGTCGCACCTCGACCGCGATGGCGCGGGACCTCTGGGATCTCTCCGAGAGCTACTCCTTCGACCACGCCCTGTGGCGTCACGACCTGATGGCGAGTGCGGCACACGTTCGTGGTCTCGAACACGCGGGTCTCATCTCGGTGGATGAGGCGCGGCAACTCCAAGCGGCGCTGACGACAATTGGTCACGAGTTTGCCGACGGTCGCTTCGAACCAACCGACACCGACGAGGACATCCATACGGCGATTGAGCGACGAGCCACCGAACTCGCCGGTGACGCGGGCGCGAAGTTGCACACGGCTCGCAGCCGCAACGATCAGGTCGCCACGACGCTTCGCCTGTTCACTCGTGACGCGCTCTGCGCGGTGGCGGGTGAGCTGTTGTCACTCCTCGATGTTCTCGACGGCGTCGCGGAGCACCACGGCACCGCCGTGCTGCCGGGGTACACGCACCTCCAGCGTGCGCAGCCCGTGTTGTTGTCCCACCACCTACGCGCCCACTGCTGGGCGCTCGCGCGGGACGTCGATCGAATCCTTGATGCGCTCGCTCGCGTGAACGTGTCGCCGCTGGGCGCTGGTGCCTTGGCGGGTACGTCGCTCGGCGTCGATCCCGCCTTCACCGCTCGCGAGCTCGGCTTTGCGAGCGCGTTCACGAACTCCCTTGACGCCGTCAGCGACCGTGACTTCGTCGCCGAATCATTGTTCGTCCTGGCACTCACGGGTGTGCACTGTTCGCGAATGGGTGAGGAGCTGGTGTCTGTGGACAACCTCGGAGTTCAACTTTGCGGTCTTGGACGACGCGTTCACGACGGGATCATCCATGTTGCCGCAGAAGAAGAACTCCGACGTCGCCGAGTTGGCGAGGGGCAAGTCGGGTCGACTGGTGGGAAACCTCACCGGACTGCTGGTCACACTGAAGGGACTGCCACTGTCGTACAACCGGGATCTGCAAGAGGACAAGGAGCCTCTCTTTGACTCGCTGCGACAGGTGACGTTGGTTGCCCGTGCCCTTGCGGGCGCCTACGAAACAATGCGCTTCAACGTCGACGTGGCGTCCGCCGCGGCGAATGACCCCCTGATCGTCGCGATCGACCTGGCGGAGTGGCTTGTTGAACGCGGCGTGCCATTTCGCCAGGCCCATCAGCGCGTGGGTGCGTCGTGGGTCGCAGCGTCGCCGAGAAAGTGGAGTTGATTGATCTGGTCCAACAGGACGAGATGCTGCATGACGCCGTGGACCTGTTCGGAGCTGGCACCGCACTCTCACGACGACGGTCACCGGGAGCCTCCGGGCCACACGCCGCCCTCGATCAGCAGCGCGCGTTGCACCTGCGCGTTACGGACCTGCGCGCACGACTCGCGACCTATTCGTAACGCAAAAGAAAAGCCGTGACATGCTCACGGGGCGTGGGGCAAGTTGCTATAGTGGAACTCCCATCGCAGAAACGGCGGTCGAGGCCATTTGCGCCCTTTGACAGACCGCGCTGCTAAGGTGGGCAACCTTGCAGTTCGGGGAAACTCGGACGCAAAGGATGAGGGATGTATTCCTCTATCCAGGTGAACTTCGCACCTCCGCCGAGAGGCCGTGTGCGTTGTCGCTCCTTGAAAACGGAAGAACGAGAGCCAAAAGCCAGTACGGACGGCGATGATCAGCTCTAACTGGTCGCGTCGGACGTCAAAACATGCAGTAGGCGACTCAATAAGCCCACCCCGTGGGTGAGTCGTTAGGTCGATTGGAATTAGAGCGTTCCAGTCGGCTCTTCTGATTTCTTTGCCACTTCGGTGGTGAAAAATCTTGATGGAGAGTTTGATCCTGGCTCAGAATGAACGCTGGCGGCGTGCCTAACACATGCAAGTCGAACGGAATCCATGCTGTAGCAATACAGCGGAAGATTTAGTGGCGAACGGGTGAGTAGCACGTGAGCAACCTGCCCCGAAGACTGGGATAACACCGGGAAACCGGTGCTAATACTGGATACCTTCAACTGATCGCATGGTCGGATGAAGAAATGTTTTTTCGCTTTGGGAGGGGCTCGCGGCCTATCAGCTTGTTGGTGGGGTAATGGCCTACCAAGGCTTCGACGGGTAGGTGGTCTGAGAGGACGATCAGCCACACTGGGACTGAGACACGGCCCAGACTCCTACGGGAGGCAGCAGTGGGGAATCTTGCGCAATGGGCGAAAGCCTGACGCAGCAACGCCGCGTGAGGGACGAAGGCTTTCTGAGTTGTAAACCTCTTTCGGCAGGAACGATTGTGACGGTACCTGCAGAAGAAGCACCGGCCAACTACGTGCCAGCAGCCGCGGTGATACGTAGGGTGCAAGCGTTATTCGGATTTATTGGGCGTAAAGAGCTCGTAGGCGGTTCGATAAGTCGGGTGTGAAACCCCCAGGCTCAACCTGGGGCAGCCACCCGAAACTGTCGTGACTAGAGTTTGGTAGGGGATCACGGAATTCCTGGTGTAGCGGTGGAATGCGCAGATATCAGGAGGAACACCAGTAGCGAAGGCGGTGATCGGGCCAATACTGACGCTGAGGAGCGAAAGCGTGGGGAGCGAACAGGATTAGATACCCTGGTAGTACGCCGTAAACGGTGGGCACTAGGTGTGGGGACTTTTCAACGGTTTCCGCGCCGCAGCTAACGCATTAAGTGCCCGCCTGGGGAGTACGGCCGCAAGGCTAAAACTCAAAGGAATTGACGGGGGCCCGCACAAGCGGCGGAGCATGTGGCTTAATTCGATGCAACGCGAAAAACCTTACCTAGATTTGACATGTTGGGAAAAGCCGTAGAGATACGGTGTCCTTCGGGGCCCATCACAGGTGGTGCATGGCTGTCGTCAGCTCGTGTCGTGAGATGTTGGGTTAAGTCCCGCAACGAGCGCAACCCTTGTCCTATGTTGCCAGCGGGTAATGCCGGGGACTCGTAGGAGACTGCCGGGGTCAACTCGGAGGAAGGTGGGGACGACGTCAAGTCATCATGCCCCTTACGTCTAGGGCTGCACACATGCTACAATGGTCGGTACAGAGGGCTGCTAAACCGCGAGGTGGAGCCAATCCCTAAAGCCGATCTCAGTTCAGATTGCAGGCTGCAACTCGCCTGCATGAAGTCGGAGTCGCGAGAATCCGGATTAGCATTGCCGGGGTGAATACGTTCCCGGGCCTTGTACACACCGCCCGTCAAACCACGAAAGTCGGCAACACCCGAAGCCGGTGGCCCAACCTTAGGAGGGAGCCGTCGAAGGTGGGGTCGGTGATTGGGGTTAAGTCGTAACAAGGTAGCCGTACCGGAAGGTGCGGCTGGATCACCTCCTTTCTAAGGAGCACATCTGCCCACAAAGGGCAGCACCACCGAGTTGAATGCTGGTTAGTCGGCTACGGATGTCCATACCACTGGTGGTTGGCCGTCGCACCCATCTGCCTCGCCCGTCATGACAGGTGCCTGCTTCGTATGTCCGGACTCTCGTCTTCCGTTTTGGGGGAGCGACATGCTCTCCGGCCGACGCCGCCTCGGCGGCCCTCCTCCGCCCCGTAACGATAATTCCCTGGTCAGCCGGAAATTGGCGACGAGTCGAGCGTTACTGCGCTGATCCTTGAGAATTCTAGAACGAGCACGAGCATCTCGGTTCCCCCTTTTTATTTCTCCAATGACAAAGAGTCAACGGTGGATGCCTTGGCGTCTAAAGCCGAAGAAGGACGTGGGCGACTGCGATAAGCCACGGGGAGCTGTCTACCAAGCTTTGATCCGTGGATGTCCGAATGGGAAAACCTTGCACCCGTTATGGGGTGTAACTCCAGTCTGAATACATAGGACTGGTATAGGGAACCGGGTGAATTGAAACATCTCATAAGGAACCCGAGGAGAGGAAAACAAAAGTGACTCCCTGAGTAGCGGCGAGCGAAAC
>CAWHLQ010000037.1:0-29358 GCA_963830195.1 uncultured Actinomycetota bacterium | reverse complement strand
GTTGAGGCCGTTTAGATATCCCGCCGTCGAGGAGATCGTGCTCATGCCCGCGCTGAGCGCCAGCGGCGCGTTCGGCGTGCAGCTGGTGAGAGTGAGCTGGTCCTGATTCAGCGCGTCCGCCGTGGTTCCGGTGATCCGCACGGCAATTGCGTGGCCGTCAACGCTCACGACGTCCGTCCGACATCCCGAATCGAAGTTTATGGGCGTCACGCCCGGCGTCACGCCCGGCAAATCGATCTCCGCGATGCCGAGAGACGGAAAGTTGGGACCTCCGTTGACGCGGTCCACCACCGTCACCGTCTTCAGCGCCGTGACGGTGAACCGGAAGGTCGAACCAGTGATGGAAGGGACATTGATCGTGAATGTCTCCTGTGTGTTCAATCGCCCCGTCTGTGGAGCCATCGAGATAGGCAGACTGAAGGGCTCGCTCGTGATCCCGTTCGAGATAGTGAGGGCGGTGGGGATCGAGTGGTAGCCGTCGTTGATCACCGTGATCTTGAACGTCGAGACGGAGACCGGACGAGTGAGGCGCTCTTGGATCCACTGCCCGGGACCGACGCGAAATCGAGACTGCCAAGCGGTATTCAGATTTCCGTCAAAGGCAGCCCACGCCGTGGCGTTGAGCGATCCCGGAAGGTTGCCCGAGCCCTCCGCCGCGGCGACACTCGTTCCCGGACCCGCGTGGCGTCCGACCAACGTATTGATGACATCGTCGGAGGCCGCCGGGTTGAGGTTGACGAGCCCGGCCACCGTGAAGATGCGCGAGTAGGGCAGGTCAAAGTAGCGCAGGAGACTCAATTCCGGGTCCTGACGAGGGGGAGTGGTGGCAACGCGCAATCGGTTCGTCACGATGCTCAACTTGTCCGTCGCCGCGGCCGCCCCCGCCGCCGGGAGCAGTGACGTCGGCATCAGCAGACCTCTCGTGGCCGGGCCGAAGCCCGCGACGTCGACCTCCGCGAAACCAATTCCGCTCGCGAGGCTCAGGTTCTTATCGTGATCACTGTCGTCGAGAACGGTGATCTTGATGGTGCGTCCAACGGTGGGTGGGATCGTGACGACCTGACCAGCGGGCAGCGTGGATGCGAGGCCCAGCGTGCGCACAATTGGTGTCGCACCATTGATCGAGATGCCGATCTTGGTGATGTAGCGATTCTGCTGCACCGACTGCGGTTGCACAATCGACAGACTCGAGATCGTGTGCGGAGCGGTCGCGGTCATCGAGAACCACTGGCCGATGCCGGGACTGAACGCCGCGACCTCCCACGCCGTGTAGATGTTGCCGTCCACGGCCTTCGCTGGCTGATCCTCCGGGTTATTGGTGATGATATTGCCGTAACCCGACGCGCTCACCGACGCCAGGCCCTTCATGAGTGCCACGGTCTGGGACCCGACCGGAGCCGAGGTGAACGTCGGAAGGGTCTGCTCGTTTTCCGCGTTCTCGCGGCTGTTCTCACCCGATTGCTCGACGTATCCCTGGGTTGCCGACAAGGTGCCGAACGTGTCCAGCCGCTTCTGGTTGGAATCCGTCAGCACCAACCACGCGCCGGGTTGATGGGCGAGGGTGTGAATCTGAGCGCGCGTTTCGGAGCCGTCGTAAAAGATCGCCCGCGAGTTGTTGAGCAGGCCGGTGGTGGCCATGGTCACGAGTCCCTCACCGTCGCCCGCGACGACCTGCGGCGACGCGGTGGACTCCGTTCTCACGAGGGTGCGAGGGTCACTGACGCGATAGATCGCCAACTGCGGGGGAAAGACGTACCCATTCGGTAGACCGAGGATGGCCTCGTTGATGTAGGGACCGTTGACGGCTTGAAAATTGCCGTTCGGACCGTAGGTCTTCTCGAGGGTCAGGCCACTCGGCGCCGGATTGAACAGGTCCCACATGTAGGACGGCAACGGCGATCCGTAACGTTCGTACTGGAGGTTCATCTGGACCAACACGTTGCTGGCGTTGAACAAGCGAGCAATCGGGGCAATCGAGCTGGGCACGGCGACACCGTTTTGAAGCGTCGAATCGAGGGCGCGAATCAGGTTGATGCTGGCTGGCTCTCCGGCCAACTGCACCTGCGAACTCACCCAGGGCCGATCGGTGATCGCGGGCCAGATGGAGTCGTTGGCCGCGCCAAATCGGTAGTACGCGAAGTCCTGGCCCGGCAGTCCCAGAACGCTGCTCGTGGGGTCACCTTGACTGAGGTCGTGAGCGGCGTCGGTCACGTAGGGCGGGAGTTTGGAGGGAAACGTGAGATTGGAGGAGATGACGCGACCGTTGAACAGTGGCAACATCGCCACGATCACGAAGGCCACGAACACGCCAAAACCCCACAGCGCCACCCGTGGCTTCACGTGGCGCAGAGCGTCGAACCCCGCCGCGGCGAGCAGCGCCAGCCCCAGCAGCACAATCGGGATCACGCGGTTGGTCGAGCGCATGGCCAACGCCGCGGTGGTGTGCAGGGCGAGGTACTTGAACACCTGACCCAGCGGCGTGGGCTTGTCGAGCGGATACGAGCCGACCGCAATGACCACCCCGAGGAAGGTCGTGGCCACCGCGAACAGGCGATAGCGCCAGTGAATGCACAGCGCCGCGACGAATCCCACGATGGGCACGACGAAACTCGCGGTCGGTACGACTTTGCCCGTCATGTAGGACAGGGAGTTCAGGGTCCACGGCTGCAGAGCATCCCGTCCGTAGAAGTACCAGTACCCGAGACCGCGAAAGACCTCCGAGCTCGACGAGGTGAACGTCACGGTGCTGAACGACTCCGTGAAGCGAAGAATGTTGATGCCGTACTTTCCTTCGGCCCACAGTCCCGCCAGCCACCAGATCGACACCAGCAGCGACAGCGCGCTGATGCGAACAACCACCGCGCCGCAACGACGCCACGAGATCTCGCGCGTGCGGGCGGCGAACAGGAGATAGGCCAGGGGAGCGAATCCAACTAGCAGGATGCTGGTGGCGTTCACGCCGCCCACCAGGGCCACGACAATGGCGAAGAGTGCCGGATTTCGCCAGTCGTTGCGTCGCGCGGCGCGGATGGTGAAGATCATCATCCAACCCAATCCCGCCCAGGGCATGAGAATCGCCGACGTGCGATCCAGATTCACGAGGATGAACGGCGACAACATGTACGGCAGAGCCGCCGCCCAGCCCGCCCAACGCGACAGTCCGAGCTCTTCGGCGCACTTGCGAACACCGAGGGCCGCCAAGAACAGCAACGACCCCATCCAGAAGCGCTGGGCAATCCACATCGGGATGTCGAACGTCTTGGCGAGCCAGAAAAAGGGGCCCATCGGCAACAGGTAGCCAATGTTCTGGTGCGTCACCGTGCCAAAGGCAATGTCCTTGTTCCACAGGGACGCCGCCGTCGCGAGCAGGTGACCGGGATCCAAATAGAGGTAGATCTTCGTGTCGTCAGCGAGCGAGCCCCGTTTGGTCGCGAGCAGGGGAACGTAGGCAATGAACGCGACCAGCCACGTGTCCCAACGCAGGAACGGCTTCTTGGTCCGGACGGCGTTGGCCGGAGACGCCGTTGTTTCCACGAGTCCAATCTACCGAGTGCCGGCCTCACATTCGGTTGCCACTGACTACGGTACATACGTGCCGCGCGTAGCCATCATGGGGGGAATCGGTGCGGGCAAGACGGCCGTCACCACGTACCTGCACGGTCGTGGAGCCGTCATTGTCGACGCCGACGAGGTGGCCCGAGACGTCGTGCGACCGGGCGAACCGGCGTGGCAGCAGTTGCGCGATGCCTTCGGTGACGCGATTCTCTTGCCCGATCGGTCGCTTGACCGAAACTTCGTCGCCGAGGTGGTCTTTCACGATCGGTCAGCGCTGAATCGCCTCAATCACATCACGCACGTCGCGATTGGACTCGCCATGGCCGCGGTGATCGACGCTCAGGGTGCGGACGACTTCATCGCCATTGCCCTTCCGTTGTTTCGACCGGTCCATCGAGAGCTGTTCAAACTGGACGAGGTGTGGTGCGTGTGGGTCGATCCGGATCTGGCGCGCCGGAGGTTGATTGAGAGCCGGGGACTCACACCCGACGACGCGGACGCCCGGCTCGGCGTGCAACCCTCGAACGAGTGGAGGTTGGCGCAGGCGGACCGATCCTTCGAGAACGCCGGTAGTCTCGACGACCTGCACGCGCAGGTTGCGAAGGTGCTCGCGGAGGAAGGTTTGCTGGGTGCCTGATTTCCGGGTCGAATCACCGTTCACCCCCCAGGGCGACCAACCGACCGCCATCAATCAACTCGTCGCGGGCCTCGAGAGCGGGTTGCGCTACCAGACGCTGGAGGGCATCACGGGGTCCGGCAAGACGGCAACGATTGCCTGGATGATCGAGCGCATTCAGCGTCCCACGCTCATCTTGGAGCCCAACAAGTCGCTCGCGGCCCAGTTGGCGTCCGAGCTCAAGGAAATGATGCCCTCCAATCGGGTCGAGTTCTTTGTCTCGTACTACGACTACTACCAGCCCGAGGCGTACATCCCCCGCAGTGACACCTACATCGAAAAGGACTCCTCCATCAACGAGGAGATCGACCGCCTGCGCCACGCCGCCACGTCGGCCCTGCTCACCCGGCGCGACACCGTGGTTGTCGCGTCGGTGTCGTGCATTTACGGCCTCGGCTCACCTCGCGAATACGCCGAGCGGATGCTGCAACTGTGCGTGGGGGACGTCATTGACCAGCGCGCCCTGTTGCGCCGACTGGTGGAGATGCAGTACAACCGCAACGATCTGCTGGTCGCGCGCGGCACCTTTCGGGTCAAGGGTGACACCCTTGAACTACAACCTGCCTATGACAACGAGGCCGTGCGGATCTCCTTTTTCGGTGACGAGATCGAACGCATCACGTTCTTCAATCCCATGACTCAGGAGACGCGTGGTGACGTTACCGAGTTGACGGTCTTTGCGGCGTCGCACTACGCCGCGGGTGAAGAGACCCTGCAACGTGCAGTGGGAACCATCGAGATCGAGCTGCAGGCCCAACTGGCCCAGTTCGAACGTGACGGCAAGCTTCTCGAGGCGCAACGACTGCGCTCACGCACCGAACACGATCTCGAAATGCTCGAGCAGACCGGCACCTGCGCCGGCATCGAGAACTACTCAGCCCACCTCGACGGCCGTTCACGCGGCGAGCGCCCCTTCACTCTGCTCGACTACTTTCCCGACGACTATCTCGTGGTCGTGGACGAATCGCACGTGGCGATGCCCCAGGTTCGGGGACAGTTTGCGGGTGATCGCTCCCGCAAGGAGACGCTCGTCGAGCACGGGTTCCGCCTGCCCAGTGCACTCGACAACCGTCCACTCAACCTTGACGAGTTCGTCGATCTGGTACCGCAATTCGTCTTCGTGTCAGCCACACCCGGACCGTACGAGTTCGAGCATTCGGATCAGGTCGTCGAACAGGTCATCCGCCCGACGGGACTGCTCGACCCCGTGGTGACCGTGGTGCCAACCAAGAACCAGATCGACGATCTCCGTCGCCGCATCGACGCCGTCGTCGCGCGTCACGAGCGCGTCCTCGTCACCACGCTGACCAAGCGGATGGCCGAGGATCTTACGAACTTTCTGTCGAAGCAGGGCGTCCGCGTGCGGTACCTGCACAGCGACATCGACACGATTGAGCGCATCGAGATTCTTCGCTCTCTGCGCCTGGGTGAGTTTGACGTCCTCGTCGGCATCAATCTCCTGCGTGAGGGGCTCGACCTACCGGAGGTTTCCCTGGTCGCAATTCTCGACGCGGACAAGGAGGGTTTTCTGCGGTCGCGCAGTGCCCTCATCCAGACCATTGGGCGTGCCGCCCGCAACGCCAACGGCGAGGCCATCTTGTACGCCGACCAGTTGACCGACTCCATGCGTGCGGCGATCGGCACCACCGAGCGCCGTCGCGCCGCCCAGATCGAGCACAATCTGGCCCACGGGATCAGTCCGGTGTCGGTGTCGAAGAACGTCGCCGACATCCTCGGCCGATTGCGGTCCGGCTCGGTGCGCGACGCTGCACCGGCCGCGACGACGATTCTCGTCGACGCGGTTCTTGACGACATGTCCAAGGAGATCGAGCGCATCGAACAGGAGATGCTGCGCGCGGCTCGCGAACTTCGTTTCGAGGAGGCGGCCGCGCTGCGCGACGTCCTCCACGAGCTTCAGGCGCAGTTGCTCGACGACGGACCGGCACTGGCCGACGAGATGGACAGTTAACCTCGACCAATGGCGACCACGATTCGCGTGCAGGGAGCACGTGCCCACAACCTCAAGAACGTCTCCCTGGAGATTCCTCGCGACAAGCTCGTGGTCTTCACCGGACTCTCGGGATCGGGCAAATCGTCACTGGCCTTTGACACGATCTACGCCGAAGGGCAACGCCGCTACGTCGAGAGCCTCTCGGCGTACGCTCGCCAGTTCCTCGGGCAAATGGACAAACCGGACGTGGACTTCATTGAGGGACTGTCCCCGGCAATTTCGATCGACCAAAAGTCCGCGTCGCGAAACCCTCGATCGACCGTCGGCACGATTACCGAGGTGTACGACTATCTGCGCCTGCTGTACGCGCGCATCGGCGTCCCTCACTGTCCGAAATGCGGTCAGCCCGTCACGCGACAGACACCCCAGCAGATTGTCGACCAGTTGCTGGCGCGCACGGACGGCGAACGTTTCCTCGTTCTCGCGCCGGTTGTCGAAGGCCGAAAGGGCGAGTACTCCACGTTGCTCGACGAGCTCGCGTCCCAGGGTTTTTCTCGCGTGCGCGTCGACGGCGAACTCGTCGAGTTGGACGATCGTTCGACACTCAAGCTTGAGCGATACGAGATGCACACGATCGAGGTCGTGGTCGACCGCCTGATCGTTCGACCCTCGACGCGCCAACGCCTCACCGAGTCAGTGGAGGCAGCGCTCAAGCTGACCCACGGATCGGTGGCGGTGCACTGGCTCGCGACGGAGGCCACCGAACAGTTCTCGGAAATGTTGGCGTGCACGACGTGCGGCATCAGCTTCACGGAGCTGGCGCCCCGGGACTTCTCCTTCAACTCTCCCTACGGAGCGTGTTCGACCTGCACGGGCCTCGGTACGCGGTACGAGGTCGACCCCGAACTCGTTGTGCCTGACGAGTCCCTCTCGTTGGCCGACGGCGCCCTCGCCCCGTGGTCGGGACTGCGTTTTAAGTACTTCGAGCGGATGATCAAGGGCGTCTGCGATCTCGGCGGCTTCTCGATCGACACTCCGTGGAAGAAGTTGAAGGCGAAGGACCGTAAGTTGGTCCTCTACGGAGTGGGAGACAAGGCCGTTCCGATCAGCTACCGGAGTCGCTACGGCAAGGTGCGCACCTACGAGGCCAGCTACGGCGGGATCGTTGCGTGGCTCGAACGCAAGCGAAGCGAGGCGGAGGGCGACTGGACCCGCGAGCAAGCCGAGCAGTACATGCGTGAGGTCGAGTGCAGCGCGTGCAAGGGGCAACGCCTTCGACCAGAGGTTCTGGCCGTCAAGATCAACGGTCGGAGCATCTCGGAGGTGTGCAACGAGACCATTGACGAGGCCGTCGCCTTTTTCTCGTCGCTGTCGCTCAACAAGCGGGACGCGACCATCGCACTCCAGGTGGTCAAGGAGATACTCGAACGGCTGTCCTTTCTCCTCGACGTCGGTCTTGACTACCTCACGCTCAGTCGAGCGTCGGCGTCGCTGTCGGGCGGCGAGGCGCAGCGGATTCGCCTCGCCAGCCAGATCGGCAGCCACCTGGTCGGTGTCCTGTACGTTCTCGACGAACCGTCGATCGGACTGCACCAGCGTGACAATCGCCGACTGATCACGACGCTCGAGCGTCTACGCGACCTCGGCAACTCCGTCATTGTCGTCGAGCACGACGAGGAGACTGTTCGCTCAGCGGACTTCATCGTGGACATTGGCCCGGGCGCCGGCGAACACGGCGGCACGGTCGTGCACGCCGGCGGACTCAAGGAGTTGCTCGCCAACGAGGTCTCGCTCACGGGCCAGTATCTCTCCGGACGGCGCCGGATCGAGGTGCCAACGACGCGACGACCCGGCAACGGTCTCGCCGTCACCGTGCGTGGCGCGCGGGCGAACAACCTCCGCAACATCGATGTGCGAGTCCCGCTGGGAGGATTCGTGGCCGTGACCGGAGTGTCGGGCTCGGGTAAATCGTCTCTGATCAACCACATTCTTCTGGCGTCACTGCAGCGCCAGATCTACGGATCCAAGGTGGCTGTCGCCGAGCACGACTCGATCGACGGCATCAAGGGGATTGACAAGGTCGTGGCCGTCGATCAGCAGCCCATTGGCCGCACTCCGCGGTCGAACCCGGCGACCTACACCGGCGTGTTCGACAAGATTCGCAAACTGTTCGCCGAGACGCAGGAGTCGAAGATCCGCGGGTACGCCCAAGGTCGGTTCTCGTTCAACGTGAAGGGCGGACGCTGCGAGGCGTGCTCGGGCGACGGAACCCTGAAGATCGAGATGCACTTTCTGCCCGACGTGTACGTCAACTGTGAAGCCTGTCAGGGTTCGCGCTACAACCGAGAAACCCTCGAAGTTCTCTACCGGGGTCGGTCCATCGCGGACGTGCTGAACCTCTCGGTCGCCGAGGCGCTGGAGTTCTTCGAACGACAGCCCTCGATCCTTCGTCAGATTCAGAGTCTCTACGACGTCGGTCTCGGGTACGTGCGACTCGGCCAACCCGCGCCCACCCTGTCGGGAGGTGAGGCCCAGCGGGTGAAGCTGGCGACCGAGTTGGCTCGTCGACCCAACGGGCACACCCTGTACGTCCTCGATGAGCCGACGACGGGACTGCACTTCGAGGACGTCAGCCGGCTCCTGCAGGTCCTGCACCGCCTCGTCGACGTGGGCAGTACGGTGCTGGTCATTGAGCACAATCTGGACGTCATCAAGACGGCTGACTGGGTGATTGACATGGGCCCGGAAGGTGGGCGACGGGGAGGCACCGTGGTCGCGGAGGGAACACCCGAGGAGGTGGCCCGGTCGGGGACCCCCACGGGCCAGGTTCTCGCGGACGTCTTAGTGAAACGGACGACGCGCCGGCGGGCCTGATGCTCGAGCGACCCAACGCAATCCCCACCGAGAGCGGCTGTTATCTCTTTCGCAACGACCGTGGCGTGGTGATCTACGTCGGCAAGGCACGCTCTCTGGCGCAACGACTCTCCAACTACTTCCAAAAGCTCGACGCGTTGGACTTCAAAACCCAGGCCCTCATGCGCGACGCGACGGCGGTGGAGTGGATCGTCACCCACTCCGAGGTGGACGCGCTGATCCTCGAAAACGAACTCATCAAAACCCATCAGCCCCGCTACAACATGCGGCTCAAGGACGACAAGAGCTTTCCGTTTCTCGCGCTCGACTTTCGCTCCGAGTACCCCCATCCCTACACGACCCGCGGCGCCCACGTTCGCGGTGTCGTCTACTACGGTCCCTTTGCTCACGTGGGCCCGCTCCGACGAACGGTTGACGAACTCATCCAGGCCTTCCCTCTGCGGACCTGCTCAAATCACAAGTTTCAACAGCACCATCGGCTGGGCCGTCCGTGCCTGCTTTTCGACGTGGGCAAGTGCTGCGGACCCTGCGTCGGTGCCGTGGCCAAGGAGGACTACGACCAGCTGGTTGCGTCGTTTGGCGAGTTCTTCGACGGTCACGTCGTGGACCTACGCCGCCGCCTCGAGACTCAGATGCGCGTCGCCGCCGAGGACCAGAACTACGAGGCAGCTGCGCGGGCTCGCGATGGGCTCCACGCGTTGGAACGAGCTGCCGAGACTCAGCGCATCGTGCTCGACGACACGAGCAACTTGGACTGCGTCGCGGTCGCGACCAGCGGCTCACGCGCCGCTCTCACCCTTCACCGTGTGCGAGGAGGTCGCGTCGTGGGCCGCAACGCGCTCCTGCTGGACCTCTCGCTCGACGAGACACCCGCCGACATTCTCGAACGAGCCCTCCCAGAGATGTATCGACGGTCCGAGGACGTGCCCCCGATCATCCTCGTCGGTGACGACGTCACCACGACGGAGGTGGCCGCGGCGTACCTGCGCCGCGTACGCGACGGTGCCGTGAACGTCGTGGTGCCCCAGCGTGGCAAGCGCCGCCAGCTGCTCCAACTGGTCCGTGACGACGCGGTGGCGGTCCTTGACGGTGACTCCACGCGACGCACTCACGATCACAACGTGCGCTCGAGGGCCTTGCAGGAGTTGGGGTCCGCCCTGGGCATGGCGCGGCCGCCGTATCGGATTGAGTGCTTCGACATGAGCCATCTCCAGGGGACCAACTACGTCGGTTCGATGGTGGTCTTCGAAGATGGTCTTCCGAAGAAGTCGGACTATCGCCACTTCAACGTGAAGACGGTTCTCGGAAACGACGACGCGGGCGCGATGCGCGAGGTCCTCGAGCGACGCCTGACCCACTGGAGCGAGGGGGGAGGAGATGACAAGTTCAAGAACGCTGACCTCTTCATCATCGACGGCGGACTGCCACAACTCAATGCCTCGTTGGCGGCCGCGGGCGATCGCCCGCTCGGCGATCGAGGACTCGAGTTCGTGGCCCTCGCCAAGCGCGAGGAACTGCTGTACCGTCCCGGTCGCGCGGAGCCCATCGCCCTCGAGCGTGGATCGGAGTCGCTGTACCTCGTCCAACGGATCCGTGACGAAGCCCACCGGTTCGCCATCACGTTCCACCGCTCCAAGCGCGGTCGCGCCATGGTCCGCTCCGCCCTCGACGGCGTGAGCGGACTCGGACCCCAACGCCAGCAGATCCTCATCACCCACTTCGGCTCGTTGGAAGAGATTCGTCACGCGACGTTCGAGGAGCTGCGCGGCGCGCCGGGACTGCCGGAATCGGTCGCGCGCACGCTCTACGATCATTTGCATCCGGCGGGAACGTTCCGCCTCACCAAGGAGGGTCCCGACGATGAATGAGATCCTCCTCGTCACCGGGATGTCCGGCGCGGGTCGTTCGACGGTCTCGGCGGCGCTCGAGGATCTCGGGTGGTTCGTGGTCGACAACCTGCCCGTCGATCTGATTCCGCGCGTGAGCGATCTCGCGCTGTCCGGATCTCCGGACTTCGTCGGCGTGGCCTTCATCGTGGGACGGTCCGGTCGCGTCCAACCTGATCAACTTCTCGCGGTCATCACGGAACTTCGCGCCCAACACGTCAGCGCGAAACTTCTCTTTCTCGACGCACCCGACGAAGTGTTGATTGGCCGCTTCGAGGGCACTCGTCGTCGCCACCCCTTCCCCGCACCGTCGGTGGCCGACGCCATTGCGGGCGAGCGGTCGCTCCTGCAGTCACTTCGCCATAGTGCCGACCTGGTCATCGAGACGGGCGGACTCAATTCGAATCAGTTACGCGCCCGCGTGGCCGAGACCTTCCACACGCTGGAAGGGACGAGCTCCATGCGGGTGTCGCTCATCTCGTTCGGCTACTCCAACGGGATTCCCCGTGATGTCGACATTGTCTTTGACTGCCGCTTCCTGCCGAATCCCCACTGGGTCGAGGAGTTGCGTCCGTTCTCGGGTCTTGACGAGCCCGTCGCCACGTACGTGCTCGAGCAACCGGACGCTCAGCACTTCCTGACCGACGTGGTCTCGCTGCTCAGTTGGCAGATCCCGGCGTTCGTGAGTGAAGGGAAGAGCTATCTCTCGATCGCGATTGGCTGCACCGGAGGTCGACACCGGTCGGTGGCGATCACGGAGGAGATTGGTCGCCGGCTGCCCTTTTCCACGGCGATCTTCCATCGCGACCTCGATCGATGAAGATCGTCGCCCTCGGAGGCGGTCACGGGACCGCCGTGACCCTTCGCGCCGTGCGACAGCTCACCGACGAGGTGACGGCGATTGTCTCGGTCGCCGACAACGGTGGGTCGACCGGCCGACTGCGCGAGGAGTTGGACGTCGCCGCGGTGGGCGATCTGCGCAAGTGTCTCGCGGCGCTGGCGGACCCCGCCAACGCCCTCACCGCTCTCCTGGAGCATCGATTCCGCTCAGGCGACCTGGCGGGACACGCCATGGGGAATCTGCTACTCGCGGGATTCATCGACGCCACCGGAGACCTCGAATCGTCGGTGCGCACGGTCGCGTCGCTGCTCGGCGTCACCGGGGAGGTCCTCCCGGCGTCGCGCGAGGGGGTCACCCTCGTGGCGCGCACGTCCGAGGGCCGCGCGGAAGGCCAAACCGAGGTAGCGGCGTCCTCGAGCATCTGGCGGATCGCGATCGAGCCCGCCGACGCGTGCGCCCCGCCCCGTGCCGTGGCGGCGATTCAAGAGGCCGACGTCGTCGTGATCGGTCCCGGTTCTCTGTACACCAGCGTGCTGGCGGCGTGCGTGGTGCCCGGCATCGCGGACGCGTTGCGCTCCACCACCGCACGACGGATCTTCGTCGCCAACCTTCACGAACAGGTCCCTGAGACGAGCGGGTACACGCTGGAGGACCACCTCGACGCCGTCCACCGCCACGGCGTCGAGGTCGATCTTGTCGTGGCCGACGTTCACGAGGGTCTCGCGAGTGGGGACGTGCCCTGTCCGCTCGTGCGGGCCGATTTGACCGGCGCCAACGGGCGCGTGCACGACGCCGCCAAGTTGGCACGTTGCCTGCGTGAATTGGTGGCATGATTTACCGGCTCTGGGAGGAGTAACCATGACGGTACGAATTGGCATCAACGGGTTCGGGCGAATCGGCCGCGGCTATCTGCGGGCGGCCCTCGGCCACGACGACATCGAGGTCGTGGCGGTCAATGACCTCACCTCGACGGCGACCAACGCGTACCTCCTCCAGCACGACTCCACCCAAGGCCTTCTCGATCAGGTCGTCACCCACACGGAGGAGTCCCTGTCGGTGGGCGGTCGCGACATTCGAGTCCTCGCCGAGCGGGATCCCGAAAAGCTGCCCTGGGGAGAGCTCGGTGTCGATGTCGTGGTCGAGTCCACCGGGCGGTTCACGACGCGAGCCGAAGCCGCCCGTCACCTCGTGGGTGGGGCGCGACGCGTCGTCATCTCGGCGCCCGCCAACGATGCGGACGTCACGATTGTCGTGGGCGTCAACGACACGACCTACGACCCCGCCGAGCACTTCGTGATCTCGAACGCCTCGTGCACCACCAACTGTTTCGTTCCGATGGTCAAGGTCCTCGATGACGCATTCGGCGTCACGACGGGTCTCATGACGACCGTGCACGCCTACACCAACGACCAGAGCCTCCTCGACGTACAGCACAAGGATCTGCGTCGCGCGCGCAGCGCCGCGATCAACATCATCCCGACCTCCACGGGGGCCGCGCGCGCCACCGGCCTCGTTCTGTCGGCCATGGAGGGTCGCCTCGACGGCACCTCGCTGCGGGTCCCCGTGCCGGACGGCAGCATCACGGACTTCACCGCCGTCGTGCGCACGACGTCGGTGGACGAAGTGAACGCGGCCTTCGCGAGCGCCGCGGCGGGCCCCCTCGGGCGGATTCTCGTGTACAGCCGTGACCCGATCGTCTCGACGGACATCGTGGGGACGCCCGCGTCGTGCACCTTTGATTCGCTGCTCACCATGGTCACTCAGATCGACGACGACCACAGCCTCGTCAAGATCTTCGGGTGGTACGACAACGAGTGGGGCTACGCGAACCGGCTCGTCGACCTCACGGCTCTCGTGGGTGGATGACCTTGACCTTTCGCCTCCCGTCGACCGACACCTGGACATCCATGTCCGGCAGTCGGGTCCTCGTCCGCGTGGACTTCAACACGCCGCTGGAGATGGTGAACGGCGATCTTTCGGTCGCCGACGACTTTCGCATCCGCTCGGCGGTGCCCCTGTTCCAGGAGTTGATGGCGCGCGGCGCCCACGTCGTGGCGTGCACCCACGTCGGCCGTCCGAAGGGTCACTACGTCGAGAAGTACTCCGTGGCGCCCATGCGGAACCGGCTGGAGGAGCTGTGCCCGGGTGTCGAGATGATGGAGAACCTCCGTTTTGATCCGGGCGAGGAGTCCGACGACGAGGAGTTCGGTCGGATGCTCGTGAAGGGATTCGACTACTACATCAACGAGGCGTTCGGCGTCTCGCACCGCACGCACGCGTCGGTCATGGCTCCGCCCCGGTACCTGCCGAGCGCGGCGGGGCCGAATTTGATCAAAGAGGTCTCGACGTTGCTCGGTATTTTGGAGCAGCCGCGACGTCCGTTCGTGGCGGTCGTTGGTGGCGCCAAGGTAGCGGACAAGTTGGCCGTGATCGCCCGTCTCGTCGACAAGGCCGACACCGTGATCATCGGGGGCGCCATGGCCTTCACCTTCTGGCGGGCGAAGGGGTGTTCGATCGGCGACTCGTTGGTCGATGACGACAAGGTCGACGAGTGTCGTGACCTGCTCGCGAGCGGAAAGATCGCTCTGCCCACCGACGTCCTCGCCCTCGAGGCCGGGGACTCCTTCGGACCCGAGGGGGGACCGCACCGTCCGACCGTGTTCTCGGGTTCGATTCCTGACGGTTGGGTCGGTCTCGACATCGGACCCGCGAGCATCGACCAGTTCGCCGACATCGTTCGTCAAGCGCAGACGATCTTGTGGAACGGTCCGATGGGAGTGTTCGAAGATCCTCGATTCGAGCCCGGAACGCGAGCGCTCGCGACCGCAGTGGCCACGAGCGAGGCGGTGTCGGTGGTGGGCGGCGGCGACTCGTCGGCGGCCCTGGCGAAGTTTGGTCTCTGCGACGACGTGAGCTACATCTCGACCGGTGGGGGAGCCTCGCTGGAGCTCATCGAGCTCGGTGACCTGCCGGGCCTGCGCGCCCTGCGCGAGTGCCCCTGGAACACGGAGTCCTGAGGTGATCCGACCGCTGGTGGCGGGGAACTGGAAGATGAATCTCGACCACGTCGAGGCCATTCACTTGACCCAGCAGATCGGCGTGCTGCTTCGTTCGCACCCCCACGAGCACGTAGACGTCATGGTGGTGCCCCCAGTGATCGATCTGCGCAGCGTCACGTCGATCGTTGACGCGGACCGACTCCCGATTCAGATTGGTGCCCAGCACGTGAACGAACACGAGCGGGGGGCCTTCACGGGCGAGACCTCGACCGCCATGCTGCATCGCATGGGCGTGCACGCGGTGCTCGTTGGGCACTCCGAGCGCCGCCAGGAGTTCGCGATGGACGACGCCACCGTTGCACGAACCCTTCGCGCCGTCCAGCACGCGGGACTCCTCGCCATCGTGTGCGTCGGGGAGTCCGCCGAGGTTCGCGAGAGTGGCGACTCCGCCGACTTCGTGGCGAACCAACTGCTCGCGGCATTGGCCGACGCCACGGAGAGCCCCCTCGTGGTCGCCTACGAGCCCATCTGGGCCATTGGCACGGGTGCGACCGCCCAGGTCGAGCAGATCGCCGAGATGGCGGACGTGCTGCGCGCCACGTTGCCCGCCGAGCGTCGCGAGACGACACCGATTCTCTACGGAGGCTCCGTGAAGGCCGACAACGCGGCCGAGATCGCCCGAGGCGGACGCGTCAACGGTTTTCTCGTCGGGGGCGCCTCGCTGCACGCCGAGGAGTTCGTCGCCATTGTCGCGCACGCCGATGACTGCTACGGTAAGACCCGGTAATCGGAGGATCTGCCCGTGCTGACAGCGCTTTTCATCATCTTTACAGTCGTGAGTTCCGTGGCGCTGATTTTCCTCGTCCTCATGCACTCGGGGCGAGGTGGCGGCATCTCGGACCTCATGGGAGGCTCGGTGGGCTCCATGGCCCAGGGCTCGACCGTGGTCGAGCGGAACCTGGACCGCATCACCATCGCGGTGGCGCTCGTGTTCGCGTTCTCGATCCTGACGCTCGACCTGCGGCTTCAGTAGCGTGCGCCCGCGAGGGTGGCTCTGCGCGGCCGTCGCCGCGACCGTCCTTGCGGCCCTCGCGCCGTCGACCAGTGGCGCGACACCGTCCGCTCCGTCGACCCTGACCGTCTCGATTCCGGGACCGTTCACGGGCTGCAACTACTTCAACCACGCGACCAACGACTCGCTCCGCGCGGTGTTGGATCTGACCCGTCCGTCGGCGTTCGCCACCAGCCCGGCGGGCCAGACCGTGGGCGCCAACGGACCCATTGAACAGGCCCAGCTTGTCTCGCTCGCACCCCAGACCGTTGTGTACACGCTGTCACCCAACTGGCGCTGGAGCAACGGTCTCACCTTTGACGGCAATGACCTCCTCTACTGGTATCAGCACGCCGTGACTCAGCCGACGTCACTCAGTGATGGGTATCGCGATATCTCGTCGGTGAGCGTCGCGAGCAATCTGGACCAGGTGACGGTGGTGTTTACGTCGCCGTTCGCCAATTGGAACACGCTGTTTCGCGACGTGAGCGAGCGCGGCACGCCGTCGACCTGCACGCTGCGCTCCCTCGCGACCCAACCGAGCCTCGGGCCGTACCGACTCGTCTCGATCACCAGCGCCCGGGCTCTGTTGGTCCGTGATCCGTTGTGGCAGGGCGCACCGCCCCCCTACGCGGCGGTCACCCTCGAGGCAGACGCCACCGCCAGAACCCTCCCGCGAGCGCCGTTGGTGTTCTTCGGGTACTCAACGGCGATGGGGGAGCTCACCAGCCTGGCGAGTCGGACGAATATGGAGGGTCGAACTGGATCGAGCACGCAGGTCATGGTCGTCGGCTTCTCTCCGCACCGCGCTGCGACGGCGCAACTCGCGGTGCGCCAGTACCTGTCGTTGGCTCTGGCGCGACAGAGCCTCATCAATCAACTCGCCGGGCCGGTCAACTACAACGTGGGCCTCGCTGACTCGGTCATTTACGCTCAGGGACAGCAGCACTATCCAGGGTCGCGGGGCGTCGGTCCGTATACGCAGACCAGTTTCGTGCCCCAGACCACGTTCCCGACGGCGGTGGGCACCGACTGCACGGTGTGCGCGGCGCCAATCTTGGCCGACGCGGGCTACCGGCTCGCGAACGGCAAGTGGCTGGATCCCGCCGGAGGTCGATTCGCGATCACGGTGAGCGTCGGACCCACGGCGGTGGATCGGGCTACGGCCACGTTGGTGGACGCGCAGTGGAGAGCCGACGGCGTGACCGTGCGACGTGCGGGTGCCCCAAGTGACGTTGCCGTCGCGGCGGCGCTGGCCAACGGGCACTCCGACGTGGGCATCATGACGGTCGCGGCGGGCGTTGAACCCTTCATCACCGCGCGCAGCTGGACCGGCAAGAACTATGGCAACGACTTCGATCTCGGGTGGCGATCCCCCCAGATCGACCAGTGGTACGCCGCAGCGCAGGACACCTTCAATCCGGTCGACGCCGAGGGGAACTACTCCGACATTGATCAGTACATCACGACCCAGGCGTGGGAGCGACCACTCTTTACGCAGCCGTCGGTTCTCATGTGGTCATCCGATGTGCTCGGCCTCGTCACCACAAGTTCTCTCTTCGGATTGGTTGACCAGATTCCCACACTCGGAACCACGGCGACCAACTAGCCGTCGTGCTCGCAAGGGCTAAGATGGTGATCCTCGTCGAAGTGGCGGAATAGGCAGACGCGCCAGCTTGAGGGGCTGGTGCCCTAACGGGCGTGCGGGTTCAAGTCCCGCCTTCGACACGAATCTCGGGCTTGACACCTATAGGGCCACTCATATGCGCATCGAGTTTCATGTTGACTGATGCAATGTCTTACGGATTTTCAACTCCGTACTCAGCTCCTCCTTCGCTTGCCGGAACCAAGTCGAGCAACTCAGGGCAAGGCCAGCAGTCGTGATTCCTGAGTGGAGACCAGTCCGCACAGTCCTTCCCTGAGATGTCTGTATCGCTAGACACGTCGCATGCCACTTGAACAGTCCCGGAACAACAACCACCGATGAGCACTCTTCATATGGCAAATGGACGGTTCGCAATGTGCGAACAACGGTGATTGAGTCGTGTCCAAGTATCACCTTTGCGGACAACGCTCGGTAAGCAAGTATCAGACTCAGTAGCGCAATGCCACCAAAGACTGGCACTTCCTCTATCAATTTCAGCCGACCAGTATCGGACAGAGTTCCGATGGCAATGATTCCAACAAGGAGGATGAACATCGGACTACCAAGAGTGAATGGCGAAATGTCCTCGAGGAGACTTGACTTCCAGACTCGATCTGGCACCGAAACACCGTAGGGATCGCCAAGTGTCATTGCCGACAGATTACTACCATCAATTCTCCGTGGACCAGCTACTCAGTCTCCAGTCGGAGACTGTGCAAGTCCCTCCTTCGACACGAACACTTTCCGGTCAGCCTCGAGGTCTGATTCTTCATCTACGACGCGACGGATTCACGCTGCCGTGTCGCGAAGGTACAGTAAGACAGGGGACGCACCCGGCTCATCGGAAATGTCGTTACGCGATGCCATAATGAGGTATGACCGGCCGATCACGGGACGAGCGCATTGAGGAGTGGCGCCGTGACTCGAAAGTTCTTCATGCGATCGCCCGACAACTGAATCAGCAGCCACATCCCGTAAGCGTCCGGCTTCCTCGACGACTTGCAGAGGAAGCGCTCACGTGTTGGCAGCGTGAGCCAGACGAAACGCCCGTCCGATTCCAGTCACCTGAAGAAACCCAAGCTCGGAGCGATTCTGTAGCGCTCTCTCTCATTGGCTTGTCATACGAGCGAGGTTCTGTCTCGGATGGAGACGACGTAATCTTCACCGTTGACGCTTGGCACATCGGATACGCGTTGGAATCAGCGGATCAAGCAGACGAGTTGACCGACGACACCAACTAGATCGTCCACACCCATTAGGACTTTTTCCTTGGTTCCACCAAGCCCTAAGGAGTCAATCGCCAGCCGGCCACTATTCAACTCCCCTTCGAAGCCATTCAGTAGGCGGCTTCCCAAATTTCCGACGTACTTGTGCCCGAGCCCCCAGGGGAGCCCGTCCAACGGTTCGGAACCGACTGACGACGGCCAACTGTGCCCACACGCGGCGCACGCTCAATCATCCAGATTTCGAGACGATAGTTGCGGCTCCGAGGCCCCAGGCACGGGGCTGGCCAGACATCTACCGCACTACCCATTCGCGCCCGCGCCGGCTCCGTCCACTCGCGCAGCACAGCCAACGCGCCTGTGCCCATCAATGGCGCACTTGTGCCGCCGAGCACTCCGAGGGGACTGCCGCCATCGTCACTGCGCGCTTCGCCGCCCAGAGCAGGTCACCGCGCCCCTCGGCGTGGCGCACGCTGTAGAGAACACTAAATCAGCACAGTCACTGGGTGTGGACATCGACTGATGAGATGATCGATCTTTCGAATTTGCCTGGGATGCACCTCTGCTTGATCACTGGTTCGACCGTCGCCAGTTCTATTCGACAAAGTGACCACGATCTCTCAGACTTGATTCGAAGCGAGTTTCGACACAAGTGGCCCATGTCGGGGAAGGCGATCAGGTTCGTGACGGGGGAAAGGCAATACAGCTTCTCGACGTCTGGTTGAGTTGACCTTCTCTGACGTACTGGAGATCGGCCGACCGACATGCCACTTGACTACAACGCGCGAGTCGCTGGGCCCTTTGGTCGATTGTAAGTAGGGACATGCAGGATCGTCAGTCGCGGTCGAAACTACTAACTCGCCCGCGTCCTCGCTCTCAAGTCGGACAAGGTGATCGTCGCCACTCCGTTTCAGCGGTCGCAACTAAGATTCACTTGGTGGAGAAGATCTACGTTATAAGTGCTTGTTTTGGCGCTGTTATGACGCTCCTTTTCATCTATAAATGCGTCGGTAGCCGAACAGCTGGGCCGAAGATAGTGGCGAATCTGACGTGGGATCGATACGCACTCGCCGCCGCATACTCTCTCTTGTATACAGCGATGAACATTCTCTCAGCCGTAAGGTCAGAGTCACTGTCCTTTGTAATCGCGTTGTTTGGTGCTCCTTTAGTGATCGCAACTTTGATGATTCGGAGTTATCAGCGTCCCGGTTGATCTCGTGACTGTGGCAGATTCCGCGGTTGATCCCCACTTCGAATTTCTCACTCGGAGGACGTGCAGCTCAACCCTTCGACGCGACTCGGTGGGAGGATTCCCACATTCACGGAGTATGTGCACCCCGACCGCACGAGAGCGCATCGTACGATGCTGAGCCGGCCGACAAGGGTCCATTCGCCGGTGCTGAGTCACTCGCGGTTCCATCTTTGAAGTGCTTGTTGACGTCAGGTGCGTCACTGGAGCACTTGCACACGAAGATGCCGGAGTGCGGCGACGCACAGTGGAACTCTCGGGTTCGTGTCGAGACAAGAGCAATGATCGTGCGAGACGAGCCTCTCGAGCAGTGCGCCCGTTGACATGACAGTTTGCCTCGATCACGGAGGCTTCGCCGACCATGATCTCGAAGGCTTCTTGCTCAGCTCCCTCGAGCAACCGTTCCTCTGAGACATGTTGCGGGCCGACAAGCGCTCCGTAGTCCGCAACCACGATCGAAAACGCGCCTACAAAGGTCATCTGTTCCCAGGGAACGTTTGCCCCATGACTTGCGTCGGTCCGGACTATCGAGCGCGTGAAGCACGACTCTTACGAATCGTCACGCTCACATGTGTACTTCAAGATGCCGTCGCGCACTATCTCAACGTCTGCCGCAGCTCGGACGTCATCATCGCCCACGCGTCATTGGATGATTTGTGTGTCGTTCAGGATCGCGACCCTCCGGTCAACCTACGTTGGGTGCTCACTCATCTCCTCGAAGAGACGGCCCGGCACGCGGGCCACGCCGACATCATCCGCGAAATGATCGATGGTGCAGTTGGGCGATGAGCCGGTCCGGCGGGTTGATTGCGTGACCCTCACGATCAACCCGGGGCTACGCCGGTCTCGACGCTGTCCACTGCTCCACAATGTCGCGAGCGACACTGTCCGCTGCCCTGGTGGTCGTATCGACCGTTTGGTCGTAGTGAAGACCAACGTGCACGACCGTCGACGTGCCCATCGCAAACCCCACCTCACGATCTCCTCGACGGGACTCCCGACGTATCGCCTCGTTGACGTCGCAGTAGACACCCACCCAGTAGGCGTCGGCAAAGACGTCGTGGGCGTCGCGCTTTAGCTCGTTGTCGAGCAACACGTGATCAATGACGACGTCAAAGCCTTCGTCGCTCCACTGCAACCACTGTCGATGCATTAACGCCATCATCCGATGAAAGTCGTCCGTAAAGGTTGGGAGGCGGGGCGTCCACGGATCAAGCTGCGTATGCCGTGAGGCGTCCACGTCGGGTGACGCGTCGCCGAGAGTAGAACTCGCGTCGTCGGCCGGCCACGACGAGATCACGACATCAATCCCGGTTGCCAGCAGAGTTCGGGGCCACAGCGATTGCAGAGATCGGCTGACCGATGTCTTTCCCGAACTGCTCGCACCATTGAGGATGACGATCGAGCCACGCATTGGTCGATTCTTGGCGTCGAAGTCAACAGTGTCAAGCATCACGGCGACATCGATGGGCGCGACCGTTGTGGCGCGACTACCCGGTGGCCGACCGAGATCCTCGGGAGTGGTCGCGGGACTCGCGAGTGAACTCACTACCATGGCCGTGGAGGTATCGAACGATGCGAGATGTTCTGGTCGTGGCGTACCACTCGCGTGACGACGCGCTGGAGTTGGCTGATCGCGTGACCAAGCACCTCTTCGAGGCGGGCGTCACCGTAAGTACCTACGAAGTTGACGACAGTTCCCACGCACCGTCGGTCGGCTCGTCGACCTTGGTCGTGAGCCTGGGCGGCGACGGCACGTACCTTCGCGCGGCCCGCATTGCTCACGCGGCGGACGCGGAGGTTCTCGGGGTCAATCTTGGTCGCGTTGGATTTCTTCTGCCCGTACCTCCCGAACTGTTGCTCGGTGAGGTCGATCGCGCACTCGCGGGCGAACTGCCAGTGGAGAATCGGGTGGCGCTGCGAGTGACGTCACCGGACCAGCCCATCGATGAGTTTTGTCTCAATGAGGTCGTCCTGGAACGAAGTCAGATCGGTCGGATGGTTCGCGTGCGAACGTTCATTGATTCCGACGAGTTCCTGACGTACTCGGCCGACGGCGTCATCGTGGCGACCGCCACGGGCAGCACGGCGTACAACTTCTCCGCCGGGGGACCGGTGCTCAGTCCGGAGCTGAACGTCCTTGTGCTCACGCCGATCGCCCCTCATTTCACGATCGATCGTTCGATCGTCGTTGGTTCACATCAGCCCATTCGTCTCCAGACGCTCGATCGCGACGCGGTGATTGTCGCTGACGGAAAGGCCGTGGGAACCCTGCACGCCGGTGAACGCATCGACGTCAACGACGATCCGCGCAGCGTCAAGGTCGTCGGCACAGACCAACTGGGACTCGGAACCCGTCTTCGCCAGAGTCTGCGCGAAGGTCATGCCTGACACGCTGCTCCTTGAACTTCAGGCGCAAGGACTCGGCCCCATCGACGACGCCCGACTGGAGTTCGCACCCGGCTTTAACGTTCTGACGGGTGAAACGGGCGCGGGGAAGACGCTGCTGATCGGTGCACTCTCGCTGTGTCTCGGAGCGGGCGACGATCGTGGCGTGACCGCGAGTCGTCCCATGAGGGCGTCCGCCCTCTTTCACTCGTCGGGCGAGGACGTGGCGTTTGTGCGAGAGTCCGGTGTCACGGGTCGCTTACGAGGTTCCATCGACGCTCTCGCGACCAGCGCGAAGGCTCTGCGAGAGCGATCCAGCAACCTCATTGTCATTCACGGACAGCACGACTCCTTGCGCTTGCGGGATCGCGCGGCGTCGCTACGTTTGGTGGACGATTTCGGCCGTATCGACGACACGACTCTTCGCCGGGTGCGGGGCCTGATCAGGGACCTCCTCACGCAACGAGACGAGTTGGGGGGAGACGAGACGTCCCGAACTCGCGAGATTGAGTTTCTCCGGTTTCAGGTCTCCGAGATTGACACGATCGCACCCACCTCTGTGAACGAGCTACGTGACGGCCTGGAGCGGCTTCAATTGGTGACGGCACTTCGAGACCACCACGACGAGCTTCTCACGGCGATCCAGTTGATCGACGGTGACGATGACGCTCTCTTGGATCAGCTCTCCCGCGCGTCCAAACGTGTGCCTCCCGAAGGTCGACTTGGCGAGATTCGGGAGCGTCTGGAGTCAGCGACCGACGACATTCGTGAGCTCGTACGAGAGCTGACCACCGAAGCCGAGGCGTGGAACCTTGACGAGAGCGAGCTGGCCCAGTTGGAGGCGCGCGTCACGGTGCTGCAGAACCTGGCTCGCAAGTACGGGGGGAGTCTCGACGGTGTCTTTCGGGAGTGGTCCACGATGGAGGGGGAGTTAGCGAAACTGGTCGGGGCCGCCGAGACGGTTCGCGACCTCGACGACCAACTGGTCGAGATGCTCCAGCAGGAGTCCCAACTGGCAGCGGAGATCCGTGCCCTTCGGCTCGACGCCGCGCACCGCTTGGCCCACGCGGTACAGGGTCAGTTCTCTCGCGTGGCGTTGGCGGGCGCGCGCTTTGACATTCTCGTGTCCGGTGATGACGGTTCCCACGTGGAACTGCACTTTGCGCCGAATGAACATGTGTCGCCGGGTCCGGTTCAAGCGCTGGCGAGTGGAGGTGAGTTGGCCCGTGTGCTCCTTGCTATCTCCCTCGAGACCGTCTCAGACGGCGTGGTGGCCGTCTTCGATGAAATCGACGCAGGAATCGGCGGTTCGGTGGCCCAACAGATCGGGGAGTGCCTGAAGGAACTCTCTCGGCGTCAGCAAGTCATTGTCGTGACGCATCTCGCGTCAGTGGCGGCCAAGGCCGATCGCCACTTCGTCGTGTCGAGTCAGACGCGTGAGGGCCGCGCGTGGGCGACTGTCGAGGTGGTCGACGGAGACGACCGGGTCAGTGAAATAGCACGGATGCTCGCGGGTGAGTCACAACTGCACGAATCTCGCGCTCTCGCGCAGCGACTGTTGGGGGGTCCCTGATTGTGACGACGTGCGCGCTACAATGAAAGCCCGTGACAATCTCTCGCGGCGTATGACCAAGTTCGTCTTTGTAACCGGCGGCGTTTCCAGTTCACTCGGAAAGGGTCTCACGGCCTCCTCGTTGGGTCGACTTCTCAAGAGTCGAGGTCTCCGCGTGACGATGTGCAAGCTCGATCCGTACATCAACGTCGATCCCGGCACGATGAATCCCGGTGAGCACGGCGAAGTCTTCGTCACGGACGATGGCGGTGAGACGGATCTTGATTTGGGCCACTACGAACGGTTCATTGACGAGTCGTTGACCAAGATGTCCAACACCACGACGGGGTCGATCTACTCGAACGTCATCGCCAAGGAGCGACGGGGCGATTATCTGGGCAAGACCGTTCAGGTCATCCCGCACGTCACCGACGAGATCAAGGACCGCATCCGACGTCTGGGTTCGCTCGGCGCCGACGTGGTCATCGTTGAAATCGGTGGCACGGTCGGCGACATTGAGATTGTCCCTTTCATCGAAGCAATTCGCCAATACCGCCGAGACGCTGGTCGTGGCAACGTCTGTTACGTCCACCTGACTCTCGTGCCGTACCTTGCACCGTCCGGTGAACAGAAGACCAAGCCAACCCAGCACTCGGTGACCGAACTCCGCTCCCGAGGTATTCAGCCCGACGTGATCGTCTGCCGGTCCGACCAACCCATCTCGGACTCTCTGAAACGCAAGATCTCATTGCTGTGCGACGTGCCGATTGAGGCAGTCATTTCCGCAGTCGACGCTCCCAGCATCTACGACATTCCCCTGACGCTGCACGACGAGGGACTCGATCGCATCGTCTGTGACACGCTCGACATCCCCGTGGACGACCATCCGATCGACCTGTCAGCGTGGCGAGACGTGGTCGACCGAGTGCACTCGGCGAGTCGGCGACTCCGCATTGCCATCATTGGCAAGTACGTCTCCATGCCCGACGCGTATCTGTCGGTCGTCGAGTCAATTCGACACGCGGGCTTCGCGCACGGTGCGGTGACCGAGATTGAGTGGATCGACGCCGAGATGGTGCCCGAACGGATCGACGCCGAACAGTTGCGCGGTCTCGATGGCATCATCGTGCCCGGAGGATTTGGCGAGCGCGGGATCGAGGGAATGATCGCGACCTCAAAAATCGCGCGAGAGCTGGAGATTCCGTATCTCGGCATCTGTCTCGGGATGCAGGTGATGGTCATTGAGTACGCCCGCCACGTCTTGGGTCTGTCGTTAGCCAACTCCACGGAGTTCGACGTCGCGACAGCGTCACCGGTCATCGCACTCATGGCCGAGCAGCATGACGTCACGGACAAGGGCGGCACAATGCGACTCGGGGCGTACCCCGCGATGCTCGCCGAGGGCTCACAGGTTGCCGCTCTCTACGGTCAAAGCGTCGTCTCTGAGCGCCACCGCCACCGCTACGAGTTCAACTCCCGATTTCGAGCGCAGTTCGAAGACGCCGGCTTGGCCTGCTCTGGTGCGTCGCCGGATGGGCGACTGGTCGAGTTCGTCGAATTGCCCTCACACCCATTTTTCGTCGGCACCCAGGCGCACCCCGAGTTCAAGTCACGACCCGATCGTCCCCACCCCCTGTTTCACGGTTTGGTCGGCGCCGCCGCCCAGCGAGCCGAGGGTCGAGAGCCCCACATCATCACCGTGGAAGCTCTGAGCGCCATCTCTTGAGCCACTCCTTTCGCGTGCTCGGCAGCGACACCGTGCTGCAGTGTTTTGCGTTTCGAGTGGAAAGTCGTCACATCACCAACGGGAGCGAGACCTTTGACCGCGACGTCGTGGTGCACCCGGGGGCGGTCGCCATGCTCGCCGTTCGTGATGACGGCGCCGTCGGTCTCCTTCGCCAGTATCGGGCAACGTTTGACGATGTGAACTGGGAACTGCCCGCAGGAACCTTGGACGTCGCGGGCGAAGCGCCAGAGAACGCCGCGGCGCGAGAGCTCGAAGAGGAGTTGGGATGTCGCGCGGGCCAGATGGAGGAGTTGTTTCGTTACATGAACTCGCGCGGTTGGACCGACCAGCGGACGTACGTGTTCCTCGCCACGCAGCTCACGTTCATCGATCGACGTCCCTCTGGTCCAGAAGAGGACGGAGCCGAGATCCACTGGCTGTCCGTACCGGCGATCCGGGCGCTGCTGGCGGAGCGTCAGCTGATGGAGTCATCCACGCTCATGGCGCTGCAGTGGTATCTCGGACGCACGGACTCGTGAACCCCCGGGCCAGCGTCGAGGAGTACCTGCGGTGGCTCGTCATCGAGAAGGGGCGGCGTCCCGCGACGGTCGAAGCGTACCGGAGGGACTTGGAGCGATTCGTCGAATGGCTCGAGATTCAGGACCTTCGTCTCGATCGACTCACCGCGACGGAACTGACGGCGTATCTGGAGGGACTGCGTGCGTCACACTTCGCCACGTCGTCGGTCAATCGACACTGGTCGTCGATTCGGGGACTCTTGCGCTATCTCGCCGACGAACGGGTCATCTCTGTCAATCCGGCCGCCTCACTCGCGTCAGGTCGGCGGCCCAAAAGCTTGCCCAAGCCCCTCGACGAAGACCTGGTGGTGCGGCTCATTGACTCGGTGAGCGGCGACACCGCGCTCGACCGCCGTGATCGAGCTCTCCTGGAGCTGCTCTACGGAACGGGCGCGAGGGTCTCAGAGGCCGTCGGGATTGAACTCCAGCACCTCGACTTTGACGAGCGACTGATCGTCGTCACGGGGAAAGGGTCCAAGCAGCGACTCGTGCCGATGGGACGGTCCCTGACCGATGCCCTGCGGCGCTACCTGTGCGCCGACGGGCGAGGGTCGCTCGTGACGCCCAGGTCGCGTTCCGCACTGTTCTTGAACCACCTGGGGGGTCCGTTGACCCGTCAGGGAGTCGACTTGCTGATTCGCCGTCGCGCGCTCGCCGCGGGTCTCTCGTCGTCGTCGATCAGCGCCCACGTCTTTCGCCACAGCTGCGCGACGCACATGCTCGAGCACGGTGCGGACATCAGAATCGTGCAGGAGCTGCTCGGTCACTCGTCGATCGCGACGACGCAGGTCTACACTGCCGTCTCTCTCACCTCGCTGCGTTCCGCCTACGCTGAAGCCCATCCACGCGCACACGGTTGAGCTCCGAATCTCATGAAATGGGTCATCTACCTTCTGGCAGCCATTCCGTCGATCGTGCTGCACGAGACCGCCCACGGATACGTCGCCAACCACTTCGGCGATCCGACGGCCAAGAACGCCGGTCGATTGACGCTCAATCCACTGAAGCACATTGACCCGTTCGGCACGGTCCTCCTGCCCGTGTTGCTCGTCGTGGTCGGTTTTGCAACTCGGAAGCCGGAGTGAAGACCGACCACGACGAGCAACACGGGCAGGAGGACCGTGCCGAACGGGTCAATGTGCTTCAGTGGATTGAGCGTCAATCGACCGGCGTTTTTGGCCGTCGGATCGCCGAAGTGGTTGGCGACGTATCCGTGGGCGGTCTCGTGCACACGATCGACGGAATGGCTGCCAGAAGGTCGATGACCCATTTCATGAGATTCGGAAGATCAACCGTGTGCGCGTGGGGGCTTCAGCGTAGGCGGAACGCAGCGAGGTGAGAGAGACGGCAGTGTAGACCTGCGTCGTCGCGATCGACGAGTGACCGAGCAGCCCTGCACGATTCTGATGTCCGCACCGTGCTCGAGTATGTGCGTCGCCAGCTCTGGCGAAAGACGTGGGCGCTGATCGACGACGACGAGAGACCCGCGGCGAGCGCGCGACGGCGAATGAGGTATTCGACTCCCTGACGGTCAACGGACCCCCCAGGTGGTTCAAGAACAGTGCGGAACGCGACCTGGGCGTCACGAGCGACCCTCGCCCGTCGGCGCACAGGTAACGCCGCAGGGCATTGGTCAGGGACCGTCCCATTGGCACGAGTCGCTGCTTGGATTCTTTCCCCGTGACGACGATCAGTCGCTCGTCAAAGTCGAGGTGCTGGAGTTCAATCCCGACGGCCTCGAGACCCTCGCGCCCGTTCCGTAGAGCAGCTCCAGGAGAGCTCGATCACGGCGGGCGAGCGCGGTGTCGCCGCTCACCCAGTGAATGAGCCGCACCACCAGGCTCTTGGTCGAGGGGCTTGGGCAGCTCTTGGGCCGCCGACCTGACGCGAGTGAGGCGGCCGGATTGACAGAGATGACCCGTTCGTTGGCGAGATAGCGCAAGAGTCCCCGAATCGACGACCAGTGTCGATTGACCGACGACGTGGCGAATGTGACGCACGCAGTCCCTCCAGATACGCCGTCAGTTCCGTCGGGGTGAGTCGATCGAGACGAAGGTCCTGAATCTCGAGCCATTCGACGAATCGCTCCAGGCCTCCGTACACTTCGACCGTCGCGGGACGCCGCCCTTCTCGATGAGAGCCACCGCAGGTACTCCTCGACGCTGGCCCGGGGGTTCACGAGTCCGTGCGTCCGAGATACCACTGCAGCGCCATGAGCGTGGATGACTCCATCAGTTGACGCTCCGCCAGCAGCGCCGGATCGCCGGTACGGACAGCCGAGTGTATTGTCGGCTCCCGTCCTCTTCTGGACCAGAGGGGACGTCGATCGATGAACGTGAGCTGCGTGGCGAGGAACACGTACGGTCCGCTGGTAGCGTCCGACCCGCGCAAGTTTTTGTAACGAAACAACTATCTCGCACTCCGGCCCGCGCAACATGCCAACTCCTCTTCGAAGGACCCTCTCGCGCCGCGGCGTTCTCTGGCACTTGGCCCGCGACGTCCAAGGTTCCTGCGGGCAGTTCCCAGTTCACATGGTCAAATGATTGCCCGATACTGGCGAAGGAGACTGGCAGCAGCAGTCATCACGAACGGCGAGCATGGCGGAGGCCCCCCCCCGGGTGCACCACCACGGGACAGTAGAAGGGTCTCGCTCCAGTTGGTGATGTGACAACTTTCCGCTCGAAAAACGCAAAACACTGCAGCACGGTGTAGCCAAAGAGCACGCGAAAGAAAGGCGTCAAGAGATGGCGCTCAGAACCACCACGGTGATGATGTGGGGGGCTGGACCCTAGGACCCAGCAGGGCGGCGGCGCCGACCAAAAGTTTAATAGGGGGTGGGGACGATCGGGTCGTGACTGAACTCGGGGTGCGCCTGGGTGCCGACGAAAAATGGGGTGTGAGGGCGATTCGACGAAAATTCTCGACCAGTCGCCGATCCGACCACGTATTAGCGCAAGGCGAGCCGACATCAGCGGTTACTGCACTAGAAATAGGGGTTGAACTCGTTAGCGGTGGCGGTGCCGGGGAGAGAGGGCGCTTTAACCATTGCGAGCGGGCAATTTGATCTAAGCCCTCGGCGAGGTTCGGCGGGGTACCGTACCCAAGCGCATTGTCCGTGACGTCATGCTGCTCGGCCATGAGTCCAATGACCGGTCAGTTACTGT
>CAWHLQ010000036.1:0-13443 GCA_963830195.1 uncultured Actinomycetota bacterium | reverse complement strand
CGTTCATTGTCCGCACTCGCGCGACATTCACCAGTGCGAATGAGAGACCGGGGGGATAATGACCACGTTGCACGGTTTTGCCGACGAGGGCTTCGGCCCCGTCGCTGACGCGTTTCTCGCGAACTTTCGTGAGGGCGTCGAGACGGGAGCGGCAGCCTCGATCTACCAGGATGGCCGACTCGTCCTCGACCTCTACGCCGGACTGGCGGACCCGGCCACGACGACCGAGTGGTCGGCGGAGACTCTGACGGTCATCTTCTCCTCCACCAAGGGCCTGATGGCGCTCTGCGGATATCTGGCGCGCCAGAAGGGATTGCTCGACTTTGACGCGCTCGTGAGCACGGTGTGGCCGGAGTTCGCTCAGAACGGCAAGGACACCATCACGATCCGTGACTTGTTTTCGCACCGGTCCGGGCTCATGGCGCTCGACGTCGACCTCACACTCGACGACGTCGCCGCGTGGACACCGGTCATTCACGCCATCGAACAGCAGAGGCCGCTCTGGGAACCTGGGACCACCTTCGCCTATCACGCCCTGACCTACGGCTGGCTCACGGGTGAGGTGCTGCGTCGCGTCACGGGCATGCGTCCGGGAGCGCTGCTCGCGAGCTACTTGAGTGAACCACTCGGCGTCGACGCGTGGATCGGATTGCCCTCGTCGCACGAGCACCGGGTCGCCACGATGTTGCCCGGTCCGCCGATCACCAACCCGCTGTACGCGGCCTTCCTAGAGAAGGCGCGGTCAATGCCGCCGGTCGTGCGCTCGATGACGTTGGGTGGCGCGTTTCCCGCGGCGGTGGTGGGAGGCGAGACCTCGGACTTCAACTCCCGCGCGGTGCACGAAATGGAGATCCCCGCCGCCAACGGCATCACCAACGCCACGGGACTCGCCCGGATCTATTCGGCCGCTGTCACTGATCGGCACGGACCGCGCTTGCTCGATGACGACAGCATCGCCGACGCCCTGGTGCCGCGCAGCTTCGGCGAGGGATGGTCCGGAGCCATGAACGCGCCCGGCATTCGGTTCTCCACGGGATTCATGATCAACGGATACGCGTTGCGCCCCTTGCTGACGGACTCCTCGTTCGGTCACGATGGCGCGAGCGGCTCCTTGGCCTACGCCGATGTTGACACGAAGATCGGTTTCGGGTACGTCAACAATCAGATGGCGGGCGGACTCGACGAGCGAGCCAACAGACTCACGATGGCGCTTCGCGGATGTCTGGGCGTCTAGCGAGAGCGTCGTTTCCGACGCCGTAACGCCACCGCACTCTCGCGAGCGCGCGAGTGTGAGAATACGCACATGGAGAGTGGGCTGCTACGCGGAGTCGCCATCTTGCGTGTCGTCGCGATCACTCTGGTGGTCATTGTCCTCGCCGTTGACCGCACCTCGCTCGTGCGTCCCCTTCTCGCGTGGCTCCTCGTCGGCGCGGCGATTCTCGTGACGGTTCTCACGTCCCATCGAAGCGTCCGTCGTCCGCTTTCGCTCCTCGCACCGACGATGGTTACGACGGAGTTGGTCCTCGACGTGGCTCTGCTCGCGCTCGACGGCGTGGTCTTCGCACATGGTCACGTCGGTTCGACGCAGGGTGGACTGGCGGGTTCGTGGCCGATCGCGGGTGTGCTCACCGCCGGGATCGCGTTCGGACCCTGGATTGGGCTGGCGAGTGGCGCGGCGATGGGCGTGGCGCACTTCGCGGCCGCACCTCTCAACGGTGTCCCGATCGGGTCGCTGTCGACGACGCATCTTCTGGGGTTCGTGAGTTCGTTCGTGCTCTACGCGATCGCTGGCGCGGCCGCGGGGTACGCGGTGCGACGGGTTCGCGCCTACGACCACACGGTTGCCGTGGCGCGAGCCCGCGAGGAGATCAGCCGAACCTTGCACGACGGGGTCCTGCAGACGCTCGCCGTGGTCACCCGACGCAGCGACGACCCCGAACTCGTGGCGTTGGCTCAGGTGCAGGAGCGCGAACTTCGCAGTTTTCTCACGGGGGCGCCGTCGGTCCTCTCTCCGCGAGCGCACCGCGGCGGGTCACGTCGCGACGTCGGCGACCTCAGCGTCTCCCTCCAAGAGACGGTCGCGCGCCGGTTGCCAGAGCCGCGATCACCTGCAGCGTCGCGGTCGCGGACGACGTCGGAGCACTCGACGAGCGGCGCTTCGATGCGCTGGTGGGTGCGGTCGCAGAAGCCCTGACCAACGTGGACAAACACGCCAATGCTCGACGGGTGACGATCTACGTCGAGCCGTCGGCCCACGGACAGGTCTTCTGTTCGGTGAAAGATGACGGCGTGGGCTTTGACACGACAGCGAACGAGGGAGGACTCGGCATTGCTGGATCCATCCACGGCCGACTGAGCGACGCGGGCGGTCGCGCGGAGATCTCGTCGCGACCGTCGCTCGGCACGGAGGTCCGACTGTGGGTGTGATCCGCGTCGTGGTCGCCGACGATCACCCCATCTGGGTCTCGGGAGTCTCGAGCGAACTCGGTGAGGGATTCGACGTTGTGGGCACCGCAGCCTCCGCTCCCGAGGCACTGTCCGTCGTGCGCGCCACCACGCCCGATCTGGTTGTGTGCGATCTGCACATGCCCGGCGGCGGCGGCGTCACCGTGGCGCAGGGGTGCAGCGACGCGACGAGGGTCGTGATCCTCACGGTGTCCGAGGCGGAGCGCGACCTCCTCGACGCGGTGGCCGCGGGAGCGGTCGGGTATCTGCTCAAGTCAACAGCGCCGGCAGAGCTGCGTGACGGGCTCGCGCGCGCGGCCGCGGGAGAGCCGGTGTTCTCGCCGACGCTGGCAGCCCTCGTGCTCGGTGAGTTCCGTCAACTGGCGAAGAAGAACAAGGACGTGGGAGTGCTGAGCGAGCGTGAGCGCGAGGTGCTGCAGCTCGTCGCACGTGGTCACAGCTACCGCGAGATTGGCGAGGAGCTGTTCATCGCCGAGAAGACCGTCGAGAATCACGTTCGCAACATCCTCGCGAAGCTGCACCTCAGCCGACGCCACGAACTCACGCGATACGCGCTCGAACACGGCATCGAGTAGTCCCTGGGGGTCTCCCCAGGGAGATTTGGGGGCAACTCCCGATCGACACCGCACCCTCGTCGCTGCACACTGGTCCCAGACCATGACGAGAGGCGGTGTGTCATGAACGACACGCGAGACAACCCCACAAACATCCCGGAGACTTCCTCCCGTGGAGTGGGCGCGAGCGACTTCGTCGCGTGCGCGAACTGTCTGGGCGCGTGCGACCCCGACGACGCGTGGTGCGCTCACTGTGGGGCCCCGCAGCCCACAGCCGAGAGTGCGCTCGTGCGGATTGATCGACGACTGTATGAATTGGATGTGGCGCGCCTGTCGCTGCGCCAGCAGCGCGGACGGATCCTCGAGTGGCAACGGGTGGCAACGACCACGCCCGCGACGAGCGTCGACGGTCCCTCGCCGTCACGTCTGCGCAGCATCACCGTGACGGCACCGCAGGTCCCGGTCGCGGCACCCGTCGAGGTCTCCTCGGCGAACGTGCCGCTCATCCTGCTCTGGATCGGCGCGGCGCTGCTCGGTCTTTCGGCGGTCGCCTTCGTCAGCCTCGAGTGGCGCGCACTCGGGGCCAATGGACGGTTTGGCCTGCTTGTTGTGGCGATGACTTTCACGGCGCTGCTCGCCAATGGGCTCGGACGTCGGCTGCGAGCAACGGCGGACGCGTTGGCGGTGTTGGCGGTGGTTCTCGTCGGCGTCGCGGGCTCTCTCGTGCACCAGACGAGCTGGGGATCGGCGGCCTCTGCCCTCACCCTCACGACGGTCACGAGCGTGGTGGCGGGTGCGTTCGCGGTGGCGCTGTCACGTCGCAGTCTCCGCGTGACGCGCATCGTGGCCGCGGTGTGCGTGGAGGTCGCGACCATCTCCGGTGCCCTGTTGGTGCTGTCGTGGGGGCACGCGACGTCCGTCGTGTCGGTCGGGACGACCCTGGTGCTCGCGGGATTCTCGGCCGTCTCCGTGATGGCCGGTCTGCGCCTTCGTGACCGTGAGCCCTGGCGAGAGGCGTCCGTCGCGTGCCTGTGCGTGGCGGCGCTCGCGAACGTTGTTGCGGCCGTTCTCGCCGCCGTGATCGCTCGGGGCACTGTCTCTCCGGTCCAGTGCGTCGTGAGTGGCCTCACGATCGGCGCGCTCTCACTCGCGCCACTACTCGCGGGCACGGTCCTTCCCCGCAACCAGGGCCCATCGACCGAACAGGAACTCGTCGTGGCGTCGATGATGGTGACCGCGGGGCTGGGAGCGCTCTATCTCGCCGTGCTCGTCGCGGTGCGGCCCAACGTTCCCACGCACGCCCTCGGTGCCGTGGCCAGCGCGCTCAGCCTCATGGCGATCGTCGCCTCGTGCCGTCTCGTCGGGCGACTGCGTCAGTCGGGACGGATCGTGGCCCTCGTCGGCGCGGGCTGCGCCGCCCTCGGCGCGCTCTCGCCCATCATCGAGGCGCTGCGCGCACCGTGGCTGCTCGTGCGCTCCGCGTGGTCGACGCCCGCGGGGACATCGCTCCTGGTCGTCCTGCAGCGTGCGCCGTGGCAGTCGTCGAGCGTCCGCTGGACGTCGTCGCTCGATATCTTCCTGGTCGCCCAGTTGGTCCTTCTGCTCGTCGGCGCGCTCGTTCTCGCGCGCGACGCCCGCGCGCGCGTCGAACAGTGGTGGTGGCCCGTGGGCGCCATCACGCTGGGAACCCTGGTCGTGATGGTGGCGCCCGTGGCGCTGCACGCACCCGTGTGGGCACTGAGTGCCACGTGCACCGTTGCGGCGGTGGGTGGCGCACTGGTGGTGCGCGAGCAACGTCGAGACGTGGTGGGGCGTGCCGTGACGGTTGCCGTGATCGCGCTCGCAGTGCAGGCAGTCGCGGCGTCGAGCTTCCAACCCGCGGCGACCGCGCTGTCGCTCGCAGCGGTGGTGGGTTGGTCGCTCCTCTGGGCGCGACGGTGGCGCGACGGTGACGACGCGATTCTCGCGTTCTGCGTTCTGAGCGTCGCGGCGTTCGCGCTGTCGGCCGTCATCGCGGCCGCTGCGGGGGCGTCCCTCGCCGGAGTGGGACTGGTCGTGACGAGTGCGGGCGGAGTCGGGCTCGTCGTGAGTCGTGACCACCGCGTCGGCAGGGGTGCGAGAGCTCTCGAGACGCTCTCGCTCGCGGCGATCGCGAGTGGCGTCGGGATGTGTCTCGTGGACGCCTCGGGCGTTCCACTGGCCCTCGCTCTCAGCGTCGCGTCGGGGGCTTTCCTCCTCGCCCAGTGGCGGCAGGGACGCTCGTGGTACTGGTCACTGGCGCTGGTAGTCGCAGTGGGTGCCGCCGTGGCGTGGACAATGGCGACGGGGGGCTCGACCGGGACGGTCAGCGTGGTCCTCGCCGCACTCGCACTGCGCGGACTGACCCTCTCACGTGACTCGCGTCTGGGTGAGCGTGCCGCGTCGGTGGAGAGGGTGTCGGTCGTGACCTTCATCGCCGCCGTGCTGGTCGCGATCTCGACGCGACACGTTGCCACCGTCGCCACAGTGCTGACGGTGGGCACCGTGGCGTTCGCGGGGGCGCAGTGGCGGACGGGCCGTTTCGGCTACCGCGACGCGGTCACCGGGCTCTGCGTCGCCGCGACGATGACCTGGATCGCCGCGACGGGTGTCCATCTGGTCGAGGCCTACACCTGGCCCGCGGCGGTGGAGCTGCTCTCGCTGTCGTGGTGGCAGCGGCGCGAGGACCCCGCGCGCGTGGTGTCGTCGTGGACGCTCCTCGGCCCCGCCCTTCTCGTGGCCGTGGGTCCGACGACCGTTCTCGCGATGATGTCGCGCGGTGACCTTCGCTTTGTCGTGGCGGCCCTAGTCGCCCTAGTCGTCGTCGTGGCGGGCACCTTCACGCGGCGTCAAGCCCCCGTCGTCATCGGAGGGGTGTCACTCGTCGGGTTAGCCCTGGTGCCGGTGGTTTCCTTCTTGAGCGGCCCGGGACGATGGATCGCGGTCGCCGTGTGCGGGGTCACACTGCTGTGCCTCGGCGCGACCGCCGAGCGCCGCCGCCGGGACGTGCAGAGGTTGCACGTCTGGTTCCGTTCGCTCGCGTGAGCGTCTCGCGTCGTGATGAGAGTCACGAGCACGTTCTCAAGGTGGTCGCCCTCGTTGGTCCGAGCGTCCCGGTGACTATCTGGCAGGTCGTGCCCGCGTGACGATCATCACCGGGAACCCAAATGGTGGACCTTAGCGGACACTACTTAAACCTCTTTGAGCTGATGAACGAGCTACAGGATTGAAGTGCACCAACCTAAACGGCCACATTCCTCATGTTCAGGTACGGACTTTTGAAACTCCACGCCCTTCTCGGTTCGCTCGCATCCCCTCGGCCATGGCTTCGATTGTGGGGCCAGGTACTCCGGGTGCGGGTCCGCATTCGCTAGATCGGACGTTGCTGCCGAACTCAATCGGTGGGAGTAGAACTGGCCTTCGGCCTTCACAAGGCCGACATCGACGCTCTCAAACATCTCACTCGCGAAGTGCGGCTAGAAGACACGGTTCCATCACACGCCAAAGAGAGACGACCCAACCTGGTTCACCGTTAAGACCACACAATTTTCAGTTTTACGAGCTGGCCCACCGGACCCGGATCAGAGCGGTGACTTCACCCACCGGTGAGACAGTAACCATGCATTCTCTGGTCTCAGTACGGTCGCTCGTGCTCGATGCTTTCTGGGCAAGTGTCGCAGCGGTCTCGTAGTCTGTCCATCATGACTGACACCTGGGTACGCGGTCGCGGCGAGTGGCAACCGTTCAAGCACGCTGGTCCCTGTGCAGCTCGAGCCAACTGGGGACATCGGTGAGACTCCTCCTATTTTCTGACCTCCATCTCGACACCCACTTCTCCTGGGCGGGGCCGGACGCCGCTCGGCTGCGCCGTCGGAACCTGCGCTCCACTCTCACCAAGATTGTCCGACTCGCAGGCGAACTTGAGGTCGATGCTCTGTGCTGCGGCGGGGACCTCTATGAGCACGAACGGTACTCCCCCGACACCGGTGAGTTCCTGCGTGCCGGCTTCGAGGAGATCGCTCCCCTCCCGGTACTCATCGCGCCTGGTAACCATGACTGGTACGGTCCGGCCAGTCTGTACCACCAGATTTCTTGGTCGCCTAACGTCCGCGTCTTCACCGAGAACCGCTTCTCACCGGTTGAGCTCGCAGACGGCTTCACGCTTTGGGGTGCAGCCCACCGGGCTCCCGCTAATACGCCCAACCTCTTGAAGGACTTCGCCGTCGACAGAGACGGCGTGAACGTGGCCCTGTTCCATGGGTCGGAGAATGGAGCCTTCGCGTGGCAGGAAGAAGGCAAGGTCGCGCACGCCCCATTCAGTGCCGACGAGATCAGCCGGGCTGGATTCGCTCACGCACTTCTGGGGCACTTCCACCGCCCGGTTGATGGACCGATGCACACCTATCCGGGTAACGCCGATCCCCTGGAGTTCGGCGAGGACCTCGAACGTGGAGCGGTTCAGCTCACGGTACGCGACGACGGTTCGGTCGAGCGCCAGCACCACAACGTGGCAAGCTCGGTTGTCGCCGACGTCACACTGGACATCAGCGGAAGCACCCACACCAACCAGGCTCAGGACAAGGTGCGCGCTGCGCTGGCGGCACAGTCAGGCTTCGTGCGCCTGACGCTGACCGGCGAGGTCGCCCCTGGCGTCGATCTCGACCCGACTGAGTTCACGGCAGCGGTCGTCGCACCGCATCTCGACGCTCTCAGCACACGGTTCTCCAAAGTGCGCGCCGCCTACGAACTTGAGGCATTGGCGCAAGAGGCCACAGTGCGCGGGCAGTTCGTCCGCGACGTCGAGGCCGCTACTGATCTCACCGAGGAAGAGCGCCGTCGCGTGTTGACCACGGGGTTACGGGCCTTGGCCGCGCACGAGGATCTCGCGGTGCGCTGATGCGGATCGATTCAGTTACCGCCCACGCATTCGGGCCCCTCGTCGGTGAGTCGCTTAACTTCGCCCCGGGGATGACCGTGATCGTTGGGGACAACGAGTCGGCGAAGACAAGTTGGCACGCGGCGATCTATGCCGCCCTGTGCGGACGGACCCGGCGAAAGGGCCGGCTGGAGGTCAGGGAACAGGCCTTCATGGACCGCCACAAGCCCTGGGACAGCCCCTCGTGGGAGGTCTCCTGCCTGCTGACGCTCGACGACGGACGCCGGATTGAGATGCGCCACGATCTCGCTGGCAACGTCGCCTGCTCGGCCACCGACCTGCAGCTCGCGCGGGACGTTTCGAATGAAATTATGGAGGACGGCTCGCCCGACGCGGCCGTGTGGCTTGGCCTGGATCGCCGGTCCTTCGTGGCCACCGCGTGCATTCAGCAGGCCCAGCTACTTGGCGTGCTGAATGAGGCTGACGGCATGCAGAAGATCCTCCAGCGCGCCAGTTCGACGGCCGGAGTCGATGCGACCGCCGCCGAAGCCCTCGCTCGCCTCGAGACCTTTCAGAAGACCCATGTCGGGCGCGACGACGCGAGGAGTGTCCGCCCGATGCGCCGGGCCATTCTCGCGCTCGACGCGGCAGAGCTTCGCTCGCCGCAGCTCGAAGCGATCACGTCGAGTACCTCCGTGCAGTAGAGGAAGTTGACCGCCTCCGAGTGGTCGCGACGCAGGCTCAGCGCGTCCTCGCCCTCCACGAAGCCGCAGCCGCGCGTAAACTCGCCGACGACTTCGCGACACGTTGCGACCGCGCGACAGCACTGCAGAATCGTCTTGGGGAAACCCGGCCACCGGCCCTCACGCAGACCGACGCACTGGGCAATCAAGTGGCCCGTGCCCTCGAGACGTGGGCCAAGCACCCCCAGCCCAGCGAACTGATCGGACCGAGCACACAAGAGTTAGAAGCACGCATCGCGGCGTTGCCAGAAACCCCGAGCGGGGATCTGACGGTCGATGAGGACGTTCGAGCAGTCCACGACGAGTTGTCTCGACTAACAGCAGAGCTCAAGGCCATTGAAGCGACCGCGCCGACGGCCCCCGAGAGTGCTCTTCCCGGGGCTCAATCAGGGCGAATTGCTGTCGTTGGCGCAGACCCTCGACATGGGTGTCACCACTGAGGAGTTGGCCGACCTATCCGCGATCGATGAGGCCAGCGGACGAATTGCCAGCCTCGAAGCTCGAGCAAATCGGGCCCGATTACTGATGATCGTCGGTGGCGTTCTCGTCATCGTGGGCGCCACACTCGCGGCCGTTGGCTCTCCTGTACTTGGAGCCGTGGCGCTCATTGGAATGTGCGTATTCGTCGCCGGGATGGCGACACGCAAAAATGGCGATCTCGTCAGCGCTCGTAACGAACACTCGCGACTGACGATCCAAGTGGCGGCGAAGAGGGAATCGGCCAGCCGCTTCACCCAGGCCCGGTTCGATGCCGAAGCCCGTTGCACCGCCCTCGGAGTGCCGGCCGACCCCGCCCATCTACGTGCCTTGGCGACCGAGGTCTCGCGAGCCGAGACGTTCGCCGAGCGCAGCCGTGACTTCGCTGAGCGAGTCCAGAACCTACGGACAGCACGCGACACTGCATTGATTTCACTCAGATCGGCCCTCTTGGGACGATCGGAGCCGGTCGACGACGAACCGGAGCACGCCTACGCTCGATACATCGAAGCCTGTGAAGAGCGTGAAAATCTCGCAGAAATGGCGGCGGAACGTCCAGCACTCGAGGAACAGTTGGCTCAGCGCGCGCGAGCCGAGGAAACACTAGCCAATCAGGTCAGTGCCCAAGGAGCCGCCGAACGCCAAGTAAGTCAGGCGCTCGCCGCGTGCGGGCTAAGTGCCGCAACGCCACAAGAAGCGGTGGCGGGTCTCGAGGCCTGGGAGGAGCGTCGCCAAAGCGACCTCGAAGCCGTCGACGTGGCTCGCTCGGAATGTCCGAGCTCGAATCCCTGTTAGGTGGGAGGAACCTCGATGAGCTCAAACGAGGCCTACCGGGCAGTCGATGCCGCCGCAAAGACGCGTGCCGAGGGCCTCATCGAGAGCGAGGTGGCGTCTCTGGTGGATAGGAATCCGGAGTCGACAATTGGACGAATTGCGGCGGAGAGCGACTGGAGCTGGAGAAACGGCAGCCTCAGCCGAAGGGGCACTGACCGAACGAGCCAGGGATCTGACGAGCGTGGCAGAAGCAGAAGAGACAGAGGCCGATGCGGTCGAGCAACTCCGCTGGCTCCAGAGTCTTGACGGGACGCTAACACCACGCAGCGATTCCTCTCCGAAGCCCAGGTCCGGGTCCAGCGTCGATCTCAGCACCGGTTCTGGCGGCCACTCTCGAACAGTGGCTACCGACCATCACCGCTGGGCGATACACCAGCGCCATCATCGACATCAAGTCTCTCGAGGTCAAGGTGTGTGGATCTTCACGCCGGTGGCGTTCGGCCGAGCGTCTTTCACAAGGGACGGCCGAGCAGATCTACCTCCTGCTGCGGGCCGCACTGGCGCGGCACCTCACCTCGGGCAAGGAACCCTGCCCGCTACTCCTCGACGACGTGACCGTCCAGTCCGACGCTTCACGCACCGCGGCGATCCTCGAGTTGCTGCATGAGGTCTCCAAGGAGCAGCAGGTGATCGTCTTCGCCCAAGAACGTGGCGTTGCCGACTGGGCCAACGTGCATCTGACCCCGACTCTCGACACGTCGCTCGAACTCCGGAAGGTCGTCGCCACAAATTAGTGACGACGCGAAGTTCGATCGGTTCACCGTGGTGGCGGCGATCCGCTACCTCTCGCCGTCTATGTACAGGCGCTTCCTACCCCTGACAGGAAGGTATCCATAGAGGAGATTGAAGTGCCCGCTGCCATCAAGTACCCAGTAGCAGATCTCGCGGGAACGCTCGTATGGGCAGCCCGAGGCAGCCGAGTTGGGACTGAACACCCTTCGGTCTACATTGTGTGGGCTGCGAGAGGATCCGGTCATCCTCCGAAGTGGAGAGCACCGTCGAGCCCACTTCGCGCATCGTTCAGGTGCAACGTGTTCAAGCGGTGAGACCGCATTACACCGCACCGCAATCCGGGTCATCTCCCAGGGAATCGTCGCCGCGGTTCGAGACTCCGGCTTATCCTTGAGACTGTGCTGTGAGCAGTGTGACGCGGCAAGGGAGGGCAACCTTGTGCGCGATCCGGAGTGCACATTTGAGGTTGACCGGCCACTTTCGAACGCCATCCGGCCGGACATTCTGGTTCGAGGAGGCGATGGGACGCCACGTTACGTCATCGAGGTTGTGGTTACCCACGCGCCAGAGGATGCCGCTCTTACTGAGTATCGGACGCACGATCTCCCTGTCATCGTCGTGCGCCCGTCATGGGACCGGATCGGGGGTTTCCGAAAAGGCCTGACTGAACTTGAGCCGTACCATCTCGGATGAGAGGAAGCCTCGCTGGACGTGTTGGGGCGGTATCATTTCCCTTGCCATATCGAACACGAGGAGGGCATCCTTCGTCCATGCCCTACGTGCGAACTACCGGCGCGCCTAGTTGCTCTCGAGGTGTCTGAGATGGCCTGCTGGTCCCGCGGCTGCACTCGACGTACAAGGGTGCTCGACACCTACGCTCTCCTCGACCATGAGCGAGTTCTCGTCGCGGCGGGCGCCGGCGATCTCCACTCCTGTCCGCAGTCGCCAGGGAACTTGGTGTTCGCTTGGAGATGAGGGAATCCAAGATGGCCGGCACCAGATACCTCGCCAACATCCGCGAGTGCGGAGCGCTGTGCGGTGACAATTTTGCTTACGGGGGCTTCGGCGGGAGGAGTGCACGCCGATCGTCAGTGACGGAGTCCACCGCTATGTCGTTTGCACCGCGGGACACTGGACTCCGATCTCGGCGCGCCACTGGCCCGCGGGGTTCACCTTAAGCGCACTATGCACGGCAAGGGACTCACCGGTGAAGTGTCGGGTGTTCTCGAGGCACCGCGCAACGAGGCATCGGTGTCTGTCACGAACGCCGAGGTCAAGGACATCGCAAGGATGATGGCAGGTTTCGTTCGTCCTCGTCAGTAACGGTTACAGCAAATTCTCAGAGATGATTGCAAGTACTGAGTCCCCGTACTTTTCCACCTTGACGGGGCCAAAGCCTTTGACCCGCCGGAGTTCGGAAGTGGTTTGTGGCAATAGTTTGCAAAGCTCGTCAAGAGTTGTGTCGTAGAACACGACGAACGCAGGAGCACCCTCAGCTAATGCCTGTTCGCGACGCCACTTTTTCAATGAGTCACGAAGACCCGGGCTGGCACTCACTAGTCCACTCTGACTCTGCTTCACCGGTTGTGCCGCCCCGGCCCCGTCGTCAGCGGCCAGGGTCCGAGTCGCCCAACACCGTGACCCGCTCGCCGAACTCGACCGTGACGTTGTTGGGGCCAGGGCCACGACCGCACCGTAACCGTTGACCTCGCCGACAGTGCAGTCGTAGCCGCTCCATCGGAAGCGAAGTCCGACAGACGCCTTCACTACGGGCGGTCAACTTGGCAGTCGGGGCGACGAACGACCACTCCTTCGAGATCCATTCACGGAAGGTGTCAATGGAGCTGACTTCCGAGTGACGGCAGATGAGTTCGGCACCGACGGCTGGCTCTCGAGAAGCTTTCATTTCAGAGAGGAAGATCGACGGTGCCGATGGCTCTGTCGTAATGAGAAGTGACTTTTGGCATCGAGTAATCGCAACGTGGAATACGCGACGTTCCTCTTCAAGGTCAATGCTCAGTCGGTGCCGGAAAAAACATCTTCGCTTGCGTCAAAGACGATGACGTGAGACCACTCAAGCCCCTTCACCTTGTGAACCGAGGACGAGCTACACCCTCGGCGTCCTGAGTCATTGACAGCATCTCGCGCATCCATGTCTCGAAAGTGGAAGCCTCGGTATGGAGTTGAGCCAGCGCCATGAGGCTGCGAACTCCATCTGCATTTGCGCGGCCCGGACTCCCGCGGGACGTCCTTCATCAAGGCTTGCGAGCACCGCGCCCAGCCCAATCTTTCCGTTCAGAAGTTCGAGGGCCGAAGTGGTGGTACCAGTCGTCACCTCAGCCTGGAGTCTCTTGAGATCTTCAATGAAACCCCCAACCTTGTTCGCTGCGGGTTCCTTCAGCTGTTCGTGCATCGCGTGTAATTGGTCAAGCGAACGTTGCTTTCCTAGCCACTTCAAGATCTCCGGATGAATGCCCCGACCTGGTCGCCTGGTAGCGAGGATGAGATCGTTGCTCGAGAACGACTCCGGCCTCGTAGCCAACCGCAGCCAGGCCAGCACCGCGTCAATGCCGGAGCCCCCCAGCAGATTCTCACTGTCCCTGAGGTTTACCGGGACTCCTGCCACCTGGGAGAACTACAAGCGGGGGCAGGAGCCCGACGTTAGCCCGAGAGAGGACAGTGATGTGGCTCGGAAGTACCCCACTTGAAAGCGACGGACTTGACACGATTGACCACGGCGTCC